>NZ_BCTX01000018.1 GCF_001590985.1 Novosphingobium naphthalenivorans NBRC 102051
AGTCACCTGAAACAGAAGTTCGCATCATTATCCCCGTCATCCCCGCGGAGGCGGGGATCCCGCTTCTGCAGCACAGCGTATGAAAAAGCAGCGGGGCCCCCGCCTTCGCGGGAGCGACGAACTATGAGGTGAACTTCGTTTCCACCACACTAGAGTGCGATCAGCTTACCCTGAATCGTTATTGCGAGGCCCGCAGGGCCGCGGCAATCCAGAGCATCACGGCACGGCCCTTCGGCTGGCTGCTTGCAGCAGCCGCTCAGGACAGGCTTCGCTTCGTTCGCAATGACAAATGGCTCATTCAGAGGTGATCAGCCTCTAGATAGCCTAGAACAGCCGCGATCCGTTCGGCACGGCCTTGTCCGGCGAGAAGAGCGTCACACGCCCTTCCTCGTCGGCAAATCCAAGCGTAAGCACTTCGGACACGGCCTTGCCGATCTGCCGCTTCGGGAAGTTCACCACGGCAGCGACCTGCCGTCCGATCAATTCCTCGGGCGAATAGAGCGCCGCGACTTGCCCGACGCTCTTCTTCTCGCCCACGCCCGGACCGAAATCGATCCGCAACCGATAGCTCGGCTTGCGCGCGCCCTCGTAGACCTCGGCCGCCACTACTGTGCCCACACGGATGTCGACTTTCAGAAAGTCGTCGAACGTGATTTCACTGCCAGCAGGCGCGGCCGGGTCATGATCGAGGTGCATACGGGCCTCCGGGCTTCACTCCAGTTCGAGAATGATCGCGTCGACCGCGAGGCTCTCGCCGGCCTTGGCGCTGACGGACTTCACCACGCCCGCCTTTTCGGCGCGCAGGATGTTTTCCATCTTCATCGCCTCGACCACCGCGAGCGGCTGGCCGATCTCGACCTTGTCGCCTTCGGCAACGTTCAGCGAGACCAGCAGGCCGGGCATCGGGCAGATGAGGAAGCGCGAAAGATCCGGCGGGATCTTTTCGATCATGTGCTTGCTCAGCGCGGCAATGCTGGTGGGCAGGCAGGTGATCTGGTGGATCGCGCCGCGCGTGGTCATCTTGAAGCCAGTGCGGGTCGGCTCGATCTTGATCGTGATGTCCTCGCCATCGGCTTCGGCATCGATGAAGCGATCGCCCGGCGTATATTCCAGTTCGAGCTCGACTTCGGTGCCGTTCACCGTGACGGCATCCTCGTCGATCACCACCTCGAACGCTTCCTTGCCGATCGTGACCGTCCATTCCGACGGCGGATCGAGCGGCGTGGCGAGCTGGCCATCGACACGGCGCGCGCGGTCGGCGCGGGCAGCGGCAACAAAACCGGCAACCGAGGCGAGCTTCACCTTCAACGCGTCCGATGCAGGCGCACCGGTGAAGCCTTCCGGATATTCCTCGGCAATGAAGCCGGTGGTCAGTTCGCCCGAGCGGAAGCGCGGGTGCTGCATGATCGCCGAAACGAAGTCGATGTTGTGGCCGAGGCCCTCCAGCTCGAACGCGTCGAGCGCGGCGATCTGCTTGTCCGCCGCCTCGTCGCGCGTTTCGCCCCAAGTGATCAGCTTGGCGATCATCGGGTCGTAGAACATCGAGACTTCGCCGCCTTCATAGACGCCGTCGTCCACGCGCACGCCATCGATACCGCGGCGGCCGTTTTCGGCGCCGTCATCGCTCCAGCCATCCACCGGCGGCTGATAGCGCACGAGACGGCCCGTCGAAGGCAGGAAGCCGCGATAGGGATCTTCGGCATAGACGCGGTTCTCGATAGCCCAGCCATCGATCTTCACATCGTCCTGCGTCATTTCCAGCTTTTCGCCCGCCGCGACGCGGATCATCTGCTCGACGAGGTCGACGCCGGTGATCGCTTCGGTGACGGGGTGCTCCACCTGCAGGCGGGTGTTCATTTCGAGGAAATAGAAGCTCTCGCCCGTCGGGTCGGCGCCCGAGACGATCAGTTCGACCGTACCCGCCGAATAGTAGCCCACGGCCTTCGACAGCGCGACGCACTGCTCGCCCATGGCCTTGCGCATCTTGGGCGTCACGAACGGCGACGGCGCTTCCTCGACCACCTTCTGGTGGCGGCGCTGGATCGAGCATTCGCGCTCGTTCAGGTAGAGGATGTTGCCGTGCTTGTCGCCGAGGATCTGGATCTCGATGTGGCGCGGGTTGAGGATGAACTTCTCGATGAAAACGCGGTCGTCACCGAAGGAGTTCAGGCCCTCACGCTTCACGGACTCGAAGCCCTCGCGCACGTCCTGTTCGGAATAGGCCAGGCGCATACCCTTGCCGCCGCCGCCGGCCGAAGCCTTCATCATCACCGGATAGCCGATCTCGTTCGAGATGCGCACCGCGTGCTCGGTGTCGTCGATCTCGCCGACATAACCCGGCACGACATTGACGCCGGCTTCCTTGGCGAGCTTCTTGGACTCGATCTTGTCACCCATCGCCGCGATCGCATTGACGGGTGGGCCGATGAACTCGATGCCCTCTGCGGCCAGCGCCTCGGCGAACGAGGTGCGCTCGGAGAGGAAGCCGTAGCCCGGGTGCACCGCCTCGGCGCCGGTCTGCTTGCAGGCGGCGATGATCTTGTCGGCGATCAGGTACGACTGTGCGGCAGGTGCCGGACCGATGTGAACGGCCTCGTCGGCCATCTGCACGAACGGGGCACGCGCATCAGCGTCCGAATAGACGGCCACCGTCTGGATGCCCATGCGGCGGGCGGTCTTGATGACGCGGCAGGCAATCTCGCCACGGTTTGCGATGAGGATCTTCTTAAACAAACCCGTTCCTCCAACTTCAATCGCCGTGCATGAAAATGCCGGCGTAATACATCCAAACAGTCAGCAACCCTATGGCGATCAAACCGAAGACCACTGGGCGTAGATTCATCCTATTTCTCACCAAACCCCGTCAGCCCCGCGAAGGCGGGGGTCCAGCTGACACCGCGTTTGGGCGCCAAGCCGGTTGGATCCCCGCCTTCGCGGGGATGACGAGAAAGGGTGAGTGTCACTTACTCAGCCGCCTCCAGCTTCACGCAGCCCTTGGGCATGCGCGACGCTTCCACCTGAGCCTGCGTCTCGCTGATGGCCATCGGCTTGATGCCAAGCCGGGCAAACATCGCCGCATCGGTATCGTCGCCGGCGTTGGGCGCGGTCAGCAGCTTGTCGCCGGTGAATATCGAGTTAGCGCCCGCCATGAAGCACATCGCCTGCGTCATCTCGGACATGGACTCGCGTCCTGCCGAGAGGCGCACCATCGAGTGCGGCATGGTGATGCGTGCCACCGCCACGGTGCGCACGAATTCCACGTCGTCGATCTTGGCGAGCGGCGTATCGGCCAGCATGTCGCCCAGCACCGTGCCCTTGACCGGCACCAGCGCGTTCACCGGCACCGACTGCGGATGATCGGGCAGCGTGGCGAGCGTGTGGATGAAGCCCACCCGGTCCTCGCGCGTCTCGCCCATGCCGACGATGCCGCCCGAGCAGACGTTGATCCCGGCCATGCGCACGTTGGAAAGCGTGTCGAGCCGGTCTTCCATCGTGCGCGTGGTGGTGATCTCGCCATAGCGCTCGGGCGAAGTGTCGATGTTGTGGTTGTAGTAGTCGAGGCCCGCCTCGCTGAGCATCCCGGCCTGCTCGGGCGTGAGCATCCCCAGCGTCATGCAGGTTTCCATGCCCATCTCGCGCACGCCCTTCACCATCTCGATGATGGCGGGCATGTCGCGGTCCTTGGGATTGCGCCAGGCGGCGCCCATGCAGAAGCGGGTCGAGCCCTGATCGGCCGCCTGCGCCGCGCGCTGCAGCACGGCCTGCACGTCCATCAGCTTGGTCGCCTTGACCCCCGAATTGGCCGAAGCCGACTGCGAGCAATAGCCGCAGTCTTCCGCGCAGCCGCCGGTCTTGATCGAAAGCAGCGTGGAGAGCTGCACTTCGTTGGCCGGATGGTTCGCGCGATGAACCTCGGCGGCGCGGAAGACCAGCTCGGTGAACGGCAGGTCGAACAGCGCCGCGATTTCCTCGCGCGTCCAGTCGGTACGGGGTTCGGTGTGGGGGGCTTCGGTCATCGGATCAAATGTGCTCCAGGGCCTGTGCGAGATCGGCCACGATATCGTCGATATGCTCGATGCCGACCGAAACGCGGATCACGTCCGGACCGGCGCCCGCCTCGATCTGCGCGCCTTCCTCAAGCTGGCGGTGCGTGGTCGAGCTGGGGTGAATGATCAGCGAGCGGGTATCGCCGATATTGGCAAGATGGCTGAACAGCTCAACCTGCGAGACGAGCTTCACGCCCGCGTCATAGCCGCCCTTCACGCCAAAGGTGAACACCGCGCCGCCCTTGCCGCCAAGGTACTTGTGCGCGAGCTGGTGATAGGGGCTTTCAGGCAGGCCGGCGTAGTTGACCCAGGACACCTTGGGGTGCGCCTGCAGCCACTGGGCCAGGTGCAGCGCGTTGGCGCAGTGGCGCTCCATGCGCAGCGCCAGCGTTTCCATGCCGGTCAGCGCGAGGAAGGCGTTCATCGGTGCCATGGCCGGGCCAAGATCGCGCAGGCCGAGCGTGCGGCAGGCGATGATGAAAGCGATGTTGCCAAACGTTTCGCCCAGCTTCATGCCGTGATAGCTGGGGTTCGGCTCGCTGATGGTCGGAAACTTGTCCGAGGCCATCCAGTCGAACTTGCCCGAATCGACGATCAGCCCGCCAACGGCGTTGCCGTGACCATTGAGGAACTTGGTGGCCGAATGGACAACCACGTCCGCGCCATACTCAATCGGGCGGCACAGGGCCGGGGTCGCCAGCGTGTTGTCGACGATGAGCGGCACGCCCGCGTCATGCGCGATCTTCGCAATGGCCTCGATATCCGTGACGACGCCGCCCGGATTGGCGAGGCTTTCGACAAAGACCGCGCGGGTCTTGTTGGTGATGGCCGCCGCGACATTCGCAGGATCATCCGCATCGACGAAGGTGGTTTCCCACGACATCTTGCGGAACGACTGGCCGAGCTGGTTGAGCGAGCCGCCGTAGAGCTTCTTGGAAGCAACGATCTCGCAGCCGGGCTCCATCAGCGTGTGGAACACCAGAAGCTGCGCGGCATGGCCCGAGGCCACACCCAGCGCGGCAACGCCGCCTTCGAGCGCGGCGATCTTGCCTTCGAGCGCGCCGTTGGTGGGGTTCATGATCCGGGTGTAGATGTTCCCGAATTCTTCCAGATTGAACAGCCGCGCGGCATGATCGACATCGTCGAAGACATAGCTGGCGGTCTGGTAGATCGGCGTGATGCGGGCCTTGGTGGTCGGATCGGGCTCGCAGCCCGCATGGACCGTCATCGTTTCGAGTTTGTGGGTCATGATCCTCTCCTCCTCAGGCCGCCTGCCGGTTTCCGGCACGCGCGGCTGCATAGTGCGCCAGAGCCGCGCCATAGTGCGAAGCGCCGCGCCGTTCCAGTTCGGCTTCGCCAAATCCCGCAAGAGAAGACGCGATATGCGTCACTGCCGCATCGCTCAGCGCGTGCAGCGGCTCCACGTAGATGCCGATCGTGAAGACGATCGCGCGCGACCTGGGCAGGCGCCGCAGCGCCTCCCGCTCACAGCGCACGAACAGCGTATCGCCAGCGTTCTCCGCCGTCACATGGGCAAAGCGCTGGGCCATCGGCGCCTCGGGCATGTAGCGCAGATTGCCCGAAGGGACGACGAAAGCGTTGTTCCGCCCGAACAGGTTGAACGACTGCAGCCCGTTCATGAACTTGTCGACGCCCGAGGCCAGATACTGGGCATAGCCCGGGATCGGCGCGTGCACGGCATGGACCGGCTGACCCAGCTTTTCCGCAATGCGCCAATCGGTCGGAAAGCCGACGGCCGCTGCCGCAAGCCGGAACGGCTCCCCGGGAGCGGGCTGGACCATGATGCACAGGTCTTCCCAGACCGACCGGGCACAAGCCTCGATCCCGCCGGGAACCCCAAGCAGGTTAGCCAGTTCGGCAATCCCCGGTTCCGCTTCGGGTGTAACCAGCACACTGTCGGGATGAGCGTCGAATGCTGCCGCACGCGCGGCAAGGTCAGGCACCGGATCGAGCCACTCGCTTTCCCCAAGACGCACGAGGCCCATGCGCGGCGGATCAGAGACCCGCGCGCCGGGCACCAGCGCTTCGACGGAAAAGCCAAGGGGCATATGGAGCCGGTCCCGCCTTACTCGGCCGCTTCGAGCTCGTCGCCGACGGGCGGCATGTTGTGGCCGAGCAGACGCAGCATATCTGCCGCGCATTCCACCACATTCGAACCCGGGCCATAGATGCCCTGCACGCCCGCCTTCTTGAGGAAGTCATAGTCCTGCGGCGGGATCACGCCGCCGGCGACAACCTTGATGTCGGCGCGGCCGGCATCCTTGAGGTGGCCGATCAGTTCGGGGATCAGCGTCTTGTGACCGGCCGCCAGCGAGCTGGCGCCAACAGCATCGACGTTGTTGTCGAGCGCCATCTTGCAGGCCTCTTCCGGAGTCTGGAACAGCGGGCCGGAAACAACGTCGAAGCCCATGTCAGAGAAGGCCGAAGCGATCACGTTGGCGCCGCGGTCATGACCGTCCTGCCCCATCTTGGCCACGAACAGCTTGGGCGCGCGGCCAAGGCGGGTGGTCACGGCTTCAACGCCGTTCAGAACCTGCTGATAGCGGCTGTCACCGGCATAGGCACCACCATAGACGCCCTTCACCGGCTTCGGCATGGTGCCGTAGCGGCCAAACGCGGCTTCCATCGCATCCGAGATCTCGCCCAGCGTCGCACGCTCCCGCGCGGCATCGACGGCGAGAGCGAGGAGGTTTCCAGTGCCCTTGGCGCCTTCGGCCAGCGCCTTGAGTGTGGCCTGGCACTTGGCCTCGTCGCGGGTTTCGCGAGTCTTCTTGATGCGGGCGATCTGGGCTTCGCGGACGACATGATTGTCGACCTCCAGCGTCTCCAGCGCGTCTTCCTGCGCCAGACGGTACTTGTTGACGCCAACGATGACGTCATCACCCTTGTCGACGCGCGCCTGACGGGCCGCGGCAGCTTCCTCGATCATCGCCTTGGGCCAGCCCGCGCCCACGGCCTTGGCCATGCCGCCTTCGCTCTCGACGCGCTCGATGATTTCCCAGGCCTTGTCGACCAGTTCCTGCGTCAGCGCTTCGATGTAGTACGAGCCGCCCAGCGGATCGACGACATTGCACATGCCGGTCTCTTCCTGGATGACGATCTGGGTGTTGCGCGCGATGCGGGCCGAGAAGTCGGTCGGCAGCGCGATCGCCTCGTCGAGCGCGTTGGTGTGGAGCGACTGGGTGCCACCCAGCATCGCCGCCATCGCCTCGATCGTGGTGCGCATGACGTTGTTGTAGGGGTCCTGCTCCTGCAGCGAGACGCCCGAGGTCTGGCAGTGGGTGCGCAGCATCTTCGAGCGCTCGGACTTGGCGCCGAGCTGGGTCATGGCGCGATACCACAGCGTGCGCGCGGCGCGCAGCTTGGCGATTTCCATGAAGAAGTTCATGCCGATGGCGAAGAAGAAGCTGAGGCGGCCCGCGAACTTGTCGATATCGAGGCCCGAGGCAACGCCGTACTTCACGTATTCCATGCCGTCGGCAATGGTGAAGGCGAGTTCCTGCACCTGCGTCGCCCCGGCTTCCTGCATGTGGTAGCCAGAGATGGAAATGCTGTTGAATTTCGGCATGTTATCCGCAGTATATGCGAAGATGTCCGAAATGATCCGCATCGAGGGTTCGGGCGGATAGATATACGTGTTGCGGACCATGAACTCCTTGAGGATGTCGTTCTGGATGGTCCCGGTGAGCTGGTCGGGCGACACGCCCTGCTCTTCCGCAGCAATGATGTAGAACGCGAGGCACGGGATCACCGCGCCGTTCATCGTCATCGACACGGACATTTCGCCGAGCGGAATGCCGTCGAAAAGGATCTTCATGTCCTCGACCGAGTCGATCGCCACGCCCGCCTTGCCGACGTCACCGACCACGCGCGGGTGATCGGAGTCGTAACCACGGTGGGTGGCGAGGTCGAACGCGACCGACAGGCCCTTCTGCCCCGCGGCCAGGTTGCGGCGGTAGAAAGCGTTGGATTCCTCAGCCGTGGAGAAACCGGCGTACTGGCGGATCGTCCAGGGGCGCCCGGCATACATCGAAGCCTTCACGCCGCGCGTGAAAGGCGCGAAGCCCGGAAGGCCCGGATCGGTCGCGACGTCATCGGCGGTATAGAGCGGCTTGACCGCAATGCCCTCGGGAGTGTTCCAGGTCAGGTCCTTGCCCTTGACCTCCTTGTCCGCAAGCGCCTTCCAGTCGTTGATGTCTGCCATAAGTCCGGTTCCTCAGTCCGGCGCCGCGTCCCTCGCCGCGGCGCCCGTCATGTCTATCAGTGGGCTTCCTTGGGCGTTTCCATGATCTCGGTGAGCTGCCCGCCCATGTCCCTGGGGTGGACGAAGAAGATCATGGTGCCATGGGCACCGATGCGGGGTTCACCCAGCACGCGCTTGCCCTTGCTTTCGAACCACGCCTTGGCTGCGTGAATGTCGGGCACTTCGTAACAAACGTGGTGCTGGCCGCCGAGCGGGTTCTTCTCCAGCCACTTGCCCACGGCGGAATCCGCCTCGGTCGGCTGCAGCAGTTCGACCTGCGTGCCGGCGGTGCCGTTCTCTCCGGGCGTGTTGACGAAGCAGACGCGCACCTTCTGACTGTCGAGCACGAACGGCTCGGTAATGTCGGTGGCGCCCATCACGTCGCGATAGAATGCGATCGAAGCATCCAGATCCGGCGTAGCAACGCCGATGTGGTTCATCCGTCCGAGTTTCATGAGATTACCCCACATTCTCGATGACCATGGCGATGCCCTGCCCGCCACCGATGCACATGGTGATCAGGCCGTACTTGCCGCCGGTCCGCTTCAGTTCGTACATGCACTTGACCGTAAGGATCGCCCCGGTCGCGCCGATCGGATGGCCGAGCGAAATGCCCGAACCATTCGGATTGGTCTTGGCCGGATCGAAGCCAAGCTCCTTGGCGACACCGCAAGCCTGCGCGGCGAAAGCTTCGTTCGCCTCGATCACGTCGATCTGGTCGAGCGACAGACCCGCGCGTTCCAGCGCCACCGGAACCGCCTTGATCGGGCCCAGCCCCATGACGCTGGGTTCAACGCCGCCATGGCCCCAGCCAAGGATCTTCGCCATCGGCTTGAGGCCCTGTTCGGCAACCGCCTTGCCGCTGGCCAGAACCACCGCACCGGCGCCGTCATTGAGACCCGAAGCATTGCCGGCTGTGACCGAGCCGTCCTTCTTGAACACCGCCTTCAGCCCCGCCATCGATTCCAGCGAGGCATCCGCGCGGACGTGTTCATCGGTATCGAACACGACAACGCCCTTGCGCGACTTCACTTCGACCGGAACGATCTGTTCCTTGAAATAGCCGTTGGCGATGGCGTTGGCCGCGCGCTTGTGGCTTTCCACGGCCAGTTCGTCCTGAACCTGACGGGTAACCTGGCACTGCTCGGCCACGTTTTCCGCAGTCACGCCCATGTGGATGTCCGCGAAGGGATCGTGCAGCGCGCCCAGCATGGCATCCTCGAACACGAGGTTGCCCATCTTGACACCCTTGCGCGCAGCATTGGTCATGTGCGCGGCATTGGACATCGATTCACAGCCGGCACCGATGGCCACCTGATGCTCGCCCAGCGCAATCGCCTGCGCTGCCGAGATGATCGCCTGAAGCCCCGAACCGCACAGGCGGTTGACGTTCATCGCCTGCGAGGAAACCGGAACACCCGCGTTCACCGAAGCCACGCGCGAGACATAGGCATCCTTAGGCTGCGTGGGAACGACCGTGCCGACCACCACATTCTGCACCGACTCTGCCGAAATGCCAGCGCGGGCGATGGCTTCCTTCATGACGATGGTGCCGAGATCGGCGGGCCGGAACGAAGCAAGCGAACCGCCGAACGAACCGATAGCAGTGCGCGCGCCGCCGATGATGTAAATCTCTTCCATGACCTGGCTTCCAATCCTTTGTTCAATTTCGATCAGGAGCGGACCTGTGACGCCCGATCTCCCATCGCGATACTCGCAAAAGGGACACCCCTTCCCGTCTTACAGCGGAATGTTGTCGTGCTTCTTCCAGGGGTTCTCCAGCGCCTTGTTGCGCAGCTTGCGGAGCCCCAGAGCGATGCGGCGGCGAGTCGAGTGAGGATAGATCACTTCGTCGATGTAGCCGCGGCTGGCCGCCACGAAGGGGTTGGCGAAGCGGTCTTCGTATTCCTTGGTCTTGGCGGCAATGCCATCCACGTCCTGCCCGCGGAAGATGATTTCCACCGCGCCCTTGGCGCCCATCACCGCGATTTCGGCGGTCGGCCAGGCGTAGTTGAGATCGCCGCGCAAGTGCTTGGAGCTCATGACGTCGTAAGCGCCGCCATAGGCCTTGCGAGTAATGACAGTGATCTTCGGCACCGTCGCTTCGGCATAGGCGAACAGCAGCTTGGCGCCGTGCTTGATGATGCCGTTGTGCTCCTGATCGGTGCCGGGCAGGAAGCCGGGCACGTCGACGAAAGTCAGGATCGGAATGTTGAAGGCATCGCAGAAGCGCACGAAACGCGCGGCCTTCTTCGACGAGTTGATGTCGAGCACGCCCGCCAGCACCATCGGCTGGTTGGCAACCACGCCCACGGTCTTGCCTTCGATGCGGCCAAAACCGCACAGGATATTGCCCGCGTGCATCGGCTGGACTTCGAAGAACTCGCCTTCGTCGAGGGTCTTACGGATCACCTCGTGCATGTCATAGGGCTGGTTGGCGTTCGGCGGGATGATGGTGTCGAGGCTCGGCTCCATGCGGTCCCACGCATCGGCGCAAGGGCGCTCGGGCGCATCGTCGCGGTTGGAGCTGGGCAGGAAGTCGATGAAATCGCGCGCCGCCAGCAGCGCCTCGATGTCGTTTTCGAGGGCAAGGTCGGAAACGGACGTCTTGCTGGAGTGGGTGATGGCGCCGCCCAACTCTTCCTGCGTGACGATTTCGTTGGTGACGGTCTTCACCACCTCCGGGCCGGTCACGAACATGTAGGAGCTGTCCTTCACCATGAAGATGAAGTCGGTCATGGCCGGCGAGTACACTGCACCGCCCGCGCAGGGACCCATGATCAGCGAGAGCTGCGGCACGACGCCCGAAGCCATCACATTGCGCTGGAACACGTCGGCATAGCCGCCGAGCGAGGCGACGCCTTCCTGAATGCGCGCGCCGCCGGAGTCGTTGAGGCCGATCACCGGCGCACCGACCTTCATCGCCGCGTCCATCACCTTGCAGATCTTCTGCGCATGACGGGCCGAAAGCGAACCGCCGAACACGGTGAAGTCCTGCGAGAAGACATAGACCAGACGGCCGTTGATCGTGCCCGAACCCGTGACTACGCCGTCGCCGGGGATCTTCTGGTCCTGCATGCCGAAATCGACGCAATCGTGCTCGACATAGAGGTCCATTTCCTCGAAGCTGCCCTCGTCGAGCAGAACTTCCAGACGCTCACGGGCGGTCAGCTTGCCCTTGGCGTGCTGTGCATCGATGCGGCGCTGCCCGCCACCCATCTTGGCGGCGGCGCGGCGGCTTTCCATTTCGGCGATATTGGCTGACATCAGGCTTCCCTTGTCCGCGGTGGTTTCGGCATGAATTGCTGGCACCGCTAAAGGCAGGTTGATGCGCTCAGGTCAACCGTTTTAATCGCTCGATTAAGACAAATCGTAACGCCGATCCGCCCATTCCCGTCATGTTGTTGCGCAGTTCCGGCTCAGCCCCACATCTGCCCGGCCGATCCGAAGTCGTGGGCCTTGCTGTGCGGATGATCGATCACGGCCACCACGCTGAACACGATCGCCAGAAGCACCAAGGCGAAGCCGCCCAGCCCGATCGCCAGAGTGCGGTTCGCCCCTGCGCTGGCCATGGTCATCTCGCGGCCGGTGCGCATCCGGCGCGTAACGACGCGATCCTCCTCGCTGCCCCAGCGGTGGATCACCAGGATCGCGCTCACCGCGAACATCATCGTGCCCGGAATCCACATGATGATCCCGCCGGTCTGCTCGTCGGTCAGCATCGAAACATGCCACATGTGCCCCAGCGCGATGTAAGCATCGTAGAGCGGAACCGTCTTGAACGTGAGGAACGCGCCCAGCACGATATTGCCCAGCGCGGCAAACACGAACATGCCCAGACGCGTCCCCAGCCCCGGCCCTTGCGGCGCCGTGCGGCGGTCGAAGATCACCGAGAAGAAGATCAGCCCCGTCACCAGCAGGCTGATGTGCCACAGGTAATGGATCGGCTCGTCGAGGATGGCCATGTCGTGGAAGTGCGGCAGCATCCAGAAATAGCTGGCGAACAGGAACAGCACGGTCGCCACCAGCGGGAAGCGCAGAACGTCGATGACCTCGCGCAGCCAGCCGGTGCCCGCAAAGAACTTGCTCACCCCGTTCGGCAGCCCACGCACCATCGCGGCCTGCGGGCGCGAGAGGAACAGCAGCATCGGCGCCACCGTGCGCAGCAGCATGTGCTCCACCTGATGCACCGCGAAGATGTGGTCCGCCAGCCGCTCGACCGGCGAGATCAGCGCAATGAACAGCGCCAGCAAGCCGCCGAAGAAAGCCGCGATGCGCCAGCGTTCGTCGACAAGGCCGTGCCGGCTGCCGCGCCAGTAGATCAGCCCGGCAATCGCAAGGCCGAGCAGGATTTCAGGCGAAATCTGCCAGAGCGTCCAGGGATTGGCACCGGCGTGGACATGCCCGCCGTGCGCCAGCGCCGGGGTCGAGAGCAACGCGAGGGGAATCGCGGCCATCCATCGGGAAATTCGCATGAGAGAGGGGATACGCCCCCTTCCCGTTCATGCAAGCCCCGCCATTTTCGCCTCACTTGAGAAGCACGAGTTCCTCGGACATCGTCGGGTGGACGGCCACGGTCGCGTCGAAATCCGCCTTGGTGAGCTTCGCCTTCACGGCAATGGCCGCGGCTTGCATGATTTCCGGGGCTTCCGGCCCGATCATATGCAGCCCCACGACCTGATCGGTCTCGGCATCGCAGATCATCTTGTACAGCGAGCGTTCGTCGCGGTGGGCAACGACATTCTTCATCGGCCGGAAATCGCTGGTGTAAACCTTGATCGCACCGAGCTTTTCGCGCGCCTCGTCCTCGGTCATGCCGACAGCAGCGATCGGCGGATGACTGAACACGGCTGACGGGATGCAGGAATAGTCCACCGTGGAGGGCTTGCCGCCAAACACCGTGTCGGAAAAAGCCTGCCCCTCGCGGATCGCCACCGGCGTCAGCTGGACGCGGTTGGTCACATCGCCGACGGCATAGATGTGATCGACACTGGTCTTCGAGTGCGCGTCCACCCGGATCGCGCCCTTGCCGTCGATCTCGACACCGACGTTTTCCAGGCCAAGCCCGTCGATATTCGGCACGCGGCCGGTCGCGAAGAGCACGCAATCCAAATCCATCGGATCGTGGTTGGTCATCGAGACCCTGAGCGAACCGTCGTCATTCTTCTCGATCTTTTCGAACTCGGCGTTGAAACGGAACGCGATACCCTTGGCGATCGAGATCTGCAGAAGACGGTCACGCACGGATTCGTCATATCCGCGCAGCACCTGATCCGAACGGTTGATGATGGTCACATTGGCGCCGAATTCGTTGAAGATACCAGCAAACTCGTTGGCAATGTAGCCGGCGCCGGCAATCAGCACCCGGCTGGGGATCGCATCGAGGTGAAAGGCCTCGTTCGAGGTGATGCCCAGTTCATGGCCGGGGCACGATGGCACCAGCGGCCGGGCGCCCGTGGCGATCAGGATATACTTCGCGGTCTTCTTCTCACCGCTCGACAGCGTCACTTCATGCGGCCCAGTGATCGTCGCACGCTCGTGGAATATCTCGACTTCGTTGTTGGTGAGCGTCTGGGTATAGAGGCCGTTGAGCCGGTCGACGTCGTTGAGCACGTTGTCGCGCAGCTTCACCCAGTCGAACTTGGCCTCGGGAATATCCCAGCCGAAATGCTTTGCATCCTCCAGATCCTCGGCAAAGTGAGCGCCGTAGACGAGCATCTTCTTGGGCACGCAGCCCCGGATCACGCATGTGCCGCCGACCCGATACTCTTCCGCCACCGCCACGCGGGCGCCATGGGCTGCCGCGACACGGCTGGCGCGCACGCCGCCCGATCCGGCGCCGATAGTGAAGAGGTCGTAATCGTATTCGGCCATGCGGATGCTCCTGTCGCGCGTCTCGGGATCGGTCGCGGGCGCATATGGGGCATGGCATTGCAGATTGCCAACCGGCTTTCACAAAGCCGCGTGAAACGCGCGTACCGTCGCGGCAGAGGTCAGGGCAGCGTGAGCCGCCAGGTTCCCAGCGCGCGGACATCGCTCGCATTGGCATTGCCTGCAATCCCGACCCGCAATTGCGAATGCGGGCCGCCGCGCTGGTAGCCGAGCGTCAGGAGCGGATCGACACGCCCCGAAAAGTCCACCTGCCGGTTGCTGAACAGCAGCGAGCGGCTGGCCAGATCGTAACGGGACCCCACGGTATAGACCCCGCTGCCGGACACGACGGCCAGAGGCTGCACCACGCCAAAGCTCACGAACCCTTTCAGCAGCGGCCGGCTCGCCGTCAGCCCGAAGCGGTTGGTCACGAGCATATCCGCGCGGGTCAGCAGCATGTCACCGGCCAGTTTGAGCCGCGTCGCGCCCAGGCTGGCGTAGCCGTTGAGCGTCCACTTGCCGAACCGGGCCCGGTGCGCCGCTTCGACGAACACCGTGCGCGCGCCATCTCCGAAGCGAAGCGCTCCGCTTCCCGTCGGCGTGCCGAACACGACGTGTTTTTCGTCCAGCACCCCTGCCTTGAGCCGGGTGCCTGCCTTGCCCCAGGACACCACGGCACCATTGGCGGAACCGTATCCGGCATTCCCGCCCACGGCCTCCACGCCAAGCTGCCCGCCCGCCAGCGGATAGCGCATACCCAGCGACAGATCGGCGACCGGCGAATAAGCGAAGACCGCATCCGAACTCGGGGCCAGCCCCATGAATTCGTCCGCCACCGAATCGCCGGAATTGAGCGAGGCGGTGAACCATGCCTTGCCGCTGCGAACCGCAACCCGGCCATTCGTAAGCATCGTATGCACTTCGCCTACTCCGGGGCCAGTGCGCAGGCTGGTAAACCCTGCGCTGGCCTGCATTTGCGGCGTTGCCAGTGAAGCCGAGCCGGCATTTGCCTGGACTTCCACCCGGCGGTCGAGCCAGCTGCGGTCGCTTCCGGGCCTCACCACAAGGCCGGACAAGTCGCCCGCAAAATCACGCCCATAGGCATCGAGCACAGTCACGCTGCCCAAGGCCTTGCTGGCAAGACCCGCTGCCCCCACGGCTTGCGGCACGACCATCACCGCTCCCTGGGCCGAAGTCTGCGTCACACCATTCGACAAAGTAGGATTCACGGGCGAAAGCGCGGCCTGCACGTCGATCAGACCATGACCGAACACAGGATCGACACCCGCAGCGCCAATATCGCGCGCGGTGTTCACGATTACCTGCCCGGCCTCGACACCCGATAGCTGCGGCCATTTGCTCAGGATCAGCGCGGCAAGGCCGCTCACCTGCGGCGTGGCGGAACTGGTGCCGCTGAACAGGACCAGCGATCCATCCACCGCCTGCGTGGCATTGGTGCCCATCGCCGCCACACAATTGTGCATGGCCGCCGCGCCGCACTGGTTGGAATAATCGGTCAATTCGTAGCTGGTCTGCGTGCCCGCCAGCGCGACGACGAACAGCCAGCTTTGCGAGTTGCTCGAATTGAGGTCCAGATACCCGTCCGCATTGGCCGCGCTATCGTTCCCGGCCGCATTGACGAACAGCCCTCCGGTTTTCTGGTAATTGGCCACGGCCTGCGCCCAGCCGGGGCTCGGCGTTGTGGGATCGACCTTGGAAATCGAGGCGTTGATGACCTTGATGCCCTGGCTGCCCGCATAATCGATGGCATCCGTCAGCCCTATTCCCAGCGTTTCCTGATCGTCGGGATTGGCCGCGTCCAGATTGATCTCGCTGATGCGCAAGGCGACGATTTCGGCGCCCGGAGCGATCCCCTGAACGCCGGTGCCGTTGTTGGCGGCGGCAATGACACCGGCCACCATCGTGCCATGATCGGAGTAATCGTCGCCAATCACATTACGGTCCGTCGTCACCCCGTTCTGGGTGACAGTGCCATAGTCGCGGCTGAGGCTGGAGATCTTGCCCTGAAGCTCGGACACTTCCTTGACGCCGTCATCCAGCACGGCGACCTGCACGCCCTGCCCTGTCCAGCCATTGTCGAGTGCATAGAGCGCGTTGACATATTCGAACGAGACGTAGTTGCGCCGGTATTCGGCATCATCCTCGGCAGACCGGGTCGGCTGCTGGCTTTGCGGCACGATCACATACCCGGCCGGAGGCGTGGCTGTCGGAGTCGGGGTAGGGGTAGGCGTCGGGGTGGGCGTGGGCGTGGGCGTCGGCGTTGGTGTCGGAGTGGGCGCAGGCGTCGAATTCACCGCACTTCCGCCGCCGCCACAACCGGCAAGCGTCAGCACCAGAACGCCTGCCGCCACCGAACCACGCAAAATCGCCGAAGCCCCCGCCATGGGCATCCCCTGTTTTCCATTCCATCGATGCCTGTCACGCCATGGACAAGCACCTCGGATCAGATTGGACCGCTGTTCCTTCCAAGTCCCTAATTTTCGTGCGCCGGCGAAAGAACCATGACCTCAACGGTTCACTTGATTCCCGCCAGCGCCAGCAGCGCTTCCGTCGAAGGATCGAACGCAGTGTCTCCCTTTTCGATCTGCTTGGCGATTTCCTTGCCGAGTTCGACACCGAACTGGTCAAAGGGATTGATGCCCATCAGCACGGCATTGGCGAAAGTGCGGTGCTCGTGGAATGCGATCAGCGCGCCGAACGTGGCGGGGCTGACTTCGTCGAGCAGGATCGTCGCCGAGGGACGGTCGCCCGGATAAGCGCGCGCCGGATCGTCGCTCTGCTTGCCCGCCATCAACGCCGCGCCTTGCGCAAAGCAATTGGACAGCAGGATGCGGTGATGCGCCAAGGCCAGATCATGGCCCGGCGCGATCGATGCGATGAAATCCACCGGCACGAGATTGGTGCCCTGATGGAGAAGCTGGAACACCGCGTGCTGGGCATCGGTGCCCACTCCGCCCCAGGTAATCGGCGCCGTCGGCCCGTCCACCGGCGATCCGTCTACCTTAACGCTCTTGCCGTTCGATTCCATTTCAAGCTGCTGCAGATAGTCGGGCAGCAGGGCCAGGCGCTCGTCATAAGCGAAGACCGCGCGCGTCTGGCAACCGCGCAGGCGCGTGTAGTACTGGTCGGCGAAAGCCGCACGCAGCGGCAGGTTGGCCAGACCGTCGGTATCGCGGAAATGCTCGTCCATCGCCGCCGCCCCGGCCAGGAACTCGGCGAAATCCGGCCAGCCCAGCGCCATCGCCACCGGGAAGCCGATCGAGGACCACAGCGAATACCGTCCGCCCACGCTTTCCGAAAACGGCAGGACACGGGTTTCATCGACACCCCATTCCATTGCCTTTTCCGGCGAGGCCGTCAGGGCGACGACGCGCCCATAGGGATCGTCGACCCCGTTCTCGCGCAGCCAGGCAAGCGCGCTTTCGGCATTGGTCATGGTCTCGATGGTGGTGAAAGTCTTGGAGGCAACCGCCAGCATCGTCGTGGCCGGATCGCAGGCCTCGAACGCCTGTTCCAGCGCGCAGCCATCGATGTTGGACACGACGTGGACATCCACCATCGCCCCATCACGCGCCAGCGCATCGATCGCCAAGGCCGGCCCGAGCGCCGATCCGCCGATGCCGATGTGGATCAGATGCTTCACCTCTCCCATCGCGCCGCGATGGATGGCTTCCACGATTGCGGCCATGCGGTGATGGTACTCGTGCGCGAGCGCCACGCTTTCTTCCTTGCCGACACCGCGCTGGGCACTGTGCTCGGCCGCGCGGCCTTCGGTGGTGTTGACGGTCTCACCTGCAAAAAGGGCCGCCCGCCGGCCGGCGAAGTCCATCGCAGCGGCCAGGTCCTCGAACGCACTCACATGTGCCGCATCAAGATGGGTCTTCGACCAGTCGAACCGGATCGCGCAGGAATTCTCGTCGTCGCCAAGTTCGAAGGCACTCGCATATGTGTCCAGACGGTCCGGATCGGCGGCGAAGAGCTGGACCAGAGTCGGCTTGTCCAGTCCCTTCAGCTTGTTCCAGACCGCTTCACTCATGCCTCGATACCTCCAGATGGAATAATAGGTGCCTTATGCGGATTGCCCGAATTAAATCCAAGCATGAGTTGTTCAAATGTCGATCCCTGTCATGTGTTGAACGGGATCGCACTTGACGTGAGGCGCTGCTGGCAACAAGGGTTCGCGCATGAGCGACACCCCTAGCGTCAGCGACGCCCAGACTGCACAGCCCGCCGCCGGACAGGGCGCCGAAGCGCACGCCAAAAAGGACGAAGGCTTCTTTTCCTTCCTGTTGTGGCTGGTGCTGGGCGTGGTGGTCCTGCGCAGCTTCATCATCTCGCCGTTCAACATTCCCAGCGAATCCATGCTGCCTCGCCTGCTCGATGGCGACTACCTGTTCGCGACCAAGTGGTCCTACGGCTATTCGAAGTATTCGCTGCCATTCAGCGTGCCGCTGATCCCCGGCCGCGTGTTCGCAAGCCAGCCCGAGCGCGGCGACGTGGTGATCTTCAAGGCCCCTCCGGGCGACGATGTGGACTACATCAAGCGCGTCATCGGCCTGCCGGGTGACGAAGTGCAGATGAAGAACGGGCAGGTCTGGCTCAATGGCAAGCCCATCCCCAAGCAGCCCGTGGCGGATTTCGTGGTGCCGGTCACGCCGAACACCCATTGCTACACGCCCGAATTCGAGCGCATGGCCAAGGACGGCACTGCCTCGTGCCACTATCCGCAGTTCCGCGAGACCCTGCCGAACGGCAAGAGCTACAACGTGCTCGACCTGGGCCGCACTCCGCAGGACGATACCGGCGTGTTCATCGTGCCCGAAGGCCACATGTTCCTGATGGGCGACAACCGCGACAATTCGCTCGACAGCCGCTTCCCGGCGATCGAAGGCGAAGGCATCGGGATGGTCCCGCAGGGCAACCTTGTCGGCAAGGCCGCCGTGATGATGTTCTCGACCGACGGTTCGGCCGAATGGCTCAAGCCCTGGACCTGGTTCACAGCCGCACGCTGGAGCCGTATCGGAGGCACGTTCTAAGTGCATTCCCGGTATGCTTGACGGCAAGACCCGCGCTTTCCTGACCCGGCATTCAGGCCACGCCCCCGCAGATGAGGCCCTCTGGCTCTCTGCCCTGACGCATGGCTCCACCGGCGAAAAGCGCAATTACGAGCGGCTCGAATTCCTTGGCGACCGGGTGCTGGGCCTGGCCGTGGCCGAATGGCTCTATCAGAACAGCGACGAGGCCGAAGGGCGTCTCTCGCAGCGCCTCAATGCGCTCGTCAGCCGCGTCACTTGCGCCCGGATCGCCCGCGAGATCGGCCTGGGGCCGCACATGCGGCTGGGCAAGCAGGCCCGCGACGATGGCGGCGAGGATTCCGACAACATCCTCGGCGACGTGATGGAAGCGATGATCGGCGCCTGCTTTACCGAGCACGGCTTTGCCGCCGCGCGCGACATGGTGCGCGAGTTGTGGGCAGACACGCTGACCGGCAAGACCGGCAAGCGCAAGCACCCCAAGTCGGCATTGCAGGAATGGGCAGCCGGCAACCGCCGCCGTATGCCCGAATACCGCCTGATCGACCGTTCCGGCCCCGATCACGCCTCGCGCTTCACCGTCGAGGTGCAGGTTTACAATGTGGGGTCCGCACAGGCGACAGCCAATTCCAAGCAGGACGCCGAGACCATGGCTGCCGAGGAATTCATGCGGAAGTTCGCTTGAGTTTTCCGCCGCGTGCGGGCATTCTCTGCCCTGCCCGGAATGAGCGGAACATGGCCCACGAACCATGGCCGCCCCTGCCGGGCGCGAGGCAACCCTCCAACCGACATCACGAACAGGACAGTTTTCGAGCATGACCGAAAAATGCGGTCTCGTCGCCGTTATCGGCGCGCCCAATGCGGGCAAGTCCACGCTGGTCAATGCCCTGGTCGGCCAGAAGGTGGCGATCACCTCGGCCAAGGCGCAGACCACGCGCGCACGCCTGCTGGGCATCGCCCTGCAAGACGAAGTGCAGATCATTCTTGCCGATACCCCCGGCATCTTCGCGCCCAAACGCCGGCTTGACCGGGCGATGGTCGCCGCAGCCTGGGAAGGCGCGCAGGAAGCGGATGCGATCCTGCTGGTGGTCGATGCCGTCAAGCAGCGCCGCCATGAGCTGGAGCCCTTGCTGGAAACGCTGAAGGACCGGCCCGAACGCAAGCTGCTGGTGCTCAACAAAGTCGATGCCAGTGCCAAGGAACCGCTGCTGGTGCTCGCGCAGGAACTCACCGGCAAGGCCGCATTCGACGAAGTGTTCTTCGTCTCAGCCCTGTCCGGCGATGGCGTGCCCGAACTCAAGACCCGGCTGGCTGAGCTGATGCCGGAAGGCCCCTGGCACTATCCCGAGGATCAGGTCTCGGACGCTTCGGAACGCCTGCTGGCCTGCGAGATCACGCGCGAACAGCTCTACAAGCAGCTTCACGACGAACTGCCCTACGACACCGCCGTCCGCCCGGAAAGCTACACGCACCGGCGTGACGGTTCGGTGGAGATCCGCCAGCAGATCGTCGTCGCGCGTGACAGCCAGAAGGCCATAGTGCTGGGCAAGCGCGGCGCCAAGGTCCGCGCCATCGGCGAAGCGGCGCGCAAGGAACTGGCGGAGATCCTCGGCCAGACCGTCCACCTCTTCCTCCATGTGAAGGTCGAGGAAAACTGGGCCGACGCCCGCGACATTTTCGAAGAGATCGGACTGGACTGGGTGAAGTGATGAAGACCTTCTTCGTTTCCGCTTCGGCCAGCACGGCATTGCTGCTCGGTTTCGGCACTGCCCTCACTGCCGTGGCCAGGGAAGTGGACGCCGCGGAAGCCACGGCCGCCGTCGAGGAAAGCCTGGATGGCGCGCGCTACGTCGCGATGGGCTCATCCTATGCGGCCGGCCCGCTGCTTCCCCCCGGCAAGCCGGGGGCACCGGCACGCTGCGGGCAGAGCCTCAACAACTATCCCACGCTGCTGGCCGAGCGCTTCGGCATGGTGCTGGTCGACCGCAGCTGTTCGGGCGCGATGACCAGCCACATTCTCGGCCCCTGGGGCGACATCCCGCCGCAGATCGACGCCGTCACTGCCGATACCCGGCTGGTCACGGTCACGATCGGTGGCAACGACCTCAACTACGTCGGCAATCTCTTCAACGCGACTTGCGCCTTCAATGCCAAGGCCCTCACCGCCTCGGGTGCCAAGCCGAAGCCCTGCGCTCCGGTAAAGGTGCCGACCGAGGCCGACTATGTCCGCGACGAAGCGCAGCTCAACGAGATCGCCCGCCGCGTCCGCGCCGCCGCGCCGCAGGCAAGGCTGGTCTTCGTGCAGTACCTTTCACCGCTGCCGCCCGCAGGATCGCTCTGCGCCGTGACCCCGGTCAGCGAAGACAACGCCCGGATCATCCGCGAAATCGGCAGGCGGCTCGCGGAAATCACCGGCCGGGTGGCTCTCGCCAACGGTGCCCTCGTCATCGAGATGAACCAGGCTTCCGCCACGCACACGCCTTGCGATCCGGAACCCTGGATGATCGGTTCGCCGCAAGGCTACGACGGCAAGCAGGGCCTGCAATGGCATCTCAACAAGGCCGGGATGCAGGCCACGGCCGATGGCATCGCCTATTGGCTGATCCAGGCCGGGACCACGCCAGGCACGCCCATCACGCCGGCGCCGGAGGCCACACCGGAACAACCGGCAGCGCCCGCCCCTGCTCCGACGCCTGCGCCGGAAGAGGGCATGGCGCCGGTCATCATCCCAGAGGCCGACGCGCCCTGATCGCCTGGGCCAGCGTGCCCTCGTCGAGGTAGTCCAGCTCGCCGCCAACCGGCAGGCCATGCGCGAGCTGGGTGACGCGCACCGGGTAGGCTTCGAGCCGCTCGGCAATGTAGTGCGCCGTGGTCTGCCCTTCGAGCGTGGCGTTCATCGCCAGCAGCACTTCGTCGATCCCGCCTTCTCCGATGCGCTGGAGCAGGCGGTCGATGGTGAGGTCCTCCGGCCGCACGCCATCCAGTGCCGAAAGCCTTCCGCCCAGCACGTGATAGCGCCCGGTGAACAGCTTGGCGCGGTCGAGCGCCCAGAGGTCCGCCACTTCCTCCACCACGCAGATCGCGCGCCTATCGCGGCGCGGATCGGTGCAGATGCCGCAGGGGTTGGCGGTATCGACATTGCCGCAAGTCTCGCACTCGACCAGCGTCTCGCGCACGGCCGCCAGCGCGTCCAGAAGCTGCACCAGCGCCGTCTCGCGCCGCTTGATCAGCCAGAGCACGGCGCGGCGGGCCGAGCGCGGGCCGAGGCCGGGCAGGCGCGACAGGGCGGCGGTGAGCGTCTCGATCTCTTGCGATGCCATGGATCGGGAGATAGGGCCTTGCAGCCCCAAGCGAAAGAGACCCGGAGACTTCCCCACAATGCGCATCATCTTCATGGGAACCCCCGATTTCGCGGTGCCCGCCCTCGTCGCGCTGGTGGAGGCCGGGCACGAGGTCGTGGCGGCCTATAGCCAGCCCCCGCGGCCCGGCGGACGGCGGGGCAAGGAACTGACCCCCTCCCCGGTCCACAAGGAAGCCGAGGCGCGCGGGATCGCAGTGCGCCACCCCGTCTCGCTCAAGGGCGCCGAGCAGCAGGCCCTGTTCGCCGCGCTGGAGGCGGACGTGGCGGTGGTCGCCGCCTATGGCCTGATCCTGCCGCAGGCGGTGCTTGATGCGCCCCGGCTCGGCTGCCTCAACATCCACGCCTCGATCCTGCCGCGCTGGCGCGGGGCGGCGCCGATCCAGCGGGCGATCCTGGCGGGCGACCCCACCACCGGCGTCACCATCATGCAGATGGAAGCCGGGCTCGACACCGGGCCGATGCTCGCCACCCTGCGCACCCCGATCGACCGCAAGACCGCCGGCGAGCTGACCGCCGAACTGGCGGACAAGGGCGCCCGCCTGCTGATCGACACCCTGCGCGATCTCAAGGTCCACCGCCCGGTCCCGCAGCCCGAGGACGGCGTGACCTACGCGAAGAAGATCGACAAGGCCGAGGCCCGGATCGATTTTTCCCAAGACGCCGGGCAAGTCGAGCGCCAGATCCGCGCCTTCATGCCCGCGCCGGGCGCCTTCTTCGAGCTCGACGGCGAGCGGTACAAGGTCCTCGCCGCCGATCCGGCCGAAGGCAGCGGCGAGCCCGGCTCCACGCTCGACGATGCCCTCACCGTCGCCTGCGGCACCGGCGCCCTGCACGTCACGCGCATCCAGCGCGCCGGCAAGCCCGCCATGGACGCCGCCGATCTGCTGCGCGGCAAGCCAATCCCGGCGGGAACCCGGCTCGCGTGACCCGCTTCGCCCTCACTCTCGAATTCGACGGCAGCCCGTTCATGGGCCTGCAGCGGCAGGCGCATGGCCCCTCGGTGCAGCAGACGGTCGAGGACGCGGCCCATGCCGTCACCGGAGAGGACGTGCGGATGCACGCCGCCGGGCGCACCGACACCGGCGTCCATGCCCTCGCCATGCGCGCCCATATCGACGTCGAGAAGAGCTTCACCCCCTTCCGCCTGATGGAAGCGCTCAACGCCCGGATGCGCCCGCACCCGGTGGCCGTGACCGCCTGTGAGCCAGTGGCGGACGACTGGCACGCCCGCTTTTCCTGCATCGGCCGCGCCTATATCTACCGCATCGTCAACCGCCGCGCGCCGCTGACGCTGGAGCGCGGCAAGGCCTGGCAAGTCGCCAAGCCGCTCGACGCCGAGGCCATGCACCGCGCCGCGCAGGCCCTGGTCGGACGGCACGATTTCACCACTTTCCGCTCGGTCCACTGCCAGGCGCAGAGCCCGCTCAAGACGCTCGACCGGCTCGACGTGCGCCGCGAGGGCGAGTGCGTGCTGATCGAGACCGAGGCGCGCAGCTACCTCCACCATCAGGTCCGCTCGATGACCGGCTGTCTCGCCATGGTCGGCATGGGCCGCTGGCGCGAGGAGCAGGTGCGCGAGGCGCTGGAGGCGCGCGACCGGCAAGCCCTCGGCCTCAACGCCCCGCCCGACGGGCTCTATTTCGTGCGGGCGGTCTATCCCGAGGGCTGACACACCCGCGCCCATAAAGCCCCTCCTCTTCAGGGGAGGGGTTGGGATGGGGCCGTGCCCCAGACACTGCGCCCGGTCGAGAGTCCCCACCCCCGGCCCCTCCCCTGAAGAGGAGGGGAGAAGAACGCCTCCCTCTTCGTCCTTGCGAGCGGCAAAGCCGCGCGGCAATCCAGAGCGCGCGCCAACCGCCCTGGATTGCCCTTCGGCTGGCTGCTTGCAGCAGCCGCTCAGGACAGGCTTCCCCCTTCGGGTTCGCAATGACGAAGCATGGAAGAGCCCCCTCACAAGGTGACACCCGCTTGACACGAGTGACACGGTCCAGAGGAAAAACCTGTCACCTTGGCCCTCGCAGTGTCACCTTGCGCCCGAAAAGTGTCACCTTGTGCACCGGACCTGTCACCTTGTGCCGGAAATGTGTCACCTTGCGGCACCCAGGTGTCACCTTGCGCGTCGTAGCGCAGCCCGGCCTCCCGCATCTGAGCGCCGATCTGCAGCGCCTCGTCCCAGACCTTTGCGAAGTCCTGCGGGAGGCGGCGGCGCAGGCGATAGGCCGACTGCCGACTCACCCCCACCACCCGCGCCGCCGCCGCGACCGACCCGTTCGCCGCCAGCGCGCGCAGGAACAAGTGGATACGGGGGCAGCTCCAGCGGTACTCGGCATTGGAACGGCGGGGCGGACGGGGGTGCGCGATGTGGGCCATGCGGAGAGGATACCGCAGGCGGGGGTGTGTAGGAAAATGGGTTGTCGGGGCATGACCCATTGGCAGCTAAAGCCTCCAACAATCTAATTCCCCGCACCCGAACGCTATCCAATTTGGACTCATTACTTAGAAATCCTATTAACCAAATATCTAGCGCCTGTGGATAATTTGTGCATAAGTACGGATGTACGTCTCGCTAGGGGGAAAGACGTGAGCAAGCTATTCTTCGGCGATAACTTGGAGGTGCTCCGGAACGGCGATATTCCGGCGAAGTCCGTGGATCTTGTCTACCTTGACCCGCCCTTCAATTCGAACGCACGATACAACGTGCTATTCCGCACGCCTGACGGAACCAAAGCAAGCGCCCAAGCTGAAGCTTTCAGAGATACTTGGGAATGGGGCCCCGAAGCCGACCAAGCAATCGACGACATCCATCAACACATAAGAGGATCAACCGCCCGATTTATCGATGCATTAAGTGCGGCGCTCGGTAAGAGCGATATGATGGCCTATTTGGTCATGATGACAGTGCGCCTATACGAGCTGCGCCAAGTCCTCAAAGATGAAGGAACTCTCATCTTACACTGTGATCCGACGGCCAGCCATTATTTAAAAGTTATCCTAGACGCACTCTTTGGACCAACGGCCTTCCGAAATGAAATCATCTGGCAGCGCTCGACCGGTAAGTCTCACAGTAGTCGTCGCTTGCCCAGCAATCACGATGTTTTGCTGCTCTACGCGGGCGAGAATGCCAAGTGGAACGGCGACAATGCTTTTGTACCCTACGATGAGGAAAACTTGCCCGAAAAGACAGCGACTAAGTACTGCCATCAGGATGCGGACGGTCGTCGATATCGATTGGACAACCTAATTAATCCAAACTCAGACCGACCGAACCTGACCTATGAATTCAAGGGCGTCACACGAGTTTGGCGCTGGACAAAAGAGCGGATGCAACGGGCAGATTTGGAGGGTCTGATCGTCCAAACTGCGCCCGGCAGAGTGCCGCAATTCAAGCGATATCTCGACAAACAACGCGGACTTCCTCTCGGCGACGTTTGGACCGACATCGCCCCGCTAAACTCCCAAGCGATCGAACGCATAGGATATCCCACGCAAAAACCCATGGCGCTACTGAAGCGCTTGATTGAATTGACCACGGATCGCGGTGACTTGATCCTCGATCCGTTTTGTGGGTGCGGAACCACCGTGGAAGCTGCCCAATGGCTCGGCCGCCAATGGATCGGAATTGATATTGCGTACCACGCTGTGACCGTAATTCAGGACAGAATGAAAAACGAGTTCCGCGGAACAGCAAAGTTCGACGTCTTCGGCATCCCGCGGAATTTCGAGCAGGCTGAGCGCCTAGCAGAGCATGACAAGTATCAATTTCAGTGGTGGGCAAATTACCTGTTCGACCCACATGCCGTTCGGGAAATTAAGAAAGGTAGGGATCGGGGAATCGATGGAGAGATATACTTCCCCAAAGGGCCTGGCTCATCCGGCTATGGCCGCATGCTAATTTCAGCAAAGGGTGGAAAGAATCTCACGCCCTCAATGGTTCGGGACTTCAGAGGCACATTGGAGCGCGAAGGCGCCGAACTAGGGCTTTTCGTCTGTCTGCAACGTCCGACCAAGAACATGCGTGAAGAGGCATCGGAGGCAGGATTCACAGACACGCCACAAGGTAGAAAGCCAAGACTTCAAATCGTTTCGATTGAAGAGTGGTTTGAAGAACGAAAGAGACCAGATATTCCTAATGCACCGGGCTTAGAGCGGTCGGCATTCGCCCAAAAAACTAAGAAGCCGACACCAAAAAGGCCAGACCCGTTTTCGCCTGAGCTTCCGCTCACGATCGCAGGGACCAAACAGTCAGATGTCGTGCGACACCTAAACCCAACGCGCGTAAGGTCTGCCTAACTGACTACGGTTTGGCTGTGCCGATGCAAACACTTGGACTGACTGCTTAAATCACGCAAACCCTCAAGCCTTGCCGACAACACTCTCCGGCAGCTCCGTCCCGAACACGCGCTGGTAGTATTCGGCCACCAGCATACGCTCGGTCTCGTCGCACTTGTTGAGGAACGAGAGGCGGAAGGCGAAGCCGACGTCGTTGAAGATCGCCGCGTTCTGCGCCCAGGTGATGACCGTGCGCGGGCTCATCACGGTCGAGATGTCGCCGTTCATGAAGCCCTGGCGCGAGAAGTCAGCCACTTTGACCATCTGTGCGATGGTGCCCGCGTCGATCTGCGGCACTTTCTTGGTGACGATGGCGACTTCGGTCTCGGCCGGCAGGTAGTTGAGGCCGACGACGAGGTTCCAGCGGTCCATCTGGCCCTGGTTGATCTGCTGGGTGCCGTGGTAGAGGCCCGAGGTATCGCCGAGGCCCACCGTGTTGGCGGTGGCGAAGAGGCGGAAGTGCTTGTCAGGCCGGATCACGCGGTTCTGGTCGAGCAGGGTCAGCTTGCCCTCGGTCTCCAGAATGCGCTGGATCACGAACATCACGTCCGGGCGGCCGGCGTCGTATTCGTCGAACACCAGCGCCACCGGGTGCTGCAGCGCCCAGGGCAGCAGGCCTTCGCGGAATTCGGTGACTTGCAAGCCATCGCGCAGCACGATCGCGTCGCGCCCGATCAGGTCGATGCGGCTGATGTGCGCGTCGAGGTTGATGCGGATGCACGGCCATTTCAGGCGGGCGGCGACCTGCTCGATGTGGGTCGACTTGCCGGTGCCGTGGTAGCCCTGCACCATCACGCGGCGGTTGAAGGCAAAGCCCGCGAGGATCGCCAGCGTGGTGTCCGGATCGAAGACGTAAGTCTCGTCAAGATCGGGCACGCGCTCGTCGGCCACCGAGAAGGCGGGCACCTTCATGTCGATGTCGATCCCGAAAGTCTCGCGCACGTCGAGTTCGATGTCGGGCGCGGCCAGAACAGTGGCGTCGCGGTTTTCGGCTTGGGAAAGGGCAGAGTCAGTCATCGTGGGAAAATGCCTAAAGGACCGCGCGCTGCATCGCAATAAGCTTTGGCGGTATTGCGGCTTGGGCTGTTCTGAAAATGAGGGGGCGGGAAGCCATTGCTCCCAACATTCGTCATCCCCGCGAAGGCGGGGATCCAGCTCCGGCGCCGTCGTTTTGCCCGGTGTCAGGAGATGGATTCCCGCATTAATGCTTCGCACTGCCCTTCGGGGCGCGGGAAATCGAGGCCTCAGCCCCCCACCTTCGGCGGCAGCGCGAAGAGATCGAGGAAGCGCTGCACCAGCGCCGGATCGCCCGTAACCTTGAGCTTGTTGCCCGCCTCGCCCGGCGTCTTCTTGCCATAGAACACCGGCAGGAAATCCGAGGCGCTTTCGGCACTGAAGCGGATATCCGGCGACAGCATACCCTCGCCGGCGGGATGGATGGAGAGGCCGTCGTGCCGCACGCGCCCCGCGAAGTGCTCGCCGCCCACGTCGAAGGCCACCCAGGCCTCAAGATCGCCGATCTTCGCCGGGTTCAGCAGCGTGCGCATCGAGAGCATCAGCGATACCGGAGTGAGCGGCAGCGAGGAATCGAACAGCGGCGAGCGCAGCGACCAGCGCACCAGCGCCTGCAGCACCGGCTCCAGCCCGCGCCCCCATTCGGTGAGCTGATAGACTTGCGCCGAAACCGGCGGCGGCAGCTGCGCGCGCTCGACAATGCCGAGGCCCTGCAGCGTCTCCAGCCGCTCGGTCAGCGTCTTGGCGCTGAGCACGGGCAGGCTGGCGCGGATGTCACTGAAGCGCCGCCCGCCCAGCATAAGCTCGCGAATCACCAGCAGCGTCCAGCGCTCGCCGATCAGTTCCATCCCGAACGCGGCGGCGCAGGCATCGCCATACCACTTTCCGTGCACTGGCCGATTTCCCTGCACCGGCTGACCCGAATTGGTTTCTTTTTGCAACTTCATGGTTGCTTTTTGTAACGTTAGTGCCAGCGTAAGGCAAGATCGATTCGCACCCCCGGAGGATCACGATGCCCATCGACGATACCGCGGCCATCCGCATTTCCGCCTTCGACAATGTGCCGCCTTTCGCCAGAGGCCTCGTGCGCGACTTGCGCGTGCGCTGGGCGCTGGAGGAGATCGGACGGGACTATGGCCTGCACTATCTCGACGCGATGAAGCCCAAGCCCCCGGAGTACCGGGACTGGCAGCCGTTCGGGCAAGTCCCCGCGTTCGACGACGGGCAAGTGCGCCTGTTCGAAAGCGGCGCGATCCTGCTCTATCTGGGCGAACAGGACGAGCGCCTGCTGCCCCGCGATCCGGCGCAGCGCTGGGCGGCGACGAGCTGGCTGCTGGCGGCGCTCAACAGTGTCGAGCCGGCGTTGATACAGATCGTCAATCTCGACTTCTTCCTCGCCGGGCAGCCCTGGGCCGCCGATGCGCAGCCGGTGTTCGTGGACATGGCGCGGGGCAAGCTCAAGAGCACCGAAGCTGCGCTGGGCGAGCGCGAGTGGTTTGCGGGGCCGTTCTCGATCGCCGACATCATGATGACCTGCGTTCTGCGCAATATCGATCATACGGACGTGCTCTCCGCCTATCCCGCCCTCGCCGCCTTCAAGGCCCGCGCCGAAGCGCGCCCGGCGTTCCAGCGGGCGCTGGCGGACCAGCTCGCCGGCTTTCGCGAACCGGCCTGAACGACGCCACAGGATCACTCTGGGAGAACGGCCATGGCCGACTACACATTCTACACCAACCCGATGTCCCGCGGACAGATCGCCCGCTGGGCCCTGCATGAGGCGGGCGCCGAATACGATCAGGTGCTTGTCGACTGGCAGGCCAAGCCCGCAGCCTTCCTCGCCGTGAACCCGATGGGCAAAGTCCCCACGCTTGTCCATCATGCCGAGGGCGAAGACCGGACCGTGACCGAAGCCGCGGCGATCTGCCTCTATCTCGCCGAGATGCACCCCGAGGCAAACCTCCTGCCCAGCGATGCCGAGATGGCCGACTACTACCGGTGGACATTCTTCGCCGCCGGCCCGGTGGAACAGGCGATCGTTTCGCGCGCGCTCAAGTTCGAACCCTCACCGGAGCAGGAGGGCATGGCCGGATGGGGCAACTTCGACCGGACGATCGGGACGCTCGACGGACATCTGTCGGGAACGGCCTGGGTCTGCGGGAACCGCTTCACCATGGCCGACGTCTATGTCGGCAGCGCGGTCGACTGGGGCCTGAACTTCGGCATCCTGCCGCCCCTGCCCTCCTTCGCCGCCTATGCCGAACGCTGCCAGGCCCGCCCGGCCTACAAGGCAGCCAAGGCGATCGACAATGCGCTCATCGCGGAAATGAAGAAGTAGGCTCGTGCGCCTGGAACTCTTCGGGCACCCCTTCTCGTCCTACACGTGGAAGGCCCTGATCGCCCTCTATGCGGAGGGCATCGCGTTCACGTTCCGCATGGTCGACGGCGAGCATCCCGAAAATGGGCAGGCCGTCCAGTCGGCCGGCCCGCTCGGCAAGTTCCCGGTGCTGCGCGACGGCGGAAAGCTGGTGTTCGAAGCGACGGCAATCATCGAACACCTGTCGAACCATCACGCGGCGGCGGGCGCGCTGATCCCCGCCGATCCCGATGCGGCGCTCACCATGCGCATGGTCGACCGCGTGTTCGACAATTACGTGATGGATCCCATGGCGGATGCCGTCGGCGAATATCTGCGCGACGGCAAGAACCCGGACCACGCGCGGGTGGAAGAGGCACGGGGCAAGCTGGAACGCTCCTATGCCTGGCTGGAAGGCTGGCTGGCATCCTACCCGCAGCCGGATCACGTCACACTGATCGAATGCGCGGCGGCGCCTTCGCTGTTCTATGCCGACTGGGTCCATCCCATCGGTGAACCGTATCCCCGCCTGCGCCAGTGGCGCGCGCACTTGCTGCAACTGCCGCCAGTGGCTCGGTGCGTGGAGGAGGCCCGGCCCTACCGCCCGTTTTTCCCGCTTGGCGCTCCGGATCGGGACTGAAGGAGAGAGAGATGCCCGAAGAGAACCAGAACAACGAACTGTCCGTCACGCGATTCATCGCAGCGCCGCCTGCCAAAGTCTGGGAAGTCCTGGCCGAACGGCAGAACGAGTGGTGGTGCCCCCGCCCATGGCGGGCCGAGGTGGACCGGCAGGACCGGCGCCCGGGCGGCGTCTGCAACATGACCTTCTACGGGCCGGACGGCGAAGAAATGCCGCAGAACGGGATCTACCTCGCGTTCGAGGAAGGCCACCGTTTCGTGACCACCGACGCCATCACCGGCGATTTCCAACCCTCCGGCCCGTTCATGATCGGCATCTGGGAGATCGAGCCCGAAGGCAGCGGCACGCGCTATACCGCCCGGGCCCGCCACTGGAGCGCGGACACCCGCAAGCAGCACGAAGAGATGGGCTTCCTCGACGGATGGACAGCCTGCGCCGCCCAACTGGCGGAAATCTGCGAAAGGGAAGCGGCATGAACGCCGAAGGCGGCTGCACCTGCGGCCAGGTTCGCTACCGGCTGAAGGCGCAGCCGATCGTCGTCCACTGCTGCCATTGCCGCTGGTGCCAGCGCGAGACGGGAGCCTCCTTCGCCCTCAATGCCGTGATCGAGACCGCGGAAGTCGAACTGCTGGGCCAAGCCCCCGAACGCCACCCCCCCGAACGCATCGACACGCCCTCGGCCAGCGGCAAGGGACAGGCGGTATTCCGCTGCCCCTCCTGCAAGGTGGCGCTATGGAGCCATTACGGCGGCGCAGGCGAAAACGCCGCCTTCGTCCGCGCCGGCACGCTCGACAATCCGGATGCCTGCCCGCCCAATGTCCACATCTTCACCGACAGCAAGCAGCCCTGGGTCGTAATCCCCGAAGGCGCGGAACAGTTCCCGGCGTTCTATTCGGGCCGGGACGTGGTGCACCTCTATGGCGAGGACGGCGCGGCGCGGTGGAGAGTGCTGCGCGGCAGGTGAGGGAAGCTGCGCATGTCGGGATGGCAAATCCGAGGTCTGCCGTTTCCCTGTTTTTCCGGAATGAGGGCTTTCCAGATACGCCGACATTGCGGTCATTCCGTAACGCCGGAGTCCTCTGTCGATCATTCACATGACACCAAGTGCCAATGATTAGCTATTTTCGAGCAGTACTTAGGATTCGCCCAATGCCCGGAAAGTTCAGGCAGGCAGAAATCTCAGGAAACAGCGGATGAACGAAATTTAACCAAAGAATGAGAGTCTTTTCTTATCGTAAGAAAATGGATACTGGGAGAGTATTCAATGAGGGGGCTCATGAAAACTGCATCTTGGGTGCGCACTGCAGTGCTCGCGGCGACTATCTGCGTAGCGATGCCGACGAAGGCGCAGGAGAAAACGGGGAGCAAGGAAGGCTTTACACTGAAGCCCGGCACGGTCCGCATCGTTCTGATGCGGCCGGTTATCGATGTCGGCGCGCAGTCGACCGGAGGCATGTTCGAGCCGAACGCCGACTGGACGACGCAGGCCCGCGAATATCTCACCGAGGCACTGGGCGAAGCGCAGTTGAAGCTCGGTAACGTCGTGGTGGAGTATTCCGACCAAGCGACGGACGATGGTCCGCTGGTTACGCAATACTCGCACTTGTTCAGCGCGGTCGCGGACTCGGTGATCGAGTATCAGTTCTTTCCCGGGAACCGGCTGCCCACAAAGAAGCACAGCAAGAGCTTCGACTGGGGCATGGGCAACGGCCTGTCGAGGCTGAAGTCTCTCGACGGCGCGGACTACGCGCTGTTCATCACCACACACGACGAGTACGGTTCGACCGGCCGTAAAGTGCTCCAGATTTTCGGCGCCCTAGGAGGCGTTGCCGTGACCTCTGGCGTTCACGTCGGGCACGCTGGTCTCGTCGATCTCAAGACCGGAGAACTGGTATGGCTCAACGCCGATCGTCAGATGGGGGGCGACGTGCGTACACCTGAAGGCGCTCACAAGCGTGTCACGCAGTTGCTTGAAGGCTTTCCAGGCAAACCCGGCGACGTAGCCGTTGCGGGCAACTGAGATGCGCCGGCATCTGGCACTATTGGCCGGCACTCTGCTGAGCCTTGCGGGATTGTCAGCGCAAGCAGCGGATCCTTCGCTTGTGCTCCCGCCCTACACGCCAGCCTACGAACCGACGAGCGTGGATGAACGCGGTCTTTGGATGCAGGTGGACGAGATTGAGCGCCAGCTACGTGACAGCCCGTTGCGTGTCCGCGATGGCAATCTCGAAAAGTATCTGCTTGATGTCTTATGTCGGGTCGTCGGCCAGGACCGTTGCTCGGGCGTCCGCGTGTACGCCATCGAAAATCCCAGTTTCAACGCATCCATGATGCCCAACGGCGCGATGCAAGTGCAATCCGGCCTGCTGTTGCGCGTGCGTAACGAAGGTGAACTGGCTGCAGTGCTCGGGCACGAGTTCGCACATTTTGAACTTCGGCATAGTTTGAATGGGTTCAAAAACCGGCGAGCCACCACCGATGTCATGGCATGGATGACAGTGCTTGGCGGCATCACGAACACGCCGACCGGCGATACACAGTTATCCCTTGTCGGCTCGATCTTTCAGTTCAACCGCGATCAGGAAACAGCCGCAGACCTTCTGGGCCTCCAATATCTGGCACAATCGGGCTACCCTGCCCATTCCGCTTCCGAGGTATGGCAATCGCTCATGGCTGAGCAGGATGCCACCGCACGCGGCAGGAAGCTCAAGGCGAAGCAGAGGTACAGCGCGGGGTTCTTCGACACGCACCCGACTTCGCTCAGCCGCGCGGCATACTTGTCTGAGATGGCGGACAAACTGCCCGCTGGTGGCGATCCGCGAACGCAGGAACTGCAAGTCGCCGTTGCGCCATATCTTCCACGATTTCTGGCTGCTCAGAACAAGCTGAACGACTTCGGCGGGACGGATTACATCCTCTCGAACCTTGCGGCACGGTCTGGCTGGACTCCCGAACTGTTGTTCGCCCGCGGAGAGTTGTATCGGGCACGAGCCAATCCTCGCGATCTTCAGCTCGCCAGTCAGTTCTATCGGGAAGCAAAGACCGCAGGTTATGCCAGACCGGAACTCGACAGAAACCTGGGCCTCGCCCTGATCCGCAATGGACAAGTTGATGAAGGCCGGGCAGCGCTCTCCGCCTATCTGGCTGCAGCTCCTGATGCGTCCGATGCGGCGATCATCAAAACCCTTTTGCCGAACTGAGGTAGGTCCATGTCGCGCACCGCTTTCGCAGCCCTCGCACTTCTCGCGGTCGTATCTTCGCCGTGCCTTGCCAACTCACTTGTCGGTGCCGGCCCACAATCCGGCATTGCCAAGTCCCGGATGTCTGCCACGACCGCGGGCGAATGGAACAAGCTGAGCCTGCGGGAAGGCAAGAACGTGGAGGTCTGGACGCTAGATGGCGACGCGCTCAACAAGGTGACGTTCTTCGGCGGCGTTCCCGCAGGCGCACCGCTTTTGCGTGAACGTGACAAGAAGAACCGCCCGCTTCCCACGGTCGCAGCGAACATGCTGGTCACGGACATACCGACGCTACTGGAAACGACGTATCGCAGCCAGTTCGCCGTCAACCAGATGACCATCGATACGCAGGTGCCCGCGCTTCTCGACGGCCATAACGGCATTCGCTTCACCTACAGCTTCACCAAGGCCGACGACGAAGTGCGCCGGAAAGGAGAAGCAGTCGGCGCTATGATCAACGGACAGCTCTATCTCGTCTCTTACGAGGCACCGGTGATCTACTTTTTCGACAAGGATATCGAGAAATTCAGGGCCTTGGCTGCTTCAATAAAACTGTAAATTAGATGACGTCAGGCTTGCCCCACCTTCACCTTGAATAGGGGAGCCCCACGGTCTGCGTCAGAATTTCGGTCATTCCATTTCTCTCAAGTTGTCGATGCTGTGGGATAGCATTTCGCCTCGCGTCCCCTCCTTGGCTGAACGATGAATGACGAACGAGCCACCGGCAAAGCGGACATCCTTGCCTCCCTTGCACGGGAAGGACAAGGAAATGGCAGTTCACCCCGACTTTCCAGCCCTTCGGCGCACTCTCCGGGCCGCCCGTAACCGGTCAGTCGAACAGTCGCTCCTCAAGCCAGCGCCGCCGCTTTCCTCAGCACCTGATAGGCCTCCACGACCGTCTGCAACCGCTCCGAGTGGCCGTGGTCGCCGCCGTTGTGGTCCGGGTGGTACTGGCGCAGCAGGCGGGTGTAGCGCAGGCGCAGGGCCTTGCGGTCGATGGCACCATCGAGGCCGAGCACTTCGAGCGCGCGCCGTTCGCCAGGGGTGAAGCGTGCGTTTTCGGGCTTCAGGTCCGCCTGGCGGCGCTTCACATGGGCGCGGGCGCGGCCGCTGATGGCTTCGAGCGGGTCGGAAAAGTCGGCCCAGCGCGGAGCGCCGTCGATACCGGCGTCGGGCCGGAAAGCGCGGGTCTGCGTTTCCCAGCCATGCAGCGGCGACTGGGCGCGGAAGATCTCCTCCGCGTCCATGCCTTCGAAGTAATCGTAACCGGCGTTGAATTCGCGCACGTGGCCAAGGCAGAACCAACGGTAGTCGCCCGGTCCGTCGAATCCGGACGCCCGCCCGCCCGGCGCGCGGAACTCACCCGCCTCTTCGCACCCCGGCCAACTGCATTCGCGCCCGCCGGATTCGACCCTGCCATGAAATCTCTGTTGTCTCACCGGCTTCAAGATGGGGCATCGGGTCCCTAAATGGAACCCATGACTGGACCTCTCGCGCAGGAAATGCGGCAATTGCTCACGGCGGCCTTCGAACCGGCCGTGCTCGACATCATCAACGATTCCGCCAGCCACAGCGGCCATATGGGCGATGACGGCACTGGCGAAACGCACTTCACCATCGTGATCGAAAGCGCGAAGTTCGCAGGCGTCTCGCGCCTGCAGCGCCAGCGCATGGTCAATGCCGCGCTGGGCGATATTCCCGGCGGCCGGGTCCACGCCATCGCCATCAAGGCCCGCGCACCGGGCGAGTAAGCCCGGGACGGATCAGGCCGGAGCCTGCCATTCGATCCACGCCCCATGGGCGTGCGATCGTGCCAGCAGCCGCCACTCCTCACCGCCGGGCCAGTACCGGACTTGCAGCGCGTGGCCGAGCAGGGTGCGGTCTGCCTCGACGGAAATCCACGCGAGGGCCTTGTCCGGCGTGGCCTGCGCGCCTGCGGCCTCCATGGCCGCAGTGATCCGCCGGCGCTGGTCTTCGGGCACATATTGCATGACGATCGAGTGCATCAGCACCCGCGTCGTGGCTTCGGCCTGCGGCCGGGCCAATTGCCGCTCGACGAAATCGGCGGCGTTCATCGCCACCAGATCGGGCGCCTGTGCGTTCGCCGCCGCGATGGCGGCATCGAGACGGGCAAACCGCACGGTATGTTCGGGCCAGATATAGGCCCGCAGGCGCAGCGCCTGCGCGGGATCGGTCAGATCGACCGGAGCGACATCACAGCCTTTCAGCGAGGCAAACGAGACCGGCCCGTCCGGCGGCGGCGCGCCGCGCCATTCGGGCGTGAAGACCATCGCCGCGTCCCGCGGCCCCACGGTCACGCCGCCCAGATCGTAGCGGTAGCGGTCGATCATCAGGTTGATCCCGGCGCTCGATCCCACTTCGAGGCATTCGAACCGCGAAGGCAGCCCTTGCCCGGCGAGCCACAGCATCGCGGCGACGAAGTTGGACGAGCGGCCCGCCTCGTTGGTCTGCGGCGGTCCATCGAGCCAGGGCACCAGGTCTTCGTCACGGCGCGCGATCACATCGCGCACGATCGCGGCATCGTCCACCGCCTCCCCGGCATAGAGCGGCGCCAGCGCCGGCTCGCGGCCCGAGAGGTGCAGCGCGTGAAGCCCGCCCGCCGCGCGCAGCGGCAGGGCATCGGCCAACGGCATTCCCTGCCAATCGCGGATGCGGGTGAGGAACGGTCCTCCGGGCCCGGCATCGTCCAGCACCGCCGCCACGGCAGCGACCACCCGGGCCGTGATGGGCGCGCCGTTGCTCCGGCAATAGGCCACCTGATTGGCGAAAGCCTGAGCCACATCGCCGCCGAATCCCTGCGTGAAGCGTTTCTCGTCCTGCGCCATGTTGCCCTTTCGCCGCTTGCGCCCTAAATGCGCGCACCATGCCGAAACCGCTGACATTCGCCGTGCCCAAGGGCCGTATCCTCGACGAAGCGCTGCCGCTGATGGCGCGCGCCGGTGTTGTGCCCGATGCCGAGTTCCACGACAAGAAGTCGCGCGCGCTGTCTTTTGCCTGTGAGAACAGCGACATGCGCCTGATCCGCGTGCGCGCTTTCGACGTCGCGACCTTCGTGGCGCATGGCGCGGCGCAAGTGGGTATCGTCGGTTCGGACGTGGTGGAAGAGTTCGCCTATTCGGACCTCTATGCCCCGGTCGATCTCGATATCGGCCATTGCCGCCTGTCGGTGGCGGAGCCCGTCGGGGACGTGGGCGGCCCCCTGCCCTCGCACCTTCGCATCGCCAGCAAGTATCCCAACCTCACCCGCCGCCACTTCGAGAAGCTGGGCGTGCAGGCCGAAGTGGTGAAGCTCAACGGCGCGATGGAACTGGCGCCGTCGCTCGGCCTGTCGAGCCGGATCGTCGATCTCGTTTCCACCGGGCGCACGCTCAAGGAGAATGGCCTCGTTGAAACGAGCCGCATTCTGGACATTTCCGCGCGCCTGATCGTCAACCGCGCCGCACTCAAGACCGACGAGCGCGTGGCCGCGCTGGTCGAGGCATTCCGCGCGCTGGTGAGCGAAAAGGCAGCGGCCTGATGCTGCGGCTCTCCTCCAGCGATCCCGGCTTTGCCGAGGCTTTCGCCCGCGTCGTCGCCGACCGGCGCGAGAGCGCAGTCGATGTCGCCGCCGATGTCGCCGCGATCCTCAAGGACGTGCGCGCCCGCGGCGATGAAGCTCTGGCCGAACTGACCGCGAAGTTCGACGGCCACGACCTCGACCAGAGCGGTTGGCAAGTCGATGCCGAGACTTGCCGCAAGGCCTTCGACGATCTCGATCCTACGCTGCGTTCGGCGCTGGAACTGGCGGCGGAGCGCATCCGCGCCTATCACGCCGCCCAGCTTCCCGAGGACCGCGACTATACCGACAGTGCAGGCGTGCGCCTCGGCGCCACCTGGCGCGCAGTCGATGCGGCCGGGCTCTACGTGCCGGGCGGACGCGCGGCCTATCCCTCCTCGATGCTGATGAACGCGATTCCGGCCAAGGTCGCCGGGGTCGAGCGTCTCGTCGTCGTCACACCCACGCCCAGGGGCGAAGTGAACCCGCTGGTGCTCGCCGCCGCGCACCTTGCCGGGGTCGATGAAGTCTGGCGCGTGGGCGGGGCCCATGCGGTGGGCGCGCTCGCTTATGGCACGGACCGGATTTCGCCGGTCGATGTGATTACCGGCCCCGGCAATGCCTGGGTCGCGGAAGCCAAGCGGCAGCTCTACGGTGTCGTCGGCATCGACATGGTGGCGGGCCCCAGCGAAATCCTCGTGATTGCCGACGCCAAGAACGAATCGCGCAAGGTCGCGGCCGACCTGCTCAGCCAGGCCGAGCACGATCCGACCTCGCAGTCGATCCTCATCACCGACGACGCGGCCTTTGCCGAAGCCGTTGCGCAGGCCGTGGAAGTCGAACTTTCAGCGCTGCACACGCAGGCAACCGCCCGTGCGAGCTGGGAAACCAACGGCGTCATCATCGATGTCGCCAGCTTCGATGAAGCCCCTGCGCTGGCCAATGCGCTGGCCGCCGAACACGTCGAGATCGCCACCGACGATCCCGAAGCGCTGATGCGGCAGATCCGCCATGCCGGTTCGGTGTTCCTCGGCCGGATGACCCCGGAGGCGGTCGGCGACTATGTCGCGGGGCCAAACCATGTGCTGCCCACCGGGCGCCGCGCGCGGTTCTCCTCGGGGCTCTCGGTTCTCGATTTCATGAAGCGCACCAGCTTCATTCAGCTCGATTCTGCGGCGCTGGAGGCCATTGGCCCCGCCGCCGTGGCCCTTGCCGATGCGGAAGGGCTTCCCGCGCACGCGCGCTCCATTTCCGTAAGGCTCGGCCAATGACCATATCCAAGAAAGCCCGCACTGCCGCCCGTCTCGGCGCGGTTCAGGCGCTGTACCAGTTCGAGATGGAAGCCACTCCGCTGGCGACCCTGCTCGATGAATTCCACCGCCACCGCCTCGGCGCGGTGATCGACGACGAGCAGTATCTCAAGGCCGAGATCGCCTTCTTCGACGATGTCGTGAAAGGCGCCATTGCCCGGCGTGAGGACATCGACGACCTCCTGGGCAACAAGCTCGCCGAAGGCTGGTCGCTCAAGCGCCTCGACAAGACGATGCTGCAGATCCTGCGCGCGGGGACTTACGAACTGATGGCCCGCGCCGACGTGCCCGCCGCGGCCGCGATCAGCGAATATGTCGACGTGGCCCACGCCTTCTTCCAGCCGCGCGAGGCGAAGTTCGTCAACGGCGTGCTGGATGCCGTGGCCAAGGCGGTTCGCTAAGCAGCGTTCCCAAGTTTCCGTTCGTGTCGAGCGAAGTCGAGACACGCTTAGCGCTGTGCCCACGTGTCTCGACTTCGCTCGACACGAACGGGATAGACCGGCATGAGCACCGGGTGACCTCCGAATTCGCCCTCATCGCGGCCCTGCGTGGCATTGCCGGCACCCCCGCCGCGCGCGGGCTGATGGACGATGCGGCCGTCATCGAGATCGGCGGCGAGAAGCTGGTGCTCACGCTCGATACGCTGGTGGAAAGCGTGCATTTCCTGCCCGGCGATCCGCCCGCTTCCGTGGCGTGGAAGCTCGTCGCGGTGAACGCCTCGGACATTTCCGCCAAGGGCGCCGAACCGCTCGGTTGCCTCTATTCGCACGCGCTGGGTAGCGACGCCTGGGACCGCGCGTTTCTCGACGGTCTGGCCGAGGCCTGCGCGCATTTCCGGATGCCCCTGCTCGGCGGCGATACCGTGCGGATGCCCGAGGGCGCGCCGCGCAGTTTTTCGCTGACGGCGCTGGGGCGGACCACCGGGGCCGTCCCTTCGCGCGGCGGCGCCAAGCCCGGCGACCGGGTCTGGGTAAGCGGGACCATCGGCGATTCGGGGCTCGGCCTTGCCGTGCTGACCGGGCGTGCAGCCGCGCCCGAAGCGGCTGAATGGCTGGCCGCGCGCTATCGCCGCCCTTCTCCCGAGACCCGGCTCGGCCCGGCCCTCGCGCCCTGGGTTACGGCGATGATGGACGTGTCCGACGGGCTGCTGATCGACGGGCAGCGCATGGCCGATGCCAGCGGCATGGCCATGACGCTGGCCGCCGATCTCGTGCCGTTATCGGAGGCTTTTCGCGAAACGGCCGGGGACAACCTCGAAGCCCGGCTCATGGCGATGACGGCCGGCGATGATTACACCCTGCTGTTTACCGCCCCGCCCGAACACACGGCGCAGATCCGGGAAGCGGCGGCGGCGCTGGATTGCCGGGTCACGGCGGTCGGGGCGATAGCAGCGGGTGCGGGACTGTCGCTGCTTCACGACGAAAAGGCCGTCCCTCTTCCCGAACGCCTCGGTTACAGGCATTGATGATGACGGGGACGATCGCCGGGTTTTGATCCGGCGCAACGCATGGTTACGTAAAACCCGGGATAAGCCGCTTGCCAGTCCCCCGGCTTGTCTATAGCCCTTTCGCCTTCGAGCGGGAAAACCCGTCGAAATAGCGAAACATAATGGGAAGGGGGCGTTACGTGAATCCAGTCACGATCGCAATTATCCTGGGACTGCTGGCCATTGTCTATGGCTTCGTGACCAGTCGCCAGGTGCTCGGCTCTCCGGCCGGAAACGCTAAGATGCAGGAGATCGCAGCGGCCATTCAGGAAGGCGCGCAAGCCTACCTGAAGCGCCAGTATTCCACCATCGCTGTAGTCGGTGTGGTTGTCGCGGTGATCATCGCGGTGACGCTCGGCGCGATTTCGGCGCTGGGTTTCGTCATCGGCGCGATTCTCTCGGGCGTCGCGGGCTTCATCGGCATGAACATCTCGGTGCGTTCCAACGTGCGCACGGCGGCAGCGGCCCAGACCGGGCTGCAGGAAGGCCTGACGCTCGCGTTCCGCGCCGGTGCGATCACCGGGATGCTGGTGGCGGGCCTCGCGCTGCTCGCGATCGCGGTGTTCTACTGGTATCTCACCGGCCCCGGCGGCCATACGGTGGGCGGGGAAGACCGCACTGTGGTCGAAGCCCTGACCGCCCTTGCCTTCGGTGCTTCGCTTATTTCGATCTTCGCGCGTCTCGGCGGCGGCATCTTCACCAAGGCCGCTGACGTCGGCGCCGACCTTGTCGGCAAGGTCGAAGCCGGCATTCCCGAGGACGACCCCCGCAACCCCGCCGTGATCGCCGACAACGTGGGCGACAATGTCGGCGACTGCGCCGGCATGGCCGCCGACTTGTTCGAGACTTATGTCGTGACTGTCGGCGCCACCATGGTGCTCACCGCGCTGCTGCTGAAAGGCGCGGACAACCTGATGGCGATGATGGCCACCCCGCTGCTGATCGGCGGCGTCTGCATCGTCACTTCGATCATCGGCACCTACTTCGTCCGCCTCGGAGCCAATGGAGCTGGGGCAAAGAACATCATGGGCGCCATGTACAAGGGCTTCCTTGTCACCGCGGTACTCTCCGTTCCGGCGATCTGGTTTGCCATGCAGTACACGCTCGGCGACATGGAAGCGTCCATCGCGGGGCAGGCGTTCAGCGGGCGCATCCTGTTCTATTGCGCGTTGCTGGGCCTTGCCATCACCGGCCTGATCATCTGGATCACCGAGTACTACACCGGCACCAATTTCCGGCCGGTGCGCTCGATCGCCAAGGCGTCCGTCACCGGGCATGGCACCAACGTGATCCAGGGCCTTGCCATTGCCATGGAAGCGACCGCGCTGCCCACGCTGGTGATTGTCGCGGGCATCGTCATTGCCTACCAGTTCGCCGGACTGCTGGGCATTGCCTATGCCGCCACGGCGATGCTGGCGCTGGCCGGCATGGTCGTCGCGCTCGACGCCTATGGCCCCGTCACCGACAATGCCGGCGGCATTGCCGAAATGGCGGGTCTTGACGACAGCGTGCGCGAGAAGACCGACGCGCTCGATGCCGTGGGCAACACCACCAAGGCCGTGACCAAGGGCTATGCCATCGGCTCGGCCGGCCTTGCCGCACTGGTGCTGTTCGCCGCCTATACCACCGACCTTCGGGAGTTCTTCCCGCACCTGACCGTGAACTTCAGCCTCGAAAACCCCTACGTGATCGTGGGCCTGCTGCTCGGCGCGCTGCTGCCGTACCTGTTCGGTGCGATGGGCATGACCGCCGTGGGCCGCGCCGCCGGTGACGTGGTGGTCGACGTGCGCGAGCAGTTCAAGTCCAACCCCGGCATCATGACCCACGAATCCAAGCCGGACTACGCCCGCACGGTCGACCTCGTCACCAAGGCCGCGATCAAGGAGATGATCCTGCCCTCGCTGCTGCCGGTGCTGGCGCCGATCGTGGTCTATTTCGCGATCACGGCGGTGGCCGGTTCCGAGAACGGCTTTGCCGCGCTCGGTGCCCTGCTGCTCGGCGTGATCGTGGGCGGCCTGTTCGTTGCGCTCTCGATGACCTCGGGCGGCGGCGCGTGGGACAATGCCAAGAAATACATCGAGGACGGCAATCACGGCGGCAAGGGCTCGGAAGCCCACAAGGCGGCCGTGACCGGCGACACCGTGGGCGATCCCTACAAGGACACCGCGGGCCCGGCCGTGAACCCGATGATCAAGATCACCAACATCGTCGCGCTGCTGCTTCTCGCAGCCATGGCGGCTGGTTGATAAAAGCCTGACGGCTTAACCTTTACATGGCCCCGCCGGCTTGAGCCGGCGGGGTCTTTTTTTACCTGAACCCGCCTTTCATGCGCCGGGACAATAACCATTCCTTGATTTCCGCTTGCTATGCCGCTGGCAGCAGGCCCCTTTCCTGCGCCGATCAAGGGATTCAGGCGAATAGTTGTGCGTATTCAGGACCAGATTCCGGTTCCTTGGAACACGCCCGGATACCGCCCTTCCGTCCGGATTACCTGCGTCCCCTGGCGTGCCCTCGAACCGGAAATCGAGGCGTGGGACGCGCTGGCGCTGAATGCCAGCGAACCCAATCCGTTTTTCGAAAGCTGGTATCTGCTGCCCTCTCTGCAGCATCTGCCCGCCACGAAAGACGTCATGATCCTGCGCTTTGAAATGGACGGTATGCTGGCCGGCGTGCTGCCCGTCAGGCGTGCAGGCCGGTATTATCGCTGGCCGATCCCGAACATCTCCAGCTGGGTGCACGAAAACGCCTTCTGCGGCCTGCCTCTGGTATGGCGCGGGGCCGAAGCCGCTTTCTGGCAGGCCGTGCTGGACTGGGCCGACAGGCACCCCGGCGCCGGGCTGTTCCTTCATCTGCAGGGTCTGATCGGCCCCGGCCCGATCCTGACCGCGCTTGAAACCGTGCTGGACCACAGCGGCCGGCAGGCGGAAACAGTCCATTTCGAAGAGCGCGCCATGCTCGCGCCGGATCTTGCCCCCGAAGCCTATTGGGAAGCCTCGCTCTCCGCCAAGAAGCGCAAGGAACTGCGACGACAGGCCAAGCGCCTGTCCGACGCCGGCGAAGTCCGGTTCCATCGCACCGGCGGCCCGGAGGACATCGGCCAGTGGTGCGCGGATTTTCTCGAACTGGAACGGTCGGGATGGAAAGGCCGGGCCGGATCCGCCCTCGCCTGCGCCGAGGGCACGGCCGCCCTGTTTCGCGAGAGCCTGCTCGGCGCCGCCCGCCGCGGCCGCCTCGAACGCGCGACGCTTTCGCTCGACGGCAGGCCGATCGCGATGCTGGCAACTTTCGTCACGCCGCCCGGTGCCTTCTCCTACAAGACCGCATTCGACGAGGCTTACGCACGATTTTCGCCCGGCGTGCTTCTGCAGCGGGAAAATCTCGCGCTTGCAGAGCACGCCGGCGTCATCTGGCGCGACAGTTGCGCCGCCGCCGATCACCCGATGATCGACCATATCTGGCGCGAGCGGCGCCAAGTCTCGCGCCTTTCCATCGCTATCGGCGGACGCCTGAGGCGCACCGCCTTCCGCCATATCGTGCGCCGCGAAACGGCGCGCCAGCCCGCAGGACCCAGGCCATGAACGCAACTGCCACGATCACGCCGGACGCGGTTTTCGATGCCCGGACGCGAGAGACGTTCGCCGCGAATTATCCCGAAGTCCCGCACAAGCTGGCTCACGCTCTGGGCGCGCATCCGCTGTTCGAACTGGAAGCGCTGGCCCGGCTGGCCGAAGCGCTGCCCGAAGCCTCGATCGAGTACAATGCCAGCGATCAGCCGCTGGGCATCGACGGCAAGCCCGATCCCACCGGCATCCCGATCGGCGAGACAATCCGCAATATCGAAAGCTCTGCATCCTGGGCCGCGCTCAAGAACATCGAGCAGGACCCGGCCTATGCCGCGCTGCTGGCCGAACTGCTCGACGAACTGCGCCCCGCGATCGAGGCGAGGACTGGACGGATGCTGAAGACGCAGGCGTTCGTCTTCGTCACTTCGGCGGGGGGCGTGACGCCCTATCACTTCGATCCGGAGCACAATATCCTGCTCCAGCTGCGCGGCTCCAAGGTGATGACTCAGTTTCCGGCGGGCGATGCGCGCTTCGCGCCCGACGAAGTGCATGAGACCTATCACACTGGCGGCGGCCGCGAACTGCGGTGGGACGACGCCCTGCTGACGGGCGGCACCGAATTCGCGATCGCCGCGGGCGAGGCGCTGTTCGTGCCGGTGATGGCACCGCATTTCGTACAGAACGGGCGGGAACCCTCGGTCTCGCTGTCGATCACCTGGCGCTCGGAATGGAGCTTCGCGGAAGCGGATGCGCGCGCGTTCAACGGCGTGCTGCGCCGGTTCGGCCTCCGGCCCTCCGCGCCCGGCCGCTGGCCTGCTGCAAACCGCGGCAAGGCGGCAGGCTGGCGCATCCTGCGCAAGCTCGGCGCGGGGGGCTAACCGCCCCCTAGCCGCCCCCTAACCGCCCCCTAACCGCCGGGGTGGTAGAAATCGTAGATCGTCTGCGCCACCGCTGCGCTCACCCCCGGTGCGCGCTGCAGGTCTTCCAGACTGGCCGCCCGGACCTTCCCCGCCGTACCGAAATGCAGCAGCAGCGCTCGCTTGCGCGCCGGGCCGATGCCGGGGATTTCGTCGAGCGGGCTGGCGGTAATGGCCCGGCTGCGCTTGTCGCGGTGGGCACCGATGACATAGCGGTGCACTTCGTCACGCAGGCGCTGCAAGTGGAACAGCAGCGGCGAGTTCACCGGCAGCATTTTCTCGCGCCCATCGGGGAAGTGGAACACTTCGCGCCCCTCCCGGCCATGGTGCGGCCCTTTGGCGATGGCGATCAGCGGCACGTCCTCGATGCCGAGTTCCTCCAACGCATCCTTCACCGCGCTCATCTGCCCCTTGCCGCCGTCGATCAGCACGAGATCGGGCCATGTCCCACTCTCGCGCTCGGGGTCTTCCTCCTGTACCCGGCCGAAGCGGCGGGTCATCACTTCGCGCATCATCGCGAAATCGTCGTTGGTCTGCGCGGACTTGATGTTGAACTTGCGGTACTGGTTCTTGAGGAAACCTTCCGGCCCCGCCACCACCATCGCGCCCAGTGCCTTGGTGCCCTGGATATGCGAGTTGTCGTAGACCTCGATCCGCTGCGGAATATCCGGCAGTTCGAGGAACTCGGCCAGTTCGCGCATGATCTTCGCCTGCGTGCCGCGTTCGGCCATGCGGCGGTCAAGCGCCTCGACGGCATTGCGCGCAGCCTGCTCCATCAGCCTCCGCCGCGAACCGCGCTGGGGCACGGAGATCTCGACCTTCCCCCCTGCCCCTTCGCGGAAGGCTTCGGCCAGGAGTTCGTGCTCGGGCAAATCGCGGTCGACGAGGATCAGGCGCGCGGGCGGCACTTCCTCGTAGAACTGGGTGAGGAAGCTTTGCAGCACTTCTTCCTCGGAAAGCCCCTCGGTATGCGTCGGGAAGAACGCCCGATGCCCCCAGTTCTGGCCGCCGCGAATGAAGAAGGCCTGCACCCCGATCTGGCCGTTCTTGCTCGCCAGCGCGAAGATGTCGGCACTGTCGAGCCCTTCGGCATTGATCGCCTGGCTGCCCTGGATGAAGGTGGCCGCGCGCAAGCGGTCGCGCAGCATCGCGGCGCGTTCGAAATCGAGCGCTTCGGCGGCTTCGGCCATCTGCGCCTCGATCTTGCGCTGCACCGCGCTCGACTTGCCGCCAAGGAAGTCCTTCGCCTCCTGCACCAGCTCGTCGTAGCCCGCCTCGTCGATGCGGCCGACGCAAGGCGCGGAGCAGCGCTTGATCTGGTAGAGCAGGCAGGGCCGGTCGCGCCGGGCGAAGAAGCTGTCGGTGCAGCTGCGCAGCAGGAACAGCTTCTGCAGCGCGTTGATCGTGGTGTTCACCGAACCGGCGCTGGCGAAAGGGCCGTAATAGTTGCCCTTGGCCTTGCGCGCGCCGCGGTGTTTCATGATCCGCGGATAAGCATGATCGGCGCGCAGCAGGATGAACGGGAACGATTTATCGTCGCGCAGCAGCACGTTGTAAGGCGGACGGAAGCGCTTGATGAGCTGCGCCTCCAGCAGCAACGCCTCGGCTTCCGAATTGGTGGTGACGATCGTCATCGAGCGCGTCTGGCTGACCATGCGCTGCAACCGGATCGGCAACCGCTCCCACTGCACGTAATTGGCGACGCGATTGCGCAGCACCCGCGCCTTGCCGACGTAGAGCACGTCCCCGCGCGCATCCTGCATCCGGTACACGCCCGGCCGGGTGGGAAGCGTGCGCACCGTGTCGCGGATCACTTCCGCTCCGGCCTGCAGGTCGGGCTGCTCCGATCCGCGCAGGGTATAGGCCGCCCGCTCCTCGTTGAAGCGTTCGAGCCCCTTGGGGTGTTCAGGAGATCCGGCAGGAGTGCGCGCCATCGCCGCGAGATAGGACGCGCAGGCGGGAAACGGTAGCCCTGCCGGGCCGTTGTCCTCAGAACCGCTTGCGCAGATCGACGCCGATCACGCGGCCCAGCGGCTCGCGGAAGGCCTTCTGATAGGCAATCGGCACCTCGCCGTTCTCGTCCGTGACCTTCTGGCGGGAATCGAACAGGCGATCGACCGTGAAGGACACCCGCGTGCCCTTGAGGAACGGCACGCGCCGGATCAGCCCGGCGCGCTGGTCGAGGTCCATGAACAGGCGCAGGTTGGCGACGGTATAGGCCCCGAAACGCAGATCCGAACTGCCCGGAAGACCCGTGCCGTTGACATGCGCAGGCGCGTTCCACTTGCCGTTCAGGCGCAGTCCGACGCCGTTCTTGAACAGGCCGCCCTCGAACTCGATCGCGTGACGGGCAACGCCGCCGGCGGAAATCGCATCGCCTGCGAGCTGATCGAGAACCGGCACGCCCGCGGCGATGTCCACCCGGTCGGTGAAGCGCCAGGTGTGGTAAATCGAGATGTTCCAGCGTCCACCGCGCGGCGGGCCACCCATGGGACCGCGCATTCCCCCGCCTGCGCCGCCCGACGGTGCCCGCGAAGCCGTCTGCCCCGTCTGCCCGCCGGGCTGGCCGGCATCGGCGCGACACATCCTCTCACGCGTCTGCGCCAGACGGGCCGGATCGACCTTGCCGTCCTCGCCGCGCAGCCGGTCTGCGATCCGTTCGGGCAAGGCCGCCAGATCGGGCGTTCCTTCGGCGCAGACGATCGCGCGGATGCGGGCGAACTGCTCGGGATCGAACCGCGGCGCGGACGAAGCGTCCGCCGAACAGGCGCGAGCGCGGAACTGCGCCAGCTTTTCGGGATCCGCCTTCCCGTCCGCCCCGGCGAGACGGCTGCGCAGGCCCTCCGGCAGGGCGGCCAGATCCGGTTCGGCGCCCGGCGTGCACAACTGCTTGCGGATCGCCTCGAAGCGCGACGGATCGAAGCCCGGCCTTGCCCCTTGCGGCGGCCTCGCCTGAGCCGCGCCATCGCTTGGCGGCGGCGCGGCAGGCTGCGCGCGCTCCGGCGCCCCGCGCCCGGCGAACCCGCCGCTGTCGCTGCCCAGGCGGCCGGACAGGTTGATCCCCCAGCGGATGCTGGAACTGGAAACCTCGTCGTATGTCACCGCGCGCCGGTCGATGGCGATCAGGTTGCCCGCACTGTCGCGAGTCACCCGGTTTGCAAAGGCCGCCTCGATCGCCGGCGTCAGCAGCGGGAACGACTGGGTGACATTGGAGGAACGGTTGCGGAAATATTCCACCATCAGGTTCGAGCGGTCGAGGAACGGCAGCTTCCATTGCGCGGACAGCTTGATGTCCCGCTGCTTCTCCTTGACCAGATCGGGATTGCCGCCCGTCGTGGTCGTGACCAGTGCCGTTGTCGCCTTGGTGAAGTCATAGACCGCGACATTGTAATTGAGCACGGTCGGCGCGCCGAGCTGCGCCAGCGACGGCGCCGCTTCGTTGACGAGGTAGCTCGCCTGGAACGTCAGCGTATCGGTGGGCGACCAGGTGAGGCCCGCGCTCCAGTCCGTCAGCGTGCCGAAATCGGAAAGATAGTCGAGCCCGCCGCTGAAATTCAGCGAGATCGCCCCGACGGCGCCCAGAAATTCGCTGCTGGTGAGCGGCAGCCCCAGATTGAGCCCGCCCTGCACGTCCCCGCGCCGCAGAGTGACCGCGCCGAGCGTATTGCGGCTGTCCTCGCTGCGGGTGCTGCTGAAATCGTACCCGGCCTTGACGGTCAGACTGGCATCGCCCGCTGGCATCCGGAACGGCTTGCCCATCAGCGTCGCCAGACTGGTGAGCGAGAGCGCGCGGTTGTTCGCCGTGTCCACGCCGGCACCGGGCACGAAGGGCAGCGCCCCGTCGAGCGCCAGTTCGCCCGCGGCGGCCGCTTCCACCAGCGCGGTGGTATCGCGGCGCCGGTCCACACGCGTGCTGGTATCGGTATAACTGCCGTCAGCCGTCGCGCTGAATGTCCAGTCGCCCAGCATCTTGCTGTAGCCGAAACTGGCGTCGAATTCGTCGGAAGCCACCTGCGTGGTCAGCGGATCGGGCAGCGTGCGCAGAACGCTCTCGCCGTCGTAAGCCAGCGTCGCCGTGTCGAGCCCGGACCAGGATGTGGTCTGGGTATGGATATAGCCGCCACTGGCGGTGATAGACCCGTCCAGGCCCTTTTCGCCCAGCCCCTGCGTCATCGTGCCTTCAAGCGTGAACTGGTGACTGGCATCGGCAAGGCTGCGGTAACGGGCCGGATCAGGATCCCCGGCAACGGTCGGCAACCCGGAATCGGCCTGCTTCACCTGCCGCTCCGCCTCGGTAAGCATCGTCGTCTCGTCGAGCTTGGCCGTCACGTTGTAGCGGCGCGGGCCGGAAATCTTGAACAGTCCGCCTTCCAGCTGGTAATTGTCATACCCGCCGCGATCGGGCCGGTTGTATTCGCCCGAAGCCGTCGCCGCGGCAAACTGGTCCTTGAGGATGATGTTGATCACCCGCTGGTTCGGCGGATAGCCGAACCGCAGCGCCACTTCCTCCGGCAGCACTTCCATGCGCCGGATCGCCTCGGGCGGGATGTTGCGCATTTCCCGGAAACTGCTGATGCGCTGCCCGTTCACCAGGATCACCGGCCGCCCGGTGCCGCGCCCTCGCCCGCTCGTCGTCTGCGGCGAAATCGCGTCGATCAGGTCCGCGATGGAATTCGCGCCGTAAGCGGAGATGTCCTCTTCGTCGAACACCTGCACCGGCTGCTGCGGCACTTCGATCTGGCCGCGGATGCGCGGCGCCAGAACGAGGATTTCGTTGCCGTGGACTTCCAGCGGTTCCCGGGAATCGTCATCCTTGGTCAGTGACGGTTGGGCATCCTGCGCAAATGCAGGAGCCGGGATACACAGGCACGTCGCAAGACTGAACAGGGATAAGGACCGCACCGCAAGGAATCTCCGCCAAGATTATTCATGTCCCATCCCGGCCGTGCTGATGCCGTTCCCGCTTTTTCCGGGCAAGCTGGCGCCAGGTAACATTTTGTCGCAGGCAGAGTTTCTGCAAGCTGAACCGCCGAGTCTTCCATTTTCGGCGCACCGCCGCTATGTGCCGCCGCGATGACACATCAGAACAACGGATATTGATCGCCGATGGCGAAAGAAGAACTCCTCGAGATGCGTGGCAGGGTCGTTGAACTCCTGCCCAACGCGATGTTCCGCGTAGAGCTGGAAAACGGCCACGAAATCCTGGGTCACACCGCAGGCAAGATGCGCAAGAACCGCATCCGCGTGCTGGTGGGCGACGAAGTGCTCGTCGAGCTGACTCCCTATGACCTTACCAAGGGTCGTATCACTTACCGCTTCATGCCCGGTCGCGGTGGCCCCGGTCAGTACTGAGGCCCCTGCCGGGGACGCGCCTGCCCGCGCCCCTGCTCTCCGCCTGATCCTGGCTTCGGCCAGCCCGCGCCGCCGCGAACTGATTTCGCGCCTGGGCGTGACGCCGGACGCGATCAAGGCCGCCGATATCGACGAGACTCCGGTCCCGCGCGAAGTGCCGCGCGACTATGCCCGGCGCATGGCGCGCGAAAAGGCGCAGGCTGCCGCCGCAGCGGATGCCTTCGTGCTCGCCGGAGACACGGTCGTGGCCTGCGGACGGCGGATCCTGCCCAAGGCCGAAGACGAGGCGACTGCGCGCGCCTGTCTCGATCTGCTCTCCGGCCGCCGCCACCGTGTGCTTTCCGCGATTGCCCTGCGCGCGCCCGACGGTTCGCTGCGTGAGCGCCTGTCCGAAACCGTGGTGCGCTTCAAGCCGCTCTCGCGCGAGGAAATCGATGCCTACATCGCCGGCGGCGAGTGGGACGGCAAGGCGGGCGGCTATGCCATACAGGGCAGCGCCGAAGGCCTGATCGCGTGGATTTCCGGCAGCCATTCCGGCGTCGTCGGCCTGCCCCTGTTCGAAACCCGCGCACTGCTGAAATCGGCGGGATTCGCGATTGGCTGAGTGGCTCGTCGAGGACGGGATCGGCGAAGCCCGCGCGATCCTGACCCAAGGTGGCCCTCAGGGCGGAGACGTGCTGGCAGCCCGCCTCGAATGGCCGGGGCGCCTCGCCGCCGGTGAAGTGGCCGACGCCCTGCTCGTATCCCGCCGCGCCGGATCGCCGCGCGGCACCGTGCGCTTCGCCTCGGGCGAGGAAGCGCTGGTGGACGGCCTGGCCGCTTCGGCCAGTGAAGGCGCACCGGTCCGCGTGCAAGTGACTCGCGCTGCCATGGCCGAAACCGGCCGCTTCAAGCGCGCGCAGGCCCGCGCCTGCGCCTTGCCCGTGCATCCTGCTCCGTCGCTGGCCGAATCCCTGCGGGCGGACGGACTGCCAGTGCGCACTGTCCGCCGCTTCCCCGATGATCCCTGGGCAGAGCTGATCGGCGAAGCGCTCGACGGGGTGATCGTGTTCGAGGGCGGCGCGCTGGTTGTCACGCCCACCCCGGCCATGACTCTGATCGACATCGACGGCACGCTGCCGCCACGGGCGCTCGCGCTGGCCGCCGTCCCCGCCATCGCCTCGGCCATCGGCCGGTTCGATCTGGCCGGCTCGATCGGCATCGATTTCCCCTCGCTGGAGCGCAAGGACGACCGGCGCGCCGTGGACGAGGCGCTCGCTGCCGCGCTGGACCACTGGCCGCACCAGCGCACCGCGATGAACGGCTTCGGCTTCGTGCAGCTCGTGGCCCGGCTGACCCGCCCCTCGATCCTGCAGCGCGTCCGCAGCGATCCGGCAGGAGCCGCCGCGCGCCTGCTGCTGCGTCAGGCCGAAGCGGTCAGCGAACCGGGCGCCTTGCTTCTCACCGTGCCGCCCGCCGTGCGCGCCGCGATCACGCCGCAATGGGAAGCGGACCTCGCCCGGCGCACCGGCCGCGCACTGCAATGGCGCGAGGATCGCGGTCTTGCACTCACCGGCGGATTCGCGCAGGCCGTCGCCCCATGACCAAGTCCGAACGAAAATGCCCCATCTGCGGCAAGCCGCGCAAGGCAGAACACGCCCCATTCTGCTCGAAACGCTGCCGTGATCGCGATCTCCTGCAATGGCTGGACGACGGCTATGCCCTGCCCGGCCCGCCCAGCTTTCCGGACAATTCACAGGACGATTGAAAATTCCTCTTCATTAGGGGGTTGCCAAGCCGGGCGCGCTTCGCCATAGGCCCGCAACCAATCGCTCGCCGGTCCCCACGGACCGCCGCACGATGCGATGCCCGGGTAGCTCAGTTGGTAGAGCACATGACTGAAAATCATGGTGTCGGCGGTTCGATTCCGTCCCCGGGCACCACTTTTTCCGAAGCGGAAATAGTGGTTTAAACCGCAGAAACAGCTCCATATCCGTTTCCCTCGCGCAGCGCTTGCCAAAGGCGTCGCCGCCGGGCACATCGCTGCACATGACGCTTGAGCAATTGCGGATCTTCGTCGCTGTCGCAGAACGCGAACACGTTACGCGTGCGGCCGAAGCTCTCAACGTCACGCAATCGGCGGCCAGCGGCGCGATCGCCGCGCTTGAGATCCGGCATGGAATCAAACTGTTCGACCGGGTCGGGCGGCGCATCGAGCTGACCGACGCCGGCCGCATGTTCCTGGAGGAAGCCCGCGCGGTGCTCGCCCGCGCCACGAGTGCCGAACTGGCGCTGGCCGAATATGGCGGGCTCCAGCGCGGCACCCTGCGGCTGGTCGCCAGCCAGACCATTGCCGGCTACTGGCTCCCCGAACGCCTCGCCGCCTTTCACCGGCGCTATCCCGGCATCGAGCTGTCGGTTTCGATCGCCAACAGCGAAGGCGCGGCGCGGGCGGTGCAAGCGGGCGATGCCGAACTGGGCTTTATCGAAGGCACTATCGACGATCCGGCGCTGGCGCAATGGGCGGTCGCGGCGGACGAGATGGTGATGGTCGGGCAGGACCCTGTCGGCGCAGTCACCAACGAATGGCTGGCCAGCGCGCCCTGGGTCATGCGCGAGGAAGGATCGGGAACGCGCTCCACGTTCGAAGCGGCGATCCGTGACCGCGGACTCGATCCGCGCGCCCTGAACGTGGTTCTCACCCTGCCTTCGAACGAAGCGGTGCTGGCGGCGGTGCGCTCCGGCATCGGCCATGGCGTGCTGTCCACGCTGGTGGCCGGCCCCGCCATTGCCGCGCGCGCGCTCCACGCCCTGCCGTTCCACCTGCCCGAGCGGCCGTTTTTCGGCATCCGCCACAAGGAACGCTATCGCAGCAAGGCCGCGGGTGCCCTGCTCGACGTGATACTCGGCCACGAAACCCAGACCGATTGGGTCATCTGATCGAAAATCGCGATCATACCAATCAGTTCAGGCAGCCTGACTGAACCGTTTTCGACCCAAAGCACCAAGGCGGAAAACGAAAATCTGCCGATTTCCTATACACATCCACCATCAATCAATCTCATATTGAGATTGAAACGATGCAGATTGATCGTTGGAACGATTTAGCCTCAAGGTCCACCAGTCTCCCGTCACAAGGAGACCGTCATGATCGCCCGCCCATCCTTCCACCGCCTCGTTCCCGGACTGCTGCTCTGCCTTGCCGTGACCGGGGCCGCCTTTGCCTTGCAGCGGGTGGAGGAAGCGCTGTTTGGCCGGGCCTGGCTCGAAGCGCTGGTGCTGGCCATCCTGCTCGGCACTGTACTGCGCTCGGCGTGGACGCCGCACGAGCGCTGGTTTCCCGGTATCAGCTTCAGTGCCAAGTTCCTGCTGGAAGTGGCCGTCGTGCTGCTGGGCGTCTCGGTCAGCGCGGCCACGATCCTGGCTGCCGGGCCATGGATGCTGCTGGGTATTGCCGGCGTGGTGATCGTGGCGATCGGTGCGAGCTTCGTGATCGGGCGGCTGCTGCGCCTGCCGGTCCGCATGGCGCTGCTGGTCGCCTGCGGCAACTCGATCTGCGGCAATTCCGCCATCGCCGCCGTCGCCCCGGTAATCGGCGCCGATGGTGACGATGTTGCCGCCTCGATCGGTTTCACGGCCGTACTGGGCGTTGCCGTCGTGCTCGGCCTGCCGCTGCTCGGCATCGCGCTCCACCTCAACGGACTGCAGTACGGCGCCCTGGCGGGCCTCACGGTCTATGCCGTGCCGCAAGTGCTGGCCGCCGCAGCGCCGCTGGGACCGGCGGCGGTACAGATGGGCACGCTGGTCAAGCTGGTTCGCGTGCTCATGCTCGGGCCGGTCTGCCTGCTGCTCTCGCTGGTAGCCCCGCGCCTGCGCGAGGAGACCGACGAGCCCGCCCCGCATGTAACGGCGGGCGAGCGCCCCGAACCCGGACGCCCTGCCCTCCACCAGCTTGTGCCCTGGTTCATCGTCGGCTTCCTCGTCCTGGTCGCCGTCCGCTCGCTCGGCTTGGTGCCCCACGCGCTGATCGCGCCCGCCGGCACGGCCGCCACGTTCCTCACGGTGGTATCGATGGCGGCGCTCGGGCTTGGCGTCGATGTGCGCACGGTGGCTTCCGCCGGCGGGCGCGTCACCGGCGCGGTCGTGCTCTCGCTGCTGGTGCTCGGCGCCATCAGCCTCACGCTGATCCGCGCGCTGGCCATAGCCTGACCGCCTTGCCTGCCATCACCCGCTGGCACGCGAGCAAGCAGCCGCGACCCCGCCGCTCCGAATAGATACAGTGCAGCCGTTCACGATTATTTATTCGTAATTTCCTATCGCCTGCGCAATCCGGCACAAGACAGGCGAAGGGAAAAGGCATTGCACAGGACCATTCCGGCCGTTCCGCTGCTCTTCTTTGCCATGTCCACGTTTGCCATGTCCACGATCGCTGCGCCGGCCATGGCGCAGGATGCGGAACAGGAACCGCAATCCGCCTTCACGGTCTCCGCCAATGTCTCGCTCACGTCCGACTACCGGTTCCGCGGCATCAGCGCCTCGAACAAGAATCCCGCGATCCAGGGCGGCATCGATGTGAGCCATGACAGCGGCCTGTTCGTCGGCACCTGGGCGTCCAGCATCGCGACGTACGGCGGCTCGAACATGGAGCTGGACGTCTATGGCGGCTACAGCGGCTCGGCCAGCGCCATCGATTACACGCTGACCGCGCTGGTTTACCTTTACCCCGGCGGCAGCGGTGTCAATTACGCCGAATTCTCGGGCTCCTTCACCACGGCGGCGGGCCCGGCAACCGTCGGCATGGACATCGCGTGGGTTCCCTCGCAGGACAATTTCGGCGGCGACAATTTCTATGTTGCCGGCAAGGGCGAACTGCCGCTGGGCGATACCAAGGCCAGCCTGTTCGGCCACTTCGGCTATGAAAACGGCGACGCCTACGACAACAAGTTGGACTGGGAGGCGGGGATTTCCTACGCTGCCGGGCCGCTGACGGCCTCGCTGTCCTATGTCGACTCCAACTATTCGGGAGCAAACCAGGCGGGCCGCCTTGCCACAGCCGGTGTCATGGCATCGGTCACGGCCGCGTTCTGATCCGGGTATGAACATGCACCGTCTCTTCCTCTCCGTGGACATGGTCGGTTCGACCCAGTTCAAGGTCACTGCCTCGGCCCGGGGGGCCGGGGGATGGCTGGAGACGTTCCGCACCTTCTTCACCCATTTCCCGCTGATGCTGGCCGGACAGATGGCCTTCGAGTTCCTCGACGGGGACGAAACCCCGGCGGTCGATGTCTGGAAAGCCATGGGGGACGAAGTGATCTTCACCGCGCAGCCTTCCAGCCCGGAAGAGTTGACCGGCATCCTGCGCGTCCTTCTGCGCACGATGCGGCTTTACGAGGCGCAGCATTTCGAAAGGCTGCCGCTGCGCCTCAAGGGAACCGCGTGGCTGGCCGATTTCGCCGAGAACAACATCGCGCTGGAAATTCCGGAGCTATCCTCCAACGATGCCGCGCCGCACCTCGACTATATCGGGCCGGACCTCGATCTCGGCTTTCGCCTTTCCAAATTCGCCCGTCCGGCCAGCCTCGTGCTGTCGCTCGATCTGGTCGAAGTACTGCTCGGCGCGGCCAACATCGCGGACATCGCACTCTATCTGGTCGGACGCGAGGAACTGAAGGGGGTGATGTACGGCCGCCCCTATCCGATCATCTGGATGCACGACGCGCAGGAAAGCTTCGATTTCCTGCCATGGGAAGCGGAGGCCTGCGCCTACACCGCCTCGGTCATCGACGCCGAGCCTACGCCCGAGGCCGCACTGCGCCGCCAGATCGAGGACATGCGGCTCTATTTGCGCAAGATGCACGGGATAGAGCGACCGCCGATCGTGCTGGGGTAGGCGTCGCGGGACAAAGTCCGGCGCGGGCTCATGGCAGCCATCGAGGATTTGCAACCAAGATTGGACCTTCCGGCCCCGCCGACAAGCCGGCCATTCAGTTGCAGCTAAACTCCAACTCGCTCTCGTGATTAGTCAATGTTACAATTTTCCGACCATTAACTGATCGGTAGCGAAGGTGATCGAGGCCAATCACTTGCCACTGCCAGTCTATCAAATGCTCTTCGGAAGCATCGATCGGGCGGCTGTCGCTGATGTGCCCCTTCAGTCCATTCAACTCAATGAGCCGGGAATCCGGGTTGATTGTGAGCCAAATAGAATCGTTACGTACCCCAGAACCAACACAGATATCGCTGCAACCGGCGTGGCCACTCACTCGACATTCGACTAAGGATTCATGGCCGATAGCTGTAATAGGCTGAGCCGAGCAGACTGCGATCATCAATAGGCTATAGAATTTTCTCATGATGACTGATCCATTGCGCCCTCACAGTCTCCGCAATTTCATTTAACGATCCTTTAGCATTCCGTCCGCTAGCCCCGACCTTTCAGCCGCAAAGCCCGCCTAGGCAGGCGTCAAGAGCCGCCAACCGTTCAGGCGAAGGGCGGCATTTCAACATTTTAACCGGAAAGCTGCCTTTCCGGAGACGCCGACATTGCTGCCGTCCAGCTTGGTATTATGAAGGGGGCATGCTTCTAAGAAGGTCGGGCCTATTCATCCTTTGCGTTGTCGTTTTTGGTGCGTTGCTATTTGTTATTGCGCTCCCTGCGGCCGTGGGCCTGCTGAATTGGCTGACGTACAATCCTCAAGCTTGCGCAAGCTTCTCCGATAAAGACATTGTGAACTATGTAGTCAGGGACATGGATGCGGGCGGGCGGGTATGTTCCATTGATCATGCAGGTGAGTGGTCAAACGAAAACCCGGTAAACGTCCTGATCTGCGACAAACAACGGCGAACGGTGAAACGTGCCGAAGTATATCCGGATTGCGGACTAGAATGGCGTTAAGTTCGCTGTCCGCTAACCCGACTTTCTGGTCATCAGAGCCAACCAAGTGCCCTACTTATAGCGGACGATCGTTCAGACCGAAATCTGCGCCCCCTCATAGCACACCGTCAGGATCGCAATATCGTCCGACTGCGGCACTGCGCCCACGAAACCCCGCACGTTTTCCACCAGCCCTTCCGCGATCCGCCGTGCCGAGAATTCGGCCCGCGCTTCGGCCAGAGCCCCGGCAATCCGGCCCGTGGTATAGAGTTCGTCGTCCGCCCCTGTGGCTTCGGACACGCCATCGGTGAACAGAACCAGCGCGTCGCCCTCGCCGAGCGTGAAGTGCCCGGTCTTGTACGGCACGTCCTCGAAGACGCCGAGCGCCATGCCCTGATGCTTTTCGAGCCGCTCGACCGCGCCGCCAGCGCGCACGATGAAAGGCGCCTCATGCCCGCCGTCGCTATATTCGACCGTGCCGGTCCGCACGTCGAGAACCCCTGCGAAGATCGTCACGAACATCTCCGCCGCATTGTCGCGCGCCAGTTCGGTATTGACGCGCGCCATGATCTCGCCGGTCGATCCGCCCGTCATCGCGTGCGCCTTGAACAGCGTGGTGGTCATGGCCATGAACAACGCGGCGGGCACGCCCTTGCCGGACACGTCGCCGACGACGAAGAACAGGCGGTTCTCGTCGATCAGGAAATAGTCGTAGAGATCGCCGCCGACCTGCTTGGCCGGTTCCAGCAGGGCGAAAACGTCAAGGTCCTTGCGGCCGGGGAACGGCGGGAACTTGCGCGGCAGCATCCCGATCTGGATATCGCGCGCGGCGGAAAGTTCGCCCTCCACCCTCTCGCGGGCGGCGGTGGCTTCCTCCACTTCGACGAGATAGCGCTGCAGGCGGGCAATCATCCCGGCCATGGCCTCGGCCAGACTGCCCACTTCGTCGCCCCGGCTGCGGCTGATCTGCCGGACCGCCGCCATTTCGTCGGCATCGGCCTGGAAGCTGCGGTTTTCCATGTTGCGGGTGAAAGCCGTCAGCCGCACCAACGGTTCGACGATGCGCGACACCAGCAGCCAGCCGACCGCCATCGACACCGCGAACAGGGCGATCCCGATCGCGATCGACTTGACCAGCGCATCGTGCAGCCGCTGGTCGAGCCGCGCGAGATCAATGTCCGCGCCGATCACGTGGACGCGCCCGTCGGTGCCGGTGACGGGCATGTAGATGGAGCGGAAGCGGCCGAAGGAATCGCTGTATTCGTCAAACCGCACCCGGCCATCGGCAAAGCTGCGGTAGAGCTTGGCCGGCGCGGTGTCGTAGAGCCTGAAGAACTGGGTCTGCGTGCCGCCGGCAATCTCCTTCGGCGTCGCGCTGGTCGCCACGGTCCGGATCTCCTTGCCGAACTTCATGTAGCTGTAAACGTAGATAAATCCGGATGCGTTGGCGAAGCGCGAAAGGCGCTGCTGGATCGCCTGGTACTCGCCCGGCGTGATGGAGCCGGCCCCGGCGATCTGGCGGTGATAGCCTTCCGGAATGATTTCCCGGGCCGCGTTCACGGCTGCCTGAAGTCTGCCGTCGATACCCGAAATGATCTCGCTGCGGTCGGTGCCGTAAAGCACTGCCGTATAGATCGTTGCGGAGACCAGATTGAGGACAAGGAGCAGTAACAGCAGTTGCGGTTTGAGACCGAACCGCCTTATCCGCTGCGCTCCATCCGCACTCGCCACCACGATGTCCCCTCTGATAACGTGATCGAAACCGAATAAGCCCTATGGCCGCGCGAGTTGCAAATTTTGATTAAAGTGCGCGCGCAAAAGAGGCGGGGAGAAAATTGCTCGAATTCTTGAACCGCCTGTTTCGCGTCGAGCGCGGGGAATGGCCCAGACTGCTGCAGTTCGGACTGTTCGGATTCCTGCTGCAGACCGGCATGGGCATCGGGTTCAGTGCGGGCGATGCGGCGTTCCTCAGCCATGTCGGCGCGGACCGGCTGCCGCTGGTCTTCATGCTGACCCCGGCGGTCATGCTGCTCTACACGGCGGTATTCTCCTATCTGCTGGTGCGTTTTTCGATCGGCCGGACCGTCGATGTCACGCTGGCGGCGCTGGTGGCGGGAGGCCTCGGGTTCTGGGCGCTGATCGGCGCCGGACTGCCGCAGGCATGGCAGGCCCCGCTTTACCTCGGGCTGAAGCTCTATCTGGCGATGTGGTACATCGCGCTCTACTCGCTGTTCTGGAACTATACCGACGCCTATTTCGACATCCAGGACGCCAAGCGGATGTTCCCGCTGTTCGCCGCGTTCTGCGCGCTCGGCACGGCGACAGGCGCGCTGATCGTCAGCCTCCTCGCTGAAGCAGTGCCGGTGCAGCAGTTCTTCCTGCTGTGGGCCGCCATCGCGCTGGCGACTTTCCCGCTGGCCCGGCTGCTGCGCCGGCGCTGGCGGCAGATCGCGGAAAGCGATGCCGATCTTGAAGAACAGGACGGCAGCGCCGCTGCCCAGCTAGCGGCCGTCGGCAAGGCCTTCGGCCAGTCGCGCTACACGATGGTCTTCACGCTGACGCTGTTCGTCACCCTGCTGATGACCAACCTTGCCGAATACCAGTATTCGATGGTGCTGCAGCAAGGGCGCGGGGAGGCCGAGCTGGCCTCGCTGTTCGGCGCGCTCTACGCCGCGTCCAACCTGTTCAATCTCGTGACCTGCCTGTTCGTGTTCAACCGGCTGGTCGGACGGCTGGGCGTGCGCAACATGGCCTTCATCCAGCCGCTCACCTATTTCGCCGTGTTCGGCTGGTTCTTCCTGCAAGGCGGGACAGGCGCCGCGCTTGCGGCCTTCTTCGCCTATCACGGGGTGCTGACCTCGATCGAGTACAACAACCAGAACCTGCTGTTCAACGCCGTGCCCTCGCGCGTGAAGCGCCCGCTGCGCACGGTGATGGAAGGCATGGCCGAACCGCTGGCGAGCCTCGTTGCGGGCGGCCTGCTGCTCTACGCGGCCAGCCACCTCGATTTGCGCGAACTGTCCGGCATCGGGATCATCGTGGGCGGCGCGCTGATCGCCGTGGTCGTGGCGCTGCGCCAGCTCTATCCCGCCGCCATGGCCGCCAATATGCGGCAGGGCTGGATGAACTTCGGCGACCGGACCTCTGCGGCTCCGCAGCTTGATCCGGAGGCCCGCGCGCTGCTGGAAACGGTCTCGGCCGGAGGCGGAGCGGCCGCGCGGCTGGCCGATGGCTTGCTCGAACCGCCCCTTTCGCACCCGCGCCCTCATGAGGGGCCGCGCAGGGTCGATGATCTCGCCGCCCTGCTCGCCAGTGACGATCCCGGAGAGCGCCGGGGCGTGGCCGATGCCCTGTTCGCGGCGGCCACCACAGAGGACATTCACATCGTCCCGCTTCTGGCCGGCCGGCTGCCTGCACTGGAACCTGCCGAACGCCGCCGGATCATCGCCCTGCTCAGCCGCATCTGCGACAGTGAGGCGATCGGTGACCTGCTGCCGGCCGCCGCCGAACTCGCGCCGCGCGAACGCCGGGCGATCGTAGCCATGCTGGCAGGCATTGGAGAAACCGCCATTCCGCGGCTGATCGCGGGTATGCGTAACCGGGCCCTGTCCTACCGCGCGCGCGCCATCGCCGCGCGCGCCTTGGCGGAGCTGTCCTACGCGCAGTTCGCAGCACATCTGCACCGGCTGGTCCGGGAGGAACTGCGCGAGGCGCGCAGGCTGCTGGACAGTGCAGACCTGCTCGCCATCGAAAGCCACGGCCAGACTTCGCTCGCCCTGCTGGCCCGCGCCCAGCGCGAGCGGGTGGGAGCCACGCTGGATTTCGTGCTGGAACTGCTGGCCATCGGCGGACTGCTGCCGAATTTCGACCTGCTGATCGTATCGCTGCATTCCGCCAATGCCAAAGTGCGCGGCAATGCCATCGAGGCGATCGAAAGCGGGATCGACGGGCCATTGTTCCGCCAGCTGGAGCCATTGTTGCAGCCTCACGCCCATGCGCCCCGGCCGGGAACGCCGGTGAGGGGGCTGGACGATGTCATCGACGCCGCGCTGGCCAGCGGCCAGTCGGCCGAAATGGCGCTTGCCGCGGACGTGCTCCACGGCAGGCTGGATGCCGAGGCCTTCGCAGCCCGGATGCAGGACGTGATCCGCCCCGGTATGCCCGAACTGGTCCGCGGCCACCTGCTGGCACTGATGGACCTCGACGACGGGCAGCAAGGACGCCTGCTCGACCGGCTCGCAGCGCTCGCCAGCCATCCCGAAGTGCGCGGCGCGACGCTGGAGTCCCTCCTCGTCCTTGCCGAGAAGGCCCAGGATCATCCCGCGCCCGGGGGCGCTCTCCAGGGCATGGCGGACGGACAGCCGTTCTGGATCGCCTTCCCCGCCTTGCGCAGTGTGGCCGAACGCTTCCCGGACCTCGCGCTGGTGCTTCTCAAGTCGCAGGACGAGCGCCAATATGCGGCGTAGAAACGTCCCCATCAAAGCGCTGCTGGTGCGCACCTTTCTCCCGGCGGTTGTCGTGGTCGCGGTGCTGCTGGCCGGGCTGGTCTACAACTGGCTCTACGCCTCGATCCTCGACGGTTTCGAGCGCAAGCTGGTGGCGGCCAGCACCTTGACCGGCGCGATGATCGATCCGGACGATCACGACCGCCTGATCGCGACGGTCCGCAGCGGCCAGGATGCCGCCTCCGTCGAAGCCTCCCCGGTCTATCAGCGCAATGTCCGGCCGATCCGGCGCATCCGCAAGGAACTGGGGCTGACGTATCTCTACACCCAGATTCTCGGAGGCCCCGCCGATATCCAGTATATTCTCGATGGAACCGAAGGCGCGGATCACTCCCCGCTCGGCTCCGACGACGACTTGCCGGACGAGACCGTCAGCGGCCTCAGGCGCGTGCAGGCACAGGGCGCGGTCTATGTCTCGCCCATCGAATATCAGCAGCAATGGGGCCTGCTGAAAACCGCGGCGGCGCCAGTCATGGGCGCGAATGGCCGGATCACCGCTTCGGCCGGCGCGGACGTCAATATTTCGGTCATTCAGGTGGCGACGCAGAACGCGCTGTTCCAGAGCGCGATGATCGGCCTGGGCTCAGTGCTCGCCTGCCTTCTCGTATCGCTGGTGCTGGTGCGGCGCATTGCCGTGCCGATCGAGGCGCTGACCGAAGATACCCTGCAGATCGCGGGCGGTCACAAGCCGGATAGCGGCCCCCGCCCCGGCCCGCGCGAAGTGAAGGCCTTGCGCAAGGCGCTCGACACGCTCGTCGGGGCAATGACCCGCAGCGCGCAGCTTCGCGAACAAGAGGAAGCCCGACAGGACGAAGCCGCGCGCGCCGCGATCCTGTCGGCGCAAGGGCAAGGCACTGCCGGGAAGCCGCTCATTCTCGTTTCGCAGGACAGCCTGCTGGCGGCGTGGATCGCCAGAGAGCCGTCAGACCCGCAAACCGTTCTCGCGGCCCGGGCCATGGCGAACCTCAGCCAGAAATGCGCCGAAAACCGGGAGCTGCGCGCGATCTGGCGCGATCTGGCCGACTGCGATCACGGCACCTGCATTGTCATTGATGGCGTGGCAGGAACCGTGGACTGCATGGGCGCCTCAGGGTGCGAGATCGCCCTGGGCGCAAGGACGCTGCACCTCGACCCCGGCGCCCGGGCCCATTTCGAGCCCGGTGAGAGCGTAACCCTGATCGCTTCGGACCAGCCCGGCGTCCTCCTCTGGCCGCGAGGTGTGCGATGATTACGGCCCAGATCGCGGAAAGCTACCTCGCGCTGGGAAGGTGTGCGCCGTTCGACCGGCTGACCACCGCCGAACTGCTGCTTGTCGCGCGCCATGTCCATCATCGCGGCCATGCACCGGGCGAAGTCATCCTGCCCGGCGGCATGGTGGCCGAGCGGCTGGTGGTCGTGACCGGCGGATCGGCGCGGCTGGCCGGCGAGCCTGCGCCAGCAGTATTCGACGCGCCATCGGCGCTGTTCGGCCTGCCGGTGCGATGCGACTACATCGCCGGCCCGGACGGCGCGCAAACGCTCTGTCTCTCCAAACCCCACCTGTTCACCATCGCCCGCGAATGCCCGGACTTCATCGTCGGGCTTGCCGCCTTGCGGGCGGAGCCGGGAGCCGCGGCCAGCGCATGACCATTCGCTCCACCATCGTCCTCTTGACCCTGCCGCTGTTTCTCGGGCTGGCGCTCGTCAATGGCGCCCTGCTCTATTTTCAGGACCGCGCGGAACTCCGGCAGGCGCTGAACGATCAGGCGCAGGTAACGGCCGTGACCGTGGCCGAATTCATCCGCGAAATGGACGATCCCCGGCGCGAACTGGCCAAGCCGGTCCGCAGGAAGGCCCTGGAGGCCGCCTTGCGCCACATCCGGGGCATCGACGGGCTTTACCTGCTTGCTCCGGGCAAGCCTCCCTTCCCGCTCAAGGCGAGTGCCACCGGCTGGAACCCGGCCGCTCTGCCCCCAGCCGCTCTGCCCTCCGCCGCTCTGCCCTCCGCCGCTCTGCCAATGCCGTCAAAGCCCTCCAGCTTCGCGTCCGGCAGCGGCGAAACGGGAGACCGCTGGGTCATTGCCGTGGCTCCGGCGGGCGGCAGACGCTTCGTGGCGTCCCGCTTCAGCGCCGAACCGCTCCACGAGCACATGGACGCCATCCGCCGCGACGTGCTGCTCATCATTGCCCTGCTCGGCCTGCTGGCGACCGGGCTCGGCCTGTTCGTCGCCCGCCGGATCACCCGCGAACTGGAAGCCAACCGGCGCGAACTGACCCGAGGCGGCGACGAGCCGCCCTCTCCCGGCACTGCGGACCTGCTCATCCGCGAGGCGCACGACCTTGCCGACGCGCTGCGGTTGATGGAGGCCAGCAGGCAGGCCGCCGATACCCGCAGGCAGCTTGTCTCGGCGCGCAAGCAGCGGCTGCGCGATCCGCAGCAGGCGATAGCGGAAACCCAGGCCGCGCTTTTCGCGCCTTACACGGTCCGGCGAGGCCAGTACGAGATTGCCATGCGGCTCTGCGGAAAGGTGGAGCCGGGCACGTTCTTCGCCCATGCGCTCACCGCAACGGGCGGAACTGCCGTCATCGGCCGCTGCCGCGCGGATTCGCCCGTGGATGCGCTGGCCGCGGCCGCCGACGCGCGCCGCCTGATCGAACGCTGCACCGATGCGGCGGAACTGGACCGGACGATCGGCCGCCTTCGCGCGCTTCATGACGTCGAGGCGCTGGAACGATGCGACTGGACGCAGGACGGCTCCGGCACCCCCTGCCTTCTCGCGTTGGCCGGGGAACCGGACCTGGCGCGTGTCCGCTCCTATTGCCGCAGCAGCCCCGGAATTGCTCCCGAAGCGCTTCTGGCCGGCATTGCCGTGATGCTGGGGCCGGACGGCGTATTCGCCGCCATCGGTACGGCCGGTTTAGGCGATCGCCGCGATCGCAGCCTCGACATCAGGTTCGATCGTAAAGATCGTGCTGAACCCGCTGATATCGAAGACCTCTCGCACTGAGGGTGCCAGTCCCGACAGGGCCAGCCGATGGCCCGATGCCCGCGCCGTCTTGGCACCCTTGAGCAAGACGCGCAGTCCTGCCGAACTGACATAGCTGACCTGCGAAAGATCGACCACGGTGGCCGCCTGCCCCTCCACCCGGGCGGGGAGCACGTGTTCAAGGTCAGAGGCCGTGTTGCTGTCCAGTCTTCCCGTCAGGGAGAGCACCAGAGCCGTTCCCCGGATGTCTTCGCTGATCTCCATCGGCCCGTCTCCGCCCAATCCAACCTTGTCTCTGCACCTTATTGGAGAAGTTGTGAAATTTTTCCACTCGATTAAGCTGTCCCCGCTGCCGGAGCGAAAAGCGCAGGACACAGTCCGCGTAGCAGGGATCGAGTGCCATGAACTGCGATTACGAGCGCACGCTTTCCGACGGCAGGGCGGGATTTGCCGAATTCCTGGAAGCGGCCGAAGTCTTTCTCGAAGGGGCCGGCGTGCCTCTTGAAGTCGTGACGAAATGCATGATCGCTTTCGACGAACTTGTCAGCAACATCCTCAATCACGGCAGCGCGGCGGCGATTACGGCGCGCATCTTCCTGAAAGACGGCGAAGCGGCGGTGGAACTGACCGATGATGGCGCGCCCTTCGATCCCCTGTCCCTGCCCGATCCGGACACGACTTCGCCTCTCGAAGACCGCCCGGTGGGCGGGCTCGGCGTCCACATTGTCCGCAAACTGATGGATCATGTGGAATATTCGCGCGACGGGAATGGCAACAGGCTACGTTTCGCTAAGAATTACCCCATAGAGTTGTAAGCTGCCGATCAGCGACTTCACACATTTTCCGGGGAATACGGCCTTGTTCATCAAGTTACGGGACGATGCGCCGGACACCGCCTCCACAAATACGCGAATCGCCATTTACGAACGGGACGATCTGGGTCTGTGTGTTCTGGCCCTTGCCGCCTTTGCAGAAGGTGCGGTGCTGGACAGCTTTTCCGGCGAGATTGGGCCACACTTGCAGCAGCACAGCCTGCAAGTCCGGCCCGGTATGCATATTTCCGGCACGCAGTTCATCGGCTTTCTCTCGCATGGCTGTGATCCCAATTGCCGGCTCGACATGGAACGCTTCGAACTGGTCGCCCTGCGCGATATCGCCGAGGGCGAATTGCTGACGGTCGACTATGCCGCGACCGAGGATGTGCTCTACCGGCAGTTCGAATGCCATTGCCCCGCCCTCATGTGCCGCGGCTGGATCACCGGCCGGACGGAGGATGTCAGCGAGGAAGGCAAGAGCGTTCTGGCCGCCCGCGGCAGGCACAACTGATGCCAGCCCAGACGGATACGGATGCAGCCGCCCCTTTCTGGTGGGCCCGCGATGATCTTCATTACAGCAGTGGCCGCCTGTTGTTCGCGGGCCACGATGTGGCCGGTCTTGCGGCCAGCGCCACAGGCCCGCTTTACCTCTATTCGCTGGACCGGGCCGAAGCCAATCTCGGCCGCGTGCTCGCCGCGCTGGGCAATACCGGCTGCGAATCCCGCGTCTATTACGCGATGAAGGCCAACCGCTTCGTGCCGCTGCTGGAACGGCTGGCGCAAAACGGCAGGTGCGGGGTCGACATCTGCTCGCCCAACGAGCTTGATCTCGCGCTATCCTGCGGCTTTCCGGCCGATCGCATCAGCTTTACCGGAACCGGCGTCTCGCCGCGCGATCTGGCCCGGCTGCTGCAGCACCCCGCGCTCACCATCAATTGCGACACCATCGGCATGATCCGCCGCATCGGCGAACGCAGTCCCGGGCGCACCATCGGCATTCGCGTCAATCCCGGGCTCGGGACGGGCTACGGCGATACGGAAAAGCTGACTTATGCCGGCAGCCGGACGACCAAGTTCGGCATCTACCGCGAGCAATGGGGCGAAGCGCTCGAAACCGCGCGGCAATTCGGCCTCAAAGTCACCGGCCTGCATTTCCATGTCGGCTGCGGCTATCTGAACGGCCAGCTCGAAAGCTGGGATGCAGCGGTCGCCGGGGCCGCACGCTTTCTGGACGATCTGCCCGAGGTGCGATCGGTGAACGTCGGCGGCGGCCTCGGCCTGCCGCACCGGGCGCAGGACCGTCCGCTCGACCTTGCCGCATGGTCTGCCATCCTGCGCCGCCATTTCGCCGGTCGCGGCATCTCGATCTCGGCCGAACCGGGCGATTACATCGCCAAGGACGCAGGCGTGCTGGTGCTCTCCGTCACCGATGTCGAGCGCAAGCGCGATACCCGGTTCGTCTATGTCAACGGCGGCTTCAATCTTCACCCGGAACCGGCTTTCTACGACTTGCCCTGCGAGCCGGTCGCCTGCGTGCCGCGCAATACGGGGCAGGCTGCCGAAGAGACCGTGACGATCGCCGGGAACATCAACGAAGCGCTGGACGTGTGGGCCACCGGCATTCCCATGCCGCCCCTTGCCGAAGGCGACTTCATCGCCTTTCTCAATGCGGGCGGCTACGGCGCGGCGATGAGTTCGAACCATTGCATGCGCGGCGATTTTGAAGAACGGGCGCTTT
>NZ_BCTX01000019.1 GCF_001590985.1 Novosphingobium naphthalenivorans NBRC 102051
CTAAGCTGTCCTGGCCCGAGCGAAGACAGGACGGCTATCGGGCCGAAGCGATCAGATCGTGCCGGGCCTCAGATCGTGCCGGGATAGGGCCGGATGCGGGGCGGGAGACGGATCGCGGCGGGCCTCGCCCAGCGCGGCCATGACCAGGGCGGCCTTTTCGGCCATGCCGGTGGACACGCGGTGGTCCCAGGCATGGGATCCCAGCCCTTCCACCTTCCGGGCGATGGCGCCGTAGATATTGGCGGCGGAGAGCACCGCCCAGCGCTGGCGGAAGGCCAGCTGCGCGGCGCCGGCGCGGGCCGATGCCTCGTATTCGCGGGCCAGTGCGCAGGCGCGGGCGACAAGCGGGACGAGCGCCTGGCGATAGTGCGGCTTGGTCACTTCGCCGGGCGGAATATCCGCTTCCACGAGCCATTCGACCGGCAGGTAACAGCGGCCCTGCGCATCGTCCTCCCACACGTCGCGCACGATATTGCCGAGCTGGAAGGCGATGCCGAGGTCGCAGGCGCGGTCCAGCGTGTCCTCGTCGCTGGCAGGCACGCCCATGACGGCCGCCATCATCACGCCCACCGCGCCCGCGACGTGGTAGCAGTAGCGCAGCATGTCCGCCTCGCTGCGCGGGCGCCAGTCGCCGGTGTCGAGCGCGAAACCGGCAAGCACGTCTTCGACCATCGCGCGGGTCAGCGCCACTTCGCGCATGAGCAGGCCCAAGGCATCGAAGGCGGGCGTGCCGGTTCTTTCCCCGGCCACGGCCAGCTCGGTCAGCGTGCGGATCGTCGCGAGGCGGTTTTCCGGGGCCAGCCGGGTGCCGATGGGGCCGTGCACGGCAGCGCGGCCGTGTTCCTGCTCGTCGGCGATGTCGTCGCAGGCGCGGCACCAGGCATAGAGCAGCCAGACCCGCTCACGCGTGGTCCGGTCGAACAGGCGGCTGGCGGCGGCGAAGCTCTTCGAGCCCTTGCGGATCGACTGCCGGGCAGCGGCTACGAGGGCTGGGCGGTCATACCCGGTCATTGCCGGTCCCGCGCAGGCGGGTTTTCATAGCGTGTCCGGGTTCATGTTGACGATCGGCGTGACCGGCTCGTGCGCCCGCATCCGGGTGAGCAGCAGGTCCAGCTCGCTTTCGGCCATGACGATGCCCTGATGCGCGGGGCGCACGAAGCCGACGTCCGCCATGTGCCGGTTGAATTCGAGCAGCCCGTCGTAGAATCCGAAAGCGTTGAGGATGCCGACCGGCTTGTTGTGATAGCCGAGCTGCGCCCAGCTTACCGCTTCCCACAGCTCGTCCATCGTGCCGACGCCGCCGGGCAGCACCAGAAACCCGTCGGACAGGCGGGTGAAGGCGGCCTTGCGCTCGTGCATGTCGGAGACCACGGTCAGCTCGCAGTCGTAGTTGGCGACTTCGCCGCGCACCAGTGCCTGCGGGATCACGCCGATCACTTCGCCGCCCGCCTCCAGGGCGGAACCGGCGATCGCGCCCATCAGCCCGAGCTTGCCGCCGCCATAGACGACGCCGATGCCTTCGCGGGCCAGCGTCATGCCGACGTGGCGGGCAAGCTCGATGTAGCGGGGATCGGCGGGAGTTGCAGAGCCGCAATAGACGGCAAGGCGTTTCATGTCAGTTCGGGACCTTCAGTTGAATGGGAGTGCCTTCGGGCAAGTCCTGCGTCTGGCAGGCGACTTGCCCGGAAAAGGAAAGAAGCTCCGCCAGCGGCAGGCGGATCAGGTTCTCATGCGCATAGTCGCCCGCGATGAGGGCTTCGGGCGTCCGGGTATAGACTTCGCCGTCTTCCGGCGCTCCGAGCCGTTCGCGTGCCGCCGCCACCAGCGCTTCGGCGCGCCAGACGCAGGCCACTTCGGGATCGGCCATGTACTGCGCGGCCTGCGCTTCGCTGCCCAGCCGGATCAGTTCGCGGGTCTCGGGATCGAGATAGTGGATGGCTCCGGCGGTATCGGCCACCAGCACATGGCCCATCGGGCTGACGGCGATGATGTCCTCGAAGGAGACGCCGGTCCAGCCCCAGTCGCGGCGCAGCGCCTGCATGGCGCGCTTCATCGCAGGTCATCCAGCATGAGCTTCGCCGTGGCCTTGGCGCTGCCGACAACGCCGGGAATGCCCGCGCCGGGATGCGTGCCGGCGCCCACGAGATAGAGGTTCTTCAGCTTGTCGTCGCGGTTGTGCCCGCGGAAGTATGCGCTTTGCGTCAGCAGCGGCTCAAGGCTGAAGGCATTGCCCTTCCACGCGCCGAGGTCCGCTTCGAAGTCCGGCGGGGCATAGTGGAACCTGGTGACGATCCGGTCGTCGATGTCCGGGATCAGGCGACGGCCCACTTCGGCCAGCACGCGCCGTTCCAGTTCCGGGCCCACTTCGGCCCAGTCGATCGGCAGCTTGCCCATGTTGGCGACGGGGACGAGCGCGTAGAACGTGCTCTTGCCCGGCGGCGCCATCGAGGGATCGGTGACGGTGGGGTGGTGCAGGTAGATCGAGAAATCGCGCGGCAGCACGCCGTGCTCGAAGATGTCGTCGAGCAGGCCCTTGTAGCGCGGGCCGAACAGGATGGTGTGGTGCGGGATGCCCGGCCATGTGCCTTCCAGCCCGAAATGGACGACGAACAGGCTGGGCGAAAAGCGCTTGTGCATCAGCTTGTGCGCCATGTCCTGCCCGCGCCGGTTGTTGCGCAGCAGGTCGCCGTAAGTGTGCATCAGGTCGCCATTGCTGGCGATGGCATCGAAGCGCTGTTTCCAGCCGCTGGCCGTTTCCACTTCGGTGACGTGGTCGCCCAGCGTGTGGATCCGGGTGACTTTGTCCCCCAGCCGGACTTCGCCGCCGAGCCGCTCGAACAGGCTGGCCATGCCGCGCACCAGCTTGTTGGTGCCGCCCTTGGCCCACCACACGCCGCCGTCCTTTTCCAGCTTGTGGATCAGGGCGTAGATCGCACTGGTGGTCATCGGATTGCCGCCCACCAGCAGCGTGTGGAACGAGAGCGCCTCGCGCAAGTGCTCGTCCTTCACGAAGCTGGAGACCATCGAATAGACCGAGCGCCAGGCCTGATAGCGCATCAGCGCCGGAGCGGCCTTCACCATGCTGGTGAAATCGAGGAAGGCCTCGTGCCCCAGCTTGACGTAACCTTCCTGCCAGACCCCGGCGGCATAGCGCTGGAATTCGTCGTATCCGGCAAGGTCCTGCGGGGCGAGGCGGGCGATTTCGCGGTGCAGGGCGGGCTCGTCGTTCGAGTAGTCGAACACGGTGCCGTCGGTCCAGTTGAGCCGGTAGAACGGCGAGACCGGCATCAGTTCGACATCGTCGGCCATGTCATGGCCCGAAAGCGACCAGAGTTCGCGCAGGCAGTCGGGATCGGTGATGACAGTGGGGCCGGCATCGAAGGTAAAGCCTTCGCGCTCCCACACATAGGCACGCCCGCCCACCTTGTCGCGCGCTTCCACCAGCGTGGTGGCAATCCCGGCGCCCTGCAGGCGGATGGCCAGGGCGAGCCCGCCGAAACCGGCGCCGATGACGCAGGCCTTCTTCATGCCGCGCCCCCGCCCAAACCGGCACCAAGATCGGCCAGCGGGCGCCCCCGCCCGATCAGGCTGGCCATGGCCGCGCTCACGGGAACCGGCGGCTTGCCGGCAAGGACGCGCAGCTTGTCGGCCAGGGTCGAACGGCCGGCATAGAAACGCTCGATCAGGGGTTCGGGCAGACCATAGAATCGTTCAAGCACGCGCCAGCGCGCTTCCGGGCGCGCGGCGCCGAAAAGCATTCGGGTCAACATCCGGTAGAAGCGCCCGTCGCGCCAGTGCTGTGCGGCCCATGCATGACTGGCCCTTTCTAGGCTGCTGCCTGAGAGATTGTCGAGAGTGGTAAGGTGCAGGGCAAATCTTACAGCATCGGGAAGCGAATACGAGGTCAGCGGATGGACCAGCGCCGCCCGCGTGCCCGCGCGCGCCGCGCCGCCGCTGCCCGCGCGCCAGAATGCCGCGAAATCGCCCGCCGCGATCACCGGCAGCACGCCGGCTTCCTCGTAGGCCGCACTTTCCACCTGCCAGCCCTGCCGCGCGGCATAATCGGCGATACGGCGGCGCAGCAGCGGCAGGTCCAGCGCGGGGGTGTCGGAATAGTAGGTGTCTTCCACGAAGATTTCGGTGGGGGAAAAGGGCAGGCAATAGACAAAGCGGTAGCCGTCCATCTGTTCCACCCGCGCGTCCATCACCACTGGCCGCTCCAGACCATGCGGCGCGGCAAGGCGCAGCGTCTGCCCCATGAACTTCTGCCAGCCGCCCGCCATGTGCGGCAGGGCATGGGCGCCGCGCGCGTCGATCACGCCGCCTGCCGCGATCGTCCGCCCGTCCGCGAGCGTGACCGACGCAGGCGTGACGGCCGTGGCCTCCACGCCGGAGATGATGCACCCGGCAGGCAGGGCGGCCCGCACGGCAGAGTCCAGCTTGCGGCTGGTGATGCTGCGGTAAGGCGCGGCGAGGTCGCGCGAGCGGCCCGGAAAATGCACCTCGTATCCGTCCCAGCGCGCGGCGACGGCCGGTGCAACAAGAGCGTCGCCCCGTTCCGGAAGATCGCTGGCGAAAAACGACCAGACATGATCGCCGCCCAGAATTTCTCCGCGTTCGATGGCAATAACGCGCAGATCCGGCCGGTGTCTTGCCATGGCAAGCGCCACAAGACCGCCGGCAAGGCCGCAGCCGACTATCGCAAGATCACAGGTTTCCGGTTGCATCATTGTCTCGTTTAGGGATGGCTATTGTCTGCTGCAACTTGGCATCGTTGTTGCTTTGCGGCATTGTCACATTGATGACAGAGGACCTCACTATCTGTGACGCTGCGATAGAAGACGCGGCGGCTATCGCGGAAATCTACAAGCACTATGTGCTGGAGAGCACGGCCACGTTCGAAACCGAACCTCCGGCTGCGGAGGAAATCGGCCGCCGGATCAGTGACATCGTTGATGCCGGTTATCCGTTTCTGATCACGCGTGACAGCACCGGACGCGTGCTCGCATTCGGCTTCGGACACCGCTACGGGCCGCGCGCAGGTTACCGCTACAGCGTCGAGACGGCGATCTACGTGCGGCCGGATTGCGTGGGGCGCGGAGTGGGCGGCCGGTTGCTGACGGTTCTCGTCGATGCCTGCGAGACGCGCGGCTACAGGCAGGCCTTTGCCGTGATCGCGGCGTCCGAACCGGCTTCCGTGGTGCTTCATGCCAGGGCCGGTTTCCGTCCAGTGGGCACGCTGTCGGGCGCCGGGTGGAAGCACGGCCAGTGGATCGACGTTTTCCTGATGCAGCGCCAGCTCGGCGAAGGTAATGAGACTTTGCCGCAGGATAGCGGCGCGGGTCTGGCTTAGTTCAGGAGGCTTGGGAGCGATCCGGCCTGTTGCGCAACCCGCGCCGTGGCCTGGGCGTTGGGGCTTGAGCGTACCTTGAGCACACAGGGAGGAATCGCCGCATGATCGCACGCCTGTTTTCGTTGTCCGCGGTCACCGCGCTTCTGGTGCTGCCTGCGGCCGCGATGGCGCAGGAGGCTGCGGAGCCGAACGTGCTCGACGGCGATCATCTGATCGTCGGCGCGGGCGGCATTTACGGCCCTAGCTACGATGGTTCGGACGACTATGTCTTTTCGCCTTTTCCGGTCATCCAGGGCAGGATCCACGGCATCGACATCACGCCGCGCCAGGGCGGCGTCGCGCTCGACGTGATCCCTGATGGCAAGGATGCCCGGATCGGGTTCTCGTTCGGCCCGGTGGCCAGCCTCTCTTTCAACCGCAACCGGCAGATTGCGGATTCGGTAGTGAGGGCCGCCGGAAAGCTCGATGCCGCGGTCGAACTGGGCGTCAGTGGCGGCGTGACCGCCTACAGGCTGCTTCACGATTATGATTCGCTCACCCTGTCTGTGGATGTGAAGCGGGATATCGGCGGTGCCTACAAGGGCATGACCTGGTCGCCTGCGGTCAGTTACGTCACGCCGCTCAGCAAGGCCGTGCTTGTCGCGCTGTCGGCCAGTGCCCACTATGCCGGCGGGAAATATGCGCGGTACTATTATTCGGTGACGCCGGTGCAGAGTGCGGCGAGCGGATTGCCCGAATATGCGGCCAAAAGCGGCTGGGACAGCGCGGGCATCGGTATGCTGGTGGGCTGGGACCTGTCTGGAGACATGCGCGATGGCGGCTGGGCGCTGTTCGGCGTGCTCGCCTATTCGCACATGTTGAACGATGCCTGGCGTACCCCCTATACCGCGATCCGGGGCGAGGCCGGCCAGTGGACCTCCGGGGCGGGCGTGGCCTACACGTTCTGAAGCCCTATTTGTCCTGAAGCAGGGCGCGCACGCGCGCCTGCAGGTCCGGCAGCACTTCGCTTTCGAACCACGGGTTCTTCGCCATCCACAACCGGCTGCGCCAGGCCGGATGCGGCAGGGGAAACAGCCCCTCGGGCGCCTCGCGCCATCGGCGCACGGCTTCGGTGAGGTTCGGGGCAAAGCCGCGCGGCAGATAGCGCTTCTGGGCGTATTGGCCCACCAGCAGCGTCAGCCGCACGTCCGGCAGGGCTGCGCGCAAGGGGCTATGCCAGCGGGCGGCGCATTCGGGGCGCGGGGGGAGGTCGCCGCCCCGGAAACTTCCAGTGCCCTTGCCGGGATAGCAGAAGCCGCTGGGCATGTGCGCCACGCGATCGGGATCGTAGAATTCCTCGGGAGACAGGCCGGTCCATGCGCGCAGCCGGTCGCCGCTGTCGTCGTCCCAGGCCCGCCCGCTGGCGTGGACCTTGCTGCCCGGCGCCTGCCCGATCACGAGAATGCGCGCCTTGCTGCCCGCCTGCACCACCGGGCGCGGCTCATGCGGCAGCGCCGCTTCGCACAGGCGGCAGGCGCGGATTTCGTCCAGCAGGTTTTCGAGCAGCAGGTTTTCGAGGCTGGGAACCATGACCGCGAGATGGCGCCGCCGCGGCGCGGATGCAAGGCGCGCCGAACACTGTTATGATCCCGCAAATCGGCGCTTTACGCGGCCCCTTGTCGCGTTCATCCTGCATCCAACGAAAAACGGGGGAATGGAGATTGATGCATGCCTGACTTGACGCTGGCACCTGCCTGGACAGCGCTGTTTCTGGGGCTCTTCGCGCTGTTTGCGGGGATCGGGGAATTCCGCAAGCCCGGGCACTGGCAGAAACTGATCGAGGAAATCGTCGCCTCGCCCGCGCTGCAACTCGCCACCGGCCTGCTGGAGCTGTTTCTGGGCGCGGTGATCTACATCATCAATCCCTGGGCCTCGCCCGACTGGCTTTCGAGCGTGCTCTCCGTGATCGGCGGGCTGATGTGCATCGAGGCGCTGGCGGTGCTGGCCTTTTCCGACGTCTACATGGCGTTCTGGGTGCGCCGTTTCGGCCCGCTTTCCAAGCTGTGGTGCTGCTGCTCGATCGTGATCGGCCTGGTGCTGATCGGGGTGAGCCTGCTGCAGTTCTGAGAGTCTGTTCGGGAATGCGGCACCGGCCGGTGCCGCAGGATGAAATTTGCATTTTGTGCAAATTTCCAAACAGACTCTCAGCGCCGATCCATCAGCGAGCTGGAATAGGGCTGTACCAGCGCCTGCGCCCGGTCCCAGCCGCCGTGCAGCCACAGGTCTCGCGCGGCGGGGCCGGGCGGCAGGATTACCGGCATGGTCTCGCGCCCTTCGGCCCTGAGTGCGGCATTGGCAGGGCAGGCGAGCAGCGCGAAGGCGGGGATCTCGCTGTCCTTCCACACCGCCGCCATCGCGAAAAGCGGCTGGTCGGTGCAGGAAAACCAGCACTGGCGCCGCTTGCCGTCTGTGGGTGAGGGCCTGCCCCATTCCATGAAGGCCGTGGCCGGGATCAGGCAGCGGAACTCGCTGTTGCGCAAGTTGCCGATCCAGAACGGGCTTTCGAGATTGCGCACGGTCAGCACCGGCCGCCCGTCGAGGACGGAGGGCGGCGGCGGCACGCCCCACAGGCGCGGGATCATCCGCGTCTCCAGCACCCGCCCGGTCGGCCGCGGCCCGGCGACGAATTCGCGCCCCGCGGTGATGACCGGTGCGAACTGCCCCGGCGCCACGTGCCCGCCTGCCCAGGGATCGTCCCCCACCCGCGCGCGGAAGGCACGGCCCACGGCGAGTGCGGGGGCATCGAGACGATAGAGCATGGGCATGGTGCGGAGGTGCCTAGACGGACCGGCCGCTTGCGTCTATTGTCCGCGCAACCCCGGGGAGGCAGCACCCCACAGCGATGTTTCGATTGTGGGAAAAGCCTGAGAGGTGTGGGTATGCGCCACACGACCCGTCGAACCTGAACCCGTTAGCACGGGCGGAGGGAGTGGACAGGCGCAAGCCGGACATCCGCTATCCATCCGCCCAGGAGAAGAAGCGTATGGCCGACATCAATTCCAAGCTGGAAATCGGCGTGACCACCGGGCCCATTCGCGGCTCGAAGAAGATCCATGTCGGGCCGCTTGGCGTCGCCATGCGCGAGATTCATCTCGAACCCACCAGCGGCGAACCGCCGGTGCGGGTCTATGATACCTCGGGCCCCTACACCGATCCCGCTGCCACGATCGACATTGCCGCCGGCCTGCCGCAACTGCGCCGCGACTGGATCATGGCGCGCGGTGATGTCGAGGAATACGACGCGCGCATGGTCAAGCCCGAGGATAACGGCCAGCTCGGGCCGGACCGTTCGGGCGGCGTCCCGGCGTTCCCCAACGTGGTCAAGCGCCCGCTGCGCGCCAAGGCGGGCCAGAACGTCAGCCAGATGCACTATGCCCGCCGCGGCGTGATCACGCCCGAGATGGAATACGTCGCCACGCGCGAGAACCTCGGCCGCGCGATGCTCAAGGAATACAAGCGCGAGGGGCAGGACTGGGGTGCAAGCATCCCCGACTACGTGACGCCGGAATTCGTCCGCGACGAAGTGGCGCGCGGCCGCGCGATCATCCCCTCGAACATCAACCACCCGGAATCGGAGCCGATGGCGATCGGCCGCAACTTCCTGGTGAAGATCAACGCCAATATCGGCAACTCGGCGGTCGCCTCCGATGTCGCCAGCGAAGTCGACAAGATGGTCTGGTCGATCCGCTGGGGTGCGGACACCGTGATGGACCTCTCCACCGGCCGCAACATCCACGACACCCGCGAATGGATCCTGCGCAACAGCCCCGTGCCGATCGGCACCGTGCCGATCTATCAGGCGCTCGAAAAGGTCGGCGGCATTGCCGAGGAGCTGACCTGGGAGATCTTCCGCGACACGCTGATCGAACAGGCCGAGCAGGGCGTGGACTACTTCACCATTCACGCGGGCGTGCGCCTGCCCTTCATCCCGCTGGCGGCCAAGCGCATGACCGGCATCGTCAGCCGCGGCGGCTCGATCATGGCCAAGTGGTGTCTGGCCCACCACAAGGAATCGTTCCTCTACGAACGCTTCGACGAGATCACCGAGATCATGAAGGCCTATGACGTCGCCTATTCGCTGGGCGATGGCCTGCGGCCCGGCTCGATCTACGATGCCAACGACGAGGCGCAGTTCGCCGAGCTCTACACGCTGGGCGAACTCACCAAGCGCGCCTGGGCGCAGGACGTGCAGGTGATGATCGAAGGCCCCGGCCACGTGCCGATGCACAAGATCAAGGAGAACATGACCAAGCAGCTTGAGGCTTGCGGCGAAGCGCCGTTCTACACTCTCGGGCCGCTCGTCACCGACATTGCGCCGGGCTATGACCACATCACCAGCGGTATCGGCGCCGCCCAGATCGGCTGGTACGGCACGGCGATGCTCTGCTACGTCACGCCCAAGGAACACTTGGGCCTTCCCGACCGCGACGACGTGAAGGTGGGCGTGGTCACTTACAAGCTCGCCGCCCACGCGGCCGACCTTGCCAAGGGCCACCCGGCCGCGCAGGTGCGCGACGATGCGCTGTCGAAGGCGCGCTTCGAGTTCCGCTGGCGCGACCAGTTCAACCTCAGCCTCGATCCGGATACCGCCGAGCAGTACCACGACCAGACGCTGCCCGCCGAAGGCGCCAAGTCGGCCCACTTCTGCTCGATGTGCGGGCCGAAGTTCTGCTCGATGAAGATCAGCCAGGAAGTGCGCGAATTCGCCTCGAAGCAGAACCAGCCGGTGGAGACTTTCGTTGCCGCCGAAGAGGCGGAGGCGGGGATGCAGGAGATGAGCAAGGTGTTCAAGGAACACGGCTCCGAACTCTACATGGGCGCCGGCGACCGCGGGCACGACTGAAACCACCAGCCATGACAAAAACCGTAAAGCCGGGAGCAAGCACTCCCGGCACCGCCGCTTCGCTGCCCGGTGCCGGTCTGTTCACCCTCACGCTGGATAGCTGCCGGCTCTGGGCCGATTCCTGCGCCGTGATCGCGATGCGCACGAATGCCATCCTGACCCAGCGCCCCGGCAGCGAGCGGGAGGCCGTGCGCATGGTCACCGAGAAATGGCAGGCCGTCATCGAACTCGGCACCAAGCTGGCGCTCGATCCGCTCGATCCGGTGAAGACCAGCGTGGACTTTTTCGGCCCGCGCGTCAGCGCCAACCGCAAGCGGCTGGAGCGCATGGGGCGGGGGAAATAGCCCTTTCGCGCAAGGCGGCCGCGCTCGCCCTCGCGGCGGCGCTGCCGGGCTGCGTTTCCCCGCCGCGCGGCGGGGGCGAACCCATCGCCGCCGCACCGGCCCCGCGTTTCGATGCGATCGCTTTCTTCACCGGGCACAGCGAAGGTCGCGCGAAACTGAAGACGCTCTTCTCCGCGCCCGTCGATGTGCGGGTGGTCAGCGACGGCACTGTTGAGGACGGCACGCTCCACCTCGTCCAGACCGTGCAGGAAGGCGGGAAGCCCCCGCGCCAGCGCACATGGACGATGCGCGAGACCAGCCCCGGCCACTACCGCGGCACCCTCAGCGACGCGCGCGGCGCCGTCACCGGAGAGGCCGAGGGCAACCGCCTGCACCTCTCCTTCACGATGAAGGGCGGCTTCCCCACCGAGCAATGGCTGACCCTCTCCCCCGACGGCCACCGCGCGCACAACGTGATGAAAGTGCGCAAGCTGGGCCTGACCGTGGGCGTGCTGGTGGAGGATATCCGGAAGGATTGAGGGACCGGGTGTTTAGTTCCAGCATGTGGTGGCTGGATCTGAGGCATGACGGCAATTTCATTTGCCTATGTTCGAAACTTTGCGACCTTGCCGCGATGGGCAAGGATCGGCTGCTTGGACTGGATGCGCTGCGTGGGATCGCGGCCCTTTTGGTTGCAATTTCTCATTTCAGAGGGCTGATCCTTGAATCAGGCTACATCCATCCTGTTACCCTCGCAGTCGATTTTTTCTTCATGCTCTCCGGCTTCATCATGGCCAGAACCTACGAATGCCAGATGCCTAAAGTGGCGGCATTCATGGTCATCAGGTACAGGCGATTGTTTCCTGCGCTAGCCGTCGGGACAGCCTTGGGTCTCCTGACGACAGATCAGGCCTACTGGCCCTATCTGCCCTTGGCGCTTCTGTTTTTACCCGCTCCTGACGCGCAGCATCTATTTCCCTTCAATGGCCCGGCCTGGTCGCTGTTTTGTGAGCTTCTGGCAAATGTCGTTCATGCAGCCATTTTGGCCAAACTGCGGACACGTTGGCTGATCGCGATCTTCATGGCGATGTTGCCGGGTTGGGCGATAGTCACTGCCCTGGCGGCGGGAGCAGCCACAACATTGTATGCTCTTCCTCAAGCTCTGATACGTACTGCGTTTGCCTACACGATGGGAATCCTGATTTACCGGATAGTTGGCGACCGTCCGAACCTGAAAGTCCCTTTCGCGTTGGCCTTCGCAGCTCTGACCGCGTCTTGTCTTTTCGCGCCGCTGATTGCTTACCCGATTGTGATCGCGGTGGTCTTCCCGCTCGTGATGATCGCCGGGATGCAATATAAACCGGGGAGATGGGCACATTACAGCGGGCTTGCTTCCTATCCTCTCTATGTCGTGAATTGGCCAATTTTCTCCCTGAAATTGCCAGTTGCCGTTACATTGCCTCTCGTCGCGCTCGCCACTGTTTCAGCGATCGGTTTCGAGAAGGTGTTGAGAAGGCAGAGCGGGCAAGTGCGCCGTCTTCCATCCAACGAGTCGATATGTGAGTGATGTAGTGTTTGGGAAAGTTGGTGTGAGGGCGCAAAGCGGCTGCCGGGCACTACGCTGACAGTATGGGTGTACGAGAGCCCTGAGTCTGTCGAAGGGCCCTCGTCCCTCTTCCCGAACAGGGCCTGTTTCCTACATCCCCTGCACCTGTCACACTGCGTGCGGCTTTCGTTTGCCTTGCTCTTTGAACCGTCAAGATCCGCTTCGCACGGCCGTGCCGTGTGTGTGAAATTACCTGTGCCGCAAGCGTTTGATAACGCGCGTGGATTTAAAAGTTACTGGTGCCGCTGTGGGCGAAGTTTGAAATTTGCCATGCGCGCCGTGGCGGGGCCTCAGCCGAACAGGTATTTCATTTTTATCGTGACGGTGCCGCCGGGCGCGATGTCTGTCAGCGACTTGTCGTAGCCGGGCATACCGCCGGGGTTGTTCGAGATGCCGACGCCTTCGGCGGGCATACCGATGAAGTTGTGCTTCATCTTCCCGTTGCCGTCCTCGTCGTGGACGACCGTCACTGCGTAGCGTCCGCTCGCGGGCAGGGGCAGGGTGACGTGCATGGTGGTGCCGGTGACGGGGAAAGTGCGTTTCAGTGCCGTGGCGCTTTTCTCGCAGCTTGGGAACTTGTCCTTGTCGCGCCACAGGCAGGCCACGATCTGGCCCTTGGTGGAGTGCAGGTCCGTCACCGTCAGTTGGAACGTGGCCTGGGGCTGGGCCGTCGCCGGGATCGCGGCGAGGGTCGTTGCAGCCAGAACCGGGAGCAGGGCGGCGAGGGGAAGTGCCTTCACGAAGAGCCTTTCGATTGCAGTCGCCCTATGACGCCGCCACGGCTGGGCGTCCTCAAGCACGGTCAGGCGCCCGGTCAGGCTGGCGCGTGCCGGTGCAGCAGCGCGTCTGCGAGGCGCAGGTCGCCGTTCCAGACGCGCTCGTGGAAGAAGAACACCACGGCGTTGACCAGCGGCTCGATCAGCGCGATGCCGCCGGCCATCGTCACCGAGCCGGTCACGGCGAAGGCGACAGTGAAGCCGACCAGCAGGTGCAGGGTCAGGAAGCTGGTGGTCTTGGCAAGATCGTGAGACATCGTTTCGTCCTTTCTCTCCCGGATTTAATGCGAATGGATTGCAATAGTAAGCTGGCGATGGTGCAATCCGTGATCGGCGGAAGCGATTACCGGGGCGGCAGTGCCGCAGAGCGGGAGGGAACCGCCGCCGTGGACGGGCGTTTCATCCCGGCCATGAAACATCTGATCGCCGTCCCCGCGCTCGCTCTCGCCCTTGCCGCCTGCTCCTCGAAGCCCTCGGCCGGGGCTGTGGAGCCCAGTGCCACGCCGGTGCCGGTGGAAACCGGGACGGCGGCGGAAGTGGACGAGGAAGCGCTGGCCGGGGCCGAGCCGATGGTCATGCCGGTCGGCGCGCCACCGGTACTCGAACCGGCCGGGCTGGGCGATCTGCAAATCGGCAAGGCAGTGCCTGCCGACAGCGGCTGGGCCGAACATGGCGTGCAGGTTTCGGACAGCTGCCGCATCGTCACATCGCCGGACTATCCGGGCGTCTATGCGATCGTCGCGAAGGGCGCGGTGCGGCGGATCACGGTCGGCGGGACGTCCGGCGTGACGCTGGCGGACGGCATCGGCCTGGGGGCGAGCGAGGCGGCGGTGAAGGCGGCTTTCCCCGGCTTTCGCGCCGAGCCCCATGCCTACGACGGCGATCCGGCGAAGTATCTCACGCAGCCCGGTGCGGACAGGCACCATCCGGGCCTGCGCTTCGAGATCGGGCAGGACGGCAAAGTGCGCCTGATCCATGCCGGGACCATGCCCGAGCTGGGCTACGTGGAAGGCTGCGCCTGACGGCGGTCTTTCCCTGCCGGCCAAAGCGTTTTCCTGCAGGCCCGCAAGTGGGCTATTCTGACGGTGCAAATTGCGCTCCCCGTATAAACCGGTATGCAGCGGGGCAGAGGGTCGCCAGAGGAAAGCATGAACCAGTCCGGAGCCGAACTGACTATCCGCACGCGCCGGGCCGCGTTCAACCGCGCCATTGCCGAGGGCGATCTTTCCGCCATCACGCAAGTGCTGGGGCGCGACGTGGTGCTGGTGACGGGCAGCGACAGCGCGGTCGTTTCCGGCCGTAATGCGCAGCTCAAGGCCTGGAAGCGCGAATTCGCCAGTCCCGCGCGCGCGGTCTATACGCGCACGCCTGTCAGCGTGACGGTTTCGCGGGTGGAGCCGGTGGCTCTTGAACAGGGGCACTGGCAGGGCGTGGAGGCCCGTTCGGGCAAGGCGCTGGCGGCCGGCGACTATGTGGCGAAGTGGCGCGAAGTGTTGGGCGAATGGGTCATCGTGGCGGAAATCTACGCGACGCTGGGCTAGACGGTTAGCTAGCGTGGGGCATAGGGGAAACCACGGATACAGGCCCCCGGCACTTAAATTTCACGGTTAACGCGCGTCCTGAGATGCATGGGGACGAATGCTTGGCTTTCGTTCCTGCAAAGGGAACTCGCGAAGACAGGTGGCGCCATGCTCAGCAAGATGAACTCTTCGGTGCCGGTGGCGCAGTGCTGGTATTTGCGCCGCCACGTGCCGGAAGGTCGGCGCCGGCGGGAGGCAGGCGGTGTGGTTCACTGCACCTGCCGTTATTGTCAGCGCCCCATCCGCTCGCGCGATGGCGGCCGCTGGGACCTGGCTGACGGTTTTGACCTTGATGCTATCGCAACTGCCGGACGAACCAGCCACTTCTGCGTGATCGACACGCTCGATGAAATGGTGATCGCCCGCTATCCGCTGCCTCACGAGGCCGACGACGAGTTGATTGCCGAGCGGCTGGCGGAGATTTGCGAGAAGCACGGGATAGAGGAAGACGACGGGGTGCTGGAAGTGCGGCTGGTGCAGAGTCAGGGGGCGCTGAAGCTCGTTCACTGAGGGCTTGGGCAAGTTTGGGGGGCAGTGCCGGGGCGCGGGGGGCGTCGCCGGCACATTCTCATGGATGGTTAATTCCCGCTGCGTTCGGCCGCGCTGACGTCCGCGGCGGCAGCGGCGGCGCGCTGCGCGGCATTGGCCGCTGCATCGCTGGCTGCGCTGGTGTCGGGAGGCATGGGCGCATCCGCGGACTCGGCATTGCCGGGATTGGCCATGCCGGGCGGAAAATCCTGCTGCAGCCCGTCGCCATAGGCAGGTGTGCCGGCCCAATCCTGAGTGCCAGTGTCGTCAGCGCTGGTATCGTCACTGCCATCCCATTCGTCGCGGCCGAAGGGCCAGGCGGGAATGTCGAGTGCGGACAGGCCTTCATCGACCCACGACCGGCTCTTGCCATAGGCTGGTGGCGACGGCGGATCGGCTCTGTGCGGCGCGGCGCCAAGCAACGGCATCTTCGGATAGGAGCGCATGGCCTGTGTCGTGGCGCTGGCAAGCAGAATGCCCGCGCCAATGCTGCCTGCAACAAGGAGCAGAACCAGTTTGCCGGAACCCATCAGTCCTCCGTCAACGCACTTCTCCGCTTCCCGCAGTCGGCGCCTTATGGATTCGAGCCTGACGGCGGGCTGAACGCCTTGCCTCCATACACGAAAGGGGCGTCATCCGCGAGGGATGACGCCCCTTGTCTGCTGCGTTACACGGCCGGGCGATGGGAGAGAGGAGAGATTCCCGGCCGCGAAGACGCTGCGTATCAGTCGTTCGCCAGCGCGTTCGAAGCTTCAGCAGTGGTGAAGCTGACGGGGCGGCTATTGTAGGTGCCGGTCACGCGCTCACCCTTGACGAAGAGGCGGAACGGAACGCCGGCAGTGGTGTGGCCATTGATCACCGTCACCTTGCCCTTCTGGGCGGTGGTGTAGGTGTAGTCCACACCTTCGTGCGAGAACTGGTGGGCTTCGCTAGCCTGAGCGACCGCAGGAACAGCGAGGAGCGAGACTGCGGTGGCCGCGATGATGGTCTTGAACATGGCAATATCCCTTTGTCTGGATGCAGGAAGATTGCCTCGGGCATCTCTTCTTGTTGTTGCACTGCAACATTTACGAATGCTGCGGTGCGGTGCAATTTCAAAACTTCGACCACCTGTTGCATTTTGTGCAACCATCAGATTTGTCGTTTGTACTGCGGGGCTTGCCGGGCTGAGCGGTCTCCGAATGATGCCCAATTTTTTTGCAGAAGCCGCAAAGCACGGATGGCCGAGGCCTCTTCCAAAGGCCGAATCCGGGCAGAGCAGGCGCTTGCCGCTGGTGCCGCGCGGAGATACCCTGGGCATATGAACAGGCGGTTCTTTCTTTTCGCACTGATGCTGACGATGCCTCTGGGAGCATGCGGGAGTGGTGGAACCGTTCCAGGTGACAGCGAGGATCGCGTTCCGTTCCATGCAATCGCGGAAGATGAGGCCGTGAAAGTCACCGGCACGGAGCCGTTCTGGGGTGGTGAAATTTCCGGGGGGCATTTCACATATACCACGCCGGACAATCAAAGCGGTGTCGATGTGCCGGTATCGCGGTTCGCAGGACGGGGCGGACTGTCCTTTTCAGGCGACCTTGAGGGCAAGGCGCTGACTTTGGCGATCACGCCAGGCGAATGCTCGGACGGGATGTCCGATCGCAAGTATCCTTTTGTGGTCACGCTCCGGCTGGGAGACGAATTGCGTCACGGTTGCGGCTGGACCAGGCGGCAATCCTGGAGCGGGGGAGAATGACTGGAGGCGATCGGTTCTGTTTTCCATGCGGGCTTTCGCGCCTCGCGGTGTGACCGCGGGATGCAACGGCAAGCCGTCCCGAGCGGAGCGCGGCAGGGCCGCAGGGCGCGGTGCCTAGCGTGGTGGAAACAAAGTTCGCCATACAATTCGTCGCCCCCGCCCTTCGGCTGGCCGGCCGCTCAGGATAAACTGCCCTTTGGGCAGGCGGGGGCCCCGCTGCTCTTTCTTGCGCTATGCTGCCAGCAGCGGGATCCCCGCCTCCGCGGGGATGACGTGGAATAGTGATGCGAATTTCCGGTTCAGGTGACTGACGGGCCTCGCGCGGCGCACTCAGCGCTTCTTGACGAACTCCGCGCGCAAGACCAGGCCCTTGATGCCAGGATACTTGCAGTCGATCTCCTGCGGGTCGCCCGTGAGGCGGATCGACTTGATCAAAGTGCCTTGCTTGAGCGTTTGCCCGGCGCCTTTCACTTCCAGGTCCTTGATCAGCGTTACCTGATCACCGTCTGCCAGCACGTTGCCGACTGCATCGTGCACGACCACCGTATCGGCAGCCGCACGCTTCGCGGCCAGTTCGGAGGCGGGCATCCATTCGCCGCTTTCCTCGTCGTACACGTAGTCTTCATCGCCGCTGTCGTCGTTTGCCATAGCCTGTTCCCTTGCTGAGCGGGTGCCATGGCAGGTTGATCGGGCTCTGGCCACGATTATTCACGATCCTGCCATGGGGATTGCGGGAATGGGGCCTCTTCCGTCCATTGCGTGTTCGGGCATGTTTCGGGTGCCGTGAGAAAGAAATACTGGCTGGTACGCTAATCGTATTGCATTGCGAAATTGGCAGTTTCCTAAGCTTATTGAGTATTGTTCGCTTCCGCTTCGGCACCAACAATGTTACAAACCCTTCATACAAAGGCGGGCTGCAAAGTACGGCACCGCCAGGGAAGAGGATGGTGTCATGAAGCAATTCCTGACAGCATTGCAGACGGGTCTTGTCTTGTTTGCAATGGCAGTGTCCGGTGCGGGTTGGGCCAGCGAAAGCCGCGTCGAACCCGGTGCAATGACCGGCGCCTATTACATGCGTGACACCTTGGTTCCCCGAGCGGACGATCTCGCCCTTATCCAGCGCAAGCCGGCTCTCTACCTTGCCAGTTTCAACGACGGCATGGCTACAGTTGCCTATTCGCTGGAGGAGGGGCGGATCGTCTACCGGGTGGTGAAGGGCGAGATCGGTGCGACAGCGAGGGCTGAAATCGACAAGGCATTGAGCAGGCTGCAGCGCAAGCTGGCCTGATAGTGTGGTTCGTATGGGGCCTCTCGGGTCGCTCGAAGGCTGAGGGATGGGGAGAAGAAGCGCAAGGCGCGGCAGGAAAACTGTCGCGCCTTGTCGTTTGTGCCTGACTGGCGGGGCTTCATTCCTGGCATGTATGCCGCCTATGGACAGCGCAGTCCCGGCGCAGGCATAGTTTGCGTGAAAAGCGATCGGGGGCGTCCATGGACTACGTGAAGGTTGCAAGTGCAGGGCAGATTGCCGACGGTGCACTGGTTCCGGTCGAGGCTGGCGGTGAGAAGTTGCTGCTGACCAGGGTGCGCGGCACCTATTACGCTACGCAGCGCAAGTGCCCGCATCTGGGGGGCAACTTGTGCAAGGGCAAACTCGATGGCGAAGCGGTCGTTTGCCCGCTGCACAAGGCCAAGTTCGATCTCAGGACCGGCGGGGTCGAGCGTGATCCCAAGCTGCTGTTCATCGGCATGAAGGCCAAGTCCGGCCTCAGGATCTACCCGGTCAAGGAAATGGGCGACGATATCTACGTGGGCATTTAGGGCGCGCCGCCAGTTTGCACATGAAGACGCGTACGCTCACTCAAGCCACATCGCTCATTTACAGGAGGGCTGGGTGCTGCGTTCTGGCTCTTGGGGGCAATTTATGCCTTACCGGTAACTGCGCCCCAGTTTGACCGCCTGCCGGGCCTCGGAGAAGATCGAGCCTGCCGTCACGCGGGTCCCTCGCAGCACCAGGACGACGGTATCGCCCGGCTCGATCTTCACTTCTTCCGACGGGTGGACATAGCTCTGGCCGTTGGGCCGGTCGATCTGGACAAGGAAGAAGGCTCCGGCGCCCCGCCGCTCGGCCTCGCCGACCGTTGCGCCGGCCAGTGCCGACTTTTCAGGCACGGTGACAGCCTCGATTTCCAGCCCGAATTCGTGCAGCCCGCGCTTGAGGTCGCGCACTTGCGGCGCTTCGCCCAGGAACCTAGCGGTCGTGGGGTAGAGGATCATTTCGGCGATCCGTTCGGCCCCGATGTGCGTGGGCAGCACGACCTTGTCTGCGCCAGCGTGGATCAGCTTGCCTTCCGTGGTCGGGTATTCGCCGCGCGCGATGATCTCCATGCGCGGATTGAGATTGCGGGCGGAGAGCGTGATGAAGACGTTGAGCGCATCGTCCGGCAGCACTGTCGCGAGAACCCGCGCGCGTTCGATGCCGACAGCGCGCAGGGTGGCTTCGTCCGTGGCGTCGCCCTTGTGGGTGAGGTGCCCGCAGCCTTCGGCTTCGGCCAGTTTCGCCGGGTTGCGGTCAAGGATGATGTAGGGCGTGCGTGCCCGCTGCAGTTCTATGGCGAGCTGCTTGCCGATGCGGCCATAGCCGCAGATGATGGTGTGATTGGTCAGGCGGTCGATCTGGCTCTGCATGCGGTCGATCCCGAGAATGTTCTTGATCTGGAAATGGGCGAAAACCTGGACGAGCGCACCGGTGAAGAAGATCATGCCGGTGCATCCCAGCACGATCGTCGCCATCGTCAGTGCGCGCAGCCAGGTCGTGTCGAGCGGATGGACTTCGCCGTAGCCGACCGAAAAGATCGTCAGCGTGACCATGTAGGCAGCATCGCCCAGCGGCCAGCCTGCCGCGACGAAACCGGTGGTGGCGAGGACGAAGATGACGAGAACGAATGCAGCGGCGCGCGCCAGATTCTGAACCGGCGAGCCCAGGACGCGGCCTGCCGCTTCTCCAATCCTGTCGTGCTCACCCGGCATTGGTTACGCTCTCCCCACTCTTATCCCGCGGCGGGACCCTGCGCGCGGGCTCCGCAGTTGTCCAGCGGCTGGATCAATTCCCGGGATGCCAATCTGGGGCGGCCAGTTCAAATCCTGCAAATTCGAAACCGGGGGAAACCACGCAACTGACGAGCGCCCAGCCTCCCTGTGGTGCGGCGGCCTGCCAGTGTCCGGCCGGCACGAGCACTTGCGGGGCCTGTCCCGCCAGCACGTTTCCGCCCAATGCGTGGTGTTGAGGCTGCGCGGCCTCGTTCGGGGCGATCGACAGCGTGACAGGGGCGCCGGCATGCCACAGCCAGATCTCGGCGGCGTCGACCCGGTGCCAGTGCGAGCGCTGGTGCGATTCGAGCAGGAAATGGATCGCGGTTGCGCTAGGTCGCACGCCCGGCGCGGCAGGTGCGCGCCAGGTTTCGCCGTACCACCCGCCTTCCGGATGCGGCACGAGGCCCAGCGCCTCGATGATGGCGGCAGCCTCGCCGCGGTCTGTCTGCATGGCTCTGTTTCCCTGCGGTGTTCTCTGCGCGGCGTCCCTTGCGATGATTGCGAGTATCCGCCGCTATCGGGTGTTGTATAGGGAGGAGCATCTAAGGGAGAAGATTCGCTCATGCCACATCCGCTCGGCATAGAATTGCTTACGGCGCTTGGTATGGGGCCGGTCGAACACGTCGCGCTGGCGGCCGATCTGGAGTGCCGGGCCGTGTCGATGGGGCTCACGCAACTGCCTTTCAATCCGCATGGCTACCCGTCGTGGTCGCTGCGTGAGGATGCCGCGCTGCGCCGGGAGCTGAAGGCGGTGATGCGCGAGCGCGGGATTGTGATCTCCATTGCCGAAGGAATGGACGTATCTGCCGAGATGGATGCGTCGGAGCGGGCTGCCGATATGGACCTGTTCGCCGAACTGGGGGCCCTGCGGATCAATTCGGCCGACATGGGCGTCGAGCGCGGGCGCGCTTTCGAGCAGTTCGCCAAGCTTGCCGAAATGGCCCGCGAACGCGGCATGGAATTCTCGATAGAATTCTGCCCCGCCTTCACCATTCGCAATCTGGGAGAGGCGCTGGAGGCGGTCCGTCACATCGGCGAGGGCGATGCGACTGTTCTCATCGACACGATGCATTTCTTCCGCTCCGGCGGAACGGTGCGGCAGATCGCCGAGCTCGATCCGGCGCTGATCGGTCACGCCCGGCTCTGCGATGCGCCGCGCAAGGGGAGCGGGGACTACATGGAGGAGGCGGTTCGCGCGCGGATGATCCCCGGCGAAGGGGAACTGCCCTTGCGCGAGTTCGTGGATGCCCTGCCGCGCGGACAGAGGCTGGGGCTGGAAGTGCCGCTGTTCGCGGAAGCGGAAAGCGGGCGTCCTGCGCGCGATTACCTTGCCGAGATCGTTACCAAGACGCGGGATCTGCTCGCTTAGTCTCGGGCGTTTGCCAGCATCGTATCCGTATCTTTTCCAGTAATCATCATGGCTGGCGTGTTAGTATTTCCTGCCGCTTCATTAAGGTTTTTGCAATCCATTGCATGTACCTTTCAAAGGTACAGGGGATGGCGGTTTCCCGCCATTATCGACAAGAGCCGTCGATGCCCCGGGAGCAGGCCGGATCGTCGGGGGGCGGTTGGCCATGCCCAGGGCGGGTCGCGAATTTGGATCGCGTTCGGTAACCTGCCTTCGTCGGCGGCTCTTTTTTCTTTCTAGTTCGCGCGGCGTAGCTGTCAGCCACCCAGCGCGTGCTCTTCGGCCGTAACCGGATTGCCATGCGATGGACGATCCGTCAGTGCCCGCTCGATCCAGATCGCCGACATGGCCAGAATGGCCAGGGCCAAGCTGGTTATCAGGATATAGCGCAGGATGTGGGGCGTGCTGCCGCTGCGTGCTTCGTCGCTGTCGAGGTGGATCTCATCACCAATCCGCTGCATTGTGCTTCTCCCGTTGGCCGGGAAGCGGCATTCGGGCCGCAATTTGCATACCGGCCACTAGAGAAAACGTGCGCGGGCACCGGATAGTTCCCGGGCGTGCCTTCGTCAGCGGGGCTAGTGCCCTGCCAGACCGAGGAGGTCCAGGGTGCGCTCGTCGCGCAGGCCGTCGCAGAAGCCGTCCAGCGCTTGCCCGAACCGGCCACCGGCTAGGCCTTCGGCCAGTTCGAACAGGGTCATCGAACTGCGGAACTTGAGAGCATCGACCGGCCCCAGAATGGCCTGTGCGCTACGCTGTCCGCGCCAGTTCAGCATGGCATCGGTGCATTCGGCCAGACGGGCCGCGAGCAGCGGATGCGCGAGATAGCCTCGCGCTTCGTCCAGCCCGCTGATCGCAAAGAACTGCGCGGTAGGGCTATGGCCGAGCCCTGCCAGTTGCGGAAACACGAACCACATCCAGTGGCTGCGCTTGGCTCCGGCCCGAAGCTCGGCGAGCGCCTGCGCGTAGATGTCGCGCTGGGCTTCGACGAAGCGTTCGAGGCCGGAGCGGCCGTTCATGTCAGTCGCGCAGAAGTTCGTTGATCCCGGTCTTCGAACGGGTCTGCGCGTCAACGGTCTTCACGATCACGGCGCAGTAGAGCGAAGGGCCGGGCGTGCCGTCGGGAAGCGGCTTGCCGGGCATCGCGCCGGGCACGACGACCGAATAAGGCGGAACGCGGCCGATGTGGACTTCGCCGGTGGCACGGTCGACGATCTTGGTCGAGGCGCCGAGGTACACGCCCATCGACAGCACTGCGCCTTCACCCACCATCACGCCTTCGGCCACTTCGGAGCGGGCGCCGATGAAGCAGTTGTCCTCGATGATGACCGGGCCGGCCTGCAGCGGCTCCAGCACGCCGCCGATGCCGGCGCCGCCCGAGATGTGCACGTTCTTGCCGATCTGCGCGCAGGAGCCGACGGTGGCCCAGGTGTCGACCATGGTGCCTTCGCCGACATAGGCGCCCAGGTTCACGAAGCTGGGCATCAGCACCACGCCCTTGGCGATATGGGCGCTGCGGCGCACGACCGCGCCGGGCACCACGCGGATACCGGTTTTGCGGAACTTCGCATCGTCCCAGCCCTCGAACTTGAGCGGGACCTTGTCGAACGCGGGCGCACCGGCCGAGCCGTATTCCATCACGCCGTTGTCGTTGAGGCGGAAGCTCAGCAGCACGGCCTTCTTGAGCCACTGGTTGACGACCCATTCGCCGTCGACCTTCTCGGCGACGCGGGCCTTGCCCGAATCGAGCAGGCCGAGCGCTTCGTCGACGATCTTGCGCACGTCCTCACTGGCGGGCGTTACGGTATCGCGCGCATCAAACGCGGCTTCGATGGCGGCTTCGAGTCCGGACATTGCTGAAAGTCCCCTAGTGTGAGTCAGTATCGTGCGGGGCGCCTATCGCGGGATGGCGCCAAGGACAAGCTCGGGGCGTTGAAAAATGATGGCAGGGAAGGAGCAGGTCGTCGCGATGTCATGATCTCTGTCAAAGATGTTTTCGTTAAGGTAAATAAATATTGTCCATGTCTCTTGAGTTGAAGGAGGGTAATATGCCTGATGATGGCAAGAGGGATGAACGACGTAAGGAAAAGGCGAACCAGATAATTACTCAGATGCATGACAACAATGCCAGTGCGGAGGATATCCAGGCGCAGAAGAAGGCGAACAAGCAATCCTTTGGGCATGAGGGTGAATATACCCCCTGATTACATTTCCATTGTGGCGGGAAACGGAACCATGTCGGCACATGCCAAGCACACCAAGCAACCGAAGCCGGACAGCCCTGTTCCCGTCGCACTGGAGACGCCGGGCAGTGGAAAGGACGCGGGAAAAATCTGCTTCTTTTCCGATTGTCCCTGCAAGATTAAATATCCTACGACCAAGATGCGCCAGTTGCGGGCCGTCGAGGAAGGGATGGTCTTTTGCGAGTATTGTAAGCAAGATCTCGAGTCTGGCTACAAGCGGATCAAGGTGCCGCCGCCGGTAACGCCGGTATCTGCTGTTCAACCATACCCGAAGCCGCGCAAGCATTTCGCTTTGTTTAAATGTCACAGCCGCTGGGACTGTCCGGTCTTTCTAAAAGAGCAGAAGCTGGTGGAGTTTCCTCCGGGCAAGACGCTCGAAGACTGTGTAAAGCCATACGATACGCCTCTAGGCGCTTACGATGATGGTCATCTGCCTTGTGAGGTTTGCGAGAAGGATCACGGTATTCCCTGGCTTTAGGTTTCCGGCTGCATCAGTTCGCGCACGAATCCGATCAGGCCGGTCTGGCGGGCGCGGCGCAGGCGTTCGGCTTCGAGGATCTTTTTCACTTTCTCGAAGCAGGCCTGGATGTCGTCGTTGACCACAACGTAGTCGTAACCGTCCCAGTGGCTGATTTCGGAGCGGGCGCGGGCCATGCGTCCGGCGATCACATCGGCGCTGTCGGTGCCGCGCCCGGTCAGGCGGCGGCGCAGCTCGTCGATGCTGGGCGGCAGCAGGAACACGCGCACGACGTCGCGTTCCAGCTTCTGGTAGAGTTGCTGGGTGCCCTGCCAGTCGATGTCGAACAGGTAATCCTGCCCATCCTTGAGGCCTGCCTTCACTTGCGCCTTGGGCGTGCCGTAGCAATTGCCGAACACTTCCGCCCATTCGAGGAACTCTTCTTCCTCAACCATGCGATCGAACTCGGCGCGGCTGACGAAGTGATAGTCCTTGCCGTCGACTTCACCCGGCCGGGGCGGGCGCGTGGTGCAGGAGACCGAGATGCAGATGTCCGGATCGTGTTCCAGCAACATGCGCGAGACGGTCGTCTTGCCCGCGCCCGAAGGCGAGGACAGGATGAACATCAGACCGCGCCGGGCGAGCGTGCCGGTCAACGCGGGTGACGGGGTGGACGATGATGCGGACTTGGACATGGGTTTTTCGATGGCGGGGCCTGCCGATCAAATCAACCCGTAGTGTTCCGCGGCATGTGGGAAAAGGCGGTGGTCATTCGCAGCGGATGGCTCAGTCCTCTTCGCCGGAGCGGGCCATGTCCTCCAGCGCGGCTTCGCCTTCGCGCAGGGCTTCGCGGGCCTTGGTGCGGTCATAGAGGGTCTTGGCGAGGAGCGCTCCCCCCACCACGATCGCACCGGGAACCGAACGCATGGCGACTTTGGCGAGCGCGCTGTGCAGTAGCGATTCGCCCATGGTGCGGCCTTTCAGGATCCTGGCAGCCTTGCTGGGGGCGTATTTCCGGCCAAGCAGCGCCCGCTCGATTGCTTGCCGCGCCAGCGCTGTCCCGCCGCGCAGGGCAATGTCGGCAATGGCGAGATTGGTCGCGATATTGGGGCTGGGGCCATGAACGTCACGGGCGGAGATTTTGGCTTCCGCTCTGCGGCGCGATGCGTTTCCAGCCTCGACAGCCTCCGGCGGGAGGTCTTCCGGAGGCTGGGGATCGCTCACTTTTTCTTGCCGAAATCCACAGAGACGACGTTCGATCCGTCTTCGCTCGGCGTGACGCGCGAAGTCAGATCGCGATCTGTCTCGTCGTTGCCGACAAGGCCGGACATTTCTTCCTCACCATCGGAGATGGCCTGGAACTGCAGGCCGAAATCGACCGCGGGATCGACGAAAGCGGTGATCGCGGAGAACGGCACATTGAGCTTGGCCGGAATCTGGTTGAAGCTCAGGCCGACCGAGAACCCCTGATCGGTGACGACAAGATCCCAGAATTTGTTCTGCAGGACGATTGTCATGTCGTCCGGAAAACGGGCCTTCAACTCGGCCGGAATGTCCACTCCGGGTGCGTTGGTCTTGAAGGTGATGTAGAAGTGGTGGTTGCCGGGAAGCGTGCCATTGGAGGCTTCTACTTGTCCGAGCACACGCCCGACGACGGCGCGCAGGGCTTCCTGCACGATTTCGTCATAGGGGATCAGGCTATCTGGCGGTGTATCGTTCATCGCGCCCTACGTGCGCATGGTTAGTCGGACGGTCAAGCCGTTACAGCGGCGATTTTAAGACCTTTTGGCGGTTTTACCAAGGAAATCTCCATAGGGTGATTAACCAGAGCGCATGGCAAGGCTGATTGCGCGCAATTGATTCCCGCACGCACAGGTCTATAGGCGCAAGCCATGCGCACAGCCTCGATCACTCGCAAGACCCATGAGACCGATATTGCCGTCGCAGTGAATCTCGACGGAACCGGGACTTATGACGTTTCGACCGGCATCGGTTTTCTCGATCACATGATCGAGCAGTTCTCACGCCATTCGCTGATCGACATCACCTGCCATATCAAGGGCGACCTGCACGTCGATCAGCACCACACGGCCGAGGACAGCGCCATCGCCATCGGTCAGGCGATCAGCCAGGCCCTGGGCGACAAGGCGGGAATCGGCCGCTACGGCGAAGCGCACTCGCCGATGGACGAGGCGCTCTCGCGCGTGGTGCTCGATATTTCCGGGCGGCCCTATTTCGTGTGGAAGGCCAGCTTCACGCAAGAAAAGCTGGGCGAGTTCGATACCGAACTGGTCGAGCACTGGTTCCATTCGATTTCGCAGGCCGTGGGCATCACCCTGCACATCGAGCAGCTTTACGGCACCAACAACCATCACATCTGCGAAGGCATCTTCAAGGGCTTTGCCCGCGCGATGCGCTCGGCGGTGGAGCTCGACCCGCGCAAGGGCGGGGCGATCCCGTCCACCAAGGGCCAGCTTGGAGGCTGACGGATAATGGCGGAAGTCCTGGCTCTGATCGACTATGGTGCGGGCAACCTGCACTCGGTGGCCAATGCGCTCAAGGCTGCCGGTGCGCCGAACGTGGCGGTGACGGCCGATCCCGATGTGGTGCGCGCGGCGGACCGCATCGTCCTGCCCGGCGTCGGCGCGTTCAAGGCCTGCGCCAAGGGTCTCTGGAGCATTCCCGGCATGGTCGAGGCCATGACCGAGCGTGTCCAGGTGGGCGGGGCGCCGTTCCTGGGTATTTGCGTCGGTATGCAGCTGCTGGCGACGCGCGGGCTGGAATATGGCGTGACCGAGGGGCTCGGCTGGATCGCGGGCGACGTGGCGCTGATCGAGCGCACCGATCCGGCGATCAAGATTCCGCACATGGGCTGGAACGATGTTGCGCTCGGCATTCACGATCCGGCCCATGGGCTGATCGAGCCGGGCGAGGCCTATTTCCTGCATTCCTACCATTTCATGCCGGAAGAGGGTCATACGGTCGCCGCGATGACCGATCATGGCGGCGGCCTTGTCGCGGCCGTGGCCAAGGACAATGTCGTCGGCGTGCAGTTCCACCCCGAAAAGAGCCAGGCCTACGGCCTGTCGCTGCTCTCCCGTTTCCTCGATTGGAAGCCTTGAAATGATCGTATTTCCGGCCATCGACCTCAAGCAGGGGCAGGTCGTGCGCCTCGCCGAAGGCGATATGGCGCGTGCCACTGTCTATGGCGACAATCCGGCCGCGCAGGCGATGCTGTTCGCCGATGCCGGCTCGCAGTTCCTGCATGTCGTCGATCTCGATGGCTCCTTCGCGGGCCGCGCCGAGAATCGTGAGGCGGTGGAAGCGATCCTTGAGGTCTTCCCCGGCCATGTGCAGCTTGGCGGCGGTATCCGCACGCCCGAGGCTGTCGCCGGCTGGTTCGAACTGGGCGTCAGTCGCGTCGTCATGGGCACCGCGGCCTTGAAGGACCCGCAATTCGTCAAGGACATGGCGAAGGAATACCCCGGCGGCATCGTCGTCGCTGTCGATGCGCGTGACGGCATGGTCGCGACCGAGGGCTGGGCCGAAGTGTCGGACGTTTCGATCGTCGACATGGCCCGCCGGTTCGAGGATGCGGGCGTTGCCAGCCTGCTCTTCACCGACATTGGCCGTGACGGGCTGCTCAAGGGTTGCAATGTGCAGGCGACTGTGGATCTGGCGCGCCGGACCGATCTGCCGGTGATCGCCAGCGGCGGGGTGAAGGGCCTCGACGACATTCACATGCTCAAGCTGCACGAGGGCGATGGCATCGAAGGCGTGATCACCGGCCGGGCGCTCTATGACGGCCGCCTCGATCTGGCGACCGCGATCCAGATGGCCGAAAAGGACTGAACCGATGACTGTCCGCGTCCGTGTCATTCCCTGTCTCGACGTTGCCAATGGCCGGGTGGTCAAGGGCGTCAATTTCGTCGACCTCAAGGATGCCGGTGATCCGGTCGAGCAGGCGCGGGCCTATGATGCCGCCGGTGCGGACGAGCTGTGCTTCCTCGACATTACGGCCAGTCACGAGGCGCGCGGAACTCTGCTCGGCATCGTTCAGCGCACGGCCGAAGTCTGTTTCATGCCGCTGACTGTCGGGGGCGGGGTGCGCACCGCGGAGGATGCTCGCGCGTTGCTGCTGGCCGGTGCGGACAAGGTGGCTGTCAATTCGGCTGCCGTTTCGCGTCCCGAAGTGGTGGCGGACATTGCCGAGAAGTTTGGGGCGCAGTGCATCGTCGCATCGGTCGATGCGCGGCGCACGGGACCCGGAAAGTGGGAAATCTTCACTCACGGCGGCCGCAAGCCGACCGGTATCGACGCGCTGGAGCACGCCGTGAAGCTGGCAAAGCTGGGAGCGGGCGAACTGCTGGTGACGTCCATGGACGGGGACGGCACGCAGAACGGTTACGATCTCGAACTGACGCGGACGATCGCCGATGCGGTTTCGGTGCCGGTGATTGCCTCCGGCGGTGTCGGCACGCTCGATCATCTCGTTGCCGGCGTGACCCAGGGCCATGCCAGCGCCGTACTTGCGGCATCGATCTTCCACTTCGGCAAACATTCCGTTGCCGAGGCTCACGCGGCCCTGCGCGCGGCCGGCCTGCCGGCCCGAGGGTGAGTTCCGGCCGGTTCCCGGCCGAAACGATTGTTCTGGATGTGCCCCGCAACGGGACGGTTCGATCACTGTCCTTGCTGCAATGCGGCGTTACGGGGATTGCCGGGGCAGCTAACGACTCACCGGAGCCTCCCGTGCTGCTTTTCAGGTATTTTCCGGCTGTCCTTCCGGCGTTTCTGGCATCCGCTCCCGCCTGCGCTTCCGGGGGCACGCCGCTTCCCGAGCCCAGCAGCCTGTTTCTGCTGGGGATGGGGCTTGCCGGTGTGATCGTCGGCCGTCAGCTTTCGTCGAAGAAGAACAGGGACTGAGAAGAAGAGCGCGGACTGGCACCTGACGGCTTGACCGCGCGCGGCCCGCGCCGCATGGCAGGCGCATCATGAGCAGTACCGATACTCTCGCCCGTCTCGAAGCCACGATTGCCGCCCGCCGGGCCGCCGATCCCGAATCGAGCTACGTGGCCAAGCTCAATGCCAAAGGGCCAGCCAAGATCGCACAGAAGGTGGGCGAAGAGGCCACCGAGACCGTGATCGCCGCGCTCACGCAGGACCACAAGGCGCTGGTCGGCGAGGCAGCGGACCTGATTTTCCACCTCGTGGTCCTTCTCAATGCGAAGGACGTGCCGCTGGCCGACGTCCTGGCAGAGCTCGACCGCCGCGAAGGTGTCTCGGGCCTTGCCGAGAAAGCCTCGCGCCCCAAGGATTGACCCCGGAGAGACCGATGCCCATCGATCCCAAGCTGCCCTATGACGAGAACAACGTGTTCGCGAAGATCCTGCGCGGGGAAATTCCCTGCAACAAGGTCTATGAAGACGATCACGCGCTGGCGTTCCATGACATCCGCCCGCAGGCTCCCGTCCATGTACTGGTGATTCCCAAGGGCGCTTACGTGTCCTGGGACGATTTCACCGCAAAGGCCCCCGATGCGGAGATCGCCGGGTTCATGCGGTCGGTCGGCAATGTCACCCGCCAGCTCGAACTGGACGGGCCGGGCTACCGCCTGATGGTCAACATGGGGGGCGCCGGGCATCAGGAAGTGCCGCATCTGCATGTGCACATCTTCGGCGGGCGCCAGTTCTTCCAGATGATCGCCGACTGAGCGCCTGCACAACACCTTTCAACCGAAAAAATGCCTGTAAAATGTGCTGAAGCCGTCCCGGCGGGCGGCGACGGCTTTGCAGCGCAGCGTAGCCTCGTTACACAACCGGGCGCATGACGGCTTATCCCCAACCCAGTTGCGGCGTGATCGAAGACAGCACGCACCGCTTTGCCTTGCGCGTGTTCTATGAGGACACCGATGCGGGCGGCGTGGTCTATCACGCCAACTATTTGCGCTGGTTCGAGCGGGCACGCTCCGACCTTGTCGAATTGCTCGGCATCGATCAGCGCGCGGCGCTCGAGAGCGGGGAGGGGCTCTACACCGTTGCCGAAGTGACGATCCGCTACCTCTCGCCCGCCCGGCTGGGCGATACCGTGCGGGTGGAAACCACGGCCGATCAGGTCGGCCGGGTTCGCTGCACTTTGCGCCAGACCGCTCTTCGCGGCGATGTCCGGCTGGCCGAGGCGACCGTAAAGGTCGGGTTCATCGGCCCTGATGGACGACCGCGCCGCCAACCTGCCGCCTGGCAGGCCGCCTTTGCCTTGCTTTTGAACGCCCGCCCGGAAGGACAGGAATGACCCTCGATACGCTCGCTTCCACTCTGAGTTTCGCTGGCGAGACCGGCAGGCTCAATCCGGTCAAGCTGTTCCTCGATGCCGACATCGTGGTGCAGGCGATCATGATCGGACTGATTCTGGCCAGCATCTGGGTCTGGACGATCATTGTCACTTTCATGCTGCGCATGGGCAGCGTCTCGCGCCGCTGCAACGATTATGAAGACGGCTTCTGGGAGGCCGAGAATTTCGAATCCTACCAGAAGGACCGGCGGCGGGGTGACGTGCCGATGGGCAAGGTCGCGGGAGCAGGCCTTGCCGAATGGCGGCGCAACGCCACGATGCGCAATGTCGATCACGAAGGCGCGCGCCAGCGTATCGCCATGGCCATGAACGCGTCGGTGGGTGAAGAAGCGGACAGCTTGGCCGCCCGGCTCAATTTCCTTGCGACGGTCGGTTCGGTGGCGCCCTTCGTTGGTCTGTTCGGCACAGTCTGGGGCATCATGAACAGCTTCTTCCAGATCGGCCAGCAGCAGAACTCGTCGCTGGCGGTGGTGGCGCCGGGCATTTCCGAAGCGCTGTTCGCGACGGCGATCGGCCTGTTCGCGGCCATCCCGGCGGTGATCGCCTACAACCGCTTTTCGCACCGGGTGAACTTGTTCGAGGCGCGGCTGCAGCGTTTCGCGGACAAACTGCACGCGGCGCTGACCCGCCAGCTGGAGTCGCGCTGATGGCCATGGGCCTGCATACGCAGGGCCGGGGCAAGCGCGGCGGGCGCAGCCGCGCGCCGATGGCGGAGATCAATGTCACGCCGCTGGTCGACGTGATGCTGGTGCTGCTGATCATCTTCATGGTCACGGCACCGCTGCTGAAGGCCGCCGTGCCGATCGAACTGCCCGAAACGCGGGCCAAGGCCATGAGTGAGGAGGCCAACCAGATCACCATCTCGATCCGCCGCGACGGGGTGATCTTTTTCGAGGCTTCCGAGCTGGCGCCGGGCGAACTGCTCGAACGCCTCGCTTCGGTGCCGCGCGGGGCCGACGGCAAGCTGCCGCTGGTAACGCTGCGCGCTGACAAGGCGCTCGATTATGGCCGGGTGATGGACGTGATGGGCGAGCTCAACCGGGCCGGATTTACTTCGATTTCGCTGGTGACGGACGTCAGCGGCGGTTCAGGCAGCTGAGGTAGGCTCCAGCGGATGGCATCCTCGGGATTGCACAAGGAAGAGGGCATTGGCCTCGTCGTCGCGGTTGCGCTGCATGCGGCCGTGCTGGCGGCGCTGATGGTCCGCCCGCCGATGCATGACATTATCAAGCCGCCCGCGCGCATCGAAGTGACGATCAGCAATATCTACGGCAAGACGTCGATGTCGCCCGATCCCTTCAGCAAGGCCGCGCCGGATCGCGGGCCGGAACTGGGTGAACCGGCGCCGCCTGCCGAAACAGCGCCCGCGGCAAAGGCCTCGCCGGAGCCCGCGCCGCACGTTGTTGAGCCAGCCCGGCCGCAGCCGGAACCGGCTCCCAAACCGGCTCCGAAGCCGGCCCCCAAGGCGGTGGAGAAGCCCAAGCCCACTCCGAAACCTGCCCCTAAGGCCAAGGAGAAGCCGAAGGCTCCTGCCACCTCCAAGGCGGCACCTCAAAAGCCGTCATCCCGCAAGTCCAGCGCGATCGACGATATCATCGCGCGTCCCAGCCAGGCCAGTCCGGCGTCCTCGGGCGTGGGCAGCAAGACACCCAAAAAGACCGGCGCCAGCTCGTTTGCGCAGGCTTTCAGCAAGGGTGTGCCCGGCGGCACGTCGGATTCCGGCACCGGGATGCCGGCGGCCGAATTCGGGCCGAGGCAGGTTTCCGCGCTGGGGGCTGCGATCAATCGCCAGTTGAAACCATACTGGCAGGCGCCGCAGGGCGCCGACGCCGAGCTGCTGGTCACGCGGGTGCGTTTCCGTCTCAACCCCGACGGCAGTCTGGCGGGAGAGCCGCAGGTTCTGGGCACGACGGGCCAGACGGCGGCCAACAAGGCACAAGTCCAGCGCCATCAGGAACAAGCCGTTCGCGCGGTGAAACTGGCAGCGCCTTTCGATCTGCCCAGAGATCTTTATGACGGCTGGAAAGTCGTGACGACCAACTTTGACAGAAGGCTCTCGCAATGAAGACTCTCCATCACCTTGCCTTCGGATTGGCGCTGGCCGTGTCGAGCGCCGTGCAGGCGCAGGATACCGCCCCGGCTCCGGCGGAAACCCCCTCCGAAGGGCTCGAAGTCACGGTTTCCGATGACAGCGAATGGCAGGATCTGGGCATTGCCATCACGGTCTTCGCTACCGATGCCGATGTGCCCACGCGCACCAATGCGGGATCGACGGCGGCGCTTGGGCGCGCGTTGTCGAGCGTGGTCGCGGCGGACCTCAAGGACAACGGCCTGTTCAAGCCGTCCGGCCCGGCGGGCTTGCCGCAGCCGTCCTTCGGCGAAGTGCAGGCGCCGAACTATCCGATCTGGTCCATGCGCAGCGCCAATATGCTGGTGCAGGGCTATGTGCACGCCAATCCGGATGGTGATCTGACCGTGGGCTGCTATCTCTACGACGTCGCACTCAAGCAGCAACTGGCCAAGGCGGGCTGGAAAGTCGGCCCGGCGGACTGGCGCCGCGCCGCGCACAAGTGTGCCGACATGGTCTATTCGCGGCTGTCGGGCGAAAGTCCGTTCTTCGATTCGCGCATCGCCTACATCGCCGAGACGGGCCCCAAGAGCCATCGCATGAAGCGGCTGGCGGTGATGGATTCGGATGGCGCCAACATGCGCTATCTGACCAGCGGGCAGGCCACCGCGCTGACCCCGCGCTATTCGCCGGACTACAGCAAGATCATGTACCTTTCGTACCTGAACGGTGAGCCCAGCATCTACATCTACGACCTCAGGACCGACACTCAGCGCCTGCTGGTGCGCACCAGCAACCCGACGATGGCGCCGCGCTGGTCGCCCGACGGCAAGTGGGTGCTCTATTCGATGGCGATCGCGGGCAATACCGACATCTACAAGATCCCGAGCGGCGGCGGGCAGGCGGTCAAGCTGACCGACAGCCCGGGCATCGACATCGGCGGCAGCTTTTCGCCCGATGGCAGCCGGATCGTGTTCGAGAGCGACCGCTCGGGCAGCCAGCAGGTCTATGTGATGAACGTGGATGGCACCAACCAGCACCGCATCAGCTTCTTCGGCGGCCGCTCGGCCACGCCCGAATGGAGCCCGCGCGGGGACCAGATCGCTTTCACCCACATTGCCGGGAACCTGCGCATCGCGGTGATGACGCCGGACGGGCGCAACATGCGCTATCTGACCAATTCCTGGCAGGACGAGGCCCCGACCTGGTCGCCGAACGGACGCATCGTGCAGTTCTTCCGCACCGAGAAGAACTCCGGCGTGACGTCGATCTGGCAGGTCGATCTCACCGGACGCAACGAGCGCAAGCTGCCCACTCCGGTGGGCGCATCCGACCCTGCGTGGGGGCCTGTCCGGCCCTGACGGAATTCTCGGATCGCACTGATCGTCCCGGTTGACACTGTGCACGATTGAACGAAACTTCACCCCCTGCCGGCCGTTTCTCCAGGCTGTGCACCACAGGAGATTGCCCCATGCCTTCTTCCCTCACGATGTCCCGATACACCAAGAGCGGCGCGACAATGCTCCTTCTGGCGGGCGCGCTTGCGGTTTCCGCCTGCAAGACCACCGCTCCCAAGGAGCTGCCGCCCGAACCGGGCCCGGCAACCACCACGACCACGCCGAGCCAGCCGATCGGTCCCGTGCCCGGCAGCCAGGCCGATTTCCTGGCGAAGATGATGGGGGCGGACACCATCTATTTCGACACGGACAAGTACGACATCGACTCGATGGATCAGGCCGCGCTGGCCAGGCAGGCGCAGTGGCTGATGCAGTATCCGGGCAAGCGCGCCACGATCGAGGGCCACTGCGACGAGCGCGGCACTCGCGAATACAACCTTGCCCTGGGCGAACGCCGCGCCAATGCCGCCAAGAACTATCTCGTCAGCCTTGGCGTCGATGCTTCGCGGCTCTCCACGATCAGCTACGGCAAGGAACGGCCCGTGGCGCTCGGCTCGAACGAACAGGCCTGGGCGCAGAACCGCCGCGCAGTGACGATCACTGTCGATTGATCCGCATGAGGCGTCCATTGCCGCATATTCGGCGGTGGACGCCTTCCGGAACGGGTTCCGGGGTTGCATCGGCTTCGATTCGCAGCTTATCGCGCTTTGAATGAGCCGCGCACGCCGATCCAATGACTGGGGTTTTCCGCGCTGGCGCGGCTATGGCAGTTCGCGCGAGGCAGCGCAGGTGCGCCTGTGCGATCGCCATGGCTGCACGGAGCCGGGCGATTGTCCCGCGCCCAAGAGCCCCAACAGCCCCGACCGCTGGTACTTCTGCCAGAAGCACGCGGCCGAATATAACGCGGGCTGGGATTACTTCGCCGGGCTGGACAAGGAAGCGGCCGAAGAGCGCGAGGCGCAGGAACGGGCCGAGACATCGGGCTACAAGGAATCCGCGCATTACGGCTGGGCCGGGTCCGGAGACGGCACCCGCAGCCGGGATGAACTGCGTGCGCTCGAAGCGCTGGGGCTGGAACCCGATGCGGATTTCGATGCCGTGCGCAAGGCCTGGCGCACCAAGGCCAAGGAAGTCCACCCCGACGTCCGGCCGAACGATGACGAGGCCGCCAAGGCGTTCCAGACGTATCAGCTTGCATATGAAGTGCTGCGCGCCGCCGAAGAACGGCGGGAGTGGAAGGGGTAGTCCCCCGAAGCGGACGCTCGCATCGCTATTCCCGTCATCCCCGCGGAGGCGGGATCCGGCTTCTGGCAGCATAGCCTAAGGAAGAGCAGCGGGGCCCCGCCTGCGCGAAGGGCGGGAGGGATGAGTTATGGTGTGAACGTCGTTCCCACCACACCAGTTAGCCGGTGAAGTCCGGCCCCACCGATTTCGGCCTCTGTACGCCCGCGTTCGGGAAGCGCGCCTCCCACCACGATTACATTTCTGTAATGCGTTGAGTGTGGCCGATTGGGTTGTAAGCTGTTGCGAACTCAAGGGGAACGGGGCGACATATGCGATGGATGATGGTGGCAAGCTTGCTTGCCTCCGTTCTGTGGCCGGGGGCGGTTCATGCCGCATGGCTGGAAGCGTCGAGCGATCATTTCGTGATCTATGCCGATGACAGCGAACGCGACGTCTCACGCTTTTCAGAGCAGCTTGAACGCTATCATGCTGCCCTGACGCTGTTGACGGGGCGTGAGAGCATGAAGCCGAGCCCTTCCAATCGCGTGACGGTCTATGTCGTGCGCAACGAGAACGCGGTGCGCAAGCTCTATGGCGAGGGCAGCAAGTACGTCGGAGGGTTCTATATCCCGCGCGCGGGTGGTTCGCTTGCGATTGTCCCGGCCGTGGATGCGGGCAATGGCAAAGTCAGTTACTCCATGATCGTGCTTCTGCACGAATATGCCCATCATTTCCTGATCTCCGCCAATAGCATGGCGATGCCGCGCTGGCTGTCCGAAGGGTCCGCGGAATTCTTTGGGACCAGCAGCTTCAAGCCCGATGGCGGGATGATGCTGGGGCGGCCCGCCCAGCATCGTGCCGGCGAGCTGTATTTCGCGCGTGACGTCAAAGCCGCCGATCTGCTCGATCCGGCCGAGTACGAAAAGCACAAGAGCGGCAGCTATGATGCCTATTACGGAAAGAGCTGGCTGCTCTATCATTACCTGACGTTTGAAAAGACGCGGGCAGGGCAGCTGAGCCGCTACATCAATCTCCTGAACCAGGGCAAAGGGATGCGCGAGGCGGCGTCCGAAGCTTTCGGCGATTTCGATCAATTGGAAAAGGAGCTGGACCGCTATCTCAAGCGCCCCCGTATGATGGCGCTGACATTGCCGGCGGACAGACTGAAGATCGGCGGCGTGCAAATCCGGCGCTTGAGCCAGGGCGAGGCCGCGATGATGCCCATCCGCATTCAGTCAAAGCGGGGCATTACTTCGCAGGAGCAGGCCAAGGCGCTGCTCGACGAAGCGCGTGAGGTCGAAGCGCGCTTTCCGGACGATCCCGCTGTCCTGTCCGCGTTTGCCGAGGCGGAATACGATGCCGGGGACGACAAGGAAGCGATAGCCGCCGCCGACAAGGCGCTGGCAATCGATCCGTCACAGGTCAACGCCTATGTGCAGAAAGGCTATGCGCTGTTCCGGATGGCGGCTGACGCCGATGATACGGCCGACGCTTACAAGCGCGCCCGGATGCCGTTCGTGGCATTGAACCATCGCGAGAACGATCATCCCCTGCCGTTGATATACTTCTATCGCAGTTTTGCGGATCAGGGGGTGGAGCCGCCGACGCTCGCCATTTCCGGTTTGATCCGGGCGCTTGAACTTGCGCCGTTCGATCTCGGGTTGCGGATGAACTTGGCGACGGCGCTGGTTCATCTCAACCGTCAGGCAGAGGCGCGCACCGTCCTGCAGCCCGTTGCCTTCAACCCTCACGGCGGTTCACTTGCGACCGCGGCCCGGAGCATTCTGGACCGGCTCGATCATGACCCGGCGTGGGACGGCAAGGATATGGACAAGATCTTCGCCAGCGCGAACGGAGATGGGGGCGATGAAGGTTCATAGCCCTGAGCGGCGTTCGCCTTCGGCAAAACAACAAAGGGCGCTCCGTGGGGAGCGCCCTTTGTTTTTGTCAGGTGATGTGCCCGGCGCTTACTTCGGCGCCAGCACCATCAGCATCTGACGGCCTTCCATGCGCGGATAGGCTTCGACCTTGGCGATTTCCGCCACATCTTCCTGCACGCGGCGCAGCAGGTTCATGCCGAGTTGCTGGTGCGAGAGTTCACGGCCGCGGAAGCGCAGGGTGACTTTCACCTTGTCCCCGTCGCCGATGAAGCGGACGACGTTGCGCATCTTCGTATCGTAGTCGTGATCGTCGATGTTCGGACGCATCTTGATCTCTTTGATCTCCTGCGTCTTCTGGGTCTTGCGCGCGGCATTGGCCTTTTTCTGGGCCTCATACCGGTACTTGCCGACATCAAGGAACTTGCACACCGGCGGATCCGCGTTGGGCGACACTTCAACCAGGTCCAAGCCGACGTCGGCCGCCTGTTCGATCGCCTCGCGAGTATACATGACGCCGAGGTTTTCGCCATTCTCGTCGATGACGCGAACCTTGTCGGACTGGATCATGTTATTGTAGCGCGGTCCACTCTTGACCGGGGGCGTCATCATACGCCGGGGTGGGGGTGCTATAAGCGTTCTCCTGAATCGTTACCGTTACATGTTCGGATTCGCGGGTCATTAATGCGAATCGCGCGGACGCGCAAAGCGGGATTTCGCGCAAGCCTGTTAAGAAAGTGCGTTTCGGTCTGCCCTCGCCCGTCAGTTGATATACGGCGTCAGGCCGCTTTTCGCCAGAGGGGATAGCGAACCAGCTTTTCGCGCGCGGGGACAAGGGCCTCGATCACCTCGGCGGGCTGCAGGGCCGAGAGGATCGCGGGATCGGCCGCGTTCATCCCGCCTGTCAGGCTTCCGAAGGCCGGAAGGATCAGCCGGTTGCCGCTTTTGACCACGCAGGGCCGGGCAATGCGCCGTCCGCGCGTTTCGATGACGAGGCGCGGGTGGAAATGGCCGGAAAGCTCGGCCTGGGTCGTTCCCTGCTGCGCCATGTGACGCAGCGTGAGGCCGCCGATGGCCAGTTCCTCGACGCAGGTGCCTCCGGCTCCGGCGTCCAGCTCCAGATCGTGGTTGCCGGTGATCCACACCCAGTCGAGCGACCGGGTGAGCGCGGCCAGCATTCCTGCGGCGTGCGGCTCCATACGTTCGGGCCCCATGCTGTCATGGAAATTGTCACCCAGCGCGAAGACTCGCCGCGCGCCTGTGTGCCGCACCGCCACGGCGAGCCGCTCCAGCGTTTCGCGGCTGTCGTAAGGCGGGAGCATCTGGCCCGTGCGCGCGAAGAAGCTGCCTTTTTCCAGGTGCAGGTCGGCCACCAGCAGGGCCTGCTCGCGCGGCCAGTACACGGCGCTGGCCTGTCCCGGCGCGGCGGTGACGAGCTGCATTTCCTGATTATGGAACGAAAAGGGAACCATGGCTTTCCCTTGCCGCAGGCCATGCGATTTGGCAAGCGCGCACGATGACCGACTGGACCCCTTACACCGCCCGCGCCAGCGCATGGTTCCAATCCCTGCGGGACAGCATCTGTGCCGAATTCGAAGCGATCGAGCGCGAGGCCGGTTCCGATGCGGGCTTTGAATACACGTCGTGGGAACGCGTGGCCGTCGAAGGCGGGGAAGGGGATACCGGCGGCGGCACGCGCGGGTTGATGAAAGGCAAGGTGTTCGAGAAAGTCGGCGTCAACATCTCCACGGTGGCGGGGGGACTCGCCAAGGATTTTGCCGCGTCGATCAACGGAGCCTCGGCCGATCAGAACGCTTTTTCGGCCACCGGCATCAGTCTCGTGGCGCATATGGCCAATCCGCATGTGCCGGCAGTCCACATGAACACGCGGTTCCTGACGACCACCAAGGCCTGGTTCGGGGGCGGGGCCGATCTCAATCCGCCGCTGCCCTATGACGAGGATACCGCCGAGTTCCACGCGGAATTCAAGGCGGCCTGCGATGCCCACGGTGCCGATTACTACGAGCGCTTCAAGGCCTGGGCGGACGAGTATTTCTACATCCCGCACCGCAAGGTTCATCGCGGCGTGGGCGGCATCTTCTACGATCATCTGGAATGCGCCGACGAGGCTGCGTGGGAAGCCAACTTCGCGTTCACCAAGGCGGTGGGCGAAGCGTTTCTGGCCGTCTTCCCCCGGATCGTGCGCCGCCGCATGGGCATGGCGTTCACGCTGGCCGACAAGGCGCAGCAGCTCGAATGGCGCGGCCGCTATGCCGAATTCAACCTCGTCTATGACCGGGGCACGCTGTTCGGCCTGAAGACCGGCGGCAATGTCGATGCGATCCTGATGAGCCTGCCGCCCGAGGCGACCTGGAGCTGACCGGCCGGTTATCGCGATTTAATTTTTGATCTCTCCCGAAGAGAACCTAAGAGTTTGAACTCTAGGTTTTCTTTGGGGTGCGATATGCGATCTGGCGGTTTTCCCTGTCTTCTTGCGCTTTCTGTGGCACTGGCCGGTTGTGGCGGCGGTGGGGGCAGTTCTTCCACGGGGTCGGGCGCCGCGGCGGCAACGCCGACACCCACGCCCAGCCCGACCGCCACGTCGACCGCCTGTTCGCTTGCTTCCCGCCAGCAATGGGCGCTGGCGCAGTTGCAGGAGTGGTATCTGTTCCCCGACCTGCTGGATAGTTCGGCCAATCCGGCCAGCTATTCGACGGTCAGCGATTATATCGATGCCCTTGTCGCGCCGGCACGGGCGCAATCGAAGGATCGCTATTTCACCTATCTCACCTCCATCTCGGAGGAGAACGCCTATTACCAGCAGGGCTCGACGGCCGGTTGGGGCGTGCGGCTCGGTTTCGACTACAGCGCCAACCGCCTCTACGTGGTCGAAGCCTATGAGGGGGCGCCGGGCCTTGCGGCGGGCATGGACCGGGGAACCGAGATCATCGCGATCGGCACTTCGACATCCAATCTCGAGTCGGTCCAGTCGCTGGTTCAGAACGGCGGCACGCAGGCGATCAGCGATGCGCTGGGGCCGTCCACAGTGGGCACTACGCGCGTGCTGCAACTGCGCCAGCCCGACAGTTCGATCTCCACGGTCAGCGTGACCAAGCAGGACTACACGCTGCTGCCGGTTTCCTCGCGCTATGGCGCCAAGGTGATCGACGATAACGGGCGCAAGGTCGGCTACATCAACTTGCGCACGTTCGTCGATACCGCCGATCCGGCGCTGCGCAGCGCCTTTGCCGATTTCAAGGCGCAGGGGATTACCGATGTCGTTGTCGATCTGCGCTATAACGGCGGCGGGCTGATCTCGATTTCCGAGCTGTTCTCCGACCTGCTCAATGCCCAGCACACCGGCCAGGTGCAGAGCTACACGACGTTTCGCGATTCGAAGTCGAGCAACAACGAGACCAATTACTTCTCCAGCCAGCCCGAGGCGATCGCGGCCACCCGCATTGCCTTCATCGGCACCGGCAATACCGCGTCGGCCAGCGAACTGCTGATCAATGCCGAGAAGCCCTATCTCGGCTCCAATGCGGCGCTGATCGGCAGCAATACCTATGGCAAGCCGGTGGGGCAGGTCGGGCTCGACAATGCGCCTTGCGACGACCGTCTGCGCGCGGTGGCGCTCAAGGTCGAGAACGCCAATCACGAGGGCGATTATTACACCGGCCTTGCCAGCGTGCTGCCGGTGACGTGCCAGGCGAGCGACAACATCTCGTATCAGCTCGGCGATCCGCAGGAGCCGTCGATCAAGGCGGCGCTCGATTTCCTCGACGGGCGCAGCTGCACGGCCATTGCCTCGACCGGGCTGGCGCAGCAGAGCGTCGGCCGGCGCCTGCTGCAGGCGGCGAAGCCGACGGCTATCCAGCGTGAGCTGCCCGGCGTTTATTGATCGCCCGGCACAGGCCGGTCAGGAGGGAATGCCTGACCGGCTCTTCATCAGCGGCTGGATGCGGGTGCCGAAAGCCTCGACGCCTTCGATGAAGTCGTCGAAGGTCAGCAGCACGCCGCCGGTGTTCGGCACTTCGGCCATTTCGTCGAGCATCCGGGCCACGGTTTCATAGCTGCCCACCAGGGTGCCCATGTTGATGTTCACCGCGCCTTCGGGGGCAGCGAGTTGGCGGACGTTGGTGTCGGTGTTGACGGTGTCCTTGGCACCCTGATCGGCGAGCCAGGCAATCGCGTCGAGATCGACGCCCTCGTTGTAGAGCTTCCACTTGGCCATGGCTTCCTCGTCGGTCTCGGCGGCAATGATCATGACGAGCACGAAGACCCGCACGTCGCGCCCGGTTTCGGCGGTGAACTTCGCCAGGCGTTCGTTGTTGGATGCGAAAGCCGTGGGGGTGTTGACGCCGACGCCGAGGCAGAAGGCATAGTCCGCCCACTTGGCCGAAAAGCCAAGGCCGGCATCGGACGAGCCGGCGCAGATGATCTTCATGTCGCCTTGCGGCTGGGGCCGGACGAGGCAATCGTCCATCTGGTAGTACTCGCCCTTGAAGTCGCTGCGGCCGGTCTCCCACAGCTCGCGCAGGATCTGGGCGTATTCGTCCAGCATCTTGTAGCGGTTGCGGAAATGCTCGTCGCCCGGCCAGAGGCCCATCTGGGTATATTCGGGCGGCTGCCAGCCGGTGATGAGGTTGAGACCGAAACGGCCGTGGCTGATGCTGTCGATGGTGTTGCACATGCGCGCGGCGAAGGCCGGCGGGATGATCAGCGTGGGGCAGGTGGCGAAGATCTTGATCTTCTCCGTCATGGCCGCGAGGCCGGACATCAGGGTGAAGCTTTCCAGCCCGTATTCCCAGAACTCGCTCTTGCCGCCGAAGCCGCGCAGCTTGATCATCGACAGCAGGAAATCGAGCCCGTGCTTCTCGGCGCGCAGGGCGATCTCCTTGTTGAGATCGAACGTCGGCATGTATTGCGGCGAAGTGGTGCTGATCAGCCAGCCGTTGTTGTTGATGGGAACGAATACGCCGACTTGCATAGGCTTAGCTCCTGAGAAATTCGAGCACGATGCGGTTGAAATGGTCCGGATCGGTCACGTTGCAGGCATGGCCGCCCCACTTGAAGGTTTCGATCCGGGCGCCCGGAAACGATGCGGCCAGTTCGCGGGAGGAGGCGAAGGGGACCAGAAAGTCGTCGCGCGTGGCAATGGCCAGCAGCGGGGGAAGCGAGGCGATGGCCGAATGATGCGGGGCATAGGCCTGCACGGCGGCAATCCGTTTTTCCATTGTTTCAGCCCCGGGGAAGGCCGCGAGGTGGCGTGGCAGCTCGGCAGTGAGCTGCGCATCGTGGCTGGCGATCCAGTCAGGGGGAAACAGGAACAGCGGTTGTGCCTGCAGGAAGGCCTCGGCCCCGGCAGCACGCAGCAGGGCCAGCCGTGTTTCGAAGCACCTGCGTGTATGCGGCGAAAGCGTCCGCCAGGCGTTGATCGCGACGAGCCGCTCGATCCGCCCGGATGCGAGTGCGGCCTCGATCCCGATCATGCCGCCCAAGGCGTGGCCGACAAGGCTGGCACGCCAGATCTCCAGCGCATCCATCAGGGACAACACGTCCTGCGCCATATCGGCAATGGACAGGTTGCCGGGCAGGGCCCGGTCGCTGCGGCCCGTGCCGCGATGGTCGTAGGCGATGACGCGATGCTGCGCGGCCAGTGCGGGAATATTCGGCGTCCAATATCCTGCCGAGCCGCCAAGCCCGCTGGAAAGGATCACCGGCGGAGCGTCTGCCGGGCCGTGAACCTCGTAATAAAGCCCTGTGGCTTCAGGCAAGGTGTGCGACCGAGGCGATCTCGACGAGGCAGTCCGGCTTCACGAGATCGCATTTGATGCAGTAGCGCGCCGGCTTGTCGCCGGGGAAGTATTCGGCATAGACCGTGTTGAAGGCGGCGTAGTCGGCCATGTCCTTCAGGAAGATGTGGTTCATGGCGATGTCCGCCATGGTGCCCCCGGCGGCTTCGACCGTGGTCTTGATCGCTTCCAGCACATGGCGCGTCTGCGCGGCGGCATCGCCCGGATAGAGCACTGTGCCGCCTTCGCCCAGCGCCAGCATACCGGAGACATAGACGGTGTTTCCCGCTTTCGCCCCGGCAGAATACGGCGCGATCGGCGTGGGGAATTCGGGCGGGTTGATCGGTTCGAAAGGCATGGCGCTATCCTTTTGGCGGAAGCTGGCTGACAGCCGTGTGGAAATCGGCGGTGGTGCTGACCCAGCCGAAGAACTTCTCGACATTGTAAACCGTGGCCTGCTGGATGAAGTCCGGCCCGAGATGATGCGTCGCATCTTCCAGCAGCACGCCGAAATATTCGAGGTGGAACCCATCGCGCAGAGTGGATTCGACGCAGACATTGGTGGCGATGCCGGTGAACACCAGCGTGCGGATGCCGCGGGCGCGCAGCACGCTGTCGAGCTGCGAATTGAAGAAGGCCGAATAGCGCGGCTTGTGCACCCGCAGATCGCCGTCTTTCGGGGCGAGCGCCTCGACCAGTTCATAGTCCCAGCCGCCGCGCGCCAGGAACCGGCCCGCCAGTTCGGGGCGCTTGCGCATGGTCTTGAGCGCGTTGGACTTGTGCCAGTTGGGGGAGAGGGGGGTGCCTGCCTCGGTATAGCCGGCGTCCCAGCCGTTCTGCAGGAAGATCACCGGCATTCCGGCTGAACGTGCCGTATCGAGCACTTCCGCGATCTTGCCGATGACGCTGGCCGCGGGGCCGACGTCGAAGCCGGCCTCGTCCACATAGCCGCCCTTGCTGGCATAGGCATTCTGCATATCGACCACGATCACGGCGGTTGTCGCGGGATCGAGCCGGATCGGTTCGGGACGTGCGGGCAGGATGACCGAGGGGCCCGTGCTGGCGGGCGTGGGATCGACGACAGGTTCGCTCACCCACATACTATTGTGCAGGCGCAATGATTGATCAAGCTGTCGAAATTTGTGAACGAAGTGTTCCGTTTTATGAGGCTTGCCCGAAGCTTGCGCCGAAACGGACGCGAGCGTTTCCATAAATTAACTGCTTGGGAAATTCCCTCTATGGAATGGATGCACGGCAATTCTTTTAAGGCGGACAACGCGAAAGGGACGCCGTGAGCAAGAAACTGGCCATCGTACTCAGTGGCGGCGGAGCGAAAGGGGCGTTCCAGGTCGGCGTTCTCGATGCCCTGATGGGCAAATACGGCGTGAAGCCGCACATCGTTATCGGCACGTCCACCGGGGCGATCCAGGCCCTTGGTGCGGCGCAGGGCGATATCGAGCGGCTCAAGGCGTTCTGGCTTGGCCTTCGCAAGGACAGCGACATCTACAAGAAGCGGTTTCTCCCCTTTGCCGTGCTGTTTGGCTCCAAGGCGATCTATGACGCGGGGCCGCTGCGCAAGCTGCTCGCCGGGCTCTACGATCCCGCGCGGCTTGCAGCATCGGGGATCGGCTTGCGGCTCGGCGTGGTGAACCTGCAGTCCGGCAATTTCCGGACGATCGACCAGAACGTGCCGGGGACCGACAACTGGGTCTATGCCAGTTGCGCCATGCCGGTCTATTTCGATCCGCTCGAAACCAGCGACGGCGGCCAGTGGGTGGACGGCGGCGTGCGCGACGTAACGCCGCTCGGTGCGGCGATGAAGGAAAACCCCACCGGCATTCTGGTGGTTCGCGCCTCGCCGCCGGCCGGGGGCGCTGAGGACAAGACCTTCGGAGGGCTGGTGTCGATCGGGCTGCGCTCGGTCGGGCTCCTGCAGTCGGAAGTCTCGCGCAACGATCTGGAGAATACCGGCCTCATCAACGACACCCTGCTGGCGCGCAACCGGATGTGGGCGGAACTGACGCAGGCGGGCCATTCTCCGGAAGAGGTGCTGCGGCTGCTTTCGCCGCTCGACGAGACGGTGGCGCGCTATCGGTTCGTACCGGTACGCACGATCGAACCGCTTGAGAACTACTCGGACACGCTGGAATTCGATCCCGCCAAGATCCGCCGGGCCATGGCCGCCGGTGTCGCGGCGGTCGATGCGCACTGGGAGCAGATCAAGGATATCGTGACCTGACAGTGCGTTTTGCGCGCCAGGCTGTCGTCCTGACGAAGGCGCCTGCGTTGCAAAATGTGCAACTTTTGGGCTTCCCTCTTGTGGCATTGCAAAAAATCCTGACATGACAGGGTAACATGCTCCGCCAGTACGAACTCGTCGAACGCGTCAAGGAATACGCGCCGGAGGCCGATGAGGCCCTCCTCAACCGTGCCTATGTCTATACCGTGCAGAAGCACGGCTCACAAAAGCGCGCGAGCGGCGACCCGTATTTCAGCCATCCGGTGGAAGTGGCCGGCCTGATGACCGAGCTGAAGCTCGACCAGCAGACCATCATTACCGCGCTGCTCCACGATACGGTGGAAGACACCCTCGCCACGATCGACGAGATCGAGAAGCTGTTCGGGCCCGATGTCGCAAGGCTGGTCGACGGCGTCACCAAGCTCTCGAAGATCGAGGTGATGACCGAGAGCGAGCGGGCGGCGGAAAACCTGCGCAAGTTCCTCCTCGCGATGAGCGAGGACTTGCGTGTCCTGCTGGTGAAGCTGGCGGACCGTCTGCACAACATGCGCACGCTGCACTTCATCAAGAAGCCCGAAAAGCGCCAGCGCATCGCCCGCGAGACCATGGATATCTACGCGCCCCTGGCCGAGCGCGTCGGCATGTACGAGTATATGCGCGAAATGCAGTTGCTGGCCTTCGAGCAACTGGAGCCGGAAGGCTATGCCACGATCACCGGGCGGCTGGCGCAGATCCGCAGCCAGGAAGGCGGTCAGGTCGATGCCATTGCCCTTGCGATCAAGCAGGCGCTGGCCGAAGCGGGCCTGCAGGTCGAAGTGACCGGCCGCGAGAAGCACCCCTATTCGATCTGGAAAAAGATGGCCGAACGCCATGTGACGTTCGAGCAGATCACCGACATCATGGCGTTTCGCGTCCTGACCGAAACGCCCGATGACTGTTACCGCGCGCTGGGCGTGTTGCACCAGACCTGGCAGATGATCCCGGGGCGCTTCAAGGACTACATCTCCACGCCCAAGTCCAACGGCTACAAATCGCTCCACACCGCGCTGATCTACGAGAACTCGATGCGCATGGAAGTGCAGATCCGTACGCGCGAGATGCACCGCACCAACGAGTTCGGTCTGGCGGCCCACTGGGCCTACAAGCAGGGCGGAACGCGCCCCGACGGGCAAGTCGGCTGGCTGCGCGATCTCATCGAGATCGTCGATACCAGCCACGATGCCGAGGAATTGCTGGAGCACACCAAGCTGGCGATCTATCAGGATCGCATCTTCGCTTTCACGCCCAAGGGCTCGCTGAACCAGTTGCCCAAGGGGTCGACCGCGGTCGACTTCGCTTATGCAGTGCACACCGACCTCGGCAACGCGGCGGTCGGCGCCAAGATCAACGGCCGCCACGTGCCCTTGCGCACCCAGCTGGCCAACGGCGATGTCATCGAGATCATCAAGAGCCCCAATTCGGAGCCGCAACTGTCCTGGCTGGGCTTTGTCGTGACCGGGAAGGCCCGCGCTGCCATCCGCCGCGCCGTTCGCGCCAAGGAACGCGCGGAAGTGGCCGAGATCGGGGCCAAGCTGTTCGACGAGATCGCCGGCCGCCTGCCGCAGCGCATCGGCAAGAAGGCGATCGCCATTGCCATCAAGCGCCTCGAACTGCGCGACGAGGAAGACCTCATGTTCGCGATCGGCTCGGCGCGCCTGACCGACCGTGAAGTGATGGAAGCGCTGGTGCCGGGCAGCACGGCAGAGCTTCCCGACGAGTCCGAGTGGAATCGCGCCGAGCGGGCGATCTCGATCCGGGGACTGACGCCGGGCATGGGTTTTGAACTCGCCGAATGCTGTCACCCGGTCCCCGGCGATCGCATCGTCGGCCTTCGCCGGCCGGACAAGAAGGTGGAAGTCCACACGATCGACTGTCTCACGCTGGCGAACGGCGTCGATGCCGATTGGCTGGACCTTTCCTGGGGCGAGCGGACCACCGGCGCGGTGGGGCGCCTGCGGCTGGTGCTCTACAACCGGCCCGGCACGCTTGCCGAAGTGACCCAGATCTTTGCGTCCAGCCGCGCCAATGTCACCAACTTGCAGATGGTCCAGCGTGACGAGCCTTTCGGCACTTACGAGGTGGACCTGGAAGTGACCGATCTGGCGCACCTGACGCGTATCATCGGCGCCCTGCGTGCCAGCGAGGCCGTTTCGGAAGCCGTGCGTATCTGACGCTGCCAGGGAGTGTTTGGAGAATGCCTGTTTGGGGCACTCTCCAGACGAATTCTCAGACGTCGAGGAAGACCAGCACCTCGTCTCCGTCGGCCAGATCCTCGACCCGGCGCACCGCGGCTTTGACCGGCAGCAGCCAGCCGCCGCCGGACTTGCTGGGGAACACCGACGTGGCAAAGGCGGTTTCGCCGATCCGTGCCCTGACCTTGAGCGATCCGAAGCCGCGCGCAGTGCCTTCCAGCTTGCGGATCAGTGCCGTGCCGGAGAGCGCCTCGCCTGCTGCGCCATCGATCGTGATGAAATGCCAGGTCCCGCTGCCGGACGCGCCCGTCCAGCGCCATAGCCGTCCGGTATGCGAGAGGTGTTCGGCAGAATCTGTCATCCGCGGCGTGCCTGCAATGCTATGGCTGCACGGTGCGGACAGGCACCGGGACGTTGCAGATGTCCACGCCGCCGGCCGGCCGGATATAGAAATCGTCCTTCCGGTTGGCGCGCTTGTCCAGGTAGGCGGCAAAGCTCTTGCTCTGCGTCGAAAGGTATTCGTAGGCAGGCAGGTCCGGGATTTCGCTGCCCAGCCGGACCGAAAGGATGGCCGTCCGTTCCGCAGGCGTTTCATAAAAACCGAGCTCACCCGTGCCGCGCGGGAGTGAGGAGAGGTTTTCCATGCCCGCAATCACACGCCCGACCACCGCGATATTGCGGTCCAGCTGGCGCGGGGCATGGCCGATGACAGCGTAGAGCTCCGCTCCGGTCCCGGTATCGGGAGAGAGATTGCGGCCGACACCGACAGTGCCATAGCAATGGGTCGGCCATATGTGCGCTCCGTCAGAGGCGACAGGCCATCCTGCCTCGAAACCCGTGACAAGGGCATAGGGATCGCGCCCGTGCAGGACTTCGGCAGGCGTCATGTCACTGACCCGCGACATCACGGCGGCAAGCTCTTCCAGCGCAGCGATCTTGCGCCTCAGGTCGGCATCGGTGGCGGTGGAAGCATCCGCCTCATATTCGGCTTCAGGCATTGTCCGGAGTTCATGGGGAAGCGGCTTGGCCTTTCCCGGCACTTCGCCATCGGGATCGCCCCATTGCACGACATAGTTGTCCTGCACCCGGACGATCGCGATCCCGTCATACCAGCGCGCGGCGACAAGCTTGCGGATGTTCCCGACCCACCCTTGGGAGAACGGCCCAGGCATGAGCTGGATCACCACCCGCCGGGCCCTGCCATCGGTCGCAGGAGCGAGGTCCATGACAACCAGATCTGCCGGCGCGATTCGGACCCAGTCCGGCGCCGGCGCGGCGTCCACGATCTGGTTGGGCGTCTGCAATACAGTGGCTTCTTCGGCTGCCGCTGAATGCGGCGATACCGAAGCTGCGAGCAGGGACAGGGCAACGCCCGGAAGAAATTTGCGCATGTCATGCAAGATGCCATGCCTAGACCGCTTGCGAAACCCCGCGCCCCACGCTAGGGCGCGTCGCCTACCAGTGCATGCGGAGCGGTGGCCGAGTGGTCGAAGGCGCTCGCCTGGAAAGTGAGTATACGTCAAAAGCGTATCGAGGGTTCGAATCCCTCCCGCTCCGCCATTTCGCCCTTCGCGGGCGTTCGCCACAGCCCGGAAAATTCAATTAAAGCTCTGAAAATACGCCAGATTTAACCGCTGGCGTTCGTGGCCATTCGCTGCGGTCCGGAAGCTGATGTGGGGCTGAGTGTGGGGCTGTGAGGGGTTGGTGGGGTTCAAAACAGGGGGCTTAGATGGTATCCTCCAGCCCATGGGAAAGCTGACCCCAGCCATGATCAAGGACCTCACCGAGCCCGGGCGTTACTCCGACGGCGAGGGATTGCTTCTGCAGATTTCCCCTTCGGGCGGGAAAAGCTGGCTCATGCGCGTCCAGGTCAATGGCCGCCGCCGGGACATCGGGCTCGGTGAACTCCGGCATGTGAGCCTTCGCGATGCGAGGCTTGAAGCGGCGGCGATCAAGAAGCTCGCCAAGTCCGGGATCGATCCGCTCGAAGAACGGCGGAAAGTCGAGATCGTCATCCCGACCTTCGAGCAGGCAGCGAAGCGCGCGCACGCAGAAATGGTCAAGGGCTGGAAGAACGGGAAGCACACCAAGCAGTGGATCAAGACGCTTGAGCTCTATGCCTATCCCAAGCTGGGCAAGCTGAGGGTCGACCAGATCGAAGGGCCGATCATCCGCGACGTGCTTGCGGAAATCTGGCTGGACATTCCGGAGACCGCCCGGCGTGTCCGTCAGCGCATCGGTACTGTGCTCGACTGGTCCTATGCCAATGGCTTCCGGGCCAGCGAGGCTCCGATGCGCTCCATTTCCAAAGGCTTGCCCCGCCAGCCCCGGAAGACCGGACATTTCGCCGCACTGCCCCACGCCGAGGTGCCGGCGTTCATGAAGCGCCTGCGCGCACGCGGCCTCAGCAGCAGCAGGTTGGCGCTCGAGGCGCTGATATTGACGGCGGTCCGATCCGGCGAGGTACGCGGAGCCAGATGGTCCGAACTCGATGACGATCTGACCCTCTGGACCATTCCTGCCGAACGCATGAAAGCTGGTGCCGAACATGCGGTGCCCCTGTCGGCGCAGGCTGCGGACGTTTTCCGTCAGGCACAGGTGCTACGGATCAAAGGATGCGACCTGATCTTTCCGGGCGCCACGTCGGGTTCGGCGCTTTCGGACATGGCGCTGCTGGAACTTGTGCGCGGCATGGACCTGCCGGCGACCGTGCATGGCTTCCGATCGAGTTTCCGTGATTGGGCCGCAGAGGAAACGGATGTGCCGCGCGAGATCGCCGAAGCGGCGCTGGCGCATACACTCGAAAACAAGGTCGAGGCGGCCTATCGGCGCACGGACTTCCTGGCCAAGCGGCGCGATCTGATGAAGGCCTGGGCCGACTTTTGCCTTCCGCCCGTCAAGACCCGATCCCGGCTGCAAGCCGAGCGAAAGAATGCCTCGGCCGTCCGCGCTTCCGAGGTTGCGGCGCCTCCGCGCCAGCCACGACGGACTGTCGTTCGACAAATCGTTCAAGGCTCCTGACCACGATCAGCGTGGCCCGCCCGACCTTTATGACGTCGATCTCGCGTGCCGCGATCAGCTCGTAGAGTTTGGTCTTCCCGATGCCCAGCATGCGCGCCGCGTCCGGCACGCGGATGGTCAGTGCGTCCTTGCGACTGAGGCTCGGGCCGCTCTCTATCACCCGCCGCGTGCTCCGAGACGCTCGCGCGCCTTTACAAAGGCGCGGTCGCTATCGAGGAATGCGGACAGTATCGCCGGGACCAGTTCGCTGACCGGCTCTTCCCGGCCATAGGCTTCGGCATAGATCCGGGCGTAGTCCTGAAGCGCCTGATGCAGATCTGGCAATACCGTGATCGTGAGCTTCACCGGGGTTCGGTCGGGAATGCGAGCAAGCTTGAGGTCGACCATGGTCTTCTCCTATCCGCGCCACGGCGCGAGAATGAGATCGCGATGGACGATCAGCCGTACCGGCGCGCCGGGCCGGATCGTGATCGTCGGCTGGATCTGCAGATTGCGGGATGTGATCTGGTCGCCGGCGCGGGACACGTTCTGCTGCGTCGATTCCCGGATCGCCTGGACGAGGTCGCTTTCGCCGGTGAATGTCAGGTTCGCACCCACGCCGAGCAGGGTCGAGATCGCCACGCCTTTGAGTAGGGTCCAGGTGTGGTAGTCCACTTTGTCCGAAAGACCCGCATAGCCCGACGGATCGGTGGCGGGCACATTGTCGAGCCGGATGGAGCTGCCGTCGGGCATGACGATCCGCTGCCAGACGATGAGCGCGCGGCTCTGCCCGAACGCCACGACCGAATCATAGCTGCCGATCAGTCGCGCGCCTTGCGGAATGAGCAGGATGCGCCCCGTGGCGCTGTCATAGGTGTTCTCGGTGACCTGGGCAGTGACCAGCCCCGGCAGGTCGGAGCGCAGGCCGGTGATCAGGCTTGCCGAAATCACACTGCCCGCCGACAGGGTATAAGGTGATAGCGGTGGTGTCAGGACATGGGGATTGACGTCGCCGCGCGGATCGAGGTTCCCGACGAAGGCTTCCTTGCGTCCCTGCGCATTGGGATCGGTCGCCGGATCGAGCGCCAGTTTCGGCGGACTGGGCTGGGCACCCTCTCCAGCAGGTACGCTGGCCGTCGGTGCTTCGGCGGATGCCGCTGCCTGCCGTCCATGTACCAACACACCGGATTCGCGCGCGGCCTTCAGTTCGGCAAGCTGGCGCTCACGCTCGGCCGCCTCGGCCTGCTGGCGTTGCTGGTCGCTCGAATTGATCCCGGTTGCAAGCTGCTGCTGGCGATCGAGGATCGGTTTGCCGAGGTCGCCGGGAAGCGGCGGCCCGAGCCGTGGCACATCCCCATAGCTTGCCGGCAGGCCGTTCAGCGTGTCGCTGGCAGGGCGCAGATTGGGTTGGGAGAGTTCCTCCTGACCCGTGACGCGGTGGAACAGGCGCGGCTTCAGCGCCAGCCAGGTCACCGTCATGAGGCTGACCGATCCCAGCGCCGCGATGGCGATGATGACGCCGCGCTTGAACCGGATCGCGCGCGGCGGGCGCGAACGGAGCGCCAGGCTCTCTGGATCGAGCTTGGCGGGTTGGGTCGTCGTCGCCTCGGTCACGACGGCCTCCGGCGGCTGGTCGCTTCACCGGTCCGGCTGATCCGCACCACGTCTTGATGCTTGAGCCCGAGGCGGAGTTCGGCCGCATCGAAGATCCTGTCGACGACATAGTAGCGGCCCTGCACGCGGTAGTTGACCAGTTCGGCATTGCCTTTAGCATCCACCAGGAACAGCGGCGGCGCTACGCTTTCGCCAAGACTGGTCGGGAACTCGATGAACGTCTGCCGCCCGTCATCGAACGCGCGCAGCGGTCGCCAGACGGGCTTGTCGCCAGTGATGGCATAGCCGAAGTGCAACTGGTCGATGGCAAGCCCCGAAGCCACCGGCTGCGCTGCTCGCGCCGCTTCGGCCGCAGCCTTGAGCGCGATGAGCGCGTCCTGCGGATAGGTCCAGGAAAGCGCCGACATGGCCGTGCGCGCGGTACTGGTGAGCGCCAGATGATAAGTCCGCCGATCGGTGGTGATGATCACATTGGTGGCGAGCCCAGCGGTAAATGGCTTTACCAGCACATGCGTGCGCCTGGTCTCACCCGAACCGCTAGTGGTATCGCCGATGACCCAGCGCACGGTGTCGCCCGCCGCCACGGCCACCAGCGTCTCGCCGGGCTGGAGCGCGATGTCGGTGACTTGGCCTGGCGCGGTCAGCACATGGTAGATCACGCCGTCGCTGTACGGAAAGACCTGCACTGCATTGAGATAGCCGCCGGTCGCCGGTTCGAGCGTCGCGGCGCGATTGGCGGCCCGGACGCCCAGTTCGGCGGACGATGGTGGGATATGGCGGCGGCGCGGAGCCGGCGTGGCAGCCTTTGGTGGCGAAACGACTGGTCCGTTCGGCGGCGTCGCGACCGCAACCGACGGCACCGCTGCGTTCGCGGGCAATGCCGGAACGGTCGATGTGGTCTGGGCGGCAGCGGGAGCAGCGAGGGCAAGTGCCGTCGCTGCTAGAAGAGTCGTTTTCATGGCTGGAACTCCTGATTTGTGGCAGCGCCGAGGTTGGGGTTGAGCGGCGATCCAGCGGGGATGCTTGCCGGCGGCGGCAGTGCTGAGCGCGCCGGCGCGACGGCCGTTGGCGAGGAACCGGCTGGCTCGAGTTCACGGCTCCAGTCGATCGCATCGACATAGATGCCGAGTGGGTTCTTCCTCAGCACCTCGGCGCTGGTCGGCGGCACCATCTGGATGGTCAGGATCGCGGTCCAATGCGAGGTGCCTGCCTGGGCGCCGCGCTCGTAGGCGGTCTCGACCCATTTGATCTGGAACGACTTGTCCGAGGCGCGCACCACACTGGTGACCTGCACCGAGACGGTGCGCTCGCCGATGTGACCGAACGGATCGGCGGCGCGGGCGTAATCGCCGAGGAATATGCTCCCGCGCTTGGTCGTGAAATCGTAGGCCGAAAGCCAGTCCTGGCGCATCAGCACCGGATCGAGCGAGACCGAGCGCACATGCTCGATGAACCGGGAGAGGAACCATGCGACTTGGCTGTCGGTCGGCTGATAGTCCCTGTCGGCGGGCTGGACGGCGCGCGCCTCGCCGAGCTTGTCGACCTCGACCACATAGGGAACGACGCGGCTTTGCAGCGACTGCCACAGCAGGCCGCCCGACAGCGCGGTGGCGAGGCCCAGGCAGCCGAAGGCCATCAACCTCCAGTTGCGGGCTTGGACGCGGGCGGAGCCAATGCGTTCGTCCCAGAGTTGCCCGGCACGTTGATAGGGTGTCTCTGGCTCGGGTGTATGTCCATATCGCTGGACGGCGCGCTTGAAAATCATGAGGATCAATCCTCCCTTTCCTTGATGTCGGGGGTTGCGCCATGACCGCCACGATCGCCGGATTGGACGGCGTGCATGGCGGTCTGGCGGTGATGGCGGGCGCTCTGCTGCGTCTTCATCGCCCGCGCCCATCCGGGCATCGACGATGCGCTATCCGTGGTTTGCGTGGCGGCGGATGCGTCACGTCCTGCCATGGTGTTGAACGCGGCCTGGCGGCCGGTCTCGGCGGCTTCGCCAAGACCCAGCGCGGCCGATATCCCCGACCGCGCGGCACCGGCCGCGGCGCTCGCCATGCCGCCGATCCCGGCGCCGACGCTGGATGAGCCCGCGCCTTCCTGTCCGAGGGTGTAGGCGGTCGACGCCGCCGAACCCATCGCGGTGCCAGCGCGAACCGCGCCAAGGCCGGCGGCGGCCAGGCCGCGGGCAGCACCGACCGTCCCTGCGCCGCCGAGGTACATGATGCCGCCCGCGCCAAGCGCGGTGCCGAGCGCTGCGCCCGCCCCCAGTTGCGGCGCGCCCGCGACAAGACCCGAGGCAATGCCGGGACCGAAGATGCCGAGCCCGAAAAGAGCAAGGCTTGCCAGCACCAGGCTCATGGCCTGTCCGATGTCGGGTTCCTGACCCTGGAGCGCGGTGGTGAACTGGGTGAAGTAGTTCGAGCCGATGCCGACGATGACCGCGAGCACCATGACCTTGATGCCGGAGGACACGACATTGCCCAGCACGCGCTCGGCGAGGAAGCTCGTCCGGTTCCACAGTGCGAAGGGCACGAGGATGAAGCCGGCCAGTGAGGTCAGCTTGAACTCGAGGATGGTGACGAACATCTGCACGGCGAGGATGAAGAAGGCGAGGATCACGATCACCCACGCGACCAGCAGCACCACGATCGTCAGGAAATTATCGAAGAAGGTCGTGAAGCCGAGATACTGGTTGACCTGTTGGAGCAGCGGCCAGGCGGCGGAAAAGCCGGTTCCGGCAAGGCGACCGGGCTTCAGCAGATCGGCAGCGGTGATTGTCCCACCGCCGGCGGTCAGCCCGGCCTGTGCAAACGATCGGAAGATGATGTCGCTGAGGGTCGAGAAGCTGTTGATGATGAACGCGAAGGCGCCGATGTAGAGGATCTTGCGTATCAGGCGGCCGAGCACATTGTCCTCGCCGCCCAGCGCCCAGAACAGCCCGGCGAGCGTGATGTCGAGCGCAATCAGCGTGCGCGTCAAAAAGCTGACGTCGCCGCCCAGGAGGCCGAACCCGCTGTCGATGTAGCGAATGAAGGCTGCCATGAATTGATCGATGACGTTGAGGTCGCCCATGCGCTTCGCGTCCTGATGTTCGTTTCAAAAAGATGCCGCGAGGCCCAGTCTCGGGGAGCGGGAGCCGGGCCTCGCGGCGACGGCGGCGACAGAGGCGCGGGAAATCGCCGCCGCCCTGGCCGGCCGCGGCCTACTGAGGCGTGTAGGCGCTGCCGGACCCGAGGAATTTCGCCGAGGCGCTCTGGGCATCGGTCCGCGACTGGGCCTGGTTCGCCCGTTCGATCGCCTCGGCGCGGTATTGCGCCGCCATCAGCGTCTGGATCTGGAACTGCTGCTTGGCGACGAGCGCCAGAAGCTGGTTGGTCGCCTGACTGGCCTGCAGTGCGCCTTCGGCACTCTGGCTCCGCGCGATGATGCCCGTCAGCGCTGCCTGGTCGGCGGCGATATTCTCGACCACCTGGGCCTGGATACTCATCGTCTGCTCGAAGGCCGCGCGCGCGGCGTCCATCCGCGCCCGGGCGATTTGCACCTGCTGGCTGGTGGTCAGGCTTTGCGCGAAGCTATCGGGATAGAGCGAGCGGAACTGCCGGTCGAGGTTTGCGACTTTGAACTGGATACCCTGCGCCTGGCCCATCAACTGGTCGATCTGCTGCATGGTCTGCTTGAGTGCCTGCAACTCTGGGAAGCTGATCGTCGTCAGGTTCTTCGCCTGATTGATGAGGCCCTGCGCCTGGTTCTGCAGCATGCGGATCTGGTTGTTGATCTGCTCAAGCGTGCGCGCTGCGGTGAGGATGTTCTGGCTGTAGTTCGAGGGATCGAACACGATGATCGCCTGGGCAGGCTCGCTCGTCGCCAGCGTGGCGAGGGCAAGCGTGCCGGTGATGGCACAGCCGAGCACGCCGGCGATGAGGGGCTTCTTGAAAGGCAGCATTCTGGTCATGATCATTCTCCGGGGGCTGGAGGTTGGGGAGCGGTGGATTGGGCGGCGCGGGGAAACTCGCCGATCAGATCAGCGGCCCAGGCGAGATCGGCAGAGCGCAGGAAGTGGCCGGCAAAGTTCTCCGCGCCGTGCTCGGCGAGAAGGCCGTCAATTCGCTTCTGGCTGTCGGGATCGGACGCACCGCAGAGCGCTAGCGCGATCGGCCCCAGGCCGAGTTCCAACAGGCGGTTGCCGCGCGCCGATTGCAGATAATAATGCCGCTTGGGCGTGGCACGGCTGACCAGTTCGATCTGCCGGTCATTGAGGCCGAAGCGCTCATAGGCGGCGCGTGACTGCGGTTCGATGGCGCGGTCGTTGGGTAGCAATATCCGCTGTGGGCAGCTTTCGATGATGGCGGGTGCGATACCGCTGTCGGCGATATCGGCGAGGCTCTGCGTCGCGAAGAGCACCGCGACGTTCTTCTTGCGCAGCGTCTTCAGCCATTCGCGGATGCGGGCGGCGAAGAGCGGATGGTCGAGGAAGATCCAGGCCTCATCCAGGATCAGCAGGGTCGGACGGCCGTCGAAGCGTTCCTCGAGCCGGTGGAAGAGGTAGGTCAGCACCGGGGCGACCACCCCGGATTGCCCCATCAGCGCCTCGGTCTCGAAGCACTGGACATCGGCCAGCGCGAGGTTCTGCTCGGCCGCATCGAGGAGGCGGCCAAAAGGTCCCTCGAGCGTGTAGGCCGTCAGCGCGGTGCGAAGCGCGTTCGACTGGAGCAGCATGGCGAGCCCGGTGAGCGTGCGCTCCTGGGGAGGCGCCGAAGCGAGGCTGTTCAGCGCGGACCAGACAGCGTCCTTGACCTCGGGCGTGACCACGACCTTTTCGTGTGCCAGTAGCGCCGCGATCCATTCCGCCGCCCAGCTGCGTTCACCGGCATCGTCGATCCGGCGCAGCGGCTGGAACGCCAGGGCATCCTCGCCATGGGGGCCGCGCTCCGCGCCGAGCCCGAGGGCATGGTACGCGCCGCCCATGGCCAGCACCGCCGCGCGGGCCGAGAAGCCCTTGTCGAAGACATAGACCTGCGAGCGGGCGTAGCGCCGGAACTGCAACGCGATCAGTGCCAGCAACACCGACTTGCCGGCGCCGGTCGGCCCGACGACGAGCATATGTCCGACATCGCCGACATGGGTCGAGAACCGGAACGGCGTCGATCCGCTCGTCTGCGCATGGAGCAGCGGCGGCGCGCCCAGATGACGGTTCTCCGCCGGTCCCGCCCAGATCGATGACAGCGGCATGAGATGGGCGAGGTTCAGCGTATGGACGAGCGGCTGGCGGACGTTGGCATAGGCCTGGCCGGGGAGCGAGGACAGCCAGGCCTCGACGGCGTTCAGGCTCTCGCGAACGCAGGTGAAGCCGAGCCCGTTGACGATCCGCTCGACCGCGCGGACCTTGTCTTCCACCCGCGTTCTATCGGTATCGGCGACGGTGATCGTGGTGGTCAAGTAGCCGAAGGCGACATGATCGCCGCCGAGCGCCTGCAGCGCGAGATCGGCATCGACCACCTTATTGTCCGCGTCGGTGTCGAGGAGCTGGACCGGCTGGTTGTACATCACCTCGCGCAGCAGCGCGGTGATCGACTTGCGCTTGTTGAACCATTGTCGCCTGATCCTGGTCAGTGCCTTGGTCGCGTCCTGCTTGTCGAGCGCGATGAAGCGGGTGACCCAGCGGTAGCCGAAATCCTGGTGGTTGAGCGCGTCGAGGATGCCGGGTCGGCTGAGGTTCGGGAATCCCAGCACTGTCAGCGTGCGTAGATGGGTTCGTCCAAGCCTCGGCTCGAGTCCGCCGACCAGCGGCGTGTCGGCGAGCAGCGCATCGAGGTAGATTGGCGTCTCGGGCGCCGCGACCGCATGGCCGCGATCGGAAATCGTGCCATGGAGATAGGTCAGCGTCTCGGCGTCATCCAGCGCACGCACTTCGGGCATGAAGCCGGAGAGAAGGTCGAGAATGCGGTCGGTTTCCGCGATGAAACCGGCAAGGCTGGCACGCCAGTCGCGGCCCTGAGCATCATCGGGCCGTTCGACCAGGCTCCGTCCGGCAGCATCGCTGCTGTCGGCGGGCGGCAGCCATGCCAGCGTGCCGTGATAGATGCTCTCGAAATGCTGGCCCTCGGCTTCGAACCCGGCGCGCCGTTCCTGGTCGACCAGCCAGGACGCGGCGTCGGGAAAGGCGCTGTCCGGATAGCCCTGGCTCCCGCGCCGCTCGGCCTCGAAGAACAGTGTCCAACCGGTGCCGAGGCGCTTCAGCACATTGTTGGCGCGCGCGCAGGCCGAGACGAGTTCGGCTTCTGTCGCGCTTTCGAGATCGGGACCGCGAAAGGCGAAGCTGCGCTGGAAGCTGCCATCCTTGTTGAGGACGACACCGGGCGCGACCAGCGCGGCCCAGGGCAGATGGTCGGCGAGGCGGTCGGCCCGCGACCGATATTCGGCGAGGTTCAGCATGCCAGATATCCCTTCTGGCGCAGATGGCGGAGCAGCACGGGCGCGAAATCGGGGTCGCGGCGGGCGGAAAACACCGCGATGCTGTGGCCGACCGCCCAGAGCGCGATGCCGACCAGCCATTGCTGGAGGCCGAGACCGACCGCCGCCGCCATCGTGCCGTTGACGATCGCGATCATGCGCGGTGCGCCGCCGAGCAGGATCGGCGACCCCAGGCTGGCGTGGATCGGCGCCTCGAAGCCAGCAACATGACCGTTGTCGATGTGGCTCATGCGACGAGTGCCCCGCCGCCGAAGCTGAAGAAGGACAGGAAGAACGACGAAGCCGCGAACGCGATCGACAGGCCGAAGATGATCTGGATCAGCCGGCGGAACCCGCCCGCCGTCTCGCCGAAGGCCAGGGTCAAACCGGTCACGATGATGATGATCACCGCGACGATCTTGGCGACCGGCCCCTGCACCGATTCCAGCACCTGCTGGAGCGGCTGTTCCCAGGGCATGCCGGACCCGCTGGCATGGGCCGTCCCGGTCAGGGTGAGCGAAAGGCCGAGCATCAGGCCGGTCAGGAAAAGGCGGTCACGATTGGGAATGGGAAAGGTGCGCATGTCAGTCTCCTGTGTGGTCAGGGGTTGGGGAGAGATCGACGACGGCGTAGCCGCCATCGGGGTCGAGGCCCGCGACGCAGGCGATCGTCTCGATGCGCCGCGCGGTGCCGCGGCCGGCGATGAAGACGATCAGGTTGATCGCCTCGGCGACCAGACGGCGCGGCACGGTGACGACGGCTTCCTGGATGAGCTGTTCGATCCGGTAGAGCGCGGACGATGCGCTGTTGGCGTGGACGGTCGCGATCCCGCCGGGATGGCCGGTGTTCCACGCCTTGAGCATGTCGAGCGCTTCGCCGCCGCGAACCTCGCCGACGATGATGCGGTCGGGCCGCAGGCGCAGTGTCGAGCGAACCAGGTCGCCCATGGTGACGGCGCCCGCTCTCGTCCTGAGCGCCACCGTATCGTGGGCGGGCGACTGCAGTTCGCGCGTGTCCTCGATCAGGATGACCCGCTCGTCGAGATGCGCCATCTCGGCGAGCAGCGCATTGGCGAGCGTGGTCTTGCCCGAGCTGGTCCCGCCGGCGATCAGGATGTTCCGGCGATCGACCACTGCCAGCGAAAGCATACGGGCGGCCTCGGCCGACATGATGCCGTCGGCCACATAGTCCATCAGGGTATAGACCCGCGCTGCGGGCTTCCTGATCGAGAAGCAGGGCGCGGTCGAGACCGGCGGCAGAATGCCTTCGAAGCGTTCGCCGGCACCTTGCCCATGCGGCGGCAGCTCGGCCGAGACGATCGGGCGCTCGCCATGGACCTCGGCACGGGCATGCGATGCCACCAGCCGGATGATCCGCTCGACCTGAGAGCCATCGAGCTTCACGTCGGTATCGACCCGGCCTTCACCGAGGATGTCGACGCGGAGCGCGCCGTCGGGATTGACCATGATTTCGATGACGCGGGGATCGGAGAGCGCGGCCGCGATCGCCGGCCCCATCGCGGTGCGCAGCATGGCGCGGCGACGGTCGGCAGATACAGTATCGGATGGGGCCGACATTACGACTTGCCTCCCTTCGCTTCGGGCGGCGCCAGCGTGCGTGTACCCGCCGCGATCTGGCGGCCGACCTGGGCGACGAAGGATTCGAAACGGTCACGCCCGATGGCGCGGCCTGCGGCGTCGGCCTCGGGCAGCGGAGCCGTCACCATCAGCTGGTAGCGGACGAACAGCGACAGGCTTTCCAGCAGGACATCGATGTCGCGCCGCGCGCCGTCGAGCTCGCGCGACAGCCGGTCGAGACGGACCTTCAAAAGATCGTCGATTTCCTTGGTCCCCCGGCGCGCAAGCCAGTCCCGGAGCGCGTCGTTGACCAGATGACTCTTGTTCCCACGGTTGCCGGCGGCGAGCGCTTCGAGCGCGTCGCCGATCTCGCGGTCGAGATAGAGGTTCTGGCGAATCTTCATCGCCGCCTCACAGCCCGGGCACGAGGTCGCGGTGGGCGCCCTCGTTGATCGCATAGCCGCGGGCGACGGCGCTCAGGCCCTTCGCCTGGTCCATGGCGCGCTTGTCGGCCGCGACATCGTCATCGTCGGGCACGAGTTGCGGATCGCCCGTTTCGACGGCGTCGGCGCTCTTGGCTGGTTGCTCGGGTAGGCCGGGATGGCGCTGCTGCTGCATCCCGCCATCGTCTTCGCCGCCTGCGGCATCGTCGGCCTGGTGCAGCCGGGCATCGATGCCGCGCACCCGGTCGGACCAGTCATCGCCGCGCGGCTTCGGGCAATCGGCATAGCGCCCCTGTGCCAGCTTCGGCGCGGGCGCCACGCGCACAGTGAAATTGCGGTCGCGGAAATAGCGCAGCTTGCGTGCCCGGATCGGCGCGAGTCCGGAGATGAGCACGATCTCCTCATCGGGCGACAGCTGCATCACTTCACCGGGTGTCAGGAGCTGGCGGGCGGTCTCCTGGCGGCTGACCATGACATGGGCGAGCCAGGGCGCGAGCCGGTGGCCGGCATAGTTGCGCATCGCGCGCTGCTCGGTCGCGGTGCCGAGCGCGTCGGAAATACGCTTGGCGGTGCGCTCGTCGTTGGTCGCGAAGGCGACCCGGACATGGCAGTTATCGAGGATGGCGTTGTGCTCGCCATAGGCCTTCTCGATCTGGTTGAGGCTCTGGGCGATCAGGAAGGCGCGGATGCCGTAGCCGGCCATGAAGGCGAGGCTGGTCTCGAAGAAGTCGAGGCGGCCGAGCGCCGGAAACTCGTCGAGCATCATCAGAAGCTGGTGCCGGCGCGCGGGAGTGCCGGGTTGGTCCAGCCTTTCGGTCAGGCGGCGCCCGATCTGGTTGAGCACGAGCCGGACCAGCGGCTTCGTGCGGCTGATGTCCGATGGCGGGATGACGAGGTAGAGCGATAATGGCTGGGCGGCCTCGATCAGGTCGGCGATCCGCCAGTCGCAGCGCGAGGTGACCTCGGCGACCGTCGGATCGCGATAGAGGCCGAGGAAGGACATGGCGGTCGACAGCACGCCCGAGCGCTCGTTCTCGCTTTTGTTGAGCAGTTCGCGCGCGGCGGACGCCACCACGGGATGGACCCTGGGGTTCTTGTCGTCGCCGAGATGATTGGTGGTCATCATCCGGCGGAGCGTGGCGACGAAGCTGCGCTGCGGATCGGACAGGAAGGTCGCGACCCGCGCGAGCGTCTTGTCCTCCTCGGCATAGAGGATGTGAAGGATCGCGCCGACCAGCAGCGAATGGCTGGTCTTCTCCCAATGGTTGCGGCGTTCGAGCGCGCCCTCGGGATCGATCAGGATGTCGGCGATGTTCTGGACGTCGCGCACTTCGTTGACGTCGCGCCGGACCTCCAGCAACGGATTGTAGTGCGCCGAGGCGGCGTCGGTCGGGTTGAACAGCAGGCAGTGCGAGAAGCGCGCGCGCCAGCCGGCGGTCAGCGTCCAGTTCTCGCCCTTGATATCGTGGATGACCGCCGAGCCCGTCCAGGAGAGCAAGGTGGGGACGACGAGTCCCACGCCCTTGCCCGAACGGGTCGGCGCGAACGTCATGACATGCTCGGGGCCGTCATGACGCAGATAACGGCCGCGAAGTGTGCCGAGCATGACGCCGGCGTCGCGATGCAGTCCGGCGCGCTCAATCTCGCGGCGGCTTGCCCAGCGAGCGGAACCATATGTAGTGACGTTGCTGGATTGCCGGGCGCGCCAAAGCGAGCCGAAGATTGCCGCGGCGCAGCCGACGAAGCCGCTGGCGCCTGCGAACATGCCCGCCCTGTCGAAGACATGCGGGGCATAGGCGTCATAGTGATACCACCAGGGGAACAGCGCCCAGGGATGATAGACCGGCACGCCATCGAGCCGGAACCAGGGCGCACCCAGTTCTGGCTGATAGGCCAGCATGGCTGCCGCCCATTGTGTCGCCGCCCAGATGCCCAGCAGGACGATGGCGAAGACGACGATGATCTGGCCGATGAGCAATTTGGTGGGTGTCACGTCGAGGCTCCCGCCCGCCGGACAGGACCGGTTCGGGCGGCTTCAGACTCGGTGACAGGCGCCGAAAATTGAACGGTGCTGATGGGCGCAGATGGGCTCGCGCCGGTCTGTTCCGGTCAGGCGCCGGAACGGAAGGCTATCCGAAAGCAGGTGCCTGGCGGTTAGAGGCCGGCGTCCGCTTTCAGCATTGCGACGCGTTCACGCGACACGGTCTCGACGATATCGCGCAGGGCGCGGACCGCTTTCGACAGGGCGTCGAGATCGTCATTGCCGATCTCATAGCTCGCCGAATAGCGGGCCTCGACATAGGCGCGCTTCAGAAGTTCGAACCGGCGGCGGTCGAGTCTGGTGGCGCGCGGCCAAGCCTCGATCAGCCGTGGCTCGCTGTCTTCGGCAAGCGAGCGCAGGAACTTGATGTTGTGCGAACGGGGGAAATAGAGGGTGCGGACGAGCAGGAAGCAGATGTAGGCGCGTTCCGTCGCTTGGTGGAGGTTGAAAGCTGCGTCCTTTCGCTTCCCGCTTGAGATGCAGAAGTCGGCTATCTCTATCGCGTCGTTGGTCTTCTCAACCCAATCTTCGAAATAGGCCGACGCCATTTCGTGCGCGTCGGCCGCCGTGAGCGGCTTCGGCGTGGCGAGTGCACTGCCCGGTAACTCGTAGAGCACGATCCCGTCACGGGCGATATCGGTCCAGAAATACTCGCCCCGGCTCAGCGCCTGGTTCACTTCGTCCAGCGTATGGACGATGATGTTCACCGGCCGCGCGATCGCGCTGTCGTGCAGGATCTTGTCCTCGGCGACATACCAGTAATCGGCGATGTCGGTGAGGTCCGGGTGGCTGACGATGACGAGCAGGTCGAAATCCGACTGGTAGCCATTCTCCGGCTCGTCCACCCAGTCGGTCCGGGCATAGCTGCCGAACAGAATGATCTTGAGGATCTTGCCGTTTTTCTTCCACGGCTGGTTCGCGCGCGAGATCGCGTCGGCAAATTCGCCCATGAGCGTTTGCTTCACTCGGTCCAGTTCGCTTTGCTGGACCGGGGGCAGATGGTCGATATCATTCCGCACGAAGGGGATTCTCGCGGCACACCATGAAGTTGGCAAGCCTTGACCACATAGACGGGTACGCCGATGATCGCGCGTCACGCACGAACGCTATCCCGCGTGTGTTCCAGATGATCGTACACCTTGCCGCCTCCCTTATTTAAGCCCGCTTATCTTAGTGTATTTGCTAATTAAGTGAAGTGGCGATTGCTTAAATAAGGTGTGCAATGCATATTGGCGCGCATGGCTGATCCAGAACCGAATCCGCGGCTGGGCCGTTTCGTGGAAACTCCCGTCGCCGGGGAGATGGTCAGGGCATTCGTGCCGCCGCCGCTGCCACCTGCGCCACCGATCGACGTGCTGGCGCTACTCGACCGGCTCAGCCTCGCTGAGCGTGCCCTGGGCCGCCTCGACGGCATCACCATGCTGCTGCCGCGTCAGGAGCTCTTCCTCTACATGTACGTGAGGAAGGAAGCGGTGCTTTCGTCGCAGATCGAGGGCACACAATCGACGCTCTCCGACCTGCTCCGCTTCGAAACCGAGGCGCAGGCCGGGCAGCCGATCGACGATATCCGCGAGGTCTCTAACTACGTCGCTGCCATGATGCATGGCCTCGAACGGCTGGAGGAAATGCCGCTCTCGCTTCGCCTCATCCGCGAGATGCACGAGCGCCTGCTGCAAAGCGGCCGGGGCGGAACCAAGAGCCCCGGCGAATTCCGCCGATCGCAGAACTGGATTGGCGGCACCCGCCCGGGCAATGCGCTGTTTGTCCCGCCTCCGACCACAGAACTCGATGGCTGTCTCGATGCCCTCGAACGGTTCATGCACGAGGACGAATCCCGTCTTCCAGCGCTTATCAAGGCGGGCCTGCTCCACGTCCAATTCGAAACGATCCACCCCTTCCTCGACGGCAATGGGCGTATCGGTCGCCTCCTGGTAACGCTGTACCTGTGCGTCAACGGAGTTCTGCGCAAGCCGCTGCTCTACCTCAGCCTGTACTTGAAGACCCACCGGAACGAATATTACCGGCTTCTACAGGAGGTCCGCGAGCAGGGAGCCTGGGAGGCTTGGCTTGACTTCTTCCTCGCCGGCGTAGCCGACACCGCCAACCAGGCCTTCGACGCCGCCACCCGCATAGTCGATCTATTCAAGCAGGATCGCGAACGCATTACGGCCGAGAGCGACCGTGCCGGTTCTGCGTTGCGGGTCCATGACCTCTTTCAGCAGAATCCCTTTCTCACTGCGAACCAATTGGTGGAGCGGACGGGGCTGTCGGCGCCAACGGTAAACGCGGCGCTCGCAGACCTCGAACGCCTTGGGGTGGTCGAAGAGATCACCGGCAAACGACGCGGACGGGTATTTGGATATCGCCGATATCTTGCAATCCTCAGCGAAGGTACGGAACCGCTGCAATCGCGAGCCGTGGAGTGACGTCTAGTCAGACTACCTGAGGGGATTCGGATAGCAGATGTCGGAGTCCGGAGATGCTTGACCCGCTTTCAAGCTTATGAAGAATGGCAAAACTTACGGAGTTCATCTTTGCCGGGCAGTACGAACCTCGACGGTCATGCCGGGAATCTCGATGATCGATGTGTCGATAGGATTATCCCGACTTAGTTTGCGCCTTCGGCCCGGGACAATCGCAGCAACGAACCCATCGCAGGCGGAGTCGTTCATTTCTTCGGTCAATGCATGCCAACTCGTCCACGATGCGCGAGTGTCATATCGTGTCTCCCCAGCGAACTGGCTGGAATGCCGCGCCATGACCAAGAGTTGGGGCGCAGAGTCGGCGGCTTCGCCCCAACCGTAGGCTCTCGAAATCTCCGCGCAGGTGCGACCATCGATCCAGTTGTGGACCTTGTCGACCCACTCATTGCCCTTCGTCAGCAGATTCTCCCTGCGGCTGTCGCGCTCTGCTAGGCTGAAGCCGTAAACATCGTACCATTTCATCTGCACGAAGACGACAACGCCGGTCTGGCGATCAAGGACCACTGCGTCGGCGTCGGTCAGGGTCGATTTGTCTTTTCGACGCAGCTTAAGTCCCTTTTCGAGAACCTTGTACCGGGGCTCAGGCAGAAGCCGTCGAAGATCCTCACGGAAGACATTTTCGCGACCATCGACAATTCTGTCCCAGTCCCCGCGATAAGTGCGGCGAAGAAAATCGAGCAATCCGGCATGCGGATTCATCAGGCCGCCGAACATTGGTAGGAGAACGAAATGCTCCCCAGCGTCGATATAATACGGAAGCGGAATTTCGTGCCGTTCTTCGCTGGAGGCTGCGCCTTCCGCATCCAGCGTCAGCCCTGCCATCAACTGCTGCGCGCGTAGGTGGTCATTGCCACGTTCGACCAGCACTTCGACGATATCGTCCCGTCGAGCGTAGATCGTCAGCAGATCGCGCACGTTCAGCTTGGGTTTGCGCTGGCGTAGTCGACCAGCCGCGTCGATGTGGTGCAGTACCGTGCCATAGGCAGCGGTCGAAGCCTCGCTCCAATCGCTGAATGCACGTCCTCCAATCATGCCGCTCGCCGGCAGGGCTTCGGCTTCAACCACGCCGGCGGCCTGAATCCGCGCCTGCGTACGGTAATGATCGACGAGGAACTGGTCGTTGTCATAGGCTATGAACCAGCCCATGTGCATCCGGCCGTAGCGGGTAAGCCTTCGCCGTACTTCCGTAAGCTCAGCCGCCAAGTTCGGCCATCGAGCTCGCATTGCAGCAGAGGCCCGGTCAACGGCAGCACGTTGCGCCTTGAGCTCGGCATACTCCTCCGCGTCCGAAATCACCTCGATCAGGATTCGGTCGTCACTGACAATCCTCGTGGTCGCCATGCCGTAGCGCTCCATGGCGGCCAAGCGGATCGCAAGGGAGAAATGGCCGCAGGCCAGAAGGTGATTGTCGAAAGCCGGAGTCAATTGTGGATTGCTCGGGAACCAGGGGATTGGGCCGGGCTTGTTACGGACGGCCTCGAGAAATGGGCGCAGCGCGGTCGCGGCACCGCGAAGCCGGATGCCTGGCTCTCCACCGACCGAACTCCCGCCGAAGTGATGAACATAGGCGGCGACGTCCAGCCCCCGCACAAGCGAAATCAATAGTTCCCGCTCATAGCCTCGCCAACTCTTGCGTATGCATTCGATGTAGCGGTCACGCTGAGCAATCAATCGCTTTTCGGCGGTCGTCACGAGTAGGCCATTTAGTCGTAGAGATCTGGGAAATAACGCCTTCGAATTGCGGGGCTCCTAGCTAGCGCGCGTTCAAGTTCAAGCTTCGAAAAGTGATACTGCTGCACGCGCCTTTTCATGCAGACCGATTCAATCTTGTCGTACAAACCCGAATCGATAATCGCCGAAGTCATTATGCCAAAGCCTTGGGCCTCGTACTGGTCGAGCATGTCGCCTACATCCACGACCCGTCCGCGACCAAGGCTCGCCTCGCCTTTGACAAGCTTGCATTGAAAAATCCATTTGCGGGCCGCCACACCAGGACGACCCGGCGCCTCTCGCACTTCGATGTCCCGCCCGCCGTCCCTGGCCCGCGATTTTCCCATTCTCTTAATCTTACTG
>NZ_BCTX01000020.1 GCF_001590985.1 Novosphingobium naphthalenivorans NBRC 102051
GGGGTGGGCGTAGAAACAACGCCGCCGTCATGGCAGCCCGCAAGCGCAATGCTGACACTTGCTGCGGTGCCGATCAGAAAGCGGCGCCAGCCGGAATCCATACCACTGGACCTGGTCCTGGAAGATTGGAGCAACGGCAGCTTGGTCAGATCGGTCTTCGAGCGCTCGGGCATGGTTGTTTACTGGTCCTTTTGCACATCATCACAGTTCACCACGAACCATCGCTCGAACTTTGGCCATCGCCCGAATTCCGGCCACTTGGCCTTCGGACGGGCTGGACGTGCTTCAGGTCCCGCTCGCGTAACGCTCGCGCAGAATGCCTTGTGCCCCCCGTGGTGTGTCGCAAGGGGCACAAGCGCGAGCGCAGGTTCTTTCCCAGCAGTCTGAAACAATCTGAAATCTGCAACATTCCCATTATGAAAATTATGAATTTCCATAACTTTCATATTGTTATACCAGATTATCCCGAATCTTTCTCCAGCGACCGGACTTCGCGCCAGAGCGCGTAACTGGATGGCACACCCGCAGCGCGCAGGCCGCTTTCGCATTTCATCGCCTCGTGCCGCTCCTCAGATCGAACCTGACGTAATGCCGATAAACGCGCGGAAAGACAGTGAACCCGCGCCTGCCAGGGATGCGTCGGCGCAAAACTGTGTGAGATCGTGTCACGAGCCAGGCCGATTTCCTCTTCCGCCAAATCCGCCTCGCCCAGCGCCAGCAGCGTCCGGGCCCATCGCATATGGAAGTAGGAGGCCTTTGCATCGAGGCCGTAGAGTGTGCGCGCTCCCGTCTGACGCGCCTCTTCGAGCAGTGCGGCAGCTTCCGTCCGGTTGCCCATCTGCGCATCCGCCAGAGCCAGCTCCGTCATCGCATACAACGTCCAGAAATGATCCGAACCCAGTTCTTCGCGATAATGCTTGAGGACGGGCACGAGGAGATCCCGGGCCTCCGCCGGCCGCCCCTGCCAGATCCGAAGAACGCCCAGGCTGTATTGCGGTGACAGCGCTTCGGGGTGATCCTTGCCCAATGTGTCGACAAAGATGGCCCGCGCCTTGAGCAGCATGGCCTCCGCCCGCGCGAAATCGCCTGCATCGACCAGAAAATCGCCATAGTCGGCCAGTGCCCATGCCGTGAGCGGGTGATGGCTCCCCACTTGCGCCTCGCGCAGCTGGAGGTGGCGGCGAAACGCAGTGCCGGCTTCATCGAAACGCCCGAGCTTGCGCAAGCTGAGCCCCAGAAACCAATTCGCGTCCGCTTCAATGCTGGGTTCAAGCGGCTTTGAAGCGCTCAGGATTTCCTTCAGCGCTCCAGCAGCCTTTTCATATTCCCCCGTTTCAAAGAACAGCTTGGCCTGCGTCACACGCACGGGTGCAAGGGCCGGAGAGTGTATCCTGTTGCTGATCTCAATCGCGGAACGGCAAGCCGTATGCGCTCTTCCGACCTTCCCCGCCAGCCGCAGCGCCTGGCAGAGCGAGGCCTCGATCTGCGCATAAGCGTTCGTGTCCGTTCCATGCGCGCTCCGCTCCAGCGTGGCAGCCGCATCCAGATGGAAGATCGCTTTCTGATACTCCCCCCAGCCGCTGAAGGCATTGGCTATGACCCGGTTGAGCGCAATGAGCGTGTCCGGCCGGTCCTTGAAACGCGTGTTCATTGTCGCAGCCGTCTTTTCAACGACCGCATGCAGCGATTTGCTGCCCCGCCTGGGACTATAGGGGTCTGCGGGTTCCAGCAGATCCGACGACAGAAAGGCGACAAGCTGTTCGGCCTGATCGTCGCCGGAACTCGCATGCGACGTATTGTACATCACGGCACCGGTGGCTGCTGCAACGGCGAAAGCTCCGATCGCCAGCACGGCCTTTGTCCGTTTGCTGGAAAACCGCTGCGTCCAGCCTGAGCGCGCTTCGCGCACGGTGCCAGAGGACACCTCCAGAGGCTCAGGCTCGCCATCCACGTCAGACAGCCCCGCCTCGACGGAAGCGCCACCGATCAGCCTGTAGCCTTGCCCATAGACCGCTTCGACCCGCTGCCCTTCCTCGCCCAGCGCACTGCGCACGCGCCCGACAGCTTTCGCCAGCGAATTTTCATGAACGAGACGTCCAGGCCAGCCAGCCTCAAGAAGGCTGTCCTTGCTGACAGGCGCGCCATTGGCCCGAAGCAATGCAATCAGAATGGCCCGGGCCGTCCGGTCCAGAAATAGCGGCGCGTCGTTCAGGGAAAGAGCACTTGAACGTTCATCGTATGAGATATTTCCGGCACGCCAGAGGCGGTAGGACAAAATCTCCTCCTAGACTTTCGCGCCTGGCCAGACGCCATTCGATCCGAGAAAGCGTTTTAGTTGCCAGCATTAACTCATTTTGCAAGATAGACTTTTTGATAACTCGCAAAGAGCCGGGACCGCTCGCATGGCGAGACACTGTCCCGGATAAACACGCCGGCAGATCAGCATCCGCATGCAAAAATGATCCAGATGGACGAGCCGATTAAGTTGAATGCCGACCAGATCTGAAAGCGTCCTGCCACATGGCGTTCGTGCAAACGCGATCAACCTGAATACCCCCGAAAAAAGCTTTCCCCTACGCGGTTTTCAGGCCATTATTCTCGTCGAGTACAGGGATAAACCGAAAGCAATAGTGAAATCGCCCTGTCCCGTCGCCCCGACATCTGTCAGACGCCCCCTCCCCATCATGACTTCTCCATCAGAGCCGCCGGAACACCATACCCCCACTCCTCATATTTTCTGGCAATGACTGCGCCCATCAGGGCAAGTTCAGGTGAGTTATCGCCGAGACGATGACTCATGATGATCGGCGAGGTCGCAGGCTCAGCAAGATCCCGGAACGCGACATCGTGGCTGCGCGCGCGGCGTACCGATTCAGGCACGATCGCCATGCCCTCTTCTGCCGCCACCAAGCCGATGGCGATCTGGAGTTCACGCGCCTCGTGCGCGATGTGCGGTTCGATAGCATGGTCCCGGAACAGCGAGATCACCTGGTCCGCATAGCTGGGGCGCGGTGCGCGGGGGTAGATGATCTGCGGTTCGTCCGCGAGATCACGCAGCGAGACCGGACCTTCTCCTGCTGCGAGACGATGACCGATAGAGAAGGCCGCAATCATTTTCTCATCACGCAGAACGATGCGCCGGACGGCCGGGTCTTCAAACCGGATGCGGCCAAAACCGATATCGATACGCCCGTCCTTGAGCGCCGCGATCTGGTCGAGAGTAGTGCTCTCCACCATGACCAGCTCGACGTTCTCCGCCCTCTTGCGGAATTCCCGGATGAGTTCGGGCAACCGTGCGTAGATCGTCGAGGACACGAAACCGATAACCAGCCGTCGCCGCTTGCTGACCGCCGCCGCCTTCACCATGGCCTCGACGTCTTCCATGCGCCCAAGGACCTGCACCGCCTGCGCATAGAGGAGCCGGCCCACCGAAGTCAGCCGCAGCGGCCGGTTCGAGCGATCGAGCAAGGGCGCACCAACGTGCCCCTCCAGCTGCTGGATGGCTCGGGAAAGCGGCGGTTGGGCCATGTGCAACCTCTCCGCCGCGCGGTTGAAATTGCCTTCATCCGCTACCATCACGAAATAGCGCAGAAGGCGCAAGTCGATCAAATATACCTCCATGGTATTAAGCACCCACCGCATTGATCTTTGATAGCGGAGCAGCCGGAGCTTACGTCATTCCCTGAAATCTAAGCATTCGGGAGAGTCGCTGCAATGGCCGTGTTGAGCCACGCCGATACCTTCATTGTCGATGTGCCGACTATCCGCCCGCACGTTCTGGCGATGGCGACTATGCACGCCCAGTCGATGGTGATCGTCCGCCTGACCGATACCGATGGTGTCGAAGGTGTGGGGGAAGGCACGACGATCGGCGGCCTCAGCTACGGTGATGAAAGCCCGGAGAGCATCAAGTCCGCGATCGATACCTACATCGTTCCGGTACTCGAGACCTGCGACATCGCCCAGGTTGGCGCGACCATGGCCAAGGTTGCCAAGTGCGTGCGCGGCAACCGCTTCGCCAAGTGTGCCGTGGAAACGGCACTGCTCGACATGGCCGGCAAGCGGCTCGGCATTCCCGTTTCCGAGCTGATCGGCGGGGGCCGGGTTCGCGAAAGTCTGCCGATCGCCTGGACTCTCGCGAGCGGCGACACCGCCCGCGACATCGCCGAAGGCGAGGAAATGCTGGCGAGGCGGCGCCACCGCATCTTCAAGCTGAAGATCGGCAAGCGCGAAGTGCGCGAGGATGTTGCTCACGTCGGTGCTATCTGCAAGGCCCTGGGCGACCGCGCGAGCGTCCGGGTCGACGTCAATCAGAACTGGTCGGAAGCCCAGGCCAAGATGGGCATGGCGATGCTGCAGGACGTCGGCTGCGATCTTGTCGAGCAGCCCATTGCCGGTGACGACCTTGCCGCGATGACCCGCCTGTCGGCCACTCATGCGATCCCCCTGATGGCCGACGAGGCGCTTCATGGGCCGCGCACGGCCCTGCGGATCGCTTCGGCCAGCGCGGCAGGCGTCTTCGCGCTCAAGATCGCGCAGTCAGGCGGCCTTTTCGCCACGGCCGAAGTTGCCGCCATCGGCACGGCCGCAGGTATCGGCCTTTACGGCGGCACCATGCTCGAAGGCGGGGTCGGCACGGCCGCCTCGGCTCACGTCTTTGCCACGGTTCCGGATCTCGTGTGGGGCACCGAACTGTTCGGCCCGCTGCTGCAGACCGAGGAAATCCTCAGCGAACCGCTTGCCTATGGCGACTTCTCGCTCGCCGTTCCCTCCGGGCCGGGCCTCGGCATTGCCCTCGACGAGGACAAGCTCGCCTTCTTCCGGCGCGACCGCACCCAGTCGGTCATCAGCGCGCCAGCCCTTCACGCCGCCAACGCAGGAGCCTGACGCGATGCTTTTCATGGTCGAAATGGACGTCAACATTCCGCTGGACTACGATCCCCAGGAAGCCGCGCGGATCAAGGCCGAGGAAAAGGCCTATTTCCAGAAGCTCCAGGCTGCCGGCACCTGGCGGCACATCTGGCGCAAGGTCGGACTCTATTCGAACGTCTCGATCTTCGACGTCGAGAGCAACACCGCCCTGCACGATACCCTCATGGCACTGCCGCTCTATCCCTTCATGACCATGAAGGTGACGCCGCTGTGCCGACACCCCTCCTCGCTCCACGACGACGATCGTTGATCGCCGCCAACACCACTTCATGGGAGAGAATGAAATGGACGTCAGCTTCGTAAAGACCCCCGAAATCCAGCAGCTTCTCGATCGCGCCGCAGGCGTGAACGAAAGCGGCGGCAATCCCCGCCTCAAGGCGATCATGCGCGACCTCACCGAAAGCGTGATGGAACTGATCGTGAAGCACGACATCTCCGAGAGCGAATTCTGGCTCGCGATGAAGTATCTCGCGGATGCGTCCGGCGAGATCGGCCTGATCGTGCCGGGCACCGGCCTTGAGCATTTCCTTGATCTCTACATGGATGCCAAGGACGCCGAAGCCGGCCTCACCGGCGGGACCCCGCGCACTATCGAGGGCCCCCTCTACGTTGCTGGCGCGCCGCTGGTGGAAGGTAACGCCAACCTCAGCACCGATCCCGACGAAGGCACCCAGGTCCTCCACATGACCGGCACTGTCACCGGCCCCGACGGCGAGCCGGTGGAAAATGCGATCCTCCACGTCTGGCATGCGAACTCGCAGGGCTGGTATTCGCACTTCGATCCCACCGGCGAGCAGACGCCGTTCAACAACCGCCGCCGCATCAAGCTGGGCAAGGACGGGCGCTATGCGTTCCATTCGAAGATGCCGAGCGGATATTCGGTCCCGCCGCAGGGCTCGACCGACCAGCTCATGCAGGCGCTCGGCCGCCACGGCAACCGCCCTGCCCACGTCCACTTCTTCATCGAGGCCCCGGGCTACCGCACACTGACAACGCAGATCAACTTCGGCGACGATCCGTTCGCAGCCGACGACTTCGCCTTCGGCACCCGCGAAGGCCTGTTGCCGGTGCCCAGCCGTCAGGGTGACAGCGCCTATATCGGCTTCGACTTCCAGCTCCAGCGTGCTGCCGGCGAAGGGGATGAGGGCTTCTCGTCACGCACCCGTGCCGAAGCGAAGGCACAGCCGGAAACCGAAGCCGCCTGAGCGCGGCACGACGGGAGACAGGATCATGCATGAACACTTGATGCAGCGCGTTGCGACAGCCGTCGTCGACGACCACGAGACCGGACTGTTTCGCTGCCGCCGGGACGTGTTCACCGACCCGGAGCTGTTCGAGCTGGAGATGAAATACATCTTCGAGAACAACTGGGTCTACCTTGCCCATGAAAGCCAGATCGAGAAGAAGAACGACTACTTCACGACCTGGATCGGGCGCACCCCCGTGATCCTGACCCGCGGCAAGGACGGCGGTATCGGCTGTGTGGTCAATGCCTGCGCGCATCGGGGCGCGCAGCTTTGCCGCCGTAAACGCGGCAACCAGCCGCTGTTCGTGTGCCCCTTCCACGGCTGGAGCTTCAAGACCGACGGCACGCTGATGCGGGCCAAGGACGCCAGCACCGGCGCCTATCCCGACAGTTTCAACCATGACGGCTCGCACGATCTGACTCGCGTGCGGGTGGAAAGCTATCGCGGCTTCATCTTCGGATCGCTGAACCACGATGTCGCTCCGCTGGAACAGCATCTGGGCGAGGCGAAGATCATCATCGACCAGATGGTCGATCAGGCCCCGGACGGGCTTGAGGTGCTCTCCGGCAACTCGACCTACACGTTCGACGGCAACTGGAAGATGCAAATGGAGAACGGTTGCGACGGCTACCACGTCAGCTCCGTTCACGAGAACTACCAGTCCACCATGGGCCGCCGCGCCGAAGGCGGCACCAAGGCGGTCGACGCCAATGGCTGGTCCAAGGCGCCGGCCAGCGGAGTCTATGGCTTCGAGAACGGCCATATCCTGCTCTGGACGCAGGTCCTCAACCCCGAAGTGCGCCCGGTCTGGAACCGCAAGGACCAGATCGTGGAACGCCTCGGCGAGGAGAAGGCCCGCTTCATTCTGGAGCAGACGCGTAATCTCGCGCTCTATCCCAACGTGTTCCTGATGGACCAGTTCTCGACCCAGATCCGCGTGGTGCGGCCGGTCGACGTGCACACAACCGAAATCACGATCTACTGCTACGCCCCCAAGGGCGAAAGCGCCGAGGACCGCGCCCACCGCATCCGCCAGTACGAGGACTTCTTCAACGTCACCGGCATGGGCACGCCCGACGATCTGGAGGAATTCCGCAGCTGCCAGTCGGCCTATGAAGGTGCAGGCGCACTGTGGAACGATCTCAGCCGCGGGGCCACCCGCTGGATCGACGGTCCCGACGCCAATGCGAAGGCCATGGGGATGACTCCCCTGCTTTCGAGCGAGCGCAGCGAGGACGAAGGCCTCTTCGTCCGCCAGCACGAATTCTGGGCCCAGATCATGCTCGACGGTCTCGCCCGGGATGCAGGAACCGAATCTGTGATGGAGGCGGCAGAATGACAGTCACTCTCGAAAAGGAGCGCACGGCGCTTTCCTATCACGACATCTGCGCCTTTCTCTATCGCGAGGCACAGCTACTCGACGACCGCGCGTGGGACGCATGGCTGGAATGCTATTCGGAAGATGTCGAATACTGGATGCCGGCCTGGACCGACGACGATACCCTCACGACCGACCCGTTGCGCGAGATCTCGCTGATCTACTACGCCAACCGACGGGGGCTGGAAGACCGCGTCTATCGCCTCAAGACCGAGCGGTCCTCGTCCAGCACACCCGAGCCCCGCACGGCGCATTTCATCGCCAATGTGGAGGTTCTGGAAACGCGCGAAGGCACGATCGAACTGCGCTACAACTGGCAAACACTCAGTCACCGTTACCAGCAGACGGCGCAGTTCTTCGGAACCACGTTCCTCACGCTCGACACCTCTGAAGAGACGCCGAAAATCCTGAAGAAGAAGATCGTTCTCAAGGACGATTACATTCACCAGGTCATCGACGTCTACCACATCTGAAAGCGCGCAAACGATGATCTTTCCAGGACGCTTCGCAAGCAAGGTCATGATCGTAACCGGGGCTGCGCAGGGCATCGGCGCCGGTGTCGCCACCCGCGCAGCCGCCGAGGGAGCAAGGCTCGTGCTGGTCGATCGCGCCGATTTCGTGACCGAGATCGAGCAGTCCATCGTGAGCGCGGGCGGACAGGCCGTGTCGGTCCAATGCGACCTTGAGACCTACGAAGGTGCGGCGCAGGCCATGGCGGCAGCGATGAATGCCTTCGGACACATCGACATCCTCGTCAACAACGTCGGCGGCGCGATCCGGATGCGCCCCTATGCCGAGTTCGAACCCGCGCAGATCGATGCCGAAATCCGGCGTTCGCTGATGCCGACGCTGTACTGCTGTCACGCCGTCCTGCCCGCGATGCTGGCGCAGAGGGCGGGGACCATCGTCAATGTCTCGTCCAACGCCACGCGTGGCATTCGCCGGGTGCCCTATTCGGCGGCCAAGGGCGGGATCAACGGCCTGACGCAGAGCCTCGCCATGGAATATGCCGAGGCCGGTATCCGCGTCGTCGCCACGGCTCCCGGCGGCACTGAGGCCCCTCCCCGCCGCGTCCCCCGCAACGCCGAAGGCGACAACACGCAGGAACAGGCCTGGATGGCCGAAGCCGTCGCACAGGTCACGTCCTCGGCCTTCATGAAACGCTACGGCACGCTGGACGAACAAATCGCCCCCATCCTGTTCCTGGCCTCTGACGAGGCCAGCTATGTGACCGGCTCGATCATGCCCGTCGCGGGCGGCGATCTGGGCTGAAGGAAAGCACTATATGTCCAAGATCTACGACAGCCCTCGGACCGCGCTGGAAGGCCTGTTGTTCGATGGCATGACGATCATGTCGGGCGGCTTCGGACTCTCGGGAAATCCCGAGAGCCTGATTCCCGAAATCCGTGCCTCGGGCGTGAAGGACCTCACGGTCATCTCGAACAATGCGGGCGCTGACGGCTTCGGCCTGTGGATGCTGCTCGAAAGCCGGCAGGTAAGGAAGATGATCTCCTCCTACGTGGGCGAGAACAAGCTGTTCGAGAGTCAGTACCTCTCGGGCGAGCTGGAACTGGAACTCAACCCGCAGGGCACGCTCGCCGAACGCATCCGCGCCGGCGGTGCCGGTATCCCGGCATTCTACACCAAGACCGGCGTTGGCACGGTAGTCGCCGAAGGCAAGCCGGTCGAGGTCTTCGAGGGCGAGGAATACGTGCGCGAGACCTGGCTGCGCGCCGACCTTGCGATCATCAAGGCCTGGCGCGCCGATCCCGAGGGCAACCTGATGTTCCGCAAGACCGCGCGCAACTTCAACCCGAACATGGCAACCGCCGGCAAGGTGACCGTCGTCGAGGTGGAAGAGATCGTCCCCGAGGGCACTTTCGATCCCGATTGCATCCACACCCCCGGCATCTTCGTCGACCGCGTGGTGCTCTCCACCATCAATGAAAAGCGCATCGAGAAGCGCACCGTCCGCGAGAAGGAACCCGCCTGATGGCGCAGGAGATCAAGGGCTGGACCCGCGATGAAATGGCCGCCCGTGCCGCACAGGAACTGTGCGACGGCTTCTACGTGAACCTTGGCATCGGCATCCCGACGCTGGTGGCGAACCACGTGCCCGAAGGCATCAAGGTGACGCTGCAGAGCGAAAACGGGATGCTCGGCATCGGCCCCTTCCCCTATGACGAGGACGTCGATCCCGACCTTATTAACGCGGGCAAGCAGACGATCACCGCGCTGCCGACCTCCAGCTTCTTCTCCTCGGCCGACAGCTTCGCCATGATCCGTGGCGGCCACATCGACATGGCCGTGCTGGGTGCGATGGAAGTCTCTGCCCGCGGTGACCTCGCCAACTGGACGATCCCCGGCAAGATGGTGAAGGGCATGGGCGGGGCAATGGATCTCGTTGCGGGCGTCAAGCGCGTCGTCGTGGTGATGGACCATGTGTCCAGGAACGGCGCGCCCAAGATCCTTCCCGAATGCGCGCTGCCGCTGACCGGCAAGGCCTGCGTCGACCTGATCGTCACCGACCTTGCCGTGATTGCCGTCGACCGGACAAAGGGCGGCCTGACGCTCGTCGAACTGGCTCCCGGCGTCTCGCTCGACGAAGTTCTCGCCAAAACCGGCGCACCGCTCGCTCACGACCAGACCGCGGAGGCCGCCGCCTGATGCCGTTCCTCGACACCCAGGACGCCCGCCTCTACTGGAAGCGCGACGGGCGCGACACGGCGCCAGCGCTGGTGCTGCTCAATTCGATCGGCACCGACATGGACCTGTGGGACGCAGTGCTTCCGCACCTGCGCGGAGATTTCGCGCTGCTGCGGATCGACACCCGCGGTCACGGCGCATCCACCGCCAAGCCGGGCGATTTCTCGATGGCCATGCTCGCCTCCGATGTGCTGGCGGTTGCCGATGCGGCAGGCATCGAGCGCTTCTCGCTCGCCGGCGTATCGCTGGGCGGCATGATCGGCATGGAACTGGCCCTGCGCGCGCCCGAACGGATCGAGAAGCTCGTCCCCATCTGCACCTCCGCCACGATGGACAGCGGCGCATGGAACGATCGCGTGACGAAGGTCCGGCAGGACGGCATGACCGCGATTGCCGATCTGGCCATGGGCCGCTTTCTCTCGGACAAGGCCGAACCTGCCCTTTACGAGGCCGTGCGCCGCCAGCTTCTGGCCATGGACGCGCAAGGCTATGCCGGATGCGGCGCCGCGATCCGCGACATGGATCTCGCCTCGCGCCTTTCCGGCATAAGCTGCCCGGCGCTCGTCGTCACGGGCACGCGTGATACCTCCACGCCGTTCGAAGGCCATGGCGAACATCTCGTCTCCCGCATTCCCGGCGCCGCCCACGTCTCCCTGGAAGCCGCGCACCTTGCCCCGCTCGAAGCGCCCGCAGCGCTGGCCAAGGCCCTCCTCGCATTTCTGAAAGCCTGAAACCCGTGCCTGAAGCCTTCATCTGCGATGCCATCCGCACTCCTGTCGGCAAGCTCGGCGGTTCGCTTGCAACCGTGCGAGCCGACGACCTCGCGGCACTTCCGCTCAAGGCCCTCATGGCGCGCAACGGCGCAGCCGACTGGGCGGCCCTCGACGACGTGATCCTCGGCTGCGCCAACCAGGCGGGTGAGGACAACCGCAATGTCGCGCGCATGGCCGTGCTGCTGGCAGGGCTTCCGGAAGGGGTTCCTGGCGTAACGGTGAACCGCCTGTGCAGCTCGGGCCTCAATGCCGTGGGCATGGCGGCGCAGGCGATCCGCAGCGGCGATGCCGATTTCCTGATCGCCGGCGGCGTCGAGAGCATGACGCGGGCCCCCTATGTCATGGGCAAGGCGGGCAGCGCCTTCGGCCGCGACCAGAAGATCGAGGACACCACGCTGGGCTGGCGCTTCGTGAACCCGGCGATGAAGGCCGCCTATGGCGTCGACACCATGCCGCAGACCGGCGAGAACGTCGCCGAGCAGTGGCAGGTGAGCCGCGAGGAGCAGGACCGCTTCGCCCTCGCCAGCCAGGAAAAGACCGCCCGGGCACAGGCCTGTGGCCGCCTCGCCGCCGAGATCGTGCCCGTCTCCCTGCCGCAACGGAAAGGTGATCCGATCCTGTTCGAACGGGACGAACACCCCCGCGCGACCAGTCTGGAAGCGCTGGCGAAGCTGAAGCCGGTGGTAAAGGCGGACGGCACCGTGACGGCCGGCAATGCCTCGGGCCTGAACGACGGCGCCGCGGCCATGCTGGTCGCTTCGGAACGCGCGGCGGCAGCGCATGGCCTAACGCCGCGCGCGCGCATCGCCGGCATGGCGGCTGCGGGCATCGCCCCCCGGATCATGGGTGCCGGCCCGATCGAGGCGGCGCGCAAGGTCCTCGCCCGCAACGGACTGGGCATCGGCCAGCTTGACGTGATCGAACTCAACGAAGCTTTTGCCAGTCAGGCGATCGCGACCCTGCGCGACCTCGGCGTCGATCCCTTCGATCCGCGCGTCAATCCCAATGGCGGCGCCATCGCGCTCGGCCATCCGCTGGGCATGTCCGGCGCGCGCATCGCGCTTTCAGCGGTGGAAGAGCTGCATCGCATCGGCGGCCGCTATGCGCTGGCCTTCATGTGCATCGGTGTCGGTCAGGGCCTCGCGGTATTGCTCGAACGAGTCTGAGCAGCCCCGGCGAGCCGGGCACCATCGGCGAAAGCAAATCCCGCCAGGCGCCGCCGCGCAGCGGGTTCGCCATCCGGCGCCCTATTGCCAGCCCCCGCCCAGTGCGAGGAACACGTTGATCTGATCGTCGACCATCGCGGTCCGGGAATTCGCCAGGGCCACTTCGGCATCGGCAAGGCTGCGCTGGGCATCCAGCACCTGCAGGAAATCCGAGCGCCCGAAGCGAAACAGGTGGTCTGCCTGATCGGCAGCACTGGCGGCGCTGTCCCGCGCCTTTTGCAGAGCCTCGGTGCTCTTGCGGCTCTGCGTATAGGTATTCAGCGCGGTTTCGGTTTCACGCAAGGCCCCCAGAACCGTGGAATCGAAGCTGGCGAGATCGGCTTCGGCCTGCGCGCCCGCTGCGGCGATCTGCGCCTTTACGACGGGACGGTTGGGAAACGACCAGCTCAAGAGCGGGCCAAGGCTGAAACCGAAGCTGTTGCCCGAAGCAAACGACTTGAACGGGCCGCCAATCCCCAGCGATCCGCCCAGGCTGACTTGCGGATAAAGGTCGGCCGTCACCACACCCACCCGCGCCGTATCGGCCGCCAGCTGCCGTTCCGCCGCGCGGATATCGGGCCTGCGCCGGATCAGGGCCGCGCCGTCGCCGACCGGCAGGGGACGGCTCATGGCAGGAAGAGCGCTGCAATCGGCCAGGCCTTCCGGATAGTCGGCCGGGACCTTTCCCAGCAGGGTCGCGATCAGAAACAGATTGGCCTGCCGCTTTGCGACGATGGCCGGCAGAAGCGCTTCGCTCGCATCGACCGCCGCCTGCGCGCGCGTGACATCAAAGGCCGTACCCCGCCCCCCGCGTTCGAGGCGCTGCGTCGCCTCAAGGGTCTTGCGCAGCAGGGCGACAACGTGCCGGTTCGTGGCCAGGTTGAAATTGGCGGCACAAACACCCGCATAGGCGCGGATCATGGCAGCGGCGACGGCAACCCGGGTGTCGTCCCGGGCAGCCCGCACGACCTCTTCGTCGGCGCGCGAAGCCTCGATGGCGCGGGCAATCTTGCCGGACAGGTCCAGCGGCAAGCCCGCCGATATGCCGGCATCGTAGCCCAGAATGCCGGGCAGGTTGTATCCGGTCGAGGACGGACGCGACAGATCGATCCCGCCGCTCACGCTCGTCGAGACAGTCCGCCCCGCCTCCACCTGGCGCACGATGGCGGCCGCGCGGCGCAGATTGGCATCGGCAACGCGAAGATCGGCATTCGCGGTCAGGGCCTGCGTGACCAGGTCGTTCAGACGCGGATCGTTGTAGAGCTGCCACCACTTGTCGGGCAGCGCCTCGGATGAAAACGCCTGGTCCTGTGCCGACACGAAGGGCCGTCCCGCCGCATCGGAGACTGCCACGGCCTCCTTGGGCATGTGGTAATCCGGGCCCGCGGTACAGCCAGCCAGCAGCGCCGCCGGCAAGAGAGGAAGGAGCGCGGCGCGCATCACTTGCCTCCCTGCGGCTGGATCGTCACCGTCGCCGTCCGCCCGGCGACAAGCAGCACCGACTTGGGCGGATTGTCGAGCCGGATACGCACCGGGATGCGCTGCGCCAGACGGACCCAGCTGAACGTCGCATCGACATTGGGCAGCAGATTGCCCGAATTGGAACGCGTGGTATCGTTGATGCCCGCGGCAATGCTCTCGACATGGCCGTGCAAGGTGCCGTCCTCGCCCATCAGGTGCACTTCCGCCGGGGCACCGGCGTGGATCTTCGGCAGCTTGGTTTCCTCGAAATAGCCTTCGACCCGCAAGCTGTCGGTATCGAGCAGCGCCATCGCCTGCTGCCCCGCGCCGACGTAATCGCCGGGATGCAGGTCGAGATTGGTGACAATGCCGTTTACCGAGGCATGGACATTGGTCCGCTTCACATTCAGCGCGGCGGCCTCTCGCGCTGCCAGGGCCTGTGTCAGCGCCGCCTGTGCCGTCTCCACTTTGGCGACGTTCTGTTCGTGCGTCTCTTTCGCGACGAGATCCCCGAGCGCAAGGTCACGCTGCGCTTCGCGGCGGGCCTGCGCCAGCGTCGCCCTGGCACTGGCAATCGCGGCATTCGCCTGATCAAGCGCCAGCGCATACCGCGGACGATCGATCACGAAGAGCAGATCCCCTGCCTTCACCGGCTGGTTGTCATGCACATCCACTTCGGTGATGAGCCCGCCGATGTCCGGCGTGACACGCACCACATCTGCCCGCACCCGCCCGTCACGGGTCCAGGGGCTCCGCTCGTAGTGGTTCCACATCCAGACCGCGGCCAGAGTGGCCAGGAGCACGATGAAGACAGTGGCAAGGTTGCGTGCAAGGGCAGGCAGAAAGTTTTTCATGGTTGAAATCCGGTATGGGTCGCCACAAGCGCAAGGCCGCAAAGGATCAGAATGAAGATCCCAAGGTCGACGAGCGCCTTGTAGCTGACGAAACGATAGAACCCCGAGAGGTTGAGCAGACGGATCGCGGTCATGCTGATCAACAGCGCCGCCATCGCGATCAGCAGCAGAGTGGGCACGAAGACCCCGCCGATGGAGACTTCGCCGGTCATGCCGCACCGCCCTTCACGCCTGCCTTCTCCGGACTGCGATAGGCCGGTGCATCGGGGAAGATATTCCGGCGCAGACTGATGAGCGCCAGCACGGCCGCGCGCCGAATGCTGAGGGAGGCATGGCCGGCAAGCTCCGTTACGGCGCGGTCTATCCGCGCCAGCATCTCGGGCGGTCTCTCCGGCATGCGGTCCGGCTCCATCGCGCGGTAGTAATCGCCGATATCCTTCAGCACGGGCGTGATCACGGCCCCCTCCTCTTTCGGCAGGCCAAGGCGAAGCTGGCGCAGCTCGCCGATGACCATTCCCGTGCGCAAGTCGCGCAGTGCATCGTAGAGCGGCTGGCCGGGATCGTCCCCGCGTGCAGCCAGGCGCGGCACCAGCAGGCCGATGCGATCGAGCATACGGCTGATCCACGCGGACACGTTGGGCGGCGTGTTCTGGCTGCTGCGATTGGCAATATCGGCCCAGCCGGCCTTCAACGTCCGGCGGATCGCCCCTTCGAGCCCGGCCGACTGCAGCAGCCGCACCATGACAAGCGCGAAAAGGATACCGGCGATCTGGGCAATGGCCTCGTTCGTATAAGTCGCAAATTCGCTGTTGTACTGCGCTTCCAGCAAAGTCGGACTGCCAAGCCCCAGCATTGCGGCCAGGGCAACGACGGCATAGCGGGGCGACATCATGATCGCGCCGCCGACCAGCAGGACCGGCGCGAAGGCGGCGGCAAGCATGGGGAAACCGTCAATACGGGGCAGAATGGCAAAAGCATAGATCGCACCGACCAGCGTGGCGACAACCGTGCCGATGAAGAACAGGCGGATCGGCGTCACCGGGTCATCGGCACTGGCGAACAGCGCGAGAAATATGCCGGCCAGCATCACGGCTATGGAACCGTGCTGCCAGCCGCTGCCGATCCACAGCGCGCAGCCCGCAATGATTGTCAGCGCCGCGCTGAATGCGGAGCGCGCCGCCCCCTCGACATCGCGATGAAGCGGGCGCTGGCTCCGCCCTTCCAGCAGTTCGGCGGCGCGTGGTGAGACCGGATGCCACGTCGGGCTTACCATCTGGTCCCGCAAATCCCGGCAATCGCGATGCGCGCCGACCAGCGACGAAAGGCGGGCAAGAAGGTTGAGAAGCAGCGCGGAATCCCAGCCCATGCCGGTTTCGGTTTGCGGTTCGAGCTGTGCGGCGCGTTGGCGCAAGGCTTCAGCTTGGCGGTGGCGTTCTTCCCGATCGTCGCCGGGATGTTGCAGCCACGCCCGGCAATCCACCAGCAGCGATCCCACGGCATCGGGCAGCACCGATCCGCGCTCTGCCAGAGCCTTGATCCGGTCATCCACGCCCGCCGCCAGCGGCAGGATCAGCGACAGCTGATCCTGCAAGGCCCGGATCGTGCGGACGCGCGGAGCGGTTCGGGCCGTCTCGAACGGAAGATGGGCTGAAAGCTGGTGCATCTCGGTAATGTCGAGGGCAAGCCTGCGGCGTTCCGCATCGAGGTTTGGTACTTCCTCTTCCGAAATCGAATCCCGGGACCAGCGCTCCGCATCGCGCAAGGTCGCATCCACGCGGCGCACCAGCACGGCGGTCACGGATCCGGGGAAGACCACGCCATGCACGAGACTGCCGCACAGGATGCCGACCGTGATTTCCTGAACGCGCAGGATGGCGACGTTGAAAATTTCGGCAGGGGCCTCGACGCTCGGCAAGGCGATAAGACAGGCGCTATAGCCCGCCAGCACGAACATGTAGGCGCGCGGAGTACGGTCCAGCAGCGCGATGAAAATGCACAGCGCCAGCCAGAGCGCGATCGCAAGCGACAGCAGTTCGGGCGCATTGGAAAGCGGCGGAACCATGACCACTGCCGCTGCAGCGCCGGCAATCGTCCCCATGACCCGGAAGACCGCCTTGGACAACACGGCACCGGCAAGCGGCTGCGCGATGATGAAAGACGTCATCACCGCCCAGTATGGCCGCGGAAGTCCAATCCACAGCGCAACGTAGAGCGCCAGCATGGCCGCGACATAGACTTTCAGCGCGAAGAGCGCGACGGGCATCCCCAGACGCCAGGTCACGATCCGCCTCGCCGGTTCGTCATGACGCCTTCGATATTTTCATAAACGCGCAGGGCTGCGGCAAGATCCTCGTCGCTAACCCCGGCCAGCAGCTCCTGACGCAGTTCCCGAAGGCAATCCTCGACTTCCTGAACAATGCGCTTTCCGCTGACGGTCAGCCGCGTCAGCTTCGCTCTCGCATCGAGTGGATGCGGGAAGCGCTCGATCAATTTGGCCTGCTCCAGACTGTTGAGGGTTCTCACCAGTGTCGGCTCGCGCACCCCGACGGCCCGGGCGAGGTCCGATTGGCAAGCCCCTTCCCCCAGCCGCTCCATGTAAAGGAGGCACCAGCCGCTCGAACTGGAAAGATTGAGGCGCGACAGCACCTGATCGCCCAAAAGCCGCCACTGCCGGGACAGGTTGGCAAATTGGGTGGCAAATAGCCGTTCCATGGAACCACGATTCATGAATTTTCATTAGCACGCTAATGAAATGAGTCAATTCTCCCAAAGAGGCTCTTTCAACCACTGCACGAAAGGCGACGATAGCCATCCAACACAGGTCTGGCACCTGCCGGCTGCTATCCGCACCCCACGCGCCTCAACGCAAAGGCCTCGCTGATGGCCATCAGCGAGGCCTTTGCGTTTAAGAATGCTCCAGTCCGGCCAGGGCTGTCGGAGCCGTGGCACGACCGTTTCCCCACCGGCCTCTCCTGTCCAGAACAGGCAGAGGCCGGTGGGGCAAAAGTCATTTCACGCGTTCAAAGGTTTCCAGAAACGCCTTGGACTTGCCGTCCGGCGCCTTGCCTACACCCCAGCGCGTCAACATGTGACGGTCCTTCGAGAAGCGCCAGTACTGCCCGACGATGACATCGCCATCCTTCTGTTCAAGCACCTGGAAGGTGTCTGCGTCGAGTTGACGGATGCGGATCTCGTTGAAGCGCGGATTATGCTCCAGCGGGCCGGCAACATCGTCGAGCGTGGCATTGAAATCGGTGACGTAGAGCTGCGGTTTGCGGGTGTCGTTGACCGAATGATAATGCAGGCCATCGGGACCGAACGCGAGATCGATGGTCAGGCTGAACCCCTTCGGGAACTCCCCGTTGCTCCAGTAGCTTTTCACCTCGACCGAGTGATAGCTGCCATTCAGGCCGGTATTGTCGAAGGCGCCCTCACCCGCGAATGCGGGAGAAACGACGCAGAGGGAAGCAAGCGCCGCGAACACTTTGGCGGATTTCATCATGGGATATCCCCTTGTTTACTGAAATTATTCGCTGAACTCAGAACTTGGTGGTGTCTTCGAGGTGCTTCTCGACATCGCCGCGGTCGATCCACAGGGTGCGGAAAGACTTGTCCGACAGATATTTGAGCTGGTCGCCGCGATGGGGTGAGCCAGGCTGGCTGGCATTGCCGTAGCTCATCAGACCCTTGGCCTTCAGCGGGGTGCCGAACTCGACCATCGAGACCCAGGTTTCGCCGTGGACCGGCGTGCGTTCGCCATCCTTCATCGGCCCCCAGGTGATCGTGCGGAACACGCCGGTGTTGCCGTATCCGCCGTTGCCGGGAAGGTTCACGCCATCGATGTGAAAGCGCGAAACCTCGCCATAGGGGCGATCCACAGCGCCATAGAGCTGCCTGGTCTTCGCGACCGCCTGCTTCAGCATGGCGACGGCGGCAGCCGGGTCCTTCAACCCGCGCGGGGTCTGCAACGGATCGTCGGGCGTCCACTCGATCGCGTAATTGCTTTGATCGGTGAAGTTGTTGGGTGAGAAAATGGCCGCCCAGGTCTCGAACAGCAGCGCGCCGCGGCTGTCCGGCTCGAAGCGGTGATCCCAGGCGGAGAGCAGGTCGATCGCCTTGCGGATATCGGGATCGGTATTGCCCTCGGCCGCCTGCGCCAGCGCCGGGATCATGCGATCGGCCATCAGCGAGCGGGTGGTGAGCTTCTTCGCGACGAAATCATCAAAGCTGATCTTCGGCCCTTCGCTCAGCAGCTTGACCGACATCTGCGCGCGCTGGCTGACCGGACCGACCGGCGCGACATAGGCAGGGAAGTCCTTGGGATTAAGCGCCCGCGGCCAAGTGCTCAGCCATGGCGGATCATTGGCGTTCTGCACGAAGCCGGTGGCCGGATCGAAGACCTTGGGAAGCTCGTCATAGCTGTGCAGGCCGGTCCACAGCGTCTTCGACGTATTGCCGGGCACCGGCTTCGACCAATAGCCGACATCGCCGCCGTCGTGCTTGGGCAGCAGGCCGTTGTCGAGATAGAGGATGTTCCCGTCCCTATCAGCATAGACGATGTTGAACATCACCACCTGCATCTCGTGCAGGGCCTTGCTGAACTCGCCCCAGTTATGGGACTTGCCCATGTCCAGGTACTGCTGCAGCACCCCGGGCCGGTCGAGCCCGGCCACCTTGAGCGCAATGGTGGTCTTGCCGCCGGGCAGGTCGAAGACCGGCCCCTGCACCGCGTAACGCTGGGTGAACGTCTCGGTTTTCAGCGAGCCGTCGGGCTGGCGGACCTTGTAGCTTTTCTGCGCGGTCTTGAACGGCAGCACCTTGCCGTCGAATTCATAGCCGCCGTCCTTCAGCGTCAGGGCATAGCTGGTGTAGCCCAGCATCGTGTTGACGGTATTGGTGAAGCCCAGATCGTTGTTGAAGCCGAAGCGCAGCACCGGCAGGCCGACCTGGGTCGCGCCATAGACGCTGAGCCCCGGCGCATTGAGCTGAGCTTCCATGTAGGTCAGCAGGCTGGGCGCCCAGGGCAAGTGCGGGTTGGCGAGCAGCATGGTATGCCCGCTGGCCGACCGCGACGGCGCGACCGCCCAGGCGTTAGATCCGCCCGCCTCGTTGGTCTTCGGTTCGACGAGAACCCGGCGATCCGACGCGATGTAGAGGAAGTTCATCAGCCGGTGAGCGTGGGCAATGATGTCCACGCCCTTGATCGGCAGCACCTGCAGGACCTCGGGAGACAGCTTGTCGCGGTGTGCCTGCGCATAGGCGTTGACCCCGGCGGCAAAGGCATCGAGATCCTTGCGCATCTGCGGGGTCTGAAGCTTGTACCATTGTGCCGCCCGTTCCGGCACGCCGTTGGCGATCAGCCACCGGTCCTGCTCGGCATATTTCCCGCCCCAGTATTCGGCGGCCTTGGCGCGGGATTCGCCGTACATATGCAGCAGAATGTCGCCGTGGTTCTGCGCCTGGGCATAGCCGAAGCCATAGAAGGCCCCGGCCTCGGTCTTGGCGTAGATATGCGGAACGCCGAAGCTGTCCCACAGGATCTCGCCGCCGCCGAAAGCCTGGGACGGCTTGCCCGCCGCGGCCACGGCCGGACCGGTGATCGAACTGGTTCCGGTCAGGGCGGCCAGGGCAAAGGCCAGTCCGATCGCAGCTGAACGCATGGTTGGTATTCCTTGTTACGGAGGATCGAAAGAAGAAGCGGGCCGGGACGATCGTCCCGGCCCGGCACGGCTGGTTCAGAATGAAACCGTGAGGCGGCCGTAGTAATATCCGCCGGTGAAGCCGTAAGGCGCCGTCGTCGGATACATGCCCGAACCGTAGGCAGAGCTGTAAACACCGTTCGCGTCGGGATAGACGTTGAACAGGTTGTTCGCGCCGACCGCGATGTTCAGCTTCTCGGTCATCTGCCAGGCAAGCTCGGCATCGGTGATCCACTTCGCGCCGAAATAACGGTCGCTGGACTCGGCATTCTGGATCGAAGCCAGCTTGCCGTAGCGCACCACGCGGGTGTTGAGCGTGAAGTCGCCGACCGTCAGCAGGTTGCCGATCACCAGCTTGCTCTTGGGCAGGTTCTTGGTCAGGTTGGCCTGCGAGTTGCGACCGAACAACACGTAGTCAGACCCCAGCGACGACAGCTCTTCCGGATTGTCGGCGATATGGGTGATGATCGTCTTGTTGTAGTTGTACCCGATGTTCCACTGCATGTTGGCGAAGCTGCCGATGGGGTGGCGGTAGGTCGCGACCACGTCGATACCGCGCGTGCGGGTGTCGATGGCATTGGTGTAGTACTGGGCGCTGATGTAATCGTCGATGCCGTTGGCCACGAGGATGGCTGTCACGGCATCGCCGGTCAGCGTGCTGGTGATCGCGATGCGGTCCTTCACCTTGATCTGGTAGGCATCGACCGTGATGCTCAGGCGATCGAGCGGGGTCAGGGCGATACCCGCACTGAAGTTGGTCGACTTCTCCGGCTTGAGCGGCTTGGCGCCAAGGGCGATGGCCGCGGCGGAATTGACCGGCAGCGTCTTGATCTGCAGCAGGACCTGCTCGCCATCGATCACGCGAAACTGCCCGGTCGTCGATGCGTAGATCTGCTGCGCCAGACCCGGTGCACGAAAGCCGGTGCTGACCGCGCCGCGCAAGGACACCCAGTCGGTAAGGGCATAGCGCCCGTTGAACTTGCCGATCAGCGTGTTGCCCGAACCGTCGTCATAGTGCTCGAAGCGAACCGCGCCGCCCAGAGTCAGGTTGGGATTGGGGTCGTAGGCCAGGTCCATGTAGGCGGCGAGGTTGTTGCGGGTAAGGTGCCCCTCGTCTCCGGGCTGGAAGCCGGCGGCGCCTTGCGCACCGGCGGACGGCGTCACCGTAACGCCATTGCTGTTGACGTAAGTGTAGTCGCCCGCAGCATAGCTATATTCGTCGCCCTGATAGACGCCGTAGGTTTCCAGACGGTGCTGCAGACCTGCCGAAACCTGCAGGTTGCCGCCGACATCGAAACCCTTGGTGACATCGAACGAATTGACCCATTCGGTCGACTGCAGCGTGCCGACGTAGAAGTTTGTCGGGCTCGTCGGGCCAAGCGAGGCGTTGATCGTATTGCTGGCCGTCTGCCGCGCACGGTTCTTGCCGTAAGTCGTGCTGAGATCCCAGTCCCAGCCGCTCATCATGCCCTTCACGCCCAGAGCGAACTCATAGTCCTGTTCATGCACGCTGATCTTGGGACGAAAGCCGTTGGGATAGATTTCCGGCAGCGAGTTCGCGTTCGACGGATAGCGATAGGTGTAGTTCAGGGTCGAATTGCGCTGGCTGAAAGTGCCGAACGAATAGATGTGGACATCACCGGCATCGTACCCGGCATTATAGCCAAGATTGAAACCTTCCTGCGGGAAGGCACCGTAGTTCGTGGTGATAAGGCGGTCAGCGGTTGCCTCACGCGGATCGGCTGCGCCATCGATCGGCGTGTAGAGCGCGATATCCGAGCTGATGGGTTTCGCGCGGTTGGACGCCTTCTGCTTCTTCAGGTCGATGAAGAAGTCCGCAAAGCCCGAATTGCCCAGCGCGGTGCCGACGTTCGCCGAAGCAAGATAGGTCTCGCCATCGGAGCGGTCCATGTTCTGGCCTGCCGTCACGCTGGCGGAACCGCCCGAGACATCCTTTTTCAGGATGATGTTGATCACCCCGGCAATCGCGTCCGAGCCATATTGCGCCGCCGCACCGTCCCGCAGCACTTCAATGTGATCGACCGCCGAAGTCGGGATGAGGTTGAGATCGGCGGGAACCGAACCGTTGTAGAGCGAGGACACGGCATTGATCAGCGAGGTCTTGTGGCGGCGCTTGCCGTTCACGAGAATCAGCGTCTGATCGGGATTGAGACCGCGCAGGCCACCCGTCGCAATGATGGTGGACGTGCCGCCGCCGGCCCGCGTCGGCGAGTTGAAGGACGGCACCAGCGTATTGAGCGCGGCCAGCAGGCCGGGCTTACCGGTCTTTTCCAGATCCTTGCCGGTAATCACGTCAACCGGCGTCGGGCTGTCGGCCACAGTGCGGGGAAGCCCGCGAGAACCGGTGACGACGATGTCCTTCTGCTCTTCCGCTTCTTCACGCCGGGGCGTTGCGGCCGCCTGCGCCGCCGTCGCCTGCCCGGTCACGGGGAAGGCTACAGGGCCGGAGCCCTCCCCGCTCGCGAGTTGCACCGCGCCGCGCCCGGGGACGGACTGCGGTGCAAGCGACAGGGCCACGCCGCGAGGCCCCGCATGGTTGATCCTCAACCCCGTCCCGGCCAGCATGTGCCGCAGCGCCTCGTCCGGCGTCATCCGGCCCGAAACGGCCTGGGTGCGCATCCCCTGGACGCGATCGTAGGGAAACAGAACCTGCAGCCCCGACTGGCGGGAAAAAGCCGCCATCGCGGACTTGAGCGACTGCGAAGGGATCGCGAAATCCATCGCATCCTGCCGGGCGGGCACGCTGGCGTCGATGGGACTGGCCTGTGCCGAAAGCGGCGCCGCGCCAAGCGCAAGCACCGATGCCAGAACGTAGGCGAATTCATGTCGAGCAGATTTGTATGACATCCTGGGATCAGCCCCCTGCTGGTTTTGAGGAACGTTACCCCCTGAAACGGAACACCCCGCCAAATCTGCCACCCGGCGTCACAAAATTGTTGCATTGGCCGAAAATCTATCTGACTTACGGGGTGCTCTTGAAAGAGATGCGGCCGCACCGTTGGAACTGCCGGACTGCACGCAACAGCATAAATCACAACGGCATTCTGGAAAATGGGACACCATTGACAGGGGATATTGCGTGCACCCGGCGAGACGGAAACTCGATTGGTTCAAACAGACTGTGCTGCCGCACGAGGCCGCGCTGCGGGCCCGTTTACGCCGGATCATGGCGAATTCGGACGAAATCGACGACACGGTATCGGAAACGATGACCCGGGCTTTCGCGGTGGACGACTTCACCCGCATCACCAACGGACGCGGCTATCTGTTCACCATCGCCCGCAACCTGATCATCGACGAGGCACGGCGCTCGAAAGTCGTCTCTTACGAAGTGATTGCCGATCTCGACCTGATCGCCGACGACATTTCCGCCGAACGCAAGCTCCAGGCCCGCGACGAGCTGCGCCGCCTGGAAGCCATCATCGACACGCTGCCGATACAATGCCGCCGAGCATTTATTTTGCGCCGCGTGCACGGTAAACCCGTGAAGGCAATAGCAGAAGAAATGGGCCTGTCCGTTTCTACTGTAGACAAACACATCGCCCGGGCCGCTCTCAAGGTCATGCGTGCGATTGGTGATCATGAGGAATTCGGTTTTGGATCGTCGCGGGAAAACAGCCAGGGACTGGTCGGCGATCGAAGCCGAAGCAGCCCGGCTGTATCTTGAGGCACAGCAAAGCGGTGACTGGGACAGCGCCTACGACTGGGTAGAGCGCGATCCGGCGCATGGCTATGCTTTCGCCAAGGCCGAAGCCAGCTGGGAACTGTCCGGGCGGCTGGGGGAATCCCACCTGCCCGAAGTGCCCGAAGAGGTCGCCGGCCCTGCCGGCCGTTTCGAAGCCATGTTCGGCCGCCGCGCGCTGGTGGGACTGGTGCTGGCCGCACTCGTCGGCACGGGCGTGACTGTCGGCCTGCAGAAATGGATGGACGTGCAGCGCTACAGTACCGCCATTGGCGGAGAGCGCGTGGTCAATCTGGCCGACGGCAGCACGATCCGGCTCAATACCGGCAGCACGGTCGAGGTTTCGCTGCGCAAGAAGCTGCGCCATATCCACCTGTTGCAGGGAGAAGCCCGGTTCTCCGTCGCGCATGACCCGAACCGCCCGTTCGTGGTCGATGCAGGCAACGCCTCGTTCCAGGCCCTGGGAACCGTGTTCGACGTGCGCCGGAACTCTGGCCTGACGGAACTGACCGTCATGTCCGGACGGGTTGGCGTGGCGGACCGCGGGCATCGCAAAGCCGTGGTTTCCGCCGGCAACTATGCCGTCGTCAGCGGCGGGACAGTGGGTGTCTCACGCCTCAGCACGGCGCAGATGGCGCGCCGCACCGCCTGGAGCGAAGGCGTTATCACGTTCGATGGCGAAACGCTGGAACAGGCCGTGACGGAACTGAACCGCTATCGCAGCAAGCCGCTGGTCATCGGCTCGCCCGAAATCGCCTCGCTGCGAGTGGGCGGCACTGTGCACACGGCGGATTCCGATACGTTCATCCGCTCTCTCTCGTCGGCTTTCGGGCTACGCGCCGTTCCCGGAAAGGACAGCGTCCTCATAATGCCCGGCGACGCGCCCTCCTCCGCCGGCGTTCCGGCCGAAGGAACCTGACATGCGACTTCCCGCGCCCCGGCGCTGGCAGAATTGCCGGCCCCGCTCGTCTTGACCGATATGCACGATAACACCTCTATCCGGCAGGCCATTTCGGGCCGCCACAGCCCGCTCAAATCCATTTTCGGGGGCGCTCTCGGCAACCTCGTGGAATGGTACGACTGGTACGTCTATTCAGCCTTCACGCTCTATTTCGCGCCGGTTTTCTTCCCCAAGGCCGATCCCACGGCGCAGTTGCTCAATGCTGCCGCGATCTTTGCCGTCGGCTTCCTCATGCGGCCGCTCGGCGCCTGGCTCATGGGGATCTATGCCGACCGCAAGGGCCGCAAGGCCGGGCTGACGCTATCAGTCATTCTCATGGGGTCGGGCGCGCTGCTGATCGCGCTGACGCCCGGCTATGCGCAGATCGGCCCCTGGGCCTCCGCGCTGCTGCTGCTGGCCCGCCTGATGCAGGGTCTGTCGGTCGGCGGCGAATACGGCGCGAGCGCGACTTACCTTTCGGAAATGGCCCAGCGCGAACTGCGCGGGTTCTTCTCCAGCTTCCAGTACGTGACGCTGATTGCCGGCCAGCTGCTGGCGCTTTGCGTGCTCTTGGTCCTGCAGGCGCTGCTGACCGACGCACAGATGGAAGCCTGGGGCTGGCGCGTTCCCTTCGCCATGGGCTGTGTGCTCGCGTTCAGCGTGTTCTTCATCCGCCGTTCGATGGCCGAAACGCCCGATTTCCAGAAACTGGGGCAAGACCAGCCATCCACCGCCACACCTGCTCCCAAATCCAGCGGAATGGCCCTGCTGCGCTATCACCCGCGCCAGTTCATGGTGGTCATCGCCCTGACGGCAGGGGGCACGCTCGCCTTCTATGCCTATTCCACCTACATGCAGAAATTCCTCGTCAACAGCGCCGGGTTCAGCCGCGAAACCTCCACCGGGATCATGGCGGCGGCGCTGTTCATCTACATGCTGCTCCAGCCGCTGGCGGGCTGGGCCTCGGACCGGCTCGGCCGCAAGCCGCTGCTGATCTCCTTCGGCATTGCCGGTATGCTGCTGACCGTTCCCATATTCGAGGAACTGAAACGCACGACCACGTCGTTCCATGCATTCCTGCTGGTATTGGGCGCTCTGGTGATCGTGACCGGCTACACATCCATCAACGCGGTGGTGAAAGCCGAACTGTTTCCCGCCAGAATCCGCGCGCTGGGCGTGGCGCTGCCTTACGCGCTGGCCAACACGCTGTTTGGCGGCACGGCCGAATATGTCGCCCTCTCGCTCAAGGAAAGCGGCTATGAAAGCGGCTTCTACTGGTATGTGGCCGGCATGATCGGGATTTCCACGGCCGTGTTCCTGTGGATCGACCGGGGCAACAAGGCCGGACACAACGAACCTGCAAATTTCGCGTCATAGCCGCCGCTGCACCGGACATGAGGCCGCCTGAACCGGCGGGTTCATGTCCATCGGCGGATGTCCTCAGCTCCGGCCCGAAAGTGGCCTCAGGCCGCTGTCATGATCCGCTGTCAGCCCCTTGCTCAATCAGCTCAAAAAGGGCCATTCTGTCGTCGGTCATCGTCTTCTTCTCCAGGTTGGAGTTCGCATCCGACCCCTACCAGAAGATCGACGGTGGCCACCCTTTCAGGGAAACCTTCCTACACTTGGGACACGACCGGCATTTGAGTTATGCAGAACCTCTTGTCCCAAAATTGCAGAACCTTGTGTCCCGCTACAGGAGAAGTAATATCCGTGTCCCCCCTTCCCCGGAGGGAGGGGACCAAATGCAAAAAGGGGCACCGGCAATCAGCCGATACCCCTTTTTGCTGCCCGGCGGCGACAAGGGCCGCCGGTCTTCCTGAGTAGCGTTACTTCAGCTTCGCAAGGTCCGCATCGATCGCGGCCAGACGCTCGTCGGTCACGTCGTCGGGGGCGTACTGCTGAATGCTCTTGAGCGTCATCATCCGCGCCATTTCGATCTGGTCGTTATCGATCAAACCGGGAATGTGCTTGGCAATGATGGCCTTGGCTGTGGGATCGTCCAGCAGCGTGCCGATTTCGGTGTCAGCCGTGGTATACTTGGGCGCGCCGTGCTTGACCGCAAGCTGATCCGCGGCGCCAGCCTGCACGACTGCATTTGCCGCGGTCGTATCTTCGTGGGCGATAGCCGGAGCGGCTGCCAAAACGCCAATAATCGCGACGAAACTCATAACCTTACGTACAAATATCCTCTCGAATCGCGGCCCGAGCCGTTGCGACTTTATCGCACACTTACGTTCGAATATCAAGCCTACCAGGCGTCGCGACCACTGATCAGCAGATCGACGATGCGCTGCGCGAAATAATCAAGCTGCTCGCCAGAAACCCGGGGGCCTTCCTGGATCTGAATTCCGGACAGCGCCCCGACCAGAGTACGCGCAACGGTTCGCGGATCGCGCGCAGGCTTGCCGTCGCGCTCGGCAGCTTCAACAATATCCTTTTCGATCAGATCGATGATATAGAGATAGCCGCTGTCGAGAATGACATTGGCAAGCTCGGGAAACCTGTCACGCACCGACAGCACCAACCGCTGCACGGCCATGACGTCGGGCTTGCGCAAGGACTGCGCGATCGTGACGGCGTGATGCCGCAGCCTCTGCTCGATATCGTCGGTCAGCAAGTAGTCTTCGACCGCGGCTTCCTGTGACCATTGCTTGACCGAAGCATCGATGACCGCGTTGAACAGCGCCTCCTTTGAAGGATGGCGGGCATAGAGCGTCCCTTTCGAGACTTTCGCGGCGAGCGCGACTTGCTCCATCGCCACGGCGTCATAGCCGTCAGCCACGAACATGTCGTGGGCGACCTGAATGATCAGCCGATCGATCGCGTTGGCACGGGCAGCGCTGGGCCGGCCCGCCTTGGGCTTGAGAAGGTCTTTCGCTTTGTTCATCGTTCGGCAGTTGTTCCACAGCCGGGCCCTCAGGGCAATCTCGAAGCATAATCGAACGATTTCGATCGATATATTGACAGATCGTTGTCCCGGCCTTAGCCTGCCCGAAAATCAGGACGCGCAAACCCGCGCGCATCTCGAAGAGGATTGCCTGTAAAACTCGTCTCGTCCCTTCTGCTTGCCGGGATCGCTATGTGCACGCTTGCTCCTGCGGCTTTTGGCAACGATGAACCGGCCGACGCCAATGCGCGCGCAGGGGCCACCGCTGCCCTGCTGAAAGCCGCGCGGGACGTTCTGGGCTATGGCACGCAGAACGAACACCCGGCGGTGGGCGCTTATCACGCCGCACAGGCGAGCGACCCCGAATTCAACTTCCACGTGGGCTTCCTGATCGATTCGCTGGACTATCTGGAGGAACGCTTTCAGGCCCTGCAGGCACTGGAAGCGTCCGATCCGCGCTTTGCCGGCCGCCTCAAGTTCCTCGTCAACCGCGCCCTGCCCGGCAATCCCGAAATCGACGCGCGCATGGACGCATCTCCCGTCTATCGCGGCGTCACCCGCCATACTTATGGCCGCAACGGCGTGCAGGCCTTTTGCGAGACCGACCTGATCGTCGACGGCCCGCTGGGTGAAGGGCTCGTGCTCGAATTCGATTACGTATTCCCGGGCTACAAGGACCACATCATGTCAGTGTCGGAAATCACCCGCTGAGCAGAGGCCTTCTCCAGCCGGCTTCCTCCCTGCGCGGGAGAGAAGCCGGCCGCGAAAGCACCACTCCGATACTGAACGATTTCCGGGAATCCGGGGCGCTTCAACCCCTCACGATATATCCCTGAGTTCCGTCACGAACTCATAGCGATCGCCGCGATAGACCGAGCGCGTGAATTCGACCACGCGCCCCTCGCTGGTCCTTGTCGTGCGCTCGATACGCAGGACCTCGGTGTTCTGCCCGATGCACAGGATCCCCGCCTCGGTCGGCGTGGCCAGAGACGCCCGCACGCGCTGCGTGCCGGATGCGGGCCGATGGCCGTATTCTTCGAGAGCCTTGTAGAGCGAGTCGCCAAGACGGCCGATATCGGGAAGAAACTCGGCGGGAACCACGGCATTCTCGATCGCCAGCGGCTCCCCGCCCGCAAGGCGGACGCGGCTCAGGCGCACGACGCTCGCATCGGGAGAAATCCCCAGAACGGCCGCCTCTTCCTCCGTCGGCTGAGCAAGGGCGCGATTGATCCACACGACGCCGGGATCCTCCCCGCGCGAGCGCGTATCGTCGCTGAAACTGCTGAGCCTGGCCCCCGGCGCCTCGATGCGCTGGGTCACGAAGGTTCCAGATCCCTGCCGGCGGACAAGCACCCCTTCATCGATCAGCTGCTCGATGCCCTTGCGCACCGTAACGCGGGAAAGACCGGCCATTTCACACAAGTCGCGCTCGGACGGCAGCGCGCTGCCGGGATGGAGCACACCATCATGAATCTGTTCCCGCAGGCTGCGCGCAAGCTGCAGGTACAGCGGCGTTCTGTCGCCGATCCGCGTCCAGGCAAACTCTTCCATCGCGCGTCAGCCTCGCCCTTCCAGCGCCTGCAAGGCCCGGCGCAAATCCCCGCCGCAAGCATCGAGCCGTTCGCGCGCCTCTGCCACGGGCAAGCCAAGCGCCACCAGCACGCCCAGACGAATATCCTTGCCCGCCAAATCGAGCGCCGCGGCCGCCGTTTCCGCATCCACCCCGGCCATGTCCTGAACCATCGCCCGGCCGCGCTGCAGGAGCTTGGCATTGGAAATCCGCATGGCCACCATGCGGCCATCATAGACAAGACCGCACCGGATCATGATCGCGGTGGACAGCAGGTTGAGGATCGCTTTCTGCGCCGTTCCCGCCTTCATCCGGGTCGAGCCCGCCACCACTTCGCTGCCGGTCACAGCCAGAATGCCGTGCTCGGCATTTTCGAGCAGCACGGAGCCGGGATTGTTGGCAATGCCGATAGTCAGGGCCCCCGCCGTCCGCGCCGCCGCGACCGCGCCCACCGTATAAGGGGTGCGTCCGCTCGCCGCGACGCCGATCACCACGTCGTCAGGACCGATCGCATGGCGCGCAATCTCTTCCAGCGCCGCCTCGACATCGTCTTCGGCCCCTTCCTGCGCCTCGGTCAGCGCCTCGGTGCCGCCCGCGATCAGGAAGACCATGCGCTCCATCGGCCAGCCGTACGTGGGATAGAGTTCGGTGCCGTCCTGCACGGCGAGGCGGCCCGACGTGCCCGCGCCCACGAAGACGAGCCGTCCCGTCTGCCCCAGCCGCGCGGCGGCGGCTTCGGCGGCCCGGGCAATCGCCGCGGTCTGCGAATGGATAGCCGCGATCGCCGCCATCTGCCCTTCCAGCATGGCCTCCACCGCCCGCTCGGTCGGCCAGAGATCGAGATCGCGGTAGCGGGGATCGAGAGCTTCGGTATTCATCGTGGTGTTATCCGGTCGGGCAAAGGACATATCGACGTCTGCGAAAGCAGTCCCGGCGCCCGGCTGGAGGAGGAGAGCCGGACGCCGGAAGCGCCGTGCATGATCGCACAGCAGATTTTAGGTACATACTGGTATTCAAATGGTTATTCAACAGCCGCACCGCCTTCTTCGGGCACCCCACTCCAGCGGCATACGATGACACTGGCATCGTCATGCACCTTGACCCGAGGGAAACGCGGCAGCGATCCCGGCTCGGCTTCCAGATCGCGCAGCCGGGTGAGCCAATGCGCCCAGTCGTCCGGACCGGCCATGGCCAGAAGATGTTCCGGCCCGGCCACATCGAACAATTCGACGAGCCGCAGAAATCCATCGCTGGCCACGGCGAACCGCGCGCCGGGCTGCAGCGGCACCCGCTCCTGCCAGAGATGATCGGCCGCCGCCGGGTTCGTCCCGAGCACCCAATAGCCACCTTCGCAGTTCATGCGCTGGCGGGTGGCTTGCAGCCCCGGCAGGAGATGCTCGTGCAGGTCCCGCGACGTCATCGCCGGATTTTCCGCGAGCAGGCCCCGCACCGCCGTCAGCGTGCGGTCCGCGTGGACATCGAGCTCCGAACTGCCGAAAAGCCGCGGACAGCCATCGGCGTCGAGCGCCGCAACCCGGCAATCGGCTAGTGCCGTGAATTCAGCCTCACCATCGATCACCCGCACCATGGCGAATGCGGCCGAAGGCAGTTCGTGCGCGGCCTCGGGCTCGCGGACTTTGGCCTGCTCCAGCGCTTCGCCGCATTGCGCCATGACTGCACGCAACAGGTCGCGTGTCGGCATATCGGGTTCCCGCTCCAGAGTCTCCGCCAGCAGGCGGCTGGCGGTTCGCGCCAGCCATGCCGCATCGCTGGCTTCTTCCGTGAGCCTGCCACCGACCCCGGTGGCACCATCGATGACCCAGGCCGCCGGGCCGAAGTGCCCGACGCAATCCTCGTTGACATGACTCTGACCATCGGAGGCGGCAATTTCGATCCTGAGCAACGGAATACTCCTTTCGAACGTTTGACAAGACACAGCCCCGTCAATCCACCCCGCTGGACCATGTAACCATATCAATACCACTTGTGTCAATTTGCCAAACTGGTATTCACAAACCCATGAGCTCCATACCCCCCGAAACTCCCACCAGAATGGCATTAGAGGCCGCCGAGGCGCCGGAACGCGCCGCGCGGCAGCTTGCACTCAACGCCGGACTTGTCCGCGATGCGGGCCGCCGCCTGCGTGAACTCGCCCCGCCGTTCGCCGCGACTCTCGCACGGGGCAGTTCGGATCATGCGGCGGCCTTCGGCAAGGTCCTGCTCGAAACGCACGCACGCATTCCCACGCTCAGCCATGCGCCTTCGATCGGCTCGCTCTATCACGCCACCTCGCCGCGCTTCCGCGGCGTCCCCATGCTTGCGATCTCCCAGTCCGGACGCAGCCCCGATCTGCTGGCCGCCGCCGGAGATGCCAAGGCGCAGGGCGCTGTCGTGGTGGCTCTGGTCAACGACACCGGCTCGCCGCTCGCAGACCTTGCCGACATCGTGATCCCCGTCCACGCCGGTGCGGAAACCAGTGTCGCCGCCACCAAGAGCTTCATCTGCACGCTTGTCGCACTTACCCATCTGGTGGCGGAATGGAGCCAGGACGGCGCCCTGCTCCATGCCCTCGATGCCACCGGCGACATTCTCGGACAGGCAGCGGCTGCGGACTGGACGCCCGCCGTGGCACCGCTGCAAAGCGCGCGAGACATGTTCGTACTGGGCCGCGGCCCCACCCTGCCGATCGCAGGCGAAGCCGCGCTCAAGTTCAAGGAGACATGCGGTCTGCACGCCGAAGCCTTCAGCAGCGCCGAAGTGGCGCATGGGCCGATGACGCTGGTCGGCGCAGGCGATCCCGTGCTGGCGCTCGGGCCGCTCGACGTGGCGCGCGCCGGTTTGCGCGAACGGCTGGCGGATTTCACCGCGCGCGGCGCGGCAGTGATTGCCTCCGGCCATCCTGAAGATATTGCGGACGCCAGTCTGGCGCTGCCCACGCAAACCAATGTGCATCCGGTGCTCGGTGCGATTGCGCAAGTGCAGAGCTTCTACGGCCTCGCCAACGCACTTTCACTGGCGCGCGGCTACGATCCGGACCGTCCGCCGCATCTCAACAAAGTGACCCGCACGCTATGACCCGCACCGCCCTGACCGGCGCACGCATCGTGCTCGCCGATCGCGTGATCGAGGGAGAGGCGCTCCTCGTCGACGGCGCGCGCATCGCCGGTCTCGCCCCAGCGGACGCCCTGCCCGAAGGCTGCGAAGTACAGGACCTGGGCGGCGGCTGGCTGCTGCCCGGCTTCATCGACACCCAGGTCAATGGCGGCGGCGATGTGCTGTTCAACGACAGTCCCAGCGTCGACGGCATCCGCGCCATCGCCGCCGCCCATCGCCGCTTCGGCACGACCGGCCTTCTGCCCACGCTGATCACCGATCACCCTGCCGTGGTCGAAAAGGCGCTGGCGGCAGGCGAGGCGGCGCTGGCCGAGGGCGTTCCCGGCGTGCTGGGCCTGCACATAGAGGGGCCGCATCTCAATCCGGCAAAGAAAGGCATCCATGACGCCAGCCGGATCGCACCGATCGATGCGGACGTGGTCGCGCGCCTCTCCGCCCCCACGCGCGGCCGCCGCGTGGTCACGCTCGCGCCGGAACTGCCCCCCCCCGGCACCGTGCAGGCACTGGCCGATGCCGGGGTTCTGGTATGTGCCGGGCACAGCCTCGCCACGTACGAACAGGGCCGCGCGGCGCTCGGCGAAGGGCTGGCCGGGTTCACCCACCTGTTCAACGCGATGACGCAGTTTCTCAGCCGCGAGCCGGGCCTTGTCGGGGCCGCACTGGAAAGCCGTTCCACGCACTTCGGCATGATCGTCGATGGCCACCACGTCCATCCGGCGAGCCTGCGCGTGGCCCTGCTCGCGCGCGGCGTGGAGGGCGCCATGCTGGTGACTGACGCCATGCCCCCCGTGGGCGGCACGGCCACGCGCTTCACGCTGATGGGCCGCGAGATCGTGATGGTGGACGGCACCTGCCGGGGCAGTGACGGCACACTGGCCGGGTCCGCGCTGACCATGGCCGATGCGCTGCGCAACGCCATGGACATGCTCGGCTGCGACATCGTCACCGCCTCGCGCATGGCCAGCGGCAATCCCGCGCGCTTCCTTCGGCTGGATGGCGAGACCGGGACGATCGCCCCCGGCCTGCGCGCAGACCTCGTCCACCTTGACGAAGCGCGCCTTGTGCAATCCACGTGGATCGGCGGCGCGCGGATGGACCATCCCGAATGACACCCGGTCTGCTCGAAGACTGCCCTGCGCCCCGCGGAAAGGACCGGATCCGGTGACGCGCGAAGACTATCTCGCTACCCGCCTGCGGGACATCGTGGGGCGGCGGCATGTGCTCACCTCGGCGCGGGCGACGGCGCGTTACCGCAAGGGCTACCGCACCGGCGATGGGCCCGCACTGGCCGTCGTGCGGCCGGGCAGTCTGGTGGAACTCTGGCGGGTGGCCCAGGCCTGCGTGGCGGCGGACGTCTCGATCATCATGCAGGCCTCGAACACCGGGCTCACTGGCGGCTCGACGCCCGATGGGGCTGACTATCCCGGCGGGCTGGTGATCATCAGCACTACCCGGCTCTCCGCGCTGCGGGTGATCCGGGACGGCACGCAAGTGCTCTGCCTGCCCGGCACCACGCTCAACCGGCTGGAGCAGGCGCTGCGGCCCTACGGGCGTGAGCCGCATTCGGTGATCGGCTCCTCGTGCCTCGGCGCCTCGGTGGTGGGCGGGGTGTGCAACAATTCGGGCGGCTCGCTGGTGCGGCGCGGCCCGGCCTTCACCCAGCTTGCGCTCTTTGCCCAGATCCTGCCCGACAGGACGCTGCATCTTGTCAATCATCTGGGGATCGCGCTGGGCGACAGCCCTGAGGACATCCTCTCGCGCCTGGACGCCGGAACCTTCACCGAAGCCGAGATCGATCCGGCCGGGGATCGCTGGGCGCACGATCACAGCTACGCCGAGCATGTGCGCGACATCGAAAGCGGCGTGCCCTCCCGCTTCAATGCGGACACGCGCTGCCTCTACGAAGCCGCCGGCAGCGCGGGCAAGCTGATCGTCTTCGCCGTCCGCCTCGACACTTTCGCGCGCGAGGAGGATACCGCCACTTTCTACATCGGCACTACGGAGCCCGATCGGCTGACCGAACTGCGCCGCACCATGCTGCGCGATTTCGACAGGCCGCCGATCGCCGGCGAATACATGCACCGCACCGCCTTCGACGTGGCCGATCGCTACGGGCGCGACATGTTCGTGGCAATCGAGCGGATCGGCACCGACCGCCTGCCCATGCTCTTCGCCGCCAAGTCCCGCTTCGACGGCCTGTTCGGTGAAGGGCGCAGCGACCGGATCATGCAATGGTCCAGCCGCTTCCTGCGCGACCACCTGCCTGCCCGGATGCGCGAATACCGCAGCCGCTTCCCACATCACCTGATCCTCAAAGTCGGGCAAGAGCAGGCCGAAGCAACCCGCGCGCTGCTAAAGGATCTGTTCCCCGGCAATGCTCAAGCCAGCCACTTCGAATGCACCGCGCCGGAAGCCGCCAAGGCCTTCCTCCACCGCTTCGTCGCGGCAGGGGCCGCAGTGCGATACCGCGCTGTCCACACCGGCAGCGTGGAGGATATCGTCGCACTCGATATTGCCCTGCCCCGCAACACGCGCGAGTGGGAAGAGCACTTGCCCGAAGCGCTCGAACGGCAAGTGATCCACGCGCTCTACTACGGGCACTTCTTCTGCCAGGTGTTCCATCAGGACTACATCGTGAAAAAGGGCACCGATCCGCTCACCTTCGAACATGCGCTGTGGGACCTGCTCGACGCGCGCGGCGCGCAGTATCCGGCGGAACACAACGTCGGCCATCTCTACACCGCCAAGCCCGAACTGGCCGGATTCTATCGCGAACTCGATCCGCGCAACCAGCTCAATCCCGGTATCGGCCAGACCGCGCGTGGGCGCGGCTGGTCCACCGCCGGCCATGGAGAGTGCTGCTCATGACCTACTACCTCGGCATCGACGCTGGCGGCAGCCATTGCCGCGCGCGCCTGATCGACGCGCAGGGCAAGGTGATCGGGCACGGCAAGTCCGGCGCGGCCAATGCGCGCATCGGGCTGGACGCGCTCTATGGCACGCTGAAGGAAACGGTGGATCAGGCGGTGGCCGAAGCGGGTCTCAGCGGGGAACAGCGCGGCATGATCCACGCCGGCATGGGCATTGCCGGGATCACCCGCCCCGGCGTGCGCGAAGCGCTGGACGCCTTCGACTTCGGCCTGGCCTCGGCCGCCTATGCCACCGATGCGCAGATTGCCAATCTCGGCGCCCATGCCGGAGCCGACGGCGCGATCCTGATCATCGGCACCGGCAGTGCCGCGCAGCTGCGCGTCAACGGCGAGGACTTCACCATCGGCGGATACGGCTTTCCGATTTCGGATGAAGGCAGCGGCGCCGCGCTCGGACTATCCGCCATGCGCCATGCCTTGCGTGCGCTCGACGGGCGGACTCGCAAGACCGAACTCAGCGCCGCCGTCACGGAGCGCTTCGAGCATGATACCGCACAGGCCATCGCCTGGATGGACCAGGCCACCCCGCGCGACTACGGCACTTTCGCGCCGTTGGTGATGGACTATGCCGAAGCGGACGATGCGATTGCCCGCTCGATCGTCGAGGACGCCGCCGCGCATATCGAGCGCTTCATCGAGACCATCTTCGAACGCGGTGCCTCCCGCTGCGCACTGGTGGGCGGGCTTTCCGCACGCATGAAGCCCTGGCTGCGCGCGCGCACGGTCGAACGGCTGAGCGAACCCGTGGGCGATGCCCTCGACGGCGCCCTGCGTCTGGCCGGCTATCCCGGCTGACGGCCTTCATACCAAGTCTCTGAGATGCTGACGCATCAGACTTGGAAAATGCTCAAGCGCCGCACGGGCTTAACCAAGTCCCGATGAGTCAGCTCATCGCGCCTTGCTATCAAGCCTCCCCGGAACCACCCCAGCGGGCCACGGTAGCCGTTACCGTCAGGTTGGCACTGGCGCTGGCCACGGTCCGGGTCATGTCGAGCAGGCGGTCGAAGGGCAGCACGAAGCCGACGACCAGCGCGGTCTGCTCGGCCGAAACGCCCACCGCCGCCATCACCGCGGCCAGCATGAACAGCGAGGCCGACGGGATCGGCGCCGTACCGAAAGCCGCCAGCGAACCGGTCAGCAATACGAGCGCCAGCATCATCGCATCGGGATGAACGCCCAGCGCCTGCAAGCTGAAAATGCTGAGCAGGCCGACGTACATCGCCGTGCCGTCCTTGCCGATGCTGGCGCCGATCGGCAGCACCGTGGAGGCGACGCCGGGCTCGATCTTCAAGTCTTCCAGCGCAATCTGCAGCGCCACCGGCAGTGTCGCGGCGGACGAGGCGGTGGAGAAGGCCACAACCAGCGCGTCGAGCGCCGCGCGGAAGAAGCCGCGGACCGAGAGCCGCGCCACCAGCTTGATCAGCGGCAGGTGCACCAGCACGATCTGCGCGATCACGCCGATGACGACGCAGAGCGCCAACATGCCGATATTGGTAAAGACGGCCACGCCGTGCTCCGCCACCGCGCCCGCGATCAATGCGAGAACGCCAAGGGGCGTCAGTTCCATGACCAAAGCGACCAGATGGAACAGCACGCGCCCGGCCGATTGCAGCAGGTTCGCGACCGGTTTGCCCTCCTCGCCCGCGAGGACAACGCTGAAACCGAAGGCCATCGAGAAGAAGATGATCGCCAGCATGTCGCCTTCCGCCAGCGACTGGACGATGTTGATCGGCACGATCCCCATCAACTGGTCGTGGATAGACTTGGGCTCGCCCAGCGCATGGGCCTGCGCCGTGCCGATCGCCGCCCCGGCGCCGGGCTCTATGAGCAGACCGATGACCATGCCGATGCTCACCGCACAGGCCGTGGTCGCGGCAAAGAGCGCGACGGTATGACCCCCGACCACACCCAGCTTGCGCGGATCGGCCAGAGCGGTCACGCCCGATGCAATGCTGACGAAGACGATCGGCACCACCAGCATCCGGATCAACCGGACGAACAGTTCACCGAGAAACGCGATCCACGGCGCAGCGTCTGGCCAGAACAGGCCGATCAGGACGCCGCCCGCCAGCCCCGCCACGACCCTTTGCCAAAGTGGTATATCCAGCCAGCGTCGAAACAGGGATTTCATCAAGGCTCCAATGCGTGATCCGCGACCGGCGGCGGGGACATCGTGCCGGTCTGGAGACCGCCCCAGAAACCCGCATCCGGTCCGTGCAGCATACCCTCTTCGCAAGTCACGCCGCCCTCCCGATCCTGGGCCAGCCAGACCGGTCCGTCCAGATCGACGAAAGCGCTGTCCGCAGCTATCACCAGCGCGGGCGCGATCGACAGCGAGGAACAGACCATGCATCCGGTCATCCGCGCCAGCCCGCGCGCTTTCGCCGCTTCGGCCAGTTCCAGCGCGGCCGTCAGCCCTCCGGCCTTGTCGAGCTTGATGTTGACGACGTGATAGCCGTCCGGAAGCGTTTCGAGATCCTGCGCGACGTGGATGGATTCGTCAGCCGCGATCGGGATCGCCGAGGAGAACCCCGCCAGCGCCCCGTCCTCGCCCACCGGAAGCGGCTGTTCGAGCAGGTCCACGCGCAGATCGGCCATCAGCCGCTGCAGACCGGCCACTTCGTCGATGGTCCAGCTCTCGTTGGGATCGACGATCAGCCGCGGGCGTGGTGCCATCTCGCGCACGGCGCGAAGCTGCGCGGCCGGATCGTTGCGATCCACCTTGACCTTGATGAGCGGTACGCGTGCCAGCTCCCGGGCCGCAGCGCCCATGCGCTCCGGCGTATCGAGCCCGACCGTCAGCGCCGTCGCGACCGGCCGCAGCGAACCCGTCCTGCCGAGCATCGCCGTAACGCTGGTGCCGGCCAGACGGGCTTCCAGATCCCACAAGGCGCAATCAACCGCATTGCGCGCCGCGCCATACGGCATCAGCCGCAGGAGGTCGGCACGGCCCGCCCCCTGCTCCAGCGCGCCGCGCAGCGCTTCGATCGCGGCGATCGTCGTTTCCACAGTCTCGCCATAGCGCGGATAAGGCACGCATTCGCCGCGCCCGGTCACGCCTTCCTGTTCGATCACGACAGTCACGACTTGCGCTTCGGTCTTTGCCCCGCGCGAGATGCGGAACGGACGCAGGAGCGGAAATGTCTCGGCGAAAACGGTCAGGCTGCGGGTCATGGGCCTATCTCAGACAGCCTCGCCCGCTTTGGCAAGCGAACGGGCCGGATTGAGCACCTCATCGACGATCGCGTCCACGCCCATGCGATAGGGATCGGTGCAAGGCAGGGCGAGCTCATCCTCGATGCGGGCACACAGTGCCCTGGCCTCTTCCTCGCCCAGTGCCGAAGTGTTCAGGGCGATGCCCGCGATGCGGACCTGCGGGCTGGTGAGCTGGGCCACCTTGAGGTTGGCGGCGATGCATTCCGCAAGGCCGGGCAGCGCACGCCCCGGAAGGCCGCGCATGTCGGTGCGCGCGGGATCGTGGCACATCACCAGCACATCGGGCTGGGCACCGTGCAGCAGGCCGGTCGAAACCCCGGCAAATGACGGGTGGAACAGCGAGCCCTGCCCTTCGATCAGGTCCCATCCGCCATCCTCGCGTGCGGGGGAAAGCTGCTCGATCGCGCCCGAGATGAAATCGGCCACCACGGCGTCAAGCGGCACGCCGTCTCCGGCGATCAGGATACCCGTCTGCCCGGTTGCGCGGAAATCGGCCTTGAGGCCGCGCGCCTGCATGGCGCGGGCAAGGCACAGGGTCGTGTACATCTTGCCCACCGAACAATCGGTGCCGACCGTCAGCAGGCGGTTGCCTGCGCGGAACCGCCCAGTGCCAATGGGAATGTTCGGCTTCGGATCGCGCACATCGTGCAGGGTGCGGCCGGTGCGGGCCGCAGTCGCGACGAGGCGCGGTTCATCCTTCAGGCGGCTGTGCAGCCCCGAAGCGACATCCAGGCCGGCTTCCATCGCCGCGATCGAATCCTCGATCAGATCCTCGCCCAGAGTGCCCCCGGCATTGGCGATACCGAGCACGAGCGTGCGTGCACCGGCGGCGACCGCTTCGGCAAACCCCATCCGGGGCAGGCCCAGCGTCAACGGGCAGTCATCGTGGCGGAATTCGCCAACACAGATGTCGGGCCGGAACACGGCGAGCCCGCGGGAGGTCTTGATCCCGATGTCGTCGCTGGAGTGACCGAGGTAGAGAAGATAGGGCGTGGCGATCATTGGCGTTTGGCTCTGTTTTTCCGTGGCCAGCCAGTTCTATCGCCATGACCGGAAAGCCCCCAATATCCAACGCCATGCGCCCTATAGCACGGAGCTATAGCTGCTCGATCACGCCCGCCAGCAGTTCCAGGAAATCCGACGCGGCGCGCGAGGGCGGCCGATTCTGGAGATAGACGGCATTGATGTCGAACGTCAGCGCCGGCTGCAGCGGACGGCTGGCAAGACCCGAGGCACAGACCGCTGCCGCCGTGAAGTTGTCGACGATCGCCATGCCCACGCCCGCGCGGACAAGCCCCGCCGCGATGTAATAGGTCCGCGCCGAGACCACTTCGTCGAGCACGACATCGAGCCGGTTCAGCTCGCTCGCCAACATCTGGCCGATCGGACCGCTCTGGACCGGACTGATGAACTTGTGCTCACGCAGATCATCGAGATGCAGGCGCGAAGGCGCATCGGGGATATCCTGCTCGCGAAACAGCACGACCAGTTCCCCCTCGCCGATGACCTGATGAGTCACAGGCGCGGACGGGGGCACTTCGAAGCTGATGGCGATGTCTGTCTCGCGCTCGTAGAGCTTGCGCACCATCTCATCGTGGTGGAGCGTCTGGAGGTCGAAGAGAATGTCCTCGTGCCCGGCCATGAACTGGGCCACGGCATCGGGGATCGCGCCCAGCCCCAGCGAGGGCAATGCCGAAACCCGCAACAGGCTGCCGCGCCCCTGCCGCATGTTCTGGCAGGCCTGCCGCAGCGAGCGCACGCGGTCCTGTATCTCGGTGACTTCGCCGAACAGGGTGCGGGCGTCCTGCGTCGGAATCAGCCGCCCTTTCGAGCGCTCGAAGAGCGGCAATCCGATCGACTTTTCCGCATGGCGCAGAACTTTTGTCACCGATGGCTGCGAGACATTGAGCGAGCGGGCCGCAGCGCTCACCGTGCCGTGGAGATAAACGGCGTGAAAGACTTCGATCTGGCGCAGGTTCATGGAATGGCCTTTGTCTGCATCTGGTTCCGGGGGGTACAGGACCGTCGCGAGGACGTCATACTATAGACACCCCGCCCCGGCTGGACAGCCATGCATCCGGGTTATGGACCGAAAAAAGCCAAGGGCTGGACTGGCTTGATACCATCGGTGACTTTGCCGCACTCCGCCGTCTAGAGTGGCGGCCTGTTCCGGTCCTGCCGCCGCTTCGCTCACTGGGGAATTTCCATGCCGTCTTCGCCCACCGCGCCTCGCAAGTCCCATGTGCTGTTCCGGCTTCTGGCCGCAAGCTCGCTGCTCGCGGCCGGTGCCTGCGCCACCACCTCCGGACAACAGCACTACGATGTCGTCATCCATGGCGGGACCATCTACGACGGCAGCGATGCCAAGCCGTTTGTGGGCGACGTCGCCCTCACCGGAGACCGGATCGTCTATGTCGGTCCGTCCGCCCCCGGAGCCGCCAGCCGCACGATCGAGGCGCAGGGCATGATCGTGACGCCCGGCTTCATCGACGCCCATACCCATGCCGATGTCTTCATCCGCTCCCCCGATCCCGCCCAGCGGGTCAACGCCGCCTGGCTCGATCAGGGCGCCTCGACCGTCGTGATCGGCGTCGATGGCGGCGGCACGCCCGATGTCGCGGACGATGCGCGCAAACTGCAGGCCTCGGGAATCGGCACCAATGCCGTGCCGTTCGTCGGCTTCGGCGCCGTGCGCGAACGGGTGCTGGGCGATGATGCCCGCGCACCGGATGCCGCCGAACTCGACAAGATGAAGGCCCTCGTCGCCAAGGGCATGTGCGAAGGCGCGGTGGGCTTTTCCACCGGCCTGTTCTACGCCCCGCAAAGTTTCGCGAAGACCGAAGAAGTCGTGGCCGTGGCGCGCGAGGCCGCCAAGCGCGGCGGCATCTACGATACGCACCAGCGCGACGAATCCAGCTATACCATCGGCCTGCTCGGCTCGGTCGACGAAGCCATCCGGATCGGCCGCGAGGCTGGGATGCCGGTGCACTTCGCGCACATCAAGGCACTGGGCGTCGATGTGCAGGGCGAGGCCGGCGACGTGATCGCGCGGATCAACAAAGCCCGCGCGCAAGGCATCGACGTGACGGCCGACCAGTATCCCTGGCTGGCTTCCGGTTCGAGCCTCGATGCCTCGCTGCTGCCGCGCTGGTCGGTCGACGGCGGCGACAAGGCCCTGCTCGCCCGCCTCGACGATCCCGCGACAAATGCCCGCATCCGCAAGGAAATGATCGAGAACATGCGCCGCCGGGGCGGCCCGTCCTCGCTGCTGCTGACCGCGCAAGGCTATCCCTGGACCGGCAAGACTCTTGCCCAGATCGCCGGGGACTGGAACATCGATCCGATCGAGGCCGCACTGCGGATCATCCGCCAGAGCGCGGAAAAAGGCGGCGGCGGCACCGACGTCGCCTCGTTCAACATGGCCGAACCCGACGTCGAGCAGTTCATGAAGCAGCCGTGGATCGTGACCTCCTCCGACGGGTCGAACGGCCACCCGCGCATGTTCGCGACCTATCCCGAGAAATACGTCAAGTACGTCAAGGAGCGCAAAGTCATCGATCTCGGCACATTCGTGCGCCAGTCGACCGGCCGCGTGGCCGACATCTACAAGATCGACCATCGCGGTTATCTGAAACCCGGCTATTTCGCCGACGTGCTGGTGTTCGACCCCGATCATTTCGCGCCGCGTGCAGACTACGTGCACCCGCGCGAACTCAGCGTCGGCGTGAAGGCGCTGTTCGTGAACGGCACGCTGGCTGTCGAGAACAGCCAGACCACCGGTGCAAGGCCCGGCCGGGTGCTGCTGCGTCCGGCCCCTGCCGGTTGCCCCTGAGCGCGGATCGCCCTCCCCCCATGCAGATCCTCGTTCTGGGCGCTGGTGTCGTCGGCGTCACTTCGGCCTATTACCTCGCCCGCGCGGGACACGAAGTCACCGTCGTGGATCGCCAGCCGGGCGTCGCGCTGGAAACCAGCTTCGCCAATGCCGGGCAAGTCTCTCCCGGCTATGCCGCTCCCTGGGCCGCGCCGGGTATTCCGCGCAAGGCACTGCGCTGGCTCTTTGCCCGCCACGCGCCGCTAGTGCTGCATCCCTCACTCGATCCGGCCTTGCTGCGCTGGCTCGCGGCCATGCTGCGCAACTGTACCGAGACCCGCTACCACGTGAACAAGGCGCGGATGATGCGCCTGGCCGAATACAGCCGTGATTGCCTGCGCGAACTGCGTCAGGACACGGCGCTTACTTACGACCAAGGCACACTCGGCACGCTGCAGGTCTTCCGGACGCAGCAGCAGCTCGATGCCAGTGCCAAGGACGTCGCCATCCTGCGCGAGCTGGGCGTGCCGCACGATCTGCTCGACCGCGACGGCTGCCTTCTGGCAGAACCCGCGCTGGCCAGCGCCACGGCCCCGATCGCCGGCGGCCTGCGCCTGCCTGGCGACGAGACCGGCGATTGCCATGTCTTCACCACGGCCCTTGCCCGCAAGGCCGAGGCGCTCGGCGTGCGCTTCCTCCAGAACGTGACCATCGAGGGCATCGACACGGCCTTGGGCATGGTCGAGGCCGTGAGGACCAGTGCCGGCCGGCTCGATGCCGACCGCTACCTGCTCGCGCTCGGCAGCTTCTCCCCCGCCATGGTGCGCGGCCTGGGCCTGCGGCTGCCGATCTATCCGGTGAAGGGCTACTCGTTGACAGTCCCCGTCACCGATGCCTCCGGGGCGCCGCGCTCCACCGTTCTCGACGAGACCTACAAAGTCGCTCTCACGCGCCTCGGCGACCGTATTCGCGTGGGCGGCATGGCCGAACTGGCCGGTTTTGACCTGAGCCTGCCGGAACGGCGGCGCGAAACGCTGGCGCTTTCACTCGGCAGCCTGTTCCCGCACGGCGGCCGGGAACGGGACGCTGCATTCTGGTGCGGCCTGCGCCCGATGACGCCCGACGGCACGCCGGTCATCGGCGGCACGCCCCTGCCCAATCTCTTCACCAATTGCGGCCATGGCACGCTCGGCTGGACGATGGCCTGCGGCTCGGCTCAGCTTGTCGCCGATCTCATCAGCGGCCGAACGCCCGCGATCGAGACGGCGGACCTCGCCCTCTCCCGCTACCTCTAAGCCTCGTCACCAGAACGCGATAAGGCCGGCTGGCGATATGTTCGCCAGCCGGCCTTTGCGACCCGGGGGGACCGAAACGGTCGCGGGGGAAGCGCAGTCGGATTTCCAGAAAGAAACCGCCGGACGGGTGTGAGGCCCCGCCCGGCGGGCTCTTTCACTTCATTTCGAAGCGGAAACCGACGCGGAACGACCGCCCGAGCAGGTCGCTATAGGTGGTGTTCGCAGCCATGCCGCTTTCCGGCAGCAACAGCGGCGAAGCGTTGAACAGGTTCGTCACGTTGATGAAGAACTGCGAATCCCCGAACATGGTATCGCCGATCTTGAACGTGGCGTTCGCATCCACGTAGAACGTGCCCGAAACGTGATTGTTGTCGATCGTCGAGACCTCGGTGGTCGAGGCCGGGCAGTTCGACGTGCACTCGTAGTAGCTCGAACTGTACCGGCCCGAACTGATGCCGCGCGCGGTGCCGGTCAGGCTGAAGCTCGGCGTGTCATACGTGGCCGAGAAACGGAAGATCCAGTTCGGCGGGCCGCTGCCACCGTTCGTACCGGCAGTGTCGATCGGGGTCGAGATGCCATCGTCGACAATACGGTCGATGTAGTGGGTCGCCAGCGCGCGCAGCGTGACCGAGCCATCGCCGACCGGACGGCGATAGGCGAGGTCGAAGTCGATGCCGCGCGTGGTGATGCGGCTGAAGTTGAACGGGCTCGCGCTGAACAGATAGTCCCGCTGCCCGCTCGGATCCGCCGTGAAGGCCGAGCAGAACGCGGTGTGCCCTTCGATACAGCGGTTGTAGATGTCCTGCGAATAGTACTGGCTGATGGCATCCTTCAGCTTGATCTGGAACCAGTCGGCCGAGAACGACAGGCCCGGCAGGAACGTCGGCGTGAACACGCCGCCGATGACGGTCGAGTCCGCCTTTTCCGGCTTCAGATTGGGATTGCCGGTGGTCGTTTCGAGGAACGTATAGACCGCACCGGTAATCGGATCCGTCAGCGAATTGGTGCGCGACGTGCCCGCCGCATACAACTCGGCCAGGTTAGGCGCACGGATATCGCGCGACTGAGTGACACGCAGGCGGAAATCGGGGATCGGTTGCCAGGTGGCACCGGTCTTCCACGTCGTCACATAGCCCGAAGTCGAGTAATCGGTCGCACGAACGGCGCCGTTGAACTCCAGCCCCAGACCCAGCGGCACAACGGTCTCAAGGTAGGCTTCCTTGACGTTGTAGCTGCCGAAGGTGGGCAGGTAGTTACCCACCGACCAGCCCGTCTGGTACTCTTCGGGTACGTAGCCTGAGATTTCTTCCTTGCGGTATTCACCGCCGACAGCAACGCTGACATCGCCTGCCCAGGTCGCGAACGGCGTCACCGAAAGGTTGATACCGGCAACAGTCTGCTTCAGCTTCTGCTTGCGGTAAGGATCGCCCAGCACATAGTCGGCCATTTCCTGCGTCATCACGCCGGTGCCAAGCCAGTTGATCGGAACGCAGCCGTTCCCGGCATCGGTCAGCGTCGAGCGGCAGACGATATTGCCCGAACCGTCGAACACCGCATCGGTCGCAAGGCTGATCGCCTCGTTGTTCATGATGTTGCGGAGCTGTTCGCGCGTGTTGGTTTCACCGTACTGGCCATAGGCGCTCCAGATGGCCGGCTTGCCGAACATCGTGAACTCACCCTCGGCACCGAGCGCGTAGCGCTGGACATCGCGCTGGTTGTTGGTCTCGCGGTAAGGCAGATCGGACGACGTCGTCCCCAGCTTGACCGACGTAACGCCGGCCAGCGCGTCCGCACCGAGCGCGTTGATCAGGTAAGCGTTGTCAGAGGTGAGCGTGCGCGAGCTGGCGTACTGCGGCCCGGCGTTGAACAGCGATCGCGTCCAAGTGTACGACGCTTCGGCCCAGACGGTTGCCCAGTCAGTAGCGTCGTAGCTGACACGGCCGTAAAGGCCGCGGCGGTCATCCTGGGCATCAAGGCCGATATTGCGGCCATTGTCCGCCAGCGCCCAGTCGCCACCGACCGACACGGACGAGGTCGAAAGCGAGCCATAGTCGTACTGGTTGACCGAGCCGCCTTCGCCGAAATAAATGCCGCGAAGACTGTTCGCCACAGTGCCGGTGGAAGAATTGATGATACCGCCCGGCAGGACGTTGTTGGTGCCGCCCGGCGAGACCCGGATATAACGCGGCAGGCCGTTATCTGCGGTATAGTCCGGGTTGGGGATGATGCGGTCGCCGTGGGCGTTCCATTTGCGCGTCGTCTTGAAGATGCCGTCCTTGTGGGCATACTCGCCGCTCAGCAGGACATGGCCGCGTCCATCGGCGAAGGAAAAGCCGCCGGCGCCCTTGAACGAATAATTGAAGCCGTCCCCGTACTGGGTAATGCCGGTATCGGCGCTGAGCTTGAGACCTTCGTACTTCTTGTCGAGCACGAAGTTCACCACGCCTGCCACAGCGTCCGAGCCATAGGCTGCCGAGGCACCGCCGGTCACCACTTCGACGCTCTTGACTAGCTGCTGCGGGAAAGTGTTGATGTCGACGAGGCCGGTCACGCTCGAACCGACCGAACGGCGGCCGTCAAGCAGCACCAGCGTGCGGATTTCGCCCATGTTGCGCAAGTTGAGCGCATTGATGCCGGCAAGGCCCGAGCTCAGCGCCAGGCGCGAGTTCGAGGGCATCGTGCTGCCTGCAAGAGCCGGCAGCTGGTTGACGAAGTCCGCAAGGTTGTTGGTCGGCGACTGATTCAGGATATCCTGCTGCGACATGACCGTCAGCGGCGTGGGCGATTCAAAGCCCTGGCGCGCGACGCGCGAACCGGTGACGATGACAATGTTGTCCTCGTCCACCTTATCCACCGCAGAGGCCTGCGTATCCTGCGCCCAAGCCGGCGCACCATAGACACTGGCGGCAGCTCCCAGCGCGACCCCCATGGTCAGGCGAGAAACAAACATCTTGTTAATTCGAGTACGGTCGAACATCGACACCCCCCTTGGAAGCCGGCCATTTCGACGGCGCGTGAGCCTGATTGCCGAGCTCACGCGATCGCCGTTCCGTGCCGGTCAGTCGCATTCTAAACTTCGTGCGCAACACCCCTTGTAGGTGACGCGCCCAACCTCATTCGTCCCTCTCCGGACGGCCTGATGCGAAAGTCCCTCATGGCCCGTTCGCCCCGGCCTGGTCTGATGGAAAAACGGCATCGCCCAACGGACTATGTCATTTCCGGGACAGGACGTTACAGGCAGGCGGATTGCGGTCAATAGATGGACCTTTCTCCGGGTTGTCAAAGGTATAGCCATGGGGAATAGTGGCAAATTCGACGCACTTTCCCTGCTCCGGGAAAGGGGTTCCGGCCGATAGCTCGGGGCTATGGGCTCGCTGCGGCAAACTATGCGTGCCAGACAGCGTGATGGGGATAGCATGGCCTATTCCTGGGGCAATCCGGAGAGCCTGAATGATAGAGCGTCGCGCAGTCCTGCTGGCATCGGCTGCCCTTCTTGCCATCTCCGCCACTGGCTTTGCCCATGCGGCCGTGACGCACCGCGCCGCCAAACGCACCTTGCGCGTCCCCGGCGCACGTGCCCCCATCGCCATTCGCGAAGACCGTTTCGGCATCCCTCACGTGCGCGCGCAATCGAAGCACGATGCCTTCTTTGCCCAGGGCTATCTCGTCGCGCGCGACCGGCTGTTCCAGCTCGACTTCGACAATCGCCGCGAACTCGGCCGGCTGGCCGAAGCCTTCGGGGCGAAGTTTGCCGCAGCCGACCGCGCCGTGCGCCATTTCCACTATCGCGGTGACATCGCGGCCGAACTGGCTGCGATCCCCGCTGAGGTGCTCGACTGTGCACGCGGCTACATCGCCGGGATCAATGCCCGCATTGCCGAGACCGAAGCCGATCCGTCACTGCTGCCGCCCGAATATGCCATCATCGGCATCCGGCCCTTGCACTGGAACCTGGAAGACATGATCCGCACGCGCGGCGGATCGACCGGAAATGCCGACGACGAAGTGCGCCGGGCCATGCTGCAGGCGCGCGGCCAGCTGGACCTTGATCACTATATGGACCCGCTGCGCCCCGCGTGGTCGTTCACTGTCCCCGAAGGCCTCGATTGCAGTGCCGTGAGCCTCGCCGATCTCGGCATCCTGCCCGAACTGGGCAAACCGTTGCCTTTCGATCAGGCGGAACTGGCCGGCTGGGACCCGGACCTCTACCGCAGCGATCAGGCCGCGCAGGGCAGCAATGCCTGGACAGTGGCCGGATCGCACACCACCACCGGGCGCCCGATCCTCGCCAACGATCCGCACCTGTCGATCGGCGGGGCCAGCCCGCGCCATATCGTCCATCTCACCGCACCGGGGCTCGACGTGATCGGCGCCGGCTATCCCGGCCTGCCCGGCATCATGCAGGGGCATACCGATCGCTTCGCCTTCGGCCGCACCAACTTCCACATCGACCAGACTGACCTGTTCGTCCTGCGCACGAAGGAGGACGACCCGGAACAGTACTGGCACAAGGGCGAATGGAAGCGCTTCGAGACGTACGAAGAGACGATCCCGGTCAAGGGCGGCAGCCCGGAAACGGTCATGCTGCGCTATGCCCAAGGCCGCCCGGTCATTGCCCGCGATCCCGAACGCAACCGCGCGACGGCCTTCGCTACCGTGACCATGCTGCCCGGCGCCAACATGCAGTTCGCGATCATCGCGATCAATCTCGCGCACGACTGGGATTCGCTATGCGAGGCCTTCAAGCTGCATGTCTCGCCCACCAACCTGCACTATGCCGATATCGACGGGAACACCGGCTGGCACGCGATCGGCTTCACACCGAAGCGGCCGCGCCACGACGGCCTGTTCCCCGCGCCGGGAGACGGCGATTTCGACTGGGGCGGCATCCTTACCGTCGACGAGATGCCCAGCATCTACAATCCCGAAAACGGCTGGATCGCTTCGGCCAACGCGATGAACCTGCCCGCCGGCTATCCCTACCGCGAACGGATCATCAGCTTCTCGTGGAGCGATCCCTTCCGGTATGACCGGATTCGCGAAGTGCTGGGCAAGCCCGGCCGCCACGGTATCGAGGAAAGCGTGGCGCTGCAGCACGACGTGCAGTCTCTGCCCGCCCGCGCGCTGCTCAAGCTGCTGCCCAAGACGCCCTCGCCCGAAGCCACGCCCGCCGCCGCGCTGCTGCGCCGCTGGGACTGCGGCATCGCCGCGGACAGCGCGGCCGCCCTGCTTTACGAGATGACCGTGCCCGAATTGTCGGACCGGTTCCGCAAGGCGGTAATCCCCGCCGAAGCGCGCGATCTCATCACGTCGATCGACCTTGACGAAATGCTGACCGCTCTCGCCCAGCCCGACCCGCGCCTCGGTGCCGATCCCACCCTTGCCCGCGATGCCCTGCTGAATGAAGCGCTGGCGGCGGGATGGGCGAAGGCCGCCGAACTCGCCGGCCCCGATCCGGCACAATGGCGCTGGGGCGATCTCCACCGCGTCACCATCAAGCATCCGCTTTCCGACATTCCCGCAATCGATGCCGCCTATCCCGAAATTTCAGGGGGCCGTTCGGGCGGGGACGGGACGACAGTGATGGCCCGCGGTTTCAATGCCAAGCACGGCTACGAGGTGCGCCACGGCGCCAGCTACCTGATGGTCGCCGACGTCGGCAACTGGGACAATACGCGCTTCCTGCTGCTGCCCGGCCAATCCGCCGACCCGGCCTCACCGCACTACCGGGATTTCTATCCGCTGTGGCTGGCTGGCGACATGCAGAAACTGCCGTTCTCCCCGGCCGCCGTCCGCGCGCAGACGGTCAGCCGGATGGAGCTCGTGCCGGAAGAAGCCTGAGCCCCGATCAATAAGCGGCAGCGATGGCCAGCAGCGCCTTGTCCATCGCTGCCGTCGCTTCGCTGTCCCGCTCATCAGGCACATCGTTGGCGATGGTAGAGAAGATCAGCGTCTGCCCCTTGGCTGTGACCAGATAGCCCGAGAGCGCCCGTGAGGCATTGAGTGAGCCAGTCTTGGCGAAGAGCTTGCCGTCAAGCGGTGTATCGTGAAAACGGCTGCGCAGAGTGCCATCGACGCCGCCCACCGGCAGCGTCTCGCGCCAGGCCATGCCCCATGGCTGACGCGCCGCCCAGCCGAGCAGTGTCACGGCCGCGCGCGGCGAGATCCGGTTGTAGGACGACATCCCCGAACCGTCCGCAAAGAAATAGCCTTCCTCCGGCAGGCCCGCTTCGCCCATGACCTTGTGCAGCACCGCCTGCCCATCCGCGATCGAGCCGCTGCCGCTCTCCCGGCCGACCCGGCGCAACATCAGTTCGGCGTGAAGGTTCTGGCTGACCTTGTTGATGATGCGGATGTCTTCGGCCAGCGGCAGGGCCGGAAGCTGCGCCAGCATCTCCGGTTCGGGCGCATGAGCCGCTGGCGTGCCGCCGCGCTGGGCGGGATCGTCGGCGGGCGTCAGCGGACGGTGGCGCACCTGCACCTCGCCCGTCACCCGCACGCCGCGCGCCTCAAGCATCTGCTTCAGGCGCCAGGCCGCCCAGCGTGCCGGGTCGTCGATCCCGAGACGCAAGGTCTCTGGCTTGGCTTCGGCACCGATCGTCCCGCTCAGCACCAGCCGGTCGCTGCCCGGCATCCGCATCACGCCGATCGCGCTCTCCGTCCCCGAAACGGTGCGCACGGCATTCTCGATCGTGTAGAAGCCGGGGGCCCCGATAATGGCCAGTTCCCCGGACGCACCTGCCGCAACAGTGACCGTCAGTTCATTGTCGTCCATCGTCAGGGCGGAAATGCCGGTGCCGTAGCGCGCCTGGATATTGTTCCAGCTCATGCCCGGGCTCCAGCGTTCATCGGGAAACCAGGTGTCGTCACCAATCACATTGCGCACCTTGCGCGTGCGGGCGGCGACCGCGTCGGCAAGCGTCGTCAGGCAATCCTGCGTGCAATCGTCCGCGCCGGAAAGCCGCGCGTCGCCGTGCCCCATCAGCACGACATCCTGTGCACCGCGCCCGGCCTTTTCCAGCCGCACGCCGGTGCCCTGCGCCGAGGCATCCAGAACCGGAAGTTCAGAGAAGGCCGTGACAGTGGTGAACATCTTGGTGTTCGAAGCCGGGATGAAGCGCTGGTCCGGCGCAATCGCCAGCAGGTCCTTCCCCTCCATCGTGGTGACGAGAATGCCGTAGCGGGTTCCGGCAGGCCCATCCGCAAGCGCGCGCTGGACGGCGTCCAGCACAGCGGCGTTCTGGGCCGTTGCCGGCAGCGAAAGGGGGCGCTGCGCAGCGGCCGCCACCGGCGGCACGGGTGGTCCGTCCGCGAGAGCGGGCATCGCCAGCGCCAGAGCAGGCAAAAGCAGAAACGATCGCATGACAGTCGGCCCTTTAGTAGAAACGAACGTCGCCCAGCTCCAGCCAGGCGGTGCCACCGGGCTTGCCCGACAGCTGGAAACGCAGCGCGCGCAAGGCAGCAAGATCAAGCTTTGCACCTTCCTCCTTGCTGGTGAAGGCCGCAAACGGCAGGCGCACTTCGGCCTGCTGCTCACCGGCGTGGAAGCCCGCACCGAACCAGTCGCCTTCGGAAAGGCCGTAGCTTTCCAGATTCAGGCGATAGTCTCCCGCACCCTTCACGGTGAAGGCAATGCCCGTGAAGCCGCGCGCATCAACCAGATCGATCGCACCGCGCGTCAGCGGAAGCACCAGTTCCGCGAAAGGCTTCGGTGCCGCACCGAACTGCGCGGCCATGAACACCGGCCGCTCACCCTCCGGCCCGGTTTCCGGGTGGACGAACGTGATGTGGCTGTGATCCGCCCCGGAATCGGTGGCATCCACCGGCAGCGTATCCAGATCGGTGCGGCCATCGGCGCGCTTGCCGGTCCAGATCGGCCCGGCCATCCTGCGGACCGGCAGAGGCGTCTGCGTGGAACTCTCCAACCGCGCGTGCAGCTTTTTCAGCGGGACCTCGCGCCCCGAAACCCAGACGCGGGAGACATTCCAGATATCCTCGATCGTCTCGTCGGGCCGGCCATCGACCAGCACCAGATCGGCGCGCATCCCCGGCGCGATCGTGCCGTGATCCTTGCCCTGCCCCATGATCTGCGCGCTCGTGCGCGTGGCCGCGACCAGCACTTGCGCCGGAGTGAAGCCCAGCTTCGTATAGAGCACCATCTCGCGGATCGCCGCCGGGCCGTGATAGACCCCGCCAATGCCCGAATCCGTGCCGATCCCGATCGGAATGCCCGCGGCGTGGATGGCTTTCAGATTGGCCTGCATGATCGCCCAGCGGCGTGCATCGTAGTCCTCGACAGGCTCCGGTCCCTTGGCCCGTTCCGCCTCTTCCCGCGCCTTTTCGCCGGGTGTGAAGCTGGCCCATTCGGCCGGGGTGAAGGCGCGGGTCTGCTGCGGTTCATAGACGACCATGGTCGAGACATAGGCTGTGCCTTTCGCCTTCATCCGCGCGATCAGATCGGCATCGACCGATGCATCGCCGACCCCATGAACCACGGAATCGACACCCGCACTGGCCGCAATCTTCGCGCCCGCCAAAGTCACGGTGTGCGTCACCACCGGGATGCCCGCCTTGTGCGCATCCTCGACAATGGCTGCGAGCGTCTCCTCGTTCATATTATTGAGATCGCCGCCCCGGCCATAGCGCCAGCCATCGGTGAACGCCTTGATCTCGTCCGGCTTGTAAGGGAGCGCCTTTGCCATCACGAGGTGGGCCGCACGCGGCGTGGCCGCTTTCATCGTGAAGAAATCACCCCAGCCATATTCCGTGCCGTGCCCGCCCGGAACGCCGGTGCGGATCGCGAGATTGAGGTGCGGCGCCCAGATCCCGCCGGGCTGGCGAGTCATCTCGCGGATGGGCTGCAACATTTCGGCCGAGACCGAGTAGTCGTTGACGGTCGTAATGCCCTGCACCAGATAACCGGCGTAGGCCTTGCCCAGATCCTCGGGCGCATCGTAACCAGGCGAGCGCAGATGCGCGTGCAGGTCATGCAGACCCGGCAGCAGCGTTTCGCCATGAGCGTTGACGACCCGGCTGCCGCGCGGCGCCTTGAGCCCCGGCCCGACCGCCACGATCCGTTCGCCCCGCACCAGCACGTCAGCCTTCTCGGCCGGAGCGCCAGTGCCGTCGAACACGCGGGCGTTCCGGATCAGCAGCGTGGCCGGCGCATCAGGCTCCGCCACGGCCATGCCGCCCATGACGGCTCCCAGTCCGACAACGGCAGCGCCCAGAACGGCAAGGAGGCGCTTCATGGGCGTTTCTCCAGATAGCGGTCGAAGAAGGCGCCGGTAGCCCGGTAACTGGTCAGCCAGTCGGCATAGCGGAAGAAATCGTGCCGTTCGTTCGGGAACGCGAGCTCCTCGAACGGTACGCCGCGCGCAGTCAGTTCGCGGGCGAGCAGCAGCGACTGGCTGAAATCGACATTCTTGTCGTCATCGCCATGGACGATCAGCACCGGTGAGTGCCAGCGTTCGATCGCGCCCATCGGAGAAGAATCCCATTGGAGCTGATGCGCCTTTTGCGCTGCCTCGGGCGAGAGCGTCTTTTCCACCGGACGGACCATGGCGTGGACGCCGTGGAAATCGGCCCCGGCCTTGAACAGGTCGCTGTTCCGCGCCAGCGCCAGCGCCGCCAGATAGCCGCCCCAGCTTCCACCCCAGATACCGATGCGGTCAGGATCGACATCGCTCTGCGCGGCCAGCCACTGGCCGCCGGCCAGCACGTCGCGGTATTCCGAGGCGCCATCGCGCGCGGTTTCCGGCGCTTCACGGAAAGCGCGGCCGTAATTGGTGCCGCTGCGGTAGTTCACCGAAAGCACGGTGTAGCCTTGCGCCGCGAAGGCCTGATTCCGGACATAGGCGTTGTTGTAGTAGTACATCGTCGAATAGCCGGGCAGCATCTGCCGGCGCGGCCCGCCGTGAACGAAGACCAGAGCCGGGCGCTTGCCCGCACCCTTGCCCCGGAATAGCTGCCCATGGACTTTCACGCCGTCCGCCGCGGTAAAGACCACCACTTGCGGCTTCACATAGCCCGCGCCCGTGGCGACCGGCTCCAGCGGCTTCATGCCCTCGACCCGCACCATATGCGCAGGGTGGACCGCATCGGTCACAGTGGCCGCCAGCACATCGCCGCCGAACACCGGGAAGAAGGCGAACTGGTCTTGCGGCGTCAGGCGCTGCGGCTTGCCGCCCGCAATCGCCACACGCCATATCTGGCGCGCATCGAGATCGCCGGGATTGGCCGAATAGACCAGCGCATGGCCATCGGGCGAAGGACGGAAATTCTCGACCTCGTTTGCCTCGGGCGTGAGGTCACGCGCTTTCGCGCCGCCTTGAGCTGGAACCGTCCAGATGTGCAGCCAGCCGGTCCGCTCCCACGGGAACAGGAGCTGTCCCGCCGCAGTCCAGAACAGGTTCCGCCCGCGCGTGCCATAGTATTGGCCGCCCTCGCCCTCCGGCGCGGTCCAGACCGTGCGCACCCCGCCGGTTTCGACATCGGCCACGCGGATCGACCAGAACGAGGCCTCGCTCGCGGAGAGTTCAGCCGGGGGATCGCGGAACTGGATAAAGGCCACTTCGCGCCCGTCCGGCGAAAAAACCGGGTCCGCCGAATGGCCCAGCGTCATCCCCAGATAGCGCAGGTTCCCCTGCCGCAGATCGAGAACGCCGATCAGGCTGTGCCCGCTCCGGTATTCGCGGAACACAATGCGAGTGCCGTCAGGAGACCAGCCAAGGTCCACCACCGATCCGGGCACTTTGGCCAGACGGCGCGACGGCTGCCCGGCGGACCACAGACTGATTTCCCCCTGATGCGTATAGACCACGCGCGTCCCATCGGGGCTGAATGCCGCGCCGTGACCTTCGCCGATGGGCTTGGGAGCGCCGCTGCCTTTCACATCGAGCAGATAGAGCATCTGGCCCGGCGCTTCCGGCGCGGCGCCGGTGTTCGGCAAACTGTCATCGGGAAATTCCGCATCGCCGCCACGCACGAACAGCAGGCTGGTTCCATCCGGGCTCAGCGCCAGTTCCGAAATCTCGATCCCGTCGTCCTGCGTGAACCCCGTGCGCTGGCGTCCTTCCAGCCCGTCCCCGCCGATCCAGATGTTCCGCGCACCGGCCCGGTTCACCACCCAGGCGAAGACCGACGCCTTCGCCGCGCCGGTAAGCCCGCTGGCGAACGGCAGGGCAAGATTCGCGGTCAGCCTGTCCGAAGCGGGCGCCTCGGCCGCCGCGAGGGCAGAAGCGGAAGAGAGACCTGGAAAACCCGGTGCAAGGGCGGCGAAAGGCAGCAGCAGTGCTGCGCCAAGGGCAACCGAAGAATGTTTCATAGCACCTGACTAAGGTGCGGCGCGCATCGCGTGCAAGCACCGGATTTCGCGCTCATGCCCTGGGGTTATGCCCTCTCGCAGGCTGCGCATGGAACCGGCCGGATCAGGCCCGCGCGTCAAACGCGCGCACCACCGCTTCGCCCGTCTCGGCGCGCAGTTCGAAGATGCCGCTGTCGAAATGCCGCGTCGGGTGGACGCGGTTGGTCAGCAGGGTCCAGGCAAGGCCGCGCTCGAAGTCGATCCACAGGCCGGTGCCGGTAAACCCCGTGTGGCCGATGGTCACGGCCGAGCACGCCTGCCCGCCCGACCAGCCCGCGAAGGGCAGTTCCCAGCCGCACGTGCGGTGCTCGTATTGCGCGGTGCGGATTTCCTCGATCATCGCCGGAGAAAGAACATCGCCCCGCAGCAGCGCCGCGGCGAAGCCGAGCACACCATCGGCGGTCCCGAACAGCCCCGCGTGGCCCGGCGCTCCGCCGAGCGCCGCGGCGTTCTCGTCATGCACTTCGCCCTTGAGCACCCGGCCGCGCCACATGCAGCGCTCGGTCGCCACCGCCGGTCCCGGCGGCGGACCATAGGAAAGCCCCTCTCCCATCGGCCATTCGCCCTGCGGCCAAGCGCTCAGCGGCGCCCCGGTAATCCGCTCGATCGCGATGCCCAGCAGGATGAAGTTGATGTCCGAATAGACGGGCGGGCCATGGCGCCACTCGCGCTGCAGCACGAAAGCGCGCAGCCGCGCGGGATCGTCGCCATAGGTATAGACCGGCTCGACCGCCGGAAAGAACGTGCGGTGAGCCAGACAGTCGCGGAACGTCAGCTTGCGCTCGGCCGCGCCAAGCGGATCGTACTGGCGTAAGTCTGGAATGGCGTCGATAAGCGGCCGGTCGAGATCGAGCCGGCCCTGTTCGGCGAGCTTGAGGATCATGGTCGTCGTCGCGATCACTTTGGAGACCGAGGCGAGATCGAACCAGTGGTCGCGCGTCAGCTCTTCGGGTTCGGGCTCGCGGGCGGCAAGCCCCGCAAGGCGCACGGCCCTGCCCTCAGCCGTGACCACGCCCAGCGCCGCGCCCGGAATGCGGCCGCTGGCAACATAGCGCGCGGCGGGCGCGAAGGCCTCTTCGCAGATACTCTCGATCATGGGGTTTCCCCTTCCGGAAGATCCGCCGTGCGTGCCCGGGCCCGTGCAATCACCGGCAGGAAGATGACGGCTGCAAGGCTCAGGCTGCCCGACAGCATGAAGAAGCCGTCATACCCGATCTGCGTCTGGATCGCGCCGGCCGCACCGCCCAGCAGGCGCGGCAGCAGGAACGCGAAGCCCGAAAGGAACGCATACTGCGTGCCGGGGTAACGCGGGCTGACAAGCATCGAGAGATAGACCACGAAGATTGCCCCGGCGAGGCCGTGGCCGAACTGGTCGACCCCAGCCGAGATATAGAGCACGGCGGAAGACGGCTCATGCCACCACAGCCATACGAATATCCAGTTGCTGATCGCCGAAGCGAGCGCGCCGAGCGCGAGAGCCGGCACTAGCTTCAACCGGGCCGCCATCAGTCCGCCGACCGCGACCCCGGCCATGCTGCACACCAGCGCCACCGCGCCGTCCGCCATGCTGATCTGTTCGAGCGAATAGCCGGCCGCATTCCACAGCGGATGCGACAGCGTGAGCGTCAGCACATCGCCCATGCGGTAGAACGAGACGAAGGCCAGAACCGGCAGCACCGTGTAGCCATAGCGCCAGAACAGCTCGACATAGGGCCCGACCAGCCCGTTCATCGTGCGGTCCGCGCCCGGCGGCAGCCGCCGGATACGCGGCAGCGCGAAGGCCAGCGCCACGAAAGGCAGCATGGCAATGCCCAGCACGATCGGCGTCACGTTGGTCTTGGACGAAAAGCCCGCGCTCTCGGCCGCCGCCAGCACGGCCCAGCCCGCTAGAGCCGTGGCAAGCGCGGCCACCAACAGCGTCACGACGCTCACGGCCAGCCCACCCGCCAGCGCGGCGCCGCGTCCGGTCCGGGCATCGGGTTCGGGACGCATCGCCGCCAGGATCGGGAACGGCAGGAAGGCCGCGACAGCGATGATCAGGTAGGCCCAGGTCCAGTCCAGCAGAGCCGCCGCCAGCACCGCGCCGCTGCCCGCCGCAACCATTGCGCTGCGATAGCCCCACAAGTTCGCGGCGACGACCGGCCCCTGCTCCGCCTGCGTCGGCGCGAGCTCGATGCGCCAGCCATCGGCGGCGACTTCCAGTGTCGTGGTCCAGAATGCCAGCAGGATCGCGAATAGCGCGGTCAGCGGCAGATTGCTGTCGTCCGAAGTGAGCGCCATCGCCACCATGGCCGTGAAGATGCCGAGCTGCGAAAGCATGATCCAGCTGCGCCGCCGGCCGAAAAAGCCGGAGAAGCCGGGAATGCTGTAGCGGTCCAGCAGCGGCGCCCAGGCGAACTTGAACGTCGGCAGCAGCGCTACCCAGGCGAAGAAGCCGATGACGACGATGTCCACCCCGTGGCGGGCCAGCCGCAGGGTGAGCACGGCATTGAACATGTAGAACGGCAGACCGGCCGAAAAGCCGAGCAGAAGATACAGCGCCAGAATGCGCCTGGCCGGTTTGGTGGACGGAACCGCCCTGCCCTGTGTTTCATCGAGGGTCGTGCAACCCGGCGCCGTCGCTGCCATCATTCCTCCTTGGACGGTCGCAGAAGGACAGCGCCCGGCCGCGCTTGTCAACGCCGCCGTGCTGCAATGCGCGCCGTGCATAGCCCCATGTTATGGCTACGGCGACAGGCTGCGCAGCCATGCCGGAACAACCGGAATTTCTCGAATTGCCCTAGACGCTTACGCGTTCATACCATCCCGCGGACTGCCATGGGGTCTCTGCATCAACGGCAGCGGATATTGTTCCGGTCAACTTCGCGGCCGATCGCGGCTCCGGCCAGCGCGCCCAGGATCGTTCCAAGTGTTTCCGATTCATCGGGAGCAATAACATTGCCCAGCACACCACCGGCAATTCCGCCCACGATCAGACCAGTCGTCCCATCGGATCGCCGGCAATAGTAGCGGCCGTCGCTTCCGCGATAGATCCGGTCGTTCGGACCAAGCCGGTGCTCCTGATAGCGGGAATCCGACCGGTAGTAGCGGCTGGGGTCATAGCTGCCATATCTGGGATCGGGGCGGTTGTAGTCGTAATTGCGCCAAGTGGACGTGGAAGGCCCGTAGCCTCCATCCGTAGCACATCCGGCCACCATCAGAGCCGCGACCAATGCCATAGAACCGATACGCATGGACCTTCTCCTGCTATCTTCCCTCCCTGCGAGGGTGGACCCGGGCAAGAGCCTTGTCAAAGTAAACTCCTTGTTAAAAAACGCAGATCATCAAGCCACCTTCAATTGCCGGCCGTTATCCGGTAGCGCCCGGCCATGGACAAAGTTGTCATCATCGGCGCAGGCGCCCTGGGGCGTTTTCTGGCTGCACGGTTTGTTGCGGCAGGTATCGATTGCGTGCTGGTAGGCCGGGAACCCGGCGCGTCCCACCTTCGCACCCATGGGGTCCTGCTTGATACCGCAGGTGAGATTTCGCGCGTCCTCGTCCCTATCGCAATCGACTGCCACCAGATTGCCGGAGCGGACATCGTGATCCTGTGCACGAAGGCCGGCGATCTCCCGCAAGCGCTGGACCTGGCCCAGCCGCTTGCCGCCGGACAGGCAGCCTTCGTCACGGTCCAGAACGGGGTCGAAGCCCCTTCGCAAGTGGAAGCCTGCTTCCCCCGCTCTGCCGTCATGGGCTCTCGCATCCACGGCTTTTTCGAACTGGATGACGGCGTCGTGCGCCATGTCGGCGTGGAGCCCTCAGTGGTCTTCGGCCTGACGACACCCTTTGGAAGCGAGCGCCTCCGTCAATTCGACACTCTCCTTTCGCAGGCAGGCATCATGCACCGGCGGTCGGACGGCATAGCGATCGAATTGTGGGAGAAGCTCGTGCTCGCCAGCGCGCTCGGGGGTGTCGGCACGGCGATGGGCCGCAAAGCCGGTGAAATCATGCAGGACGAACAGGGCCGGGCCTTCCTGGAAGACGCCATGCGCGAAATTGCCAAGGTCGCGGCGGCACGCGGCGTCCCGCTCCCGGATGATTGCGTAGAGCGCACCCTTGCATTCGTTGCCGGGTTCCCGCCAACGGCGACAACGTCGATGCAACGCGATCTGGAAGCGCGGCGCCCCTCCGAATACGATTGCCAGGTCGGTGCCGTCATCCGCTTGGCCGCCGATGCCGGCGAGGATGCGCCCGTCCACCGCCGGATCGATGCCATGATCCGGGCCCGGGGCATAAACGTCTCCTCGGCATCGGAAGAGGCTCCGAGCGATCGGCCTGAATAGGCCCTTGGCTTCCCAAAGGCCCTTCGGCTTTCCATACATTTGCCTGAGCCGCCTTTTCCAAGCCGGACCATGATTGCACTCCAAGGCGCCGCGTCAGGAAAAATCTGCATTCACCTGCCATTCACCTCTTGAAATCGGCTCGCGAAAGCAAAAATACCGGATGGTACAGAATGGCGCTTGACGCACCACCGCCTCGCAATATGTACCAGACAGTACAGAACTCAACCATTCGACTCACCGCATTGCAGGAGAGCCGATGATTGAATTCCCCACACCGGTTTGACCGGTGGACTTTTGGCGCCTTCCATCCCCCCGCTGGAGGGCTCCTGACAACACGACTGCAACCAGCCGTCATGACGGGCCTCGCCTCGGCGTGCCCGGACGGCTGACATGAACCAATTTCCGGCGGCCCTTGCGCCGGAAAACGCCTCGGCGCGCGCCTCGTTCCCCCCGCCCTCCCCCCAAGGGCGCGCGCCGGGCTCTTTCAGGGAGCACGAAATATGGCCTTCATCGATTTTGGCGATGCAGCGCACCGGGCCCAGCCCATTCCCTCCGCCGATCTTCCGGCCGATATCCAGACCCTCGGGTTTGCCGGACCGCTCAGCGTGCTGGAACACCGGGTCATCGAACTGGCCCGTCATGACAGCCTCGAAACGTTGCGCGCGCAGCGCAAGCGGGGCTGGTTTGCCCGGCTCATCCTCGGCCCGCAGCCGGCTTCGCCGATGCTCGCCAACGAGCGGCTGGAGGCGCTGCGCAGGCTCGCCGTCCACACCTGGCACAAGGGCTATCAACTGCCTGCATCCGCGCGGAAGGAAGCTCGCATCGCGGGTTTCAGCGAAGATCAGATCGGCGCCGTCGTCGATACCATCGGGCGCGCCCGCGCCCCTTTCCAGAGGCTTGCTGCGTGAACTTTCCAGCGAACATTAACGACATCCCGGTGCAGGACGTGCCGGAAGCGCCCGCCAAACGCCGCTGGCCCCTTGCCCCCCGCACAACCGCGATTGCCGCCCTGGCCCTTGTCCTGACAGCAGGAGCCGGCTGGGCCCTGTTCGATCAGGACAACACCGCCGCCGCGATGCCGCCGCCGCCTTCGGTTCAGGCGGCCTATCCGCTCGTGCGCGACGTGACCGAGTGGGACGACTACATCGGCCGCTTCGCCCCCAGCAAGACCGTGGAAGTGCGCTCGCGCGTCTCGGGTGCGATCACCGGAATCTACTTCCGCGACGGCGATACCGTCCGCAAGGGACAGCCGCTGTTCCAGGTCGACCCCCGCCCCTATCGCGCCGCTCTAGCCGGAGCCCAGGCCGATGTCGCCTCGGCGCAAAGCGCGCTGGCTCTCGCCAAATCCGACTATGGCCGCGTGGCCGGGTTGATCGGTGACGAGGCGGTCGCCGCCAGCGAGATCGACCAGTTGCGCACCCGCGTCCGCTCGGCCGCGGCCGCGCTGGCCGCCGCGCAGGCCCGCCAGCGCGAACGGGCGCTCGATGTCGAATTCACCACGGTGCGCGCACCGATCTCCGGCCGGATTTCCGACCGGCGGGTGGACGCGGGCAATCTCGTTTCGGGCGACAACAACGCCAATGCCACGCTGCTGACGACGATCAACGCAGTCGATCCGATCTACTTCACGTTCGACGCATCCGAAGCCCTGTTCCTCAAGACCCAGCGCGACCGGGCGGAAAGCAAGGCACCCGCCGCCGTGCAGGTGCGCTTGCAGGACGAGGCGGACTATCGCTGGAACGGCAAGCTGGACTTTACCGACAACGGCCTCGATCCCCGCTCCGGCACGATCCGCGTGCGCGCCGTGCTCGACAATCCCGACGGCTTCCTGACGCCGGGCATGTTCGGCAACATGCGCCTTGCCGACAGCGGCACGGTCAAAGCGATGCTGGTGCCCGACGATGCAGTCCAGTCCGATCAGGCGCGCAAGGTCGTGCTGACGGTCGGCAAGGACGGCACGGTCGCGGCCAAGCCGGTGGAGCTTGGCCCGATGATCGGCGGCCTGCGCGTGATCCGTGCGGGGCTGACGGCGCAGGACCGGGTGGTGATCTCCAATTATCAGGCTGCTGTTGCCGGGGCCAAAGTGGCCACGCGGCGCGGCCAGATCACGGCCGATCCAGCCCCCGCTCCGGCTCCCACAGGACCTGCCGAGCCCATGGCCGCCCAGGCGACCCTCGCCAACTGATTTACCCGTAACGGGGGCGCCGTCACCCGGCAACGCTCTCCACACAGGGGCACATACCCATGCGATTTTCCCGGTTCTTCATCGACCGGCCGATTTTCGCGGGCGTCATCGCGGTGGTCATCACCGTGGTGGGCGCGCTCGCGTTCCTCGGTCTTCCCATCACCCAGTATCCCGACATCGTCCCGCCCACCGTGACAGTGACGGCGCAGTACCCCGGCGCCTCCGCCGAAACCGTGGCCGATACTGTCGCCGCGCCGATCGAGCAGGAGATCAACGGCGTCGACGACATGATCTACATGGACTCGCAGTCCACGGGCGACGGCAAAGTGACGATCACCGTCACCTTCAAGATCGGCACGGACCTCGATGCCGCGCAAGTGCTCGTGCAGAACCGGGTGGCCGTGGCCACGCCGCGCCTGCCGGAAGAAGTGCAGCGCTTCGGCATCGTCACGCGCAAGACCTCGCCGGACTTCCTGATGGTGGTGAACCTGCAGTCTCCGGACGGCACGTTCGATCGCGATTACATCTCGAACTATGCGCTTACCCAGGTGAAGGACAAGCTGGCCCGTCTCGACGGCGTGGGCGACGTGCGCCTGTTCGGCGCGCGCGACTATGGCATGAGGATCTGGATCGATCCGGGCAAGGCCGCCGCGATGGACCTGACGGCTGGCGAGATCGTCTCCGCCCTGCGCGCACAGAACGTGCAGGTCTCCGCAGGCGCGCTGGGCCAGCCGCCCTATGACCAAGGCAACGCATACCAGATCAGCGTCGAATTGCAGGGACGCCTCAAGACGCCCGAGCAGTTCGCCGATGTCGTGGTCCGCACCGATCCCGACGGCCGCCAGATCCGCGTGCGCGACGTCGCCCGCGTGGAACTGGGCGCGCAGGACTATGGCACCAACACCTATCTTTCGGGCAAGCCGACCGTGGTCATCGCGGTGCTGCAACGCCCGGGCTCCAATGCGCTCGACGCCGCACAGGCCGTCCGCACGCAAATGGACGAACTGGCAAAGTCGTTCCCGCATGGTCTCGAATATTCGGTGATCTACAATCCCACCGAATTCATCGGCCAGTCGATCGATGCCGTCTATCACACGCTGTTCGAGGCGGTGGTGCTGGTCGTGCTCGTCATCCTCGTGTTCCTGCAGAACTGGCGCGCGGCGATCATTCCGATCATCGCCATTCCGGTCTCGCTGGTCGGTACGGCGGTGATGCTGGCAGCGCTGGGCTATTCGCTCAACAACCTCTCCTTGTTCGGGCTGGTGCTGGCGATCGGCATCGTCGTCGACGACGCCATCGTCGTGGTCGAAAACGTCGAGCGCTATATCGAGCACGGGATGAAACCCATCGAGGCGGCGCGCCGCTCGATGGACGAAGTCTCGGGCGCGCTGGTGGCGATCGTGCTGGTGCTCTGCGCGGTGTTCGTGCCGACGCTGTTCATCTCGGGCATCTCGGGCCAGTTCTACAAGCAGTTCGCCGTCACCATCTCGACCGCGACAGTGATCTCGCTGCTGCTCTCGCTCACGCTCTCGCCTGCGCTGGCGGCGATCCTGCTGCGCGAGCGGCATCCCCTGCCCGCCGGTGCCCCGCGCTGGAAGCGGGGGCTGCAGACCGCCGCCGGCCGCTTCAACCGCGGCTTCGAGCGGATGAGCGAGGCCTATGCCCGCCTGACGCACCGGCTGGTGCTGCGCCCGCTGCGGATGATGGCGACCTATTGCGCCCTCATTCTGGCGACGCTCGGCCTGTTCTGGGCGACACCGGCCGGCTTCGTACCGCAGCAGGATCAGGGCTACTTCCTGGCCGCGATCTTCCTGCCGCCGGGCTCCTCGCTCTCGCGCACGGACGCGGCCATGCAGGACGTCGCCAAGCGCATCCTGCCGATCAAGGGCATTCGCGGCGCCGTGATGTTCGCGGGCTTCCACGGCCCCTCGCGCACCCAGACGCCCGACGCCGCGGCGATCTACTTCCCGTTCAAGAGCTTCGAGGAACGCAAGAAGCTGGGCGCGACTTATGCCAGCATCATGCAGCAGGCCCACGCCGCGATGCAGGGCTTCGACAAAGGGCAGGCGCTGCTGCTGCCCCCACCGACGATCAACGGCATCGTCCCGCCCGGCGGCTACCGCATGATCGTGGAGGACAAGGACGGGCGCGGTTACGCCGAACTGGCCAAGGCCGTGGGGCCGCTGCTGGCGCAGGCCAACCAGTCGCCCGAACTGCGGCAGGTCTATACCCTGTTCAATATGGCGACGCCGCGCGTCTATGCCGATGTCGACCGGCGCAAGGCCGACCTTCTGGGCGTGCCGCCGCAGCGGATTTTCGAAGCGCTGCAAGTCTATCTGGGCTCCGCCTTCATCAACGACTTCAACCTGCTGGGCCGCACGTACCGCGTCACCGCGCAGGCGGATGCGCCCTATCGCGGCACGACGGCGGACATCGCCAACCTCAAGACCCGCTCGGACTCCGGCGCGATGGTGCCGATCGGTTCGGTCGCCACTTTCAAGGACAAAACCGGCCCCTATCGCGTCGTGCGCTATAACCTGCAGCGCGCCATCGAAGTCGATGGCAGCGTGGCGCCGGGCCATTCCACCGGACAGGCGCTCGCGACGATGGAACGCATTGCCGACGAGACCCTGCCCTCCGGCTATGGCCACGAGTGGACCGGCATTGCCTATCAGCAGTCCACAGCGGGCAATACCGCGGGCGTGGTGTTCGGCATGGCCGTGCTCTTCGTCTTCCTCGTGCTGGCCGCCCAGTACGAGAGCCTAACGCTGCCGCTGGCGATCGTGCTGATCGTGCCGATGTGCCTGTTCGCGGCCATGCTGGGCGTGAACCTGCGGGGGATGGACAACAACATCCTCACGCAGATCGGCCTCGTCGTGCTGATCGCGCTAGCCGCCAAGAACGCGATCCTCGTGGTCGAGTTCGCCAAGCAGGCGGAAGAGGAACGCGGGCTCTCCCCGGTGGAAGCCGCCGTCGATGCCGCGCGCACCCGTCTGCGGCCGATCCTGATGACCAGCTTCGCGTTCATCCTGGGCGTGGTGCCGCTGGTAATCGCGGATGGCGCGGGCGCCGAACTGCGGCAGGCGCTGGGCACGGCGGTGTTCTTCGGCATGACCGGCGTGACGGCTTTCGGCCTGCTGTTCACCCCCACCTTCTACGTGGTGTGCCGCCATCTGGCGGCCCGCTTCCCCGGACGGCCGCGCCGCCCCGAGCATGAAAGCCACGCGCTGGAACCGGCGGAATGAAAGGAACTGCAACAATGAAGATGCGCAACCTTGCCGCGGCGCTGCTGGCTTCGGCCAGCCTCGCGGCCTGCGCTGCCGGTCCCGACTATGTCGCCCCGGTGACACCTCCCGCCGCCGAGGCGCCGTTCATCGGCGCCGGGTCTCCGCAAGTCACGGCCACGGCGCCCGACGACACATGGTGGCGCCTCTACGCTGACCCGGTGCTCGACGGCCTTGTGCAGGATGCGCTGGCTGCGAACACCGATGTCCGCGTGGCCGTGGCCCGGATCGCAAAGGCACGAGCGAACTTGCGCGGATCGCGCGCGGACGCCCTGCCGCAGACTTCGATCGACGGCTCCGGCACGTATGGCCGCAAGGCCGAGAGCCAGGTCCTGCCCGGCGCCGACCGGCAGGGCCGCACCGTCGATGGCGAATTCGCCGTCAGCTATGAACTCGACTTGTTCGGCCGCGTGAGCCGGGGGATCGAGGCCTCGCGCGCCGATTACGCCGCCGCGCGGGAAGATGCCGATGCGGTGCGGGTGACGGTAGCCGCCGATACCGTGCGCGCTTATGTCGATGCCACCAGCGCGGCCGAGCAGCTCGCCGTGGCGCAGCATACGGTGGATCTGCTCGACCGCTCGGTGCGGATCACCCAGGCCCGTTTCGAACACGGGCTCAACCAGAAGCTCGACGTCATCCGCGTCACGCAGCTTCGCGAGCAACAGGCAGCGGCCATCCCCGCGCTGCAGGCCACGCGCGATGCCGCCCTGTTCCGCCTTGCCACGCTGACGGGGCGCACGCCGCAGGACATTCCCGCAAGTGTCCGCGAGCGGACCACCACACCCGATGTCGGCCAGCCGATCCCGATCGGTGACGGCCGCACCCTGCTGGCCCGGCGCCCCGACGTGAAGGCCGCCGAACGCCGCCTCGCCGCCGACACCGCGCGGATCGGCGTGGCGACGGCCGATCTCTATCCGAAGATCACGCTGGGCGCTTCGGTGGGCACGACCGCTGCCGGCGCGACGGACGTGTTCGGCGCGGGCCCCTTGCGCTGGCTGGTCGGTCCGCTGATCTCGTGGGCCTTCCCCAATCAGGAAGCGATCCGCGCCCGCATCGGTGGAGCCAGGGCGGACGTGCAAGCCGATCTCGCCACCTTCGACGGCACTGTGCTGCGGGCGCTGGAGGAAACCGAAACGGCCCTGTCCGCCTATCGCAACGCCCTGCTGCGCAAGGCGCGCCTTGCCTCGGCGCGCGATGCGGCGGACCGGGCCGCGAAAGTCAGCCTTGCCCGCCAGAGCCGTGGCCAGATCGACGCGCTCAACGTGCTCGATACGCAGCGAACGCTGGCCCAGTCGGACACCGACTATGCCCAGGCGACACGCGATGTCGCCTTTGCGCAAGTCGATCTGTTCCGCGCGCTGGGCGGCAACTGGCAGGACGGGGAAGATGCCCCGTTCCCGCAGACCGCAGCGCTCACGAAATAAGACAATGACGGCGCAATAGCGGCGGAGATCCGCGAGGCCCTTCACCGGGCACGCCATGCGACACCGGCAATCACGGTTTCGTGCGGATCTCCGTCCCACCGTCCGCCCGCTCGATGACCTTCAAAAAATGTTCCAAGACGGATGGCGGACTTCCCTTCACGCTTCGTTTGGAGAGAGAAAGGGGACATCCCC
>NZ_BCTX01000021.1 GCF_001590985.1 Novosphingobium naphthalenivorans NBRC 102051
GATCATCCACAACCACCTGGATGCGGCAATGGAAGCCGCGAATATCACCGGCAGCGATGGCACGCTCAACCGCCAGGCGAAGTCCGCCGCCCGCAGCGCCTTCGAGTCGGTCAAGCAGCGCTTCTTCGGTCACCTCCTGACCTCGATGAAGACGCCCACCCTGATCCGCTCCATCGAACGCGATCTCGAGGCCGATCATGCTGCCGTGATTCAGATCGTTTCCACCGGCGAGGCCTTGATGGAACGGCGGCTCGCCGAGATCCCGACTGAAGAATGGGGCGATGTGTGCGTGGACATCACGCCGCGCGAATATGTTCTCTCGTACTTGCAGCACTCCTTCCCGGTGCAGCTCTACGAGCCCTACACCGACAGCGAGGGCAATCTGGCGTCGCGCCTAGTCGTTCGCGATGGCCAGCCGGTCGAATGCCGTGAAGCTGTCGCACGGCGTGACGACCTCATCGAACGGCTTGCCTCCCTGTCACCGGTGCCCGGCGCCCTCGACCAAATCGTCCAGCGGTTCGGCACCGAAATGGTCGCGGAAGTCACCGGGCGCTCGCGGCGGATCGTGCGCAAAGGCGAGCGCTTCGCCGTCGAAAACCGGGCCGCCAGCGCCAATCTGGCAGAGACCGCCGCCTTCATGGACGACCTCAAGCGCATCCTAGTCTTCTCGGATGCCGGCGGCACTGGACGCAGCTATCATGCCGACATCTCCGCCCGGAATCAGCGCCTGCGCGTCCATTATCTTCTCGAACCGGGCTGGAAAGCGGATGCCGCGATCCAGGGTCTGGGGCGGACCAATCGCACCAATCAGGCCCAGCCACCGCTTTTCCGGCCGATCGCGACCGATGTGAAGGCCGAGAAGCGGTTCCTCAGCACGATCGCGCGCCGGCTCGACACGCTCGGGGCAATCACGCGCGGCCAGCGGCAGACCGGAGGCCAGGGCCTGTTCCGGCCCGAGGACAATCTCGAAAGCCCCTATGCCCGCGCGGCGCTGCGACAGCTCTATCTTCTCGTCATCCGCGGCAAGATCGAGGGCTGCTCGCTCGAGCGGTTCGAGAATGCCACAGGCCTGAAACTGACCGACACCAATGGAAACAAGGACGAACTGCCGCCGATCACGACCTTCCTGAACCGGCTTCTCGCACTCACCATCGAATTGCAGGGCATCCTGTTCTCGGCCTTTGAGCAGTTGCTCGACGCGAAGGTTGCTGGCGCCGTGGCGAGCGGCACCTATGATCTGGGGCTCGAAACCCTCACCGCAGAAAGCTTCGTCGTTACGGATAGGGTTAGCATCTACACCCACCCGGCAACCGGCGCCCAAACTCGGTTGCTGACCATCGCCCAGCGCGAGCGCAATCGGCCACTGTCGCTCGCCGATGCATTGGCTTGGCTGGGAAATGACCATGGTCGTTTACTGGTCAACACCAAGTCGGGCCGCGCCGCCGTCCAGGTCCCGGCACCATCGTTGATGCTGGACGATGGCGAGATCGAGCGCCGGGTTCGCCTGATCCGTCCGATGGAACACCATCACGCCTCATACGCCATGATGGCTGACAGCCACTGGGAGGAGGTGGACCGCGATGCCTTCGCCCATGCCTGGCAACGCGAGCTGACAGACGTGCCGACCTTCACGGAGAGCACGATCCACATCGTGGCTGGTCTGCTCCTGCCGGTGTGGAAGCGATTGCCCGATGAATCGACCCGGGTCTATCGGCTCCAGACCGACGACGGCGAGCGCATCATTGGCCGGCGCGTTTCGCCTGCATGGGCGGCCAATGCTGACACTTCGAGCTCGCCCGACCTGACCGGCGATGCCGCCTACGGTGCTCTCCTCGACGGGCAGACAATCATCGACCTTGCCGAAGGCCTGCAATTGCGGCGGGTCAAGGTCATGGCCGCAAACCGCATCGAGCTGACCGGCTTTACCGAGGCGATGCGCGAACGCCTGCGCGCCTACGGGCTGTTCACCGAAATCATCTCGTGGAAGCTGCGCTTCTTCGTCCCGGTCGACGCAAGCGGCCCCACCGTTCTCGCACGACTGCTTGAAACCTATCCAGCCCAGCGCCTGCTGGAACGGGAGGCTGCCTGATGGCCCGGGTCAATGCAGGCGATGTTGCCCATCGTCTCGGCCGCCAGGCCGAGGCGGTGTGCCGCCGCTACCTCAGTGCCGGCTGCAAGCATGGCAACTACTGGCTGGTCGGCGATACCAACAATACGCCGGGGCGCTCCCTCTTCGTCCGGCTCCACGATTCCCCCAAGGGCGCGGCGGGCAAGTGGCAGGACGCGGCCACCGGCGAGCACGGCGATTTGCTGGACCTAATCCGACTGGCACGGGGGCTCACTGAGTTCGCCGATGTTGCCGAAGAAGCCTGCGCGTTCCTGAGCCTGCCGCATCCAGAACCCACGCCGTTACCGAACAAGCTGGTGCGAGCGGCGAAAGGTTCGGCCGATGCCGCAAAGCGGCTCTTTGCCATGTCACAGCCAATCGGCAGATCCGTCGTCGGCACCTATTTGCACCATCGCGGCATTGCGTCATTGCCCGGGCCGGCAACCCTGCGCTTCCATCCCCGCTGCTACTATCGAGCGGGGGAAGGCGAAGCCACCCAGACATGGCCGGCGATGATCGCCGCCGTCACCGATCTCGATGGCCTGATCACCGGAGTGCACCGTACCTGGCTGGCCCCCGATGGGGCCGACAAGGCACCCATCAACACTCCGCGCAAGGCGATGGGGAACCTGCTCGGTCATGCGGTTCGCTTCGGCATTCCCGGCGAAGTCATGGCTGCAGGCGAGGGCATCGAGAGCGTGCTATCCGTTCGCGAAGCCGTCCCCGGCATGGCGATGGCCGCGGCACTTTCGGCTGCGCACCTCGCTGCCATCGCATTCCCCGATGCGCTGCGCCGCCTCTACATCATCCGCGACAATGATCCGGCAGGCGATTGGGCCGGCGATAGCTTGGTCGAGCGAGCCCATGCAGCCGGGATCGAGGCGTTCGTGCTGTCGCCAGAGCGGGGGGATTTCAACGAGGACCTTTGCGCCCACGGCCTTGACGCGCTGCGGGCAAATATCCGGGGCCAGATCGCCCCGCAGGACGAGGCTCGTTTTCTCGATTATTCAGCCTGATCATCGGTCCGGTGAATATCCTGCGGTCCTACGGGTATGCTCGCATCGCGATTGCTCTCACCATCGACAAAGGGCCGCGCCCGGCCTTCGAGAGGGCGATAGGCCCACAAGCGTTCCGGCCCCGCAATGGCTGAGGCCAGCTATTTTCCGGCGGCGCGCTTCGCCCGCCTTTCCATCGCGAAGCAAAATAGCCGGCCTTGCGCCATCCTCCGCTGCCGCTGCGGCCCTACGGGTGCAGAGCCAGCCCGTTCGTGGGCTTCCTCGCCATGAAGGCCGCGAGGGCGCGGTCCAATCGATGGAGCATCCGATGGACGAGCATGACGACTTTGAACCGCATCACACCTCTTCTCCGACCGATCACGTTTTGCAGGAACTTCAGCTCTACGGTTACCGCCCCTTCGACGATGAACCCGATCCCCGCCCATTGCCCGAAGGCAACCGGGTCGCCGGTGCCATCGCCGACATCTTCGATGCCCTGATATCCAGCATGGAAGACACGCGCCTCGAGCCCGACCTCGACGACCTCCTCTGGTCGACGGTCAATCTCTTCCACCGCGCCTGCCAGCGGATCGAACGCGAACTCGACGATAACGAGGTGGGCCAGCGCCGCCTCCAGAACGAACAGGATGGCAGCGAGGTGAAGTCCGTCGAACTGGAGCGCCTGACCGCCCAGGGGCAAAGCCTCCTTGAACGGCGCGATGCTTTCGAACTGATGCGCGATCAGGCCGCAGAGCAATTCGAGCGGCAAACCAGGTCGAGCTGGAAACCGCACTCGGGCTCCATGGTTAACCATCGCCACCTGACGGCCGCCATGATCGACAGCCGCGACTTCATCAACGCCAAGCGCCGCGCCGAAACCGAAGTGCTCCTGCCAGCAGGGCCGAAGATCGCCTTCTCCGGCGGTGAATGTGCCGATCACCAGCTGATATGGGCCAAGCTCGACCAGATCAAGGTCAAGCATCCCGACATGGTACTGATGCATGGCGGCTCACCCAGGGGGGCCGAGAAAATCGCATCACGCTGGGCAGATACCCGCAAGGTGCCACAGATCGCCTTCAAGCCAGACTGGACGCGCCATGCGAAGGCAGCGCCCTTCAAGCGCAACGATCAGATGCTCGCCATCATGCCGATCGGGGTCATCATTTTCCCCGGCTCTGGCATTCAGGACAACCTCGCCGATAAGGCCCGCAAGCTCGGGATTCCTGTCTATCGGTTCGGCTCCGGCGGCGCCTGAGCGCCGCCGGACGCTAGCTCTTTCGAGGCTTGGGCTGGTGCAGCCGCCGTTTGACATTGGGTTTCAGTGCATTGCCAACGTCCTTGTCGATGATCGCCAGGTCAAACCAGTCCGGGTCGAAATGGCCTCCGCACCATTGTTTGGTTTCGCCATGTTCTGGATCATCGGGGTCCCTCATGATTTCGAGAAACCGTTCATAGCCGGGAATTCCGCCAACATCTTCTGGAGGGCGAGCACCCGATCCATCTACGCATTGGGCTTTCTTCGGCGCAGCATCGAGGGAAAGCCATTGCTCCAATTCGACAGTGTGCATCCAATTGTCGCCGAAATCATAGAGGTAGTTGAACCTCGTCCCAGATCTCGAGAAGTCCCGCAGGCGCACGTCGGTCTGCTCAAAGACCTGAGGGTCGTCTTCGCAGGAACCCTCGTAGGCGGCGGCAGCATCGCCGAAGCGCAGCCCCCCGATTTGAAACTCGTGCAGATGGTAATTCCACCAGTTGAATGCGGCCTGGATCGTCAGATGGAGTTGTTCGAGATTCCAGTGAATCGGGACGATCAGCCGCCTCCAGACCGGAGGCTCTATGTCGTCAATCGACACACGAATCTGAATGGCATTGAACGGTTCGAACATACTGGCAACAAGCCGTTCCAATAGGGCGGCGTCAAGCTTTGTCACAGACGCGCGGCATGCAAATTTCGCTTGAGCCATGATCCTCAGCCACATCGCTCCCATTCGGCAACTGCTCACCCCCGCTTCAAATGCGCTGATCCTTGGCCCGGCCCAGGGCCTGACGCCATCAACCCGTAAAGGGTCGGACTACGCAAAGCGTGCCGCCGAACTGGCTTCGCCAGCCCGGTGATTGCAGCCCTTGGCCAGTCACGTCGGGCGCCTGTCAGCGGGGGATGAGCCTCCGCTTCGAACAGGAGCAGGTCCGATGTCCCTCAACGATGCACAAGCCTTCGCCTTCAGCCTCGCTGCAACCCTGATGGTCGCCATCGTCATTTTCCGCGCTGGTGACGGCAGCCTGTCGGTCATACCGGCCACCGAGTTCGATCACGATGCCGAAGTCATCGCGGAAATCGATCCTTTCGCGCTCTGACCGCGCCCAATCGCTCCGGCGGCGTGGAAACTGCAACGGTTTCCGCTCCCGCTGGGGCCTGAATTCCGCTATATGGCTACCCGCGCTGTGGTGGTGGTGGAGGCGCAACCGTCAGACCTTTTGTCACGGGAGACCGCCACCATGATTATTCTTGGTATTTTTCTGTCGATTGCGGCGATCAGCTTCTTTTGCTGGTTGCTGTTCACGCTTGCGGTGTTCGCGCTGCCCTTTTTCGTCGGCATGAGCGTTGCTGCATGGGCCTATCAATCCGGCGCCGGCTGGCTGGGCGCGACATTCATCGGACTGCTTGCGGCAGGCCTGACGCTCGGCTTTGGACAGATTGGCCTAATGCTCGTGCGGCCCACTTGGGCGAGACTGTTGATTGCACTCGCCTTCGTCGCGCCTGCGGTCATGGCCGGATACCACGCTACCCGCGGCATCGTGCAGCACACCATGCCCTCCGAAACCTGGCAGCAAGTATTCTCGGTGATCGGCGCGATCGTTGTGGGCTGCACGGCGTTCGTTCGAGTAGCAGGCATGGCAGGCACCAAGCCGTCGCCGGGGCATCTGGCAAGCACCTGAAGCAGGCCGATAGATTTACTGGACGACCGATGAGGCGAAACTTTTGCCGTCCTGCTGGAAGAGAGCGGCAAAACGGGGCTGCATCGTCGGATCACGCTGGCCCATACTCCCACAAGGCTCCACCGTCCGAACGACCAAGGGTTGCCCGATTGACGCGGTATGTGACCAGCACGTGGCCCGGGGCGTTTCGTGATGCGTGCTGCGTTTGATAGCGCGCCAGCCTGTCTGGCGAGGGCGAGATCGCGGTGTTGGTGGGCCGCGCCGGTCTGAAGGGCGAAGGCGTATCGCCACGATTGTCCCATAACAGTTCGCTCGCGCCCGCTCCAAACGGCCTCTGTCATGGGCTGATCTGGCCGAAGACCGGCTGCGCCTCGACCGCCTATGCCGCAACCGCGTTCCGCCAACTTTCTTCCCCTGCCGGCCAGGGCCGTCATTCCTCGCGAGACAAGAAAGCTGGCTTCACGCCGTCCTGCGCTTCGCTGCGGCAGCAAGCTGTGCGGCGTCGGTCGTCTCCGGCCTCTCGATCGCCATCGAGGCCGCAATGGTGCGGGTTCGAAGACGAATGAACGGAGATTTCTCATGGCTACCATTGGCACCTTCAAGAAGACCGGCTCGAACGAGTTCACCGGCGACATCATCACCCTCAGCGTCCAGGCCAAGGGTGTGCGCATCATTCCCGACCTGCGCGCCACCGGCGAAAACGCCCCCAGCCACCGGGTCGTGGTCGGCCGCGCGGAAATCGGTGCAGCCTGGTCCAAGCGTTCGGGCGAAGGCCGCGACTACCTGGGCCTCAAGCTGGATGATCCAAGCTTCAATGCCCCGATCTACGCCAACCTCTTCGACGACGAAGACGGCGAAGGTTATTCGCTGATCTGGTCTCGCCCCAATGGTCGCCGGGGCGACTGAGGCCCGCAGCCAGGCCCCGGCCGAAACGGCCGGGGCCTTTTGGCATTCGAGCGACCGAATCAGTTCCGGCCGCCTCGCCACTAGTTCGCAGATCCAAAGCTTGATTGCCGCACGATGGAGGTGGCATTTGCGCCAAGGACGACTAATATAGTCGTAGTTCTGGCGCGTTCATCCGCGGTGGTGGGAGGCGATCATGCATGATCACCGCTCGCCAATCGCGGGCCGCACGCGCGTTGCTGGGATGGACACAGGAGACGCTCGCTGACAAGGCCCAGGTCTCTCTGACCGCGCTCAAGCGCCTCGAATCCGAAAGCGGGCTCGAGGTGTACGAATCCACACGCGATCAGGTGCGCAGGGCGCTTGAATCCGCCGGTGTCGTTCTCCTGTCCACGGAGAAGGGCGAAGGTGTTCTGCGACTCCATCAACCAGGTGATCGATCAGCCAGGCCATGAGGTCGGCTGTCACAGCTATCTTCGACCGGAAAAATTCTGCGAGCCGCTGTTCAGGATCAATGCTAGGGCCGATGGAAAGTCGCAAAAACACCTAGAACAACGTGGTGGCCGGTGATGGACGAGTCTACACCGCAGTTTCTTGATCAACCGCCGCAGGGCCAGCAACTCACCTCTTACGATCGTGAGCACATGGTGCTGTATCTCCGATTGTTGGATGCGCATCGGGACGGCGCCGACTGGCGTGAAGCCGCGCAGATCCTGTTCGGACTAAACGCGGCGATCGATCCGGAAAGAACCCGCAAGGTGCATGACGCCCACCTTGCGCGCGCGCGATGGATGACCGAACACGGCTACCGCGAACTGCTGCGCAAGGGGCAGCCCGACTGACAGGTGATGCCGCTGCGGCATCGCCTGTTGCCGAGATGGGGACTTCCGGCTCCCGTCACAGAAAGGAATCATCGCCCTCCCGTAATCGTCTGAGGCCGGGGGAGAATCGAGATGATGCCGGATGCTTCTCAATGGCGTTCCGCTGCACGCTACGAACCCGTCGAACGCATGAGCGCCTCGGGCCTTGCGTGGGAATGGCTTCGACGAAACGAAGCCTATAACCGCGATTTCGACGAATTGTCGGCGAAAGATGCCAACATCCCCATGCTGACGGACGCGATCCGTCAGCGCTGGAGGTTACGATTTCGCGGTCGACCCAGCACTCGATCAGGCCGCCACTACCGTTATCTGGATGCCCCAGGACGACACCAGCATCGTCGTGGTTGCCGATGCTCCATCTGAGTTGACCGCCCGTTCTGGCGGGCACTCGCTGCCTGAGGCGATCACCGGAAGCGATGGCAGCATCACCCTCCCGCTAGCCAACGGCGAGCATATCCAGATCCAGCTTTTGACCTCCGGGTCCGGCCAGGCGGTGGCCTTGATTCCACTGGATATTGATGGATTTGGTAGGCTGGAGGCCACGCATCGCCTCCTAGCAGCGCTTCATGGGCGGGCCATTCCGCCTGATACTCGGTTGACCCGACAGCAACGGATGCGATCGCGCCGAATGTTGCAGGCTTTCGATGGGGCGCGCAGTGGTGCCACCCAACAGGACATCGCTCGAACTCTGTTCCGCATCGGCCCTGTCAGCCGGGACGAATGGCAGGCGTCTGCCTCACGCCATGCAGTCATGGCGTTGCTACGTGATGCCCGAGCCATGATAGCGGGCGGATATCGCAATCTATTGCGGCACCGCCGACGCACATAACGTCATGTGGATGGTGATTGGCTAGCCACGACTGTCGCGCAGGGTTCTGGCAATCAACCAATGGTGCAAGACCTGCACTGCGGTGAACGCCGAGCCGATGATTATCAGCATCGGCAAAACCATATCTTCTTGTCCGGCCCTCGGCCTCACAGTCAGTGCGAGGAACACGAAAAGGCCAAGGATCACCGCCGCTGTCGCCGGAATGAAGCTCAGCGCGACAATGCGTGGAGCCCACCAGTTTACCGATCCTGACAAAGACCACTGCATCGGCAACCGATCGGCAGTCCGAAAACGACCATTTGCTCGCAGCGACAAGGCGGCAACGATCAATCCGAAGATCAGCGCAAGGCAAAGCACAATCATAGGAAGCTGCCCGTATCACCTCTGGTGACTTGGGCAAAATGAACTTGGTCGCCCCGATCCACTGCCCGTTACCGGTGTGGAAATTCGCAGGGTGGGAAAATCCCGCTGCAACTCGCCGATTTCGCTTCGCCATTGTGGCCTTCGCCCGCCGTCGATCTCCCACGGCACCAACGAAGCCCACGAAAGGCCGACCTATGCGACCCGATCTCGCCGTTCTGCCGCCACGCTACTTGCGTACCAAGGAAGCCGCCGCGTTTCTCAGCCTTTCGCCGCGAACTCTCGAAAAGCATCGGACCTACGGCACCGGCCCCGCCTACAAGAAGCTTGGTGGGCGGGTGGTCTACTCGGTCGATGATTTGCAGCATTGGGCTGAGCGCGGTGCCGTCACCTCGACGTCCGACCCCCGCGGCACCGTGCTGCCAGCAAAGTGGCATCCGGACGATGTCGTTCCTTTGGCTGGCCGTCTGGCGCGCTGACCCGCGCCGGATTTGCACATGGCACCACGCCTTCAATCCCTCCCGGAGCGCGGACAGCTCGATCTGTTCCGCACGATCCCAGGCGACGTCGCCCCCCGAGACGCGCAGGACCTCATGGCCTATCCATTCTTTTCCCTGTCCAAGACCCACCGCGTCACACCAATCGACTTTGCTGCTGGCAATGTTTCGATCCGGGTCGAGGCCGTGCCGGATCATGGCATGGCCACCATTTGGGATGCGGATATCCTGATTTGGGCCGCCAGCCAGATCGTCGAGGCGCGCGACGCCGGCTTTCAAACGTCCCGGCTGATCGTCGCCACGCCCTATGAGGTGCTGAAGTTCATCGGACGCGGCACGTCCATGCGCGACTACCAGCGCCTGAAAGCAGCGTTGGACCGGCTGCAATCGACTACCGTGGCCACTTCCATACGCCAACACGCCGAGGGACGGCGGCACCGATTTTCATGGATCAATGAATGGAAGGAACGTCGGGACAGCAATGGCCGACCCGACGGTATCGAGATGATCCTGCCCGACTGGTTCTATCAAGCCGTGCTTGACGACGCCCTCGTGCTGACCATCGACCGGTCCTATTTCGATCTCACCGGCGGCCTTGATCGCTGGCTCTACCGTCTGGTCCGCAAACATGGCGGAAAGCAGCGTCATGGCTGGCGGTTCGACTTTCGCCACCTTCACTTGAAGTCCGGCAGCCTGTCGCCCTTCAAGCGGTTTGCGTTTGAGCTGCGGGACATCGTCCGTCGCCAGCCGCTCCCGGGCTATGTCCTGTTCCTCGAAGTGGAAGCCCGCGGCCGAACACTGCTCGCGTTCAAGCCGTCGACGCCCGGTGGAAAGCCTGTGGATGGCGTCGTGCCATCGGGAACCAGAGCGCCCGTGCCATCAGGAACCCCGGCCTCGTGCCAACGGGAACCAAAACAGGGGCTAACTCTCGACAGGGTAAGCCGAAATCGCACCCGTAACTTAGATTCTAACCAAGAATCTAACATTGAAGAACGCGCGCGCGATGTGCGCGGCCTCATCGACACGGTCCGCAACAGCCTCACGGTCAATGCGCGGCAGCGGCGATCTCATCTCCACAACGAGCGGGAATTTGCCCGCACACCCGAACTTCCCTTCAAGTCGCCGCCGGATGAGCAGCCATGCTGATCCCACGGCTCCATCTCGCGCGACCGCAGCGGACCTGTGGCCCCTCAATCGGCTGTTCTCGCGCTGCTGACCGACCCTCTGCAAACTTCTTTGGAGATCCATCATGAACAGCGCCACGGCCTCCGGTGCGCGGCTCGGCCCCGCGCCGCTCACGCACGCTGCCGATGCCCTGACCCACGTCGAACTGACGCATATCGAGAAGCGGATCGAGAACTGGATCAGGTTCGGCCGCCATGTCCACGAACAGATCCTCGATCGACGACGGCGCGTGCTTAGCTATCGACCGGGCAGCGTTTTCGGCTTCATTCGCTGGGCCGCAAACGACTTCGGCACCCTTGCTTCGCGGATCGACATCGTCCGTGCCGTGGCACCTGGTGAGGACCATCAGACGCTGCCTTTCATCCGACCCGGCGGCGAGATCCTGCTGACTGCCGATGGCTGGCCCAAGGTTTGCCAGATCCTTCGTATGATCGATGATGTGGAAGCCGTCGGACTCGATGCCTGCGACGTAGCCCCCGATCACTGGCGCCATGTCGCGAACCGGATGAGCGTCGGTCAGGCACCCCGTGCATACACGCCAGAGCGTCATCAGGCATGGCTCAAGCGCCGGGAGATCGAGGGATGACCCGTTTCGGCTACGTCATGACGACGTATTTCTGCGTGCTGGGCATCGGCATCGCTTCGTTCGTGCCCTTGCCGCTCCGGCTGGTCTGGAATGCATCGGCCAGCGTTCCCATCGGTCTCTATGGGCTTGAGCCGCCGCGCAATCTTCGCGTCGGCGATCTGGTCGCCGTGACACCGCAGCGGCCGCTGGCCGATTTCATGGTGGAGCGCGGTTACCTCGGTAGGGGCGTGCCGCTGATGAAGCACGTGGCAGCACTGCCCGGCCAAACTGTTTGTCGGCTGAGAAGCACGATCACCGTCGACGGCATGCCTCTTGGCGATGTGCTCGACCGAGACCGCAAAGGGCGGAGACTGCCGGTCTGGCAGGGTTGCCGCCGCATCGCAGTAGGCACCGTCTTCCTGATGAATTCCGCCGTGCGGGACAGTCTCGACGGTCGCTATTTCGGCCCGATCTCGGCTCGCACGATTATTGGTCGAGCAACGCCGATCTACATCGATGAAGCGGCGAACGGCCAATTCGTCTGGCGCGCAGCCGACCATCCGGCGGCGCGCTGACCGCGCCCCTTTGGCCGGGTCATCGCTCACCAACCAGCATCTCAACCGGCAACGCGAGGAGACCTGCAATGCCACAGATCGGCACCTTCACTGAAACGGCGGACGGCTTTGTCGGACGTATCCATACTTTCTCGCATTGCCAGGAGGTCGGCATCCTGCCCGCCGAGCCGTCTGATGCTGAAAATGCGCCGGACTTTCGCATTCATCTCCGTCTTGACGACGGCATCGAGGTCGGACCGGAGATTGGCGCGGGCTGGAAACGTACTGGCGAGCGCGCCGGCACCTACATCGCGCTGATCATCGACGACCCCGCCCTGCCGCAGCCCATTCGCGCCAATCTGTTCCGCGACGCCGACGACGGTGCGTGCTGGTCGCTGCACTGGAATCGCATATCCAGACGTGATGCGCGGGATTGATGCCATGCACCGCTCTGCACTCCTCTTCCTTTCCGGCCTGACTTGCGCCTGCTCCATGCCAACGGCCACGCTCGCGCAATCGGCTGCGACCGAACGCGCGATGCCAGGAGTTCCGTTCAGCGAATTCATCACCGAGGCGGCGTCACGCTTTGCGCTTCCTCCAGCCTGGCTGCACGCCGTCATGCATGCCGAAAGTCGCGGAAAGTCTCGCGCCGTTTCGCCAATGGGGGCGATGGGCCTGATGCAGATCATGCCTGCAACATGGGACTATTTGCGCGCACGGCATCGCCTTGGACCAGACGCTTTCGATCCGCACGACAACATCATCGCAGGCGCTGGATACATCCGTGAGCTGTATGATCGCTACGGGTCGCCGGGCTGGATAGCAGCCTACAATGCCGGCCCCGGGCGATATGAAGCTGCGCTCAGGGGGCGACCTTTGCCCGCCGAAACTCGCGCCTACGTCGCTGTGGTCGCACCCGCGATCGGGCAGAATCGCGTTGCAAGCACTCCGACAATTGCGATGGTCGATCGCTTCGCTTGGACACGTTCGCCGATCTTCGTCGGTCGCCGTGACGTCTCCGGTGCGCTGACGGCAGAGCCAGCTGACGCGCAAGGTATCGAGCCTCTGCAACGTGCCGACACCGCTCCTGCCAAGCAAACCCACGGCCTCTTCGTTGCGCGGACTGCGGGGGCAGGACCTCAATGATCGACACCTCACCCAATCGCATTCTCTCGAAGGATAGCGGGAGATGGGGGGAGGCTGCGCCCACAACCGAGGGAGGGCAGGATAAAAGGGCGCACGTTGCGCCTCGGTCGGTTGGTTGTTTTTCCGAGGTTTTTGTGGCCTTTGCGCACCTTGCGCCGGGTATCGGCAAGGTGCCGAACCTACCTAACAGTCTGCTTCTCCATCGCCTTTTACACATTGTTCGGTGCACCGATGGCCGATGACCGCGAATTTCGCATCCGCCCTGGCCGCATTCGTTCATCGGGCTCGCAGCGCGCACGGCCATTCATCGCCCAGGCCTTGGCGGCAGCCGAGCGAGCTGGCGGGGGTATTTCACGCGCAGGTCGCATCAAGACGAGAAATACCTCGCGTTTCGGCCGAGGACAGCGCGCTAGCATCCAGGCCAACAGGCTCATAACCGCACGCACACGCGGCGCCGTCGTCAAGGCGCGCATCGTCCGGCACACTGCGCGTAGCGCGCCGCTTACGACCCATCTCGATTATCTGCGCCGCGAAGGCGTTACCCGCGATGGCGAGAAAGCCCGTCTGTTCGGTCCGGATACGAGCAACGTCGAAGGCGGGTCGTTCGCCGACCGCTGCCGGGATGACCGTCACCATTTCCGGTTCATCGTTTCACCCGATGACGCACTGGAGATGTCGGATCTCCAAAGTTTCACCGGCGAGTTGGTAGCGCAGATGGAAAAGGATCTGGGCACCCGGCTCGATTGGGCTGCCGTCGATCATTGGAATACCGAGCATCCCCATGTCCACCTTATCGTGCGCGGTGTACGTGACGATGGGCAGGATCTGGTCATCGCCCGGGACTATATCAAGGAAGGCGTGCGCGATCGGGCGCGCGACCTCATCACCCAGGAATTGGGGCCGCGCACCGATCTTGAGATTCGTCGGACCCTCGAACATCAGATCGGCGCGGAGCGGTGGACCCAGCTCGACCGGCAATTGGTTCGTGATGGCAGAAGGAACGGTGTCATCGACGTGGCGCCGCTGCCCGGCGGGGAGCCTGATCCGTTCCAGTCCCACAAGATCGGTCGCCTCCGCAAGTTGGAGACGCTCGGGCTCGCGGCACAGATCGGTCCCGGGCAATGGTCCATCGACGATAGGGCCGAGGCAACCTTGCGCGAAATCGGTGAGCGCGGCGACATCATCAAACGCATGCACCGGGCACTGACCGAACGGGGCATCGAACGCGCCGCTGCTAGTTACGTGCTTGCAGCCGAGCATCTCGACCAGCCGATTGTGGGCCGTCTGGTGACGCGCGGGCTCGACGATGAATTGAAGGGCACCGCCTATGCGGTGGTAGACGGCATCGATGGCCGAACCCATCACCTCCGGCTGTCCGACCTCGATGCCGCCGGTGACAGCGCCCCGGGCTCCATCGTCGAACTGCGCGCCTTCGATGACGCACGAGGCATACGGCGCGTGGCATTAGCCACCCGCTCAGACCTCGATATCGCCCAGCAGATTAAAGCCATCGGTGCGACTTGGCTCGACCGACAAGCCATCGCCCGGGAACCAGCCGGCTTGTCAGAAGGCGGCTTCGGTGGCGAGGTGCGTGAAGCACTGGGCCGCCGTGCCGAACATCTGGTCCGCCAGGGGCTCGCCGAGCGACACGGTGTGCAGATTCGGTTTGCACGCAATCTCATCGACACGCTTCGGCGGCAAGAGTTGGACGCTCTTGGAAACAGGCTCTCCGCCGAGATGGGCAAGCCATTCAACCACACCGGCAACGGCGAATATGTAGCCGGGACTTACCGACAGCGCATGACGTTGGCGTCTGGCCGCTTCGCAATGCTCGACGATGGCCTCGGCTTCCAACTCGTGCCCTGGACGCCCGCCCTTGAACAGCACCTCGGTCGCCATGTGTCGGGCGTGGCTCGCACCGACGGCGGCATCGACTGGAGCTTTGCCCGCAAGCGGGGGCTCGGTCTCTGATCCATCACATTCGAAAGGAGCATTTTTATGTCCGCGACCAAGATCCTGTGGGGCCAGGTCATTACCGTCATCCTGATCGTGCTCACTACGACATGGGCAGCGACGGAATGGGTGGCCTGGCGCCTGGCATTCCAGCCAGAATTGGGGGCGCCATGGTTCAGCCTCTTCGGTTTCCCTTTCTATCTGCCTCCCTCGTTCTTCTGGTGGTGGTACGGCTTCGATGCCTATGCACCGGCCATCTTTGTCGAGGGGGCTTATATCGCTGCCTCCGGCGGCCTGATTTCGGTTGTCGTTGCCATCGCCATGTCGGTCTGGCGTGCGCGCGAAGCGAAGAAGGTCGAGACCTACGGCTCGGCGCGCTGGGCAGAACCCGGTGAGGTTCGCTCCGCAGGCCTGCTTGGTGCCGATGGTGTCGTCCTAGGTCGTTTTCAGCATGAGTATTTGCGGCACGATGGGCCTGAGCATGTGCTGTGCTTCGCACCGACCCGCTCTGGGAAAGGCGTCGGTCTGGTCGTCCCCTCGTTGCTGGCCTGGCCGGGTTCAGCCATCGTCCACGACATCAAGGGCGAGAACTGGCAACTTACTGCGGGCTTTCGGGCGCGTTTCGGGCGGGTGCTGCTGTTCGATCCGACCAATGCGAAGTCCGCCGCCTACAATCCGCTGCTCGAAGTTCGGCGCGGCGAATGGGAAGTGCGCGACGTCCAGAACATCGCGGACATTCTGGTCGATCCCGAAGGCAGCCTTGAGAAGCGCAACCACTGGGAGAAGACCAGCCACGCCCTGCTGGTCGGCGCGATCCTCCACGTCCTATATGCCGAAGCCGACAAAACGCTCGCCGGCGTCGCCGCGTTCCTGTCCGATCCCAAGCGCCCCATTGAATCGACGCTCGCCGCGATGATGACGACGACGCATCTGGGCAAGGTTGGCCCACATCCCGTCATCGCCAGCGCTGCCCGCGAACTGCTCAACAAATCGGACAACGAACGATCGGGCGTGCTGTCGACCGCCATGTCGTTCCTCGGCCTCTATCGCGACCCGGTGGTCGCCGCAGTGACCCGGCGCTGCGACTGGCGGATCGCCGACATTGTCAGCGGACAGCATCCGACGACGCTCTATCTCGTCATCCCGCCATCTGACATCAACCGGACCAAGCCGCTCATCCGGCTCCTGCTCAACCAGATCGGCCGGCGTCTCACCGAAGACTTGCAGGCAAAAGGCGGCAGGCACCGTCTGCTTCTGATGCTTGACGAATTTCCCGCGCTTGGCCGCCTCGACTTCTTCGAAAGTGCGCTGGCGTTCATGGCAGGCTACGGGCTGAAGAGCTTCCTCATCGCGCAGTCGTTGAACCAGATCGAGAAGGCCTATGGTCCGAACAACTCGATCCTCGACAATTGCCATGTCCGGGTGAGCTTCGCGACCAACGACGAGCGCACCGCCAAGCGTGTGTCGGACGCACTGGGCACAGCGACTGAAATGAAGGCCATGCGCAACTATGCCGGGCACCGCCTCTCGCCCTGGCTCGGGCACCTGATGGTGTCGCGATCCGAAACCGCGCGTCCCTTGCTGACACCGGGCGAAATCATGCAGCTTCCGCCCACCGATGAAATCGTCATGGTTGCCGGAATTCCGCCGATCCGGGCCAAGAAAGCTCGCTATTTCGAGGATGCGCGATTCAAGGAGCGGCTCCTGCCGCCGCCTGCCTTGGTCATCTCGAAGCAAGAGCAGGCAGACGACTGGACCGGCTTGACCGTGCCGCCTCCGCCGGCGCCCGCTGAGGCAATGCTGACGAGCGGCGGGGATGATGACGATCCCACCGATTCCGAGCGCCGCCATCAGCCCGAATTGAGTCTGGCCAAGCCGGTGGAGAGCCCGCAACCCATCCCCAATGAGTTCGAGATCGACAGCGACCACAATGATGAGGGAGACGATCTGGCGGCACGAAACCGCACGTTGACCGGGATCATGCAGGGCGTGGCACGGCAGGCATCGCTCGACTTCGGCGACGGCATGGAGATCTGATGGCTATGACCCTCCGCAAGAAGAAGGCCCAGATTTCCGTCTATCTCGATCCGGATGTCATGACGATGCTGGCGGATTATGCCGCACGTCGCAATCAGTCGCAGTCGTTAGTGGCAGAAGCGGCTATCGCTTCGTTTCTTTCGCCGGATGCTGCCGACCGACGCGAAGCGGCTTTCGCTAAACGGCTCGATCAGCTCGATCGTCGTATGGCGCGAACGGAACGCGATGTGGGCATCGGGATCGAGACCTTGGCGGTATTCATCCGCTTCTGGCTGGCGACCACACCTGCCTTACCAGAACCGGCGGCCCATGCTGCCCGGGCCAAAGCCGGCGAACGCTACGACGCCTTCGTCACGGCACTCGGCCGACGGTTGGCCAAGGGACCGAGGCTGCGTCAGGAAATCCCAGAGGAACGCGCGGTTGAAGGTAGCGGTGCTTCGCCATCTCATCCGCTCAAAACGGAATGACCCCACTGCGGAATGCGGCAACGACTTCTGACCGATCCACGAACTCCCGCTTATTCTCGACGTTCCACTGAGGAAAGGAGAGGAATAAGGGATCGGCGAGAACGCCGATCCTCGGCTTATGGCCGGCAAATTGGTGTGCGGTCAGATCGTAGTTCCAGTCACCTACCATGACCCAGAAATGGTGCTCATATCCACAAGCCTTCGATCCCTTGATAATGCAGACGTTGTCGAGCCGATATTTCTCTTCGAGGAGGTAGGTCAGCATGAGCGACACGCTCTCGCAGCAATTCTGCGGGTAGGAATATCCGAAGGGGTAGTCGAAGATCCTTTCGAGCCTGTTTCTCTCCAAAAACCCCAGCAACTTGGTCGCTGAGCCGTCGATGTCGGTTTTGCGGACCTTTGGATTCCCATTTCTGCGGTGAATTGCACTCAAAGTTGCGGCACTCCATCGACATACCCTTCGAAGGCGTAATCATTGAGGAACTGGCGGCGCCACAGATATCCGCGATCAACTTCGCTCAGTGCGGCTTCCTCGCAGATATTGGGCCACAACCGGGCGATCTTGACGATCTGGTCGTTGATCAGATCACGGGCATCGCGGTCGCTGAGCAGGAAATTCGGCGCCGATAGGCGGCAGCTTTCCAGCAGGCTGCGCTTGTCCTCACCATTCACCAGCATCGCCTGATTGGCCTCCCGGCCATTTCGTGGCTGCGGGCATATGTCGTATGCCTTGGTGAGCGTGAGGCTGGCACCATCCCAGAAGGCGGCATGGTTGCGGGCATGGTCGTCGGTATTGCCCGTCAGCACGTTGAAGACCATCCGCCCGAACAGTTCGCGCAGAGTCGCTTGCGGATCGGTGAAGCGTGCGCGCACCATCTCTGCGAGGTCGACATAGCTCGCGTAACGGGCCTGCATTTCTGTGAGGCCGAACATCGTCAGGGCAGAGACCATCGCCCGGCGAGTCCAGCCTGTCCCGTTCCATTCGCGGTCGAAGCGGCGCACCAGGAGGACATCCTTGCCGCTTGCCTTCGTCAGTTGCACGGGCGCGACATCTAGCCCCACTTCTGCTGCGAGGCGCATCGCAACGAATTCGGCCTTCACCACGGCCATGGTATCATTGGTGGCTGAGAATTTGGCGATGAACTTGTCTTCGCCATTCTGGATCAAGGCCTTGGGACGTGCGCCGCCGATGGAACTCCCGTGGAACAGCGCCTTGTCCAGAGCCTGGGGGATGGGTTCGCCTCGCTCGACCCGTTCGGCTGCTTCCAGCAGTTCCTCAAGCGTCGCATTGTCCTGCTCACGGGGCTGATACTTGTCGGCTGAGGTCTGGAAATCGAGCGCGCCAATGCGATCGGAACCCGAATTGAGCATGAAGGTCAGTTCGTCGAACTCGACATTGTGCGCGGCCTCGCCGCCAAGGCCCGTCAGACGATTGATGATGACCCGGCGCCCCCATGCGTCCGGCGCGCCGTCGCGCAAGCACCCGGCCATGTCGAGCGGTGCTTCGGGCAATATCCTGCCGCGCTGGAGTGGCAGCTCCGGTGCATAGATCGGTACGGCGTTGGCGCGTTCGAGATAGGAACGGCCATAGTTGAAGGCATAGAGGCCACCATCCAACTCGATCCTCCCGGCAATGACCGGCTCAAGCGCGCCCGGCAGCCATATCCACACGAAAGCCTCCGTGGCGGGCGCGATCGGATCGTGAGTCGTAGTGGTGGGCTGAGGGCGATCAGAAGTCATCCTTCACCTCCGAGCGAGGACGCCGCACCGACTGCGGAAGGAGCGCCAGCTTGTCGTTGACCCTGGAAATCTCGGGAGCAAGCCGCGATGGCTCGTCGACAAAGAGTGGGACACCCACCAACGTCGCAGCCTCGAACACCAGCCCAATTTCTACCTTGGGGTGCCCCTTTTCGATCAGTTGCAGCGTGCTGCGCGCGATACCTGCGCGGGCCGCCAGGTCAGCCTCCGACATCTTGCGCTGTTTGCGTGCGAGGCGAATGAGCCCTCCCATCATGGTCAGTGCTTCACGCGTCACGCGGGAATATGGGCGGGGGTGGTTGGTCATATAAACCTCAATGCCGGTTATGGCGGTCATAAGGCTATTTCTCGACCGCGATAACGGTCAATACCAGCGGCGATGTTAAAAAACAATGGAATGACCGCGTAGGCAGTCATGAAGCCCATTCCTGATGGTTATAGCGGTCATTTTTAGACCTTCCGGCAGAACTTAAAGCTATTGGCGATGCCGAGCGCTTGTCCGTGCTCTGTTGCAGGCGACCAAGGCACTGCGCGTCGCTCCGCTGCCTTCCCAGATCCCCGGAACTCCGCCGTTTGCCTGTATTTGCACGCCACGCTTCTACTACGACCGAAAGCTGTTGAATCGACCGAATTTCTGGCTCTCTTAATCATCCCCAAGCCGGGGAGCGCCTGTTCCCCCCGGTGACACGGGGAACCCGATGGCGGCTTCACACCACAATTCGCAAAGGTCGGCACGCGGCGCGCGCATGCTGCGCACAGCGCTCGGTCCCGCGATTGCTCGCTTGCTCGAAGACCCGTCCGTCGTCGAAGTTATGCTCAATCCAGACGGACGACTCTGGGTCGACCGCCTGTCGGAAGGGCTTTCCGATTCCGGCGAGCATCTCTCTGCCGCCGATGGTGAACGTATCGTCCGCCTGGTCGCACACCATGTCGGGGTCGAAGTGCACGCCAGTTCGCCGCGCGTATCCGCCGAGCTTCCCGAAACGGGGGAGCGGTTCGAGGGGCTGCTCCCGCCTGTCGTCGCCGCGCCCGCCTTCGCCATCCGGAAACCCGCCGTCGCGGTCTTTACGCTGGCTGACTATGTCGCGGCCGGGATTATGGCGAGCGATCAGGCCGAGGCCTTGCGCTCAGGTGTTGCCGCACGCGCCAATATCCTCGTCGCGGGCGGCACTTCGACCGGCAAGACCACGCTTACCAACGCGCTCCTGGCCGAAGTCGCGAAGACTGACGACCGGGTCGTCATCATCGAGGACACGCGCGAACTGCAATGCGCCGCGCCGAACCTCGTCGCCATGCGCACCAAGGATGGTGTCGCCTCACTGTCCGAACTCGTGCGCTCGTCGCTCCGCCTGCGTCCCGACCGCATTCCTATCGGCGAGGTGCGCGGGAGCGAGGCCCTCGATCTCCTGAAAGCTTGGGGGACCGGCCATCCCGGCGGGATCGGCACGATCCACGCCGGCAGCGCCATCGGCGCACTGCGGCGGATGGAGCAGCTCATCCAGGAAGCCGTCGTCACCGTGCCCCGCGCGCTGATCGCGGAAACGATCGATCTCATCGCCGTCCTCGCCGGTCGCGGTGCTTCTCGCCGCCTTGTCGAACTGGCCCGCGTCGAGGGTCTGGGTCCGGACGGCGACTACCACGTCACACCCATCATCCCTCGGCCCAAAGAAGGAGCCTGCCCATGAATGTGCTTGCCCATCGTTCCTGTCACCGCCTGACAACGGCCCTGTCTGCACTTGTCCTCAGTGCCGTGATGGCGCCTGCGGCCCACGCTTCCGGCTCCTCGATGCCCTGGGAAGCCCCGTTGCAATCCATCCTCCAGTCGATCGAAGGCCCTGTCGCCAAGATCATCGCGGTGATCATCATCATTACCACCGGCCTGACGCTCGCGTTCGGCGATACATCGGGCGGTTTTCGCCGCCTGATCCAGATCGTCTTCGGTCTCTCGATCGCCTTCGCTGCATCGAGCTTTTTCCTCTCGTTCTTCTCGTTCGGCGGCGGGGCGCTCGTCTGATGATCGGCGGTGTCGAACAGGGCGGCGAGATCGCAGGCTACACGGTCCCGGTTCACCGGGCACTGACCGAGCCGATCCTTTTGGGCGGCGCACCGCGCGGCCTCGCCATCCTGAACGGCACACTCGCTGGCGCCGTCGGTCTCGGCCTGCGCCTCTGGCTCGTCGGCATTGGCATCTGGGCAATCGGCCATGTCGTCGCCGTCTGGGCCGCCAAGCGCGATCCGCTCTTCGTCGATGTGGTGCGCCGCCATTTGCGCATCCCCGGCCATCTTTCCGTCTGAGGAGCGCCCATCCGTGTTCAACCTCGCCGAATACCGCAACCGCAACAGCCGGCTCGCCGATTTCCTGCCCTGGGCAGCGCTGGTCGGCCAAGGGATGGTCCTCAACAAGGACGGCAGCTTCCAGCGCACGGCTCGGTTCCGCGGGCCGGACCTCGATTCCGCAGTGCCTGCCGAACTGGTCGCCGTAGCCGGGCGGCTCAACAATGCCTTCCGCCGCCTCGGATCGGGCTGGGCGATCTTCGTCGAGGCCGATCGCCATACCGCGGCCCATTACCCCGACTGCCGGTTCCCCGACGCCGCCTCAGCGCTGGTCGATGCCGAGCGCAAGGCCGATTTCGAGGAAGCTGGCGCACACTACGAGTCCGCCTACTTCCTCACCATCTGCTTTTTGCCGCCAGCGGAAGACGCCTCCCGCGCGGAAAGTTGGCTTTACGAGGGTCGGGAGCATTCCGGCATCGCGCCGTTCGAAGTGCTCGCCGGCTTTGCCGACCGCACCGATCGCATCCTGCGGCTGATCGAAACCTTCATGCCCGAATGTCGCTGGCTCGATGATGCCGAGACGCTGACCTACCTCCACGGCTGCGTATCGACGAAGCGGCACCGCGTCCGCGTGCCCGAAACGCCGATGTATCTCGATGCGTTGCTTGCCGATCAGCCGCTGACCGGCGGCCTCGAGCCGCGCCTTGGTGCTTCGCATCTGCGGGTTCTCACCATCACCGGCTTCCCGACAGCCACCACGCCAGGTCTGCTCGACGAGCTCAATCGCCTGGCATTCCCATACCGATGGGCGACACGGGCGATCCTGCTCGACAAGACCGATGCGACCAAGCTGCTGACCAAGATCAGGCGGCAATGGTTCGCCAAGCGCAAAAGCGTCGCTGCGATCCTCAAAGAGGTGATGACCAACGAGGCATCGGTCCTCGTAGATACCGACGCGGCGAACAAGGCCGCCGACGCCGACCTCGCGCTCCAGGAACTCGGGGCGGACTATGCAGGCATGGCCTATGTCACAGCGACCGTGACGGTCTGGGATCTCGATCCGCGCACCGCCGATGAAAAGCTGTGCCTTGTCGAGAAGATCATCCAGGGCCGCGATTTCACCGCCAGTCCGGAAACCATCAACGCGGTCGATGCCTGGCTCGGCTCCCTGCCGGGGCATGTCTACGCCAACGTCCGGCAGCCGCCCATCAGCACTTTGAACCTCGCCCACATGATACCCTTGTCAGCGGTGTGGGCGGGGCCGGAACGGGACGAGCATTTTGCAGCGCCCCCACTGCTCTTCGGCAAGACCGAAGGCTCGACCCCGTTCCGGTTTTCCCTTCACGTCGGCGATGTCGGGCACACGCTCGTCGTCGGCCCGACCGGCGCGGGCAAGTCCGTTCTCCTGGCGCTCATGGCGCTTCAGTTCCGCCGTTATGCCGGAGCACAGGTCTTCGCCTTCGATTTCGGAGGGTCGATCCGGGCAGCCGCGATCGCCATGGGCGGCGACTGGCACGATCTCGGTGGCGGTCTCACTGACGCAGCGGACACCTCGGTCAACCTGCAACCGCTCGCGCGGGTCGATGATCTCGCCGAACGCGGCTGGGCTGCTGACTGGATCGGCGCGATCCTGACGCGCGAAGGCGTGGCAATGACTCCCGACGTGAAGGAGCACGTCTGGACCGCGCTGACTTCACTGGCCTCAGCGCCCGTCGACGAGCGGACCCTCACCGGCCTTGCGGTCCTGCTCCAGTCCAATGATCTGAAGCAGGCGCTGCGTCCCTATTGCGTCGGCGGCGCCTACGGCCGCCTGCTCGATGCCGAGGCCGAATATCTCGGCAGCGCCACGGTGCAGGCGTTCGAGACCGAGGGACTGATCGGCACCGGGGCAGCATCGGCGGTCCTGGCGTACCTCTTCCACCGGATCGAAGACCGCCTCGACGGATCGCCAACTCTCATCATCATCGATGAAGGCTGGCTAGCGCTCGATGACGAGGGCTTCGCCAGCCAGCTGCGCGAATGGCTGAAAACACTGCGCAAGAAGAACGCCAGCGTCGTTTTTGCTACCCAGTCGCTATCCGACATCGACGGGTCGGCAATCGCGCCCGCCATCATCGAGAGCTGCCAGACCCGGCTGCTCCTCCCCAATGAACGCGCGATCGAACCACAGATCACGGCCATCTATCGCCGCTTCGGGCTCAACGATCGCCAGATCGAGATCATCGCGAGGGCAGCCCCCAAGCGCGACTATTACTGCCAGTCCCGGCGCGGCAACCGGCTCTTCGAGCTGGGTCTGTCCGACGTCGCACTGGCGCTCTGCGCTGCCTCATCGAAGACCGATCAGGCCGCCATTGCCAAGATCCTCAGCGAGCACGGACGCGAAGCCTTCCTTATCCAATGGCTTCGGCACCACGGGCTCGGCTGGGCCGCTGACCTCGTCCCCAACCTCACAAACCAGGACAAAGCCCCATGAAACTGCGCCGCACGCGCAGCGTTCGGCTCATTGCCGCGCTGCTTATCGCCCCTGTGGCCCTCACTCCGATGCTGGCAGCGCCGGCTTACGCACAATTCGGGTTTGGTGGGATCGTCTACGATCCCTCGAACTACGCGCAGAATGTGCTGACAGCGGCGCGATCCCTCCAGCAGATCACGAACCAGATCACCTCGCTCCAAAATGAGGCGCAGTCGCTGATCAATCAGGCCCGCAACCTCGCGAGCCTGCCCTATTCAGCGCTCCAGCAGCTCCAGCAGTCGGTACAGCGCACCCAGTCGCTGCTGAGCCAGGCCCAGAACATCGCCTATGACGTGCAGTCGATCGACCGCGCTTTTCAGCTCAAATATGGCAGCACCGCCATGTCGGCGAGCGATACCCAGCTCATCGCCGATGCGCGCACGCGTTGGCAGAATACGGTCGGCGGCTTGCAGGATGCCATGCGCGTGCAGGCTGGTGTCGTCGGCAATATCGACACCAACCGTACCCAGATGTCGGCGCTCATCGGCCAGAGCCAGGGCGCGACCGGAGCCTTGCAGGCAGCACAAGCCGGCAACCAGCTCCTCGCGCTTCAGGCACAGCAACTGGCCGACCTCACCGCGCTTATCGCGGCCAATGGCCGGGCGCAGGCGCTCCAATCCGCAGAACAGGCGGCCGCGGCGGCACAGGGTCAGGAACAGCGCCGCCGGTTCCTGACGCCCGGCAGCGGCTACCAGCCCGGCAACGCCAAGATGTTCCAGTCAGGCAATTGAGGTCGGACGATGGACGGCAAGACCCTCGCACGCATCGGCGCCGTTGTTTTCGTGGCCCTCGCGGTCACGGCAACCGCGATCGATATGAGCCGCCGCGATTCAGCGCCGGAAACAGCACCGGCAAAGGTGCCGTCCATCGTTACCCAAGATCCGCTCGACGCGCAGCTTGCCCGCTGCGGGCAAGCGGGCGAGGCCGGTGCACACGATCCGCAATGCCTGAAGGCTTGGGCCGACAATCGCCGTCGCTTCCTCGGATCTGAGCCGGAGCAGTCTGCATCCGATCCCACGGAGGTCCGCTGACATGGGCGGCACCGGCGTCATCGACCATTTTCTCGAGGTCTTCACCCGCTACATCGATGGTGGCTTCGGTCTCCTGCACGGCGAAGTCGCATTCATTGCGACAACGCTGGTGGTTATCGACGTTACGCTTGCCGCGCTGTTCTGGTCGTGGGGCGCCGACGACGACATCATGGCGCGCCTGATCAAGAAGACGCTGTTCGTTGGCATGTTCGCTTACATCATCGGCAACTGGAATAACCTCGCCCGTATCGTCTTCGAAAGCTTCGCCGGCCTTGGTCTCAAGGCTAGCGGGTCGGGCTTCAGCACCGCCGACCTCCTCAGCCCCGGCAAGGTCGCGCAGACAGGGCTCGATGCCGGGCGACCGCTGCTCGACTCGATCTCCAACATGATGGGCTACTGGTCCTTCTTCGAGAACTTCATCCAGATCGCCGTCATGCTCTTCGCCTGGGCGCTGGTGCTGCTCGCCTTCTTCGTCCTTGCTATCCAGCTTTTCGTGACCCTGATCGAGTTCAAGCTGACGACGCTCGCAGGCTTCGTGCTCATACCCTTCGGCCTCTTCGGCAAAAGCGCCTTCATGGCTGAACGCGTGCTCGGCAATGTGATTTCGTCTGGCATCAAAGTGCTGGTGCTCGCCGTCATCGTCGGCATCGGCTCGACGCTGTTCTCCGAGTTCACAGCAGGCTTCGGCGGTGCGACGCCAACGATCGACGAGGCCATGGCCATCGTTCTTGCCGCCCTGTCGCTGCTCGGCCTTGGCATTTTCGGACCGGGCATTGCGAACGGCATCGTCTCGGGCGGACCGCAGTTGGGCGCCGGCGCCGCCGTGGGGACTGGCCTTGCCGCTGGCGGCATGGTCGTTGCCGGGGCCAGCGCTGCAGGAGCCGTCGCATCAGGCGGAGCCGCATTGGCAGGCGGGGCCGCCGCCGCCGCGCGCGGCGGTGCAGCGCTCGCAGGAGGAGCATCGACCGCCTATAGTTTGGGTGCGGCCGAAAAGACCGGCGTTGCCAGCGTGGCTTCTGGTCTCGCCAATGTCGTCAGCACTGGCGCTCAAGCCGCCGCTTCGCCGCTTAAACGGGCCGCTTCGAAAACTGCCGACAGCTTCAAGTCCAGCTATCAGGCGGGCGCCGATGCTACTGCCGGGATCGCTGGCGGAGCCACCGAAGGCGCCCCCGCCGCAACTGCTTCATCGCCGCCCCCGGAAAGTCAGCCCGATTGGGCCAAGCGCATGAAGCGCAATCAGCAACTTTCCCAAGGCGTCCAGGTCGCCGCGCACGCCGTCAAAGCCGGCGACAGCCACGGCGGTGGCGCGTCCATCAACCTCTCCGAAAGCGACTGACCCATGAGCATCTTCAAACGACCCTCGACCCACTATGGCAAATCGCCCGCGTCCGAGACGCCTTATCAGCGCGCAGCGCAGATCTGGGACGACCGCATCGGGTCGGCCCGCGTCCAGGCCCGCAACTGGCGGCTCATGGCCTTCGGCTCACTCACCCTGTCGGTGGGCCTTTCTGCGGCACTGGTCTGGCAGACCTCCAGCGGCTCGATCGTGCCCTGGGTGGTGCAGGTCGATCATCTGGGACAGGCTCAGGCTGTTGCTCCAGCGACCGCCGACTATCAGCCGAGCGACCCACAGATCGCGTTCTATCTCGCGCGCTTCATCGAGCAGGTCAGGAGCATCCCCGCTGACCCGATCATCGTGCGCCAGAACTGGCTGCGGGCCTACGACTTCACCACTCAGGCCGGGGCACTGGCGCTGGGCGATTATGCCCGTGCCAACGATCCCTTCGCCAAAGTCGGCAAGACGCAGGTGGCGATCGACGTCTCCAGCGTGATCAGGGCCTCGCCCAACTCGTTCCGCGTCGCCTGGGTCCAGCGCACCTATCAGGACAGCGCGCTCGCAGCGACCGAACGCTGGACCGCCATCCTCACCATCGCCGTGCAACCGCCCCGCGATCCCGAGAAACTCCGGGCCAATCCGCTCGGCATCTACGTCAACGCCATCAACTGGTCGAAGGAGCTTGGACAATGATACCCACCTTGCGCCTAGCCGCGAGCCGGGGGTTCCCGGCTTTCCTGCTCGCAGCCATGCCCGCCGTTCGCAGATCTGCGCTGGCTGTACTGCTGGCCACGTCCACGCTGGGCGGCTGCGCCACGGTGCAGAAACCGCCTACCATCAATTTCGACGATGCGCCCGCCGCCGTGCAAGCGGTCGAACCACCGGCACCCGTCCGCGTCGTCGAACTGCCGCAGGTGCTGCCGCTACCAGGACAGCTGAAGCCGGTCGGCAGGGACGGGCCGTCCCCGTCCGAGCTTACTAATCCAGCCTCCCGCGTGAACGCTGCCAATGCCGCCGCGCGCATGCAGCCGGTCAGGAACGGCTTCATCAATGCCATTCAGGTCTACCCGTTCGTCGATGGGGCGCTCTATCAGGTCTATACCGCGCCAGGGCAGATCACCGACATCAGCCTGCAACCGGGCGAACAACTCGTCGGCACAGGCCCCGTTGCCGCTGGCGACACCGTTCGTTGGATCATCGGCGATACCGAGAGCGGCGTCGGCGCATCCCGGCAGGTCCACATCCTCGTCAAGCCGACGCGCGCCTCGCTGATGACCAACCTCGTCATCAACACCACCTCCCGCACCTACCACATCGAGCTGCGGTCCACCGAGAAGACCTACATGGCGTCGGTCTCGTGGCAGTATCCGCAAGACCAGCTCATTGCGCTCCGCCGCCAGAATGCCGAGGCAAGGGCCGCCGAGCCCGTCGCGTCGGGCATTGATCTTGCCCGCGTCAATTTCCGCTACGAGATCGTGGGCGATCGGGCAGCGTGGAAGCCACTGCGGGCATTTGACGATGGTCGCCAGGTCTTCATCGAATTCCCGCGCGGTGTTGCCCAAGGGGAGATGCCGCCGATCTTCGTGGTCGGCCCTGAAGGCGACACCTCCGAACTGGTGAATTACCGGGTCCGCGCCAACTACATGATCGTTGACCGGCTCTTTGCAGCCGCGGAACTGCGCTTCGGGTCCGGCAAGCACCAGCAGCGGGTCCGGATCTCCCGTACCGACGGGAGGCCGGCATCGTGACCGAACAGCATGAACCCGGAAAAGGAGATGGTGGAGCGCCGCAGGGTTCTGCCCTGCCGGACGCGGACGTTGATGATAACGCACTGCCGCTTGTCGGCGAGCCGGTCGCCCGCATGCGACTGCGGCCCGAACCGCCTCGTGTGACACGTCTGTCGCGCAAGGTGCTGGCCGGCGTCGGAATCGTGACCGGCCTCGGGATTGGGGGCACGCTGATCTACGCGCTCCAGGCCCAGCACGGCGGCAAGGCGACCGAGGAACTCTACACGACGGATGGTCGCAGCGCTCCGGATGGCTTGGCGGGGCTACCCAAGGACTACAGTGCGGTCCCGCGGCTTGGGCCACCGCTTCCGGGCGACCTTGGGCGACCAATTCTCAATGCCCAGAATAACGGCCAGCCCGTTCCTGCACCTGGCATGGCGCCGCAGGCTGCCGCGCCAACCGGTCCCGATCCTGAAATTCAACGCCGCCGTCAGGAATTGGAGGCGGCACGGACGGCTCGCCTGTTCTCGGCTTCCCAGTCGGTCACCGGGAATGCTTCGCCTGCCCCGCAGTCCGGTGCAGCCCCGACCGACCTTGCCGGTCTCGGTCTTGCGCCGCAACCGGCCACACCGACGGCGCAGGACCGCCAACTCGCGTTCCTCGGGCAAACACCTGACAAGCGCACCATTGCGCCCGACCGGGTCATGGCGCCTGCCTCTGCCAATGTCCTTCAGGCGGGCGCGGTCATTCCCGCTGCCCTGATCACCGGAATCCGCTCCGACGTGCCCGGCCAGATCACCGCGCAGGTCACGCAAAACGTCTATGACAGCCCCACTGGTCGCATCCTCTTGGTGCCTCAAGGAACGCGGATCATCGGCCAGTATGACAGCGGCGTCGGCTTCGGCCAGCGCCGGGTCCTGCTGGTCTGGAGCCGCCTCATCATGCCAGACGGACGCTCCATCGTCCTTGAACGGCAACCCGGCGCCAACGCCGAAGGCTATGCGGGCCTCGAAGATGGCGTCGATTTCCACTGGGGTGAGATGTTCAAGGCAGCGGCGCTTTCGACGCTGCTTTCGGTGGGTGCTGAGGCGGGCACCAGCCAGAACGAGAGCAGCCTGGTGCAGGCGCTGCGCTCGGGGGCCTCGAACAGCATCAGCCAAACTGGCCAGCAGATTGTCAGCCGGCAGCTCGGAATCGCGCCCACTTTGACCATCAGGCCCGGATTTCCAGTCCGGGTGATGGTGACCCACGACCTTGTCCTTGAACCCTACGGAGGCTGAGATGGCAAAGCTGAAACTTGGGCCGATCGCAGACGACAAGCCGGTCAAGGTCACATTGGAATTGCCGGCGAGCCTACACCGCGACCTCGTAGCCTATGCGGCTATTCTGGGTCGCGAAGCGGGGCACGCGAACGGCGACCCCATCCGCCTGATCGTTCCTATGCTCGAGCGCTTCGTCGCCTCGGACCGAGGTTTTGCCAAAGCCCGGCGCGATGCCGAACGCCGAACCGGCGAATGATAGTCTGGACCGGCATGTCCGAAATTTGCATACATATTTCGGACATGGCGCAATCGGTACGCGCACTGTTGACCCCCTCGAGACCAAAAGATCCTAAGGATCGCCGTCCCCCTTGTCAGGGAACAGGAAACTGAAGGCGGATTGTTCGACGGCGCTGGTCATCGATCGGGCCAAGTCCAGTAGGCCCGCCAGCGCAGGGTTGTCATTGCTTCCCGACCAAACTCCGCAGAAGGGGAGTACTTCATCCTCGATGGGTCTGAACACCACGCCAGGGAACTGTGCTCCCGCGGTGGCTTCGCTCGTGACCGTAAGCCCGCGCCCCAAGGCAACCAATTGCATCAGATTGTCCCGCCCAACCAGATGCTGATGGATGTCAGGATGTCTTCCGAGGCTGGCGAGTCTCTGCACCAGATAGTCGTGGATTTCCTCGCCCGGCGCAGCCTCGCTCACCATGAACGGCTCATGGGCCAGATCCTCGAAATTGACCTTGAGGTCGCCTGCGCGGGGATGATGCGTGGGCAGAACCGCGAAAATTCGTTCCGACCAGAGATGCTGACTGGTACATCCCGGCCAAGAGCCGGAGCCGGTAATGAAGGCGACATCCAACTGGTGCTGGCGGATTGCCGCAAGATGCTCAGCCGGATTGCCATCGATGAAAGTGAGTTGGACTGCCGCATGTTGCTCGCCAAAGGCCTGGACGAGCTCTGAAAGAAACCCCGAAGCCAATGACGAGAAGATACCGATCTTCAGGTGGCCGTCATCTCCGCGACCGATCGCCGAGATTTCAGCCTTCGCCATGCCAATCTCGGACAACGCTTTGCGCCCACGCTGGACGAATTGCTTGCCTGCATGTGTGAGCTTTACGCCGCCCGGAGAGCGGATGAAAAAGGCCGTGCCCAGTCGATCTTCAAGATCACGAATCCGGCGGCTTACAGCCGACTCCTGAATGCCAAGAGCGGCCGCAGCGCGGCGAAAGCTGCCATGGTCCGCAGCAGCGACCACATAGCGGATGTGCCGCAATTCAATTCGCGATCCGGGCAGTGCCGTTTCCTCCCTCGCTTTGATTTCAGCCCGTTCGACTGCTAGCCCGACATTTTTGACGCCACATGCCCCAAGCCAAGACCGGCACCATGGTCGCACCGACCAGAGGAAACAGGATGGCAAGGGTAGCGATCAGCGCCTTCACACCGCCCGGTATCCGGTCGCCCACTTTAAGCTGTGGCTCACCAAGCCTCCCTTGCGGCCTGCGCTTCCACCAGAGGGTCAGGCCAGCAGCAATACTGGCAACGAGGATGAGGCAAGCGCATAGATAGGCAGGCAGGAGTACGTCGCTGCCACCCACAAGCACCCGGTTGGTGATCTGGTTGATACCGCCGCGAAGGGTGACCGGTGTGTCGGGCATCGGGTTGCCAGAGAGGCTGCGTACGTCGGGATGGTCCACGTGACGGGCGTTTCGGAAGCGACGATTTTGCGGCCCGAGCAGATCGCATCCCGCCAAGCCGTCCTGCATATAGACCTTCATTGAAAAAGGGTGCCTCGACCGAGGCACCCCTTCACTGATGCGGAAAAAAGCGCCGTGCGGTCAGCTAGCGTCGACGACGGGGTGCCGGAGCGTGCCGATGCCTTCGACGGTCGCGACGATGGTGTCGCCCGGCCATACCCATTCCTGAGGCTCGCGACCCGCGCCGACGCCGGCGGGCGTCCCGGTGGCGATGATGTCGCCGGGCTCGAGGGTGATGCCTTGGCTGATGTCGGCCACGAGCTCGTCGACCTTGAACAGCATGTAGGCAGTGTTGCTCCGCTGTTTCTCAGCCCCGTTGACGGTGAGCCATAGATCGAGCGTCTGCGGGTCGGGAATCTCGTCTGCTGTCACGATCCACGGACCCATTGGTGCGAAGCTGTCCTGCCCCTTCGAATAAATCCACTGACCCGCACGACGGCAATCTCGCGCGCTCATGTCGATGAGGACGGTATATCCGAAAACATAGGCAAGGGCGTTCTCGCGCGAAACGCCCTTAGCACGCGTCCCAATGATCGTAGCAAGCTCCACCTCCCAGTCGAGTTGCTGGGTGATGTTCTTGTTGTGGAGGATCGGGTCGCCAGGCCCGACGACAGTCGTCGGCGGCTTCGAAAAGATGACCGGCTGACGTGGCAGGTCTGGCGACGTGTCGAGAGACTTGGCCGACTCAGCGACATGTTCGGTGTAGTTGAGTCCGATGCCGAAGATGTTCTTGCGCGGGCGAGGGATCGGCGCCAGCAGTGTCACGTTGGCGAGCGGCCAAGCTGTCCCGACCGGGAAACCATCCGCGAATTTCCCGACGAGCGCGTCAGCCGCCTTTACCGCCTGAGGGCCATGGTCGATGAACTCCAGCATCGTCGCGGGAAGGACGATGCCGTCCGCTGCCCCGAGCAAGGCGAGATCGACGACGAGATCGCCGACGATGGCACCCAGCCTGGCTTCGGATTCGACAGTGGAACGGTATGTGACTAGGCGCATGAATCTCTCTCTTATCTGTTGGCTAAATGTCAGGCGATTACCGGCTGGTGGCCGTCGTTTTCTCCGAAGGCTTCTTCCCGATACAGACCGAGCGCGCGCATCGTGGGCAGGTCGTGGAACGAGAAGAGGCACGCGTCCTCTCTGTCAGAACCATTCGCATGCTCATGATACATCCAGGCCGGGACGACGAAGATGTCCCGCTCCTTCCAGTCGAAGCGCTTCCCGTTTATGACTGACCAGCCCGAGCCCTTGGCGCACTGATAGACGAAGCTTCCGACCTGGCGGTGAGCTTTGGTGCGCTCGCCTGGCCGCAGCAGCTGCATCGAGGCGCCGATCGTCTGCATGACCGGGCTGCCGTCGTGCGGATTGACATAGTCCATCTGTACGCCGTCGTACGGCGATCCATCGGTCATTTGCGCATATCGGTTGAGCGCTTCGTAGGTCGGCCCCCACTCATATTTCAGAAGCGGCGAATATCGTTTCGACCAGGGCTGGCCGGCAGGCCGGAGTCCCCCGTTCGCCCAGATTGCCGTCGAATCGTTGACCGGGAAGGAAATCGCCTGGCTGAGATCAGGATGCACCTCGTAGAAGTTGGCTTCGAGCGCATTCATCAGCGGGATGTCGAGCCCGTCCTGCCAGATGCACACGGTGCCATCGTTTGCAACGCCATGCTCGTGCCACGTGCCGTTCGGGGTCAGTACAAAGTCATTAGCACCGAGCGTCATCTTGTGACCGTCGACATTGGTGAAGGCGCCGGATCCTTCCATGATGAAACGGAGCGCCGACGCGCTGTGCCGGTGGCTCGACGCGCACTCGCCGGGGCGCATCACCTGAAGGCCGGAATAGAGCCAGCCGACCGCCGCGACGACGTCGCTTCGTCCGTTGTTCTCAAGGTAAATTACGCGGCGTCCCGCCTGCTCGGGCGTGACCAGATCAAGGGCCTTGAGGACGTCCTCACGCAGATCGTCGTACCGCCACAGCATCGGAACCGACGTCGAGACCGGCTCCCAGGGCTCGATCTTGTTGGCGACGGTCCAGAGTGCACCGGTCCCGATTGCCTGGAGGCGCCGGTAATATGCCAGCAGTTCGGGAGTGTCGGCGACATTTGCGCGTCCGGCAACATCCTCGCGGTACTGATCGTAGCTCCGATCGGTCATACTCTACCTCCTCTGAAATGCTATAGGCCTAAAATAAAATGCGGCGCCTGTCAACTCGACCCGTTCGGGATATTGCCTGCATTACCGGCTTATTCCGACATTTTGGATCACTCTCTATGGCTTTGAGTCTTGAAATTCATTTAGGCTTGAGCGATCTGCGTCTCTACGCGCGCATCATTGGCGCGTCGGCAAAAAACGGAGCAAGAGGATGATTTTCGACATGCGGGCGCTCGGGGCCGGCGATCGATACAAGATCATCGGCGCCTGCATCACGCCGCGCCCGATCGCATGGGTCACGTCACAGGCCGCTGACGGCTCACTGAATCTTTCACCGTTCAGTTTCTTCAATGCGCTCGGAAGCGACCCGCCGATCATCGCGCTTGGCTTGGTCGCCCATACGGAAAAAAGGCTAAAGGATACAGCTGCCAACATCCGCGAGACAGGAGAGTTCGTGGTGAATCTAGTCGGCGAATCATCCGCCGAAGCCATGAATCTGACGTCGATCGACGCGCCGCCGGAGATCGACGAGATCGCACTTGCAGATCTCTTGATGGTCCCGAGTATCGCCGTAGCCCCACCGCGGGTTGCCGAGGCACCTGCAAGTTTCGAATGCGTGGTGCGGCATTATCTGGAAACGGGCGTCAATCAGGTTGCGATTCTGGCCGAAGTGCTGCACGCGCATGTCGGCGACGAATTCCTTCTCGACCGCGAGCGCATCCATATCGATGTGCCGGCGATGAAGCTGGTCTCGCGCCTTCACGGTGCGGGCTGGTACGGTCGCCAAACCGACAAGTTCGAGATGCTGCGGCCGGCGTGGAGCGATGTCGTGGCGGCCGGCGGCGCGGAGGCATTCGCCGCACAACGGACCGGGGCGTAAATCCGGGGCGCAGGCGAGAGAGCCCCTCGCCGGCGCCCCGATATCCCTTAGCAAGAACCCGCCAACAGAGCGCCCGCACCGGGAACGCGGCGCTCGAGGCCCAGCCGATCAAGCATCTGATGGGTCGTGCAGACGGCTGCCGACACCACCGGCACGCCGATCGCGTCTTCCAGACGCTGGATGATGCCGAGCGAGGGCATTTGGACGCAGGCGGAGGCGACGAAGGCATCGATCCCCGTCCGGTCGACACTCTTGTAGATCTCCAGCAGCCGTTCGGAATCGTGGCGTCCGACTTCGAGATTGTCGGGAATCTCGAGTGCCGCGAAATCGTGCACGGCAATACCTTCATTTTCGATATAGTCGACAACGAGCTGGGTCAGCGGCTTCATGTACGGGCATATGACCGAAATCTTCTTCGCTCCCAGAAGCTTGAGGCCATCGACCAGGGCACCGGCGCTAGTAACGACGGGAGCAGCTGCCTCGTTCTCGACCGTGCGCTCGTGGAGCCGCTTTTCCGATATGCGATGATAGCCATGTCCCATGCTCATGATCGCCACTAAGCAGGCGTAGCCGAGAACATCGACTCGGGCGTCCGAGAGTTCGACCGCGCAGCGGTCGCTGTCGCGATCCATCGCCTCAAGCTCTTCCTTGACCACCTTCTTCATCCGCATGCGGCTCGAGTGGAAGGTGAAGCGTTCGGGCAATATCCCCTCACGGGCGCGGAGCATCGCTGGGATTTCGGTCTCCATGGTCGTGTTGGACGACGGCACGATCTGTCCGATCCGGAAGGATATGTTTTCCACGGTCATACTACAATTCTCCTGTCGGCAAGGCTGGGCCGTCGCTTCGTCGCGGCCAGTGGGATGAAGAGAGGCGAAGTTAGCCAGCGATGCCGGCATCGGCCGGACGGTCGTCGCCAGCATCGCTGGCCGCGACGTCACCGTGAAAAGTTGCGGCGATGCGCGGCGTTCGATCGATGCGCAGATCGAAGACGTCGAAGCGGTTATAATGGCCGATGATGTCGTGCATCTGCTTGGGTTGGATGCATGCGCCCAGATCGATATCCGTATAGACGATGCCCTCTTCGTCGATCAGCGGTTCGCCCACAATCCGGCCGTCCGGTCCGATCACACCCGAGAACGCGCTGTTCTTGCGTTCCAACCGAGCGCGCGCGTCAGGCACCAGCGTTTCCATCGCCGCGATAATTTCTTCGGATACGGTCGAGCAGGAAACGATCGTAAAGACCTTACCCTCGAACGAGTGCGCCATGGCACGAACCTTGATCGCCTCGGCCATATCGTAGTCCTTGGGGGCTACCGGTAGAGAGATATAGCTCGCCACATGGACGAGTTCGCCCTGAGCCAGCAGACTGAACCGCGCGAGAGTGTTGGTGTTCTCACCGCAAGCGAGACCGCCCAGGGGCCCGATCGCGGTATCGTAGACGCGGAGCGAGGAGCCGTCGCCGTTCGCCCAAGTCAGCTTCTCGGCCCAGGTCGGAACCAGCTTGCGGTGCTTGCCCAGGATAGAGCCGTCGGGGCCGATGAAGACGAGCGTGTTGTAGAGCGTAGCGATCGAAGTAGGGCTGCGCTCGTTCACGCCGATCACGACATGGACCTCCGCATCACGGGCGGCCTTGCAGACGCGGTCGATTTCGGGACCCGGGACGAGAATGGAGCTTCGGACCAGACGATCGAACCAGGGACTGCCCGCTACCGGATCCGCGATCCAACTCCAGTAGGGATAGCCCGGTACGAATACCTCTGGGAACACGACGATGTTCGCCCCATGCCGTGCCGCCTCCCGAATCAACGAGATCGCCTTATCGATCGTGGAATCTGCGTCGAGAAACACCGGCGCGGCCTGAACGGCGGCTGCCTTGAAGCGTGGAATATTCAACATCGGGGGCCTCCGGCAATTTTGGACGGCGACGGAATGCAAATCACGACCGCCAAGTCGCAACGCGCCCCTCCTGATGGATGGCTGCTCGCCGCACGAGGACTATAGTTTAAGCCTATAGCATATGTAAATGGGGCAGATGACTCCTATCGCGCCGGACAATCTCGACGGCATAAAAAACGTAGAAAGTCCACGTTGACCGGTCTCTATCGCCATGTCCGAACCTGATCATGCGGCAGCAGTTTGATCGGAGAAGCTCTCTCGGTGTCACGAGGGGAGATCCGCGACACTATCGGCCAGAGCGCTGGAGACCGCCGCGCTGTAGCCCCAAAACAATACGCAATAACTTTAGGCCTAAAACGTCTTTCTTTGTAGCGCGTCCCGTCTTATGCTCGCTTCACAGCGTCAGCGAGAGGAACACGATTGTGGATGAAAAGAGGAATGGGGGCGTAGTCGCCGCGTTTGCGATGACCCATACGCCTGGTCTCGGCAACCTTATGCACTTGCCGCCCAGGGATCAGATCGAGCGCATCGAGGCAGGATTCGGCGTAATCAGGCAGCGACTCGAGGAAGCCAAGCCCGATGTCGTCGTGGCCTTCGTCAACGATCACTTCGATATGTACACGACCCAGGGCATGCCGGGGTTCGCAATCGCGCTGAACGACACCCACTGGGGACCGACCCCCGAGACCGAGAACTGGATCGAAATGAAGCGCGCGCCCATTCCGGGCAACGCCGATCTTGCGCACGATATCTACGGCTCGCTTATGGAGGACGGCTTTGAACTCTTCCGGTCGGACTCTGCGGAACTCGTGCATAATGTGCTCCTCGCGAAGAAGTTCATATGGCCTGACTACGACATTCCCGTGGTCCCCATCTTCACGAACTGCTTCATCACGCCGCTTCCGACTTTCCGCCGGGCGCACGCGCTGGGCAGGGCAGTCCGAGCCGTGCTCGACCGACGTCCCGAGCGAGTCGCGCTGATCGCGACGGGCGGCATCTCTCACTGGCCGCCCATCGTCTTCGATCACGACGATCCGAACGATCCGTTCGTTGAGCGCGTTCGCGCCTTCAACAAGCATGGTCGCGCGATCTGGGACAAGGATCCGACGCTCGCCGGGGCGATTCTCGAGCGCGAGCGCGAGATGGCGCAATCCGGCCGCGAACTCATCAACATCGAGTGGGACAAGGAAATCCTTGACCAGCTCGCGCGGGCCGATGTGTCCACACTGACCGCTCTAGATCACGAGAGCGTACGCGAAATTGCGGGGCCAGGCGGTTCCGAGATGCTGATGTGGGTGTCGCTCATGGGAGCGATGAAGGACCGCGAAGCCGACATCGTCCTCTACGAGGCAGTCAAAGAGTGGATGGGTGGCGTGGGCTTGTTGAGCTACGCTCGTTCGATCGACAATTGATATCTGGGTGGCGCGCACGGATCTTCCGCCCGCGGCGCGCCACTGTCGCGCCTGAAATGGCAATGACATAACCATTTCACTTCGCCTAGGTGGTTGATAAAATAGACGCGATATGGACAGGGAAATGATGGAATTAGAGTTCGCCGCCCCACCGCCGCACGCCGCATCGGTCGACCTGCGGCTCTGGGTGCGGCTTCTGGGCTGCGCAAAGATCATCGAGAAGACGCTGCGGCGCAAGTTTCAGGAGCAGTTCGACACGACGTTACCACGCTTCGATGTAATGGCGACGCTATACCGTGCTCCCGAAGGTCAGAGCATGGGAAGCCTCTCGCGAGCTCTGCTCGTGTCGAACGGCAATGTAACCGCTATCGTCCGGCAGCTGCAGGAACAGGGATTGCTCCGGTCGCGGCCGGATCCCAACGATAGCCGCTCGTCGATCGTATCGCTGACGCCCGAAGGGAACGTCTACTTCGCGAAACTCGCTGCCGCGCATCACGGCTGGGTACAGGAAGCCTTACGCGACTTTCCCGAGTATCAGCAGGAACAGCTCCTAGGGCTGCTTTCGAGCCTGAAGGCGACGCTTCTGAAGGACCTCTCTCGATAGGCTGCGGGTAGGTTCCTGCGCGTGGTCTGCTCGAGAACGCCGAAAAATCGTAAGCGCCGACGGAAGGCGGCATTGATATGTTGCTGTCAGTCTGCTGCGCAGCAGCGTTTGAACTTCTTGCCTGATCCGCAGGGACACGGCTGATTGCGGCCGACTTTGTTCGCCTGCATAGTTTGTAACGCGGTGGCGTTTCCTACTTGAAGCAAAGCCAGTTTGCGTAGGCTGACGAGCGCCCGCGGTAGGAGCTGTGCATGTTCATCGCGGATTGCATCGGCGTCGTCGCGCTCGTCGATACCTTCGCCGATTTCGATGAAGCCGACGAAGAGACCAACAAGGTCTGCGGTGCGCTCGTCATCGACCAGATCCGACCAATATTGCGGATCAAGCCGCATCGCTTTCCAGAAACCTTTGACCCACGCGCGAACTTTGCCGTGATCGGCTTTGTGTCCCGGCCTCGTTTCACAGAAGCTGGTGCGGAAGCCGGGCCAACCGCGCTGAAGATCGGCCTCGATTTCCTTGCGCCGCGTCAGCGCAGTGGTGAAAGCTTGAAGCAACCTGCTGTCATCCGCCAGGCTCGGAACCGTTCCCCACAGGCCAGCGATCCATTCCGATGCCTCCAGGTCGGGGATCAGCAAAGTTCCCGTCAGGTAGCCGTCCATTTCCAGCGGTGGCAGAAGGTCCGCATCCCAGTTCAGCGCGGGAAGGACGGCGGAGTGAGGCTGCGGGGTCGTCATGCGGCCTCAGCAATATCGCGTAGCGCTTGCCAACTCCATGGCAGCAAGTCGTCGATCCGATTAATGGGATGGCTTGCGATACGCTCGATGACATCGGTGAACCAGGCCTCGGGCTCGACGCCGTTGAGTTTGCATGTCTCGACCAGCGAATAGAACAGCGCTGCGGTGTCGCCGCCTTTGACGGAGCCGACGAACATCCAGTTGCGGCGACCGAGAGCAACGCCGCGCAGCGCGTTCTCGACCAGATTGTTGCTGATCTCGAGCAGTCCGTCATCGCAATAGCGGTTCATCGCCGCCCAGCGGTTAAGCGGGTAGCGGCAGGCTTTGGCCAGCGGGCTGTCCGAGGAGAGGCCTTTGAGCTGCGCTTCAAGCCAGAGCCGCAAGGCCGCCAGCTTGGGGCGCGCCAGTTTCTGGCGCACCCGCCATCGCTCATCGGGCGGCGCGCCCTTGATGTCGCGCTCAACAGCGAAGAGTTCGGCGATGCGCACAACCGCCTCAGCCGCGAGCGGAGACGGGTTCTTGTCGAGGATATCGGTGAACTTGCGCCGGGCGTGGGACCAGCACCCCACTTCGGTCACCGCGCGCGCGGCCTTGGTGCGGGGATCGCGATACAGCCCGTTGTATCCGGCATAGCCATCCGCCTGCAGGTATCCGCGATAGCCGGCGAGATGGACCGCCGGGTGCTCGCCGCCGCGACCTGTGGTGAAGCGGTAGGCGGCGGCCGGCGGGCTCATATCGCCGCTGGAGCGACTGTCGCGCAGATAGACCCAGAAATAGGCGGTGCGGCTTCCGTCTTTCCCGCCCAGCAAAGTGACTGGCGTTTCGTCGGCATGCACTTTTGGCGCCTGGAGAATATAGGCGAGCAGCCGTTCGCCAAGCGGCTCCATCAGCCACGCCAGCTTGCGCGCCCAACGGCCCATCACGTCGCGATCAATGTGCACACCCCGCCGGCGTAGGATCGCCGACTGGCGATGCCAGGGCTGATGATCGACGAAGCGGCTGACGACAAGATGCGCGAGCAAGGCGCTGCTCGCCATGACCTTGGGCAACGGGAGATCGATCGCCGGAGCTTGGCGGATCCGCTCGCACGTCCGGCAGGCGATGCGGGGGCGGACATGCCGCAGCACGCGGAAGCGGGCGGGAACGTAATCCAGAACCTCGGTGACGTCCTCGCGAAGCGTGGTTTCCGCGCCGCCGCAGCCGCACGGCTCCGGATGATGTTCCGTCGTGTGGCGCGGGATATGCGCGGGGATCGGCGCACGAACGCCAGCCTGACGCGCTGACCGCTGATTGGCCGCCGGCGGCGCGTCATCGTTGGCCGGCTCGGGAACGTCGACTTCGTCGAACATCAAGCGCAACTGCGCCATGTCCATCTTTTCCGAGCTGCGCCCAAATTGAACGCGCAGCAATCGCGCCAGACGATGTTCGAGTTTGTCGATCGTCAGTTTCTGGGATTTGACGATCGCCTTCGCCGCCTCCAGTTCGGCGTGCTCCCGCTCCATGACCTCAGCCATCTCCCGCAGCATTTTGTGCAGAAGAACCGGGTCTGTGGGGAGGCGATCAAGCTCGAACCGCATGCCCGGATTTGTAGCGCAACCGCCGCCGCAGACCTATATAAAACCGCAGTTTTCTTGCGGTTTATCGCTCATGCGAGGCTCGGCGTGACAATCTCGTCGTGCACGATCGCCTGCCGCCAATCCAGCCCTTCGATCAGCATCGCCAACTGCGCAGATGAGAGCCGCGCCGCCGCTCCCTCGCGGGTGCGCGGCCATACGAACTTTCCGCGCTCAAGGCGTTTTGCATACAAACACAGCCCCGATCCGTCCCAGACCAGGGCCTTCAGCCTATCGCCTCTTTTCCCTCGGAACAAAAATACGGCGCCGGAAAAGGGATCAAGCTGCAGGATATTGCGGACTTGCGCCGAGAGCCCGTCGAAGCCCTTGCGCATGTCGCAGGGCGCCAGTGACAAGTAGATCTTCGCCGACGGCGGAAGCGTCAGGCTCAACGATCGATCTCCCCCACCACCTCAAGAACCAACCTCAGCGCTTCCCGGTCGACACATGTGTCAATCGACACCGTGAAGGCGCCGTCCCGCCTGATCTCGATCCGCCCGATCGGCGGCGATGGGGCCGTCCGTTCCGAGCAGACCAGTTCAACGGGCGCAAATCCGGCCATCGCTCCTCGCAGCAACTGCTTGCGCCAGGTGTAAAGCTGACCAGTCCCTATCCCATGCCTGCGCGCGACGACCGCAACGATCGCGCCCGGCTGCGTCGTTTCCTTCAGGATCGCGAGCTTTTCCTCATCGCTCCAACGCCGACGCCGCTCCACTCGTACAACCGCTCCGCCTTCCGGGAAGCTGCCCATACGAGGCTCGTTTGACTGCTCTATCTCCACTCGCAAGGCCTCCATTCGCCTCACGAACTTCACCCTGACACCGCCCCTCGCAAGGCCGGGTTCCGTCGGCGCTTACGAAAAATCCCTCTACTTCTGGCACTGACAGCGGAGGCTGAAGCTCGGCCAGGGTGGCTGCCATCCGCTCAACGGCAGCGGCGGGATGCGCCCTGATGTCGTCGATTTCATAGCGGACCAGTTCGCAGACCTGCCGGCTTGAGGATCTGATGGCATGGTGTGGCTGCCTGATTTCGTAGCTGAGGCAGAGGTGGGGGAATGGACGACGCCAGGCTTACGAGCGCATTGGACACCCACATTGGAGCGCCTCTGAAGCCGGTTCGGCGAGTTGAACTGCTGAGCGGGATGGCGAGGCGGCGGCGGGTCTGGACGCTGGAGCAGAAGCTGGCGCTGGTTGCTGAGATGGAGCGTTGCGAGAACATTGCTGCGTTTGCACGGGAGGCCGAGTTCTTCCTTGAGTTGCTGATGAGACTATTCGCAGATCCAACGCGCCTTGATGGCACTGGCGAGGTCCTGGATCTGCGTTATCCGCGCGGAGCCTGTCGCTTGCCCTCGTGCCGAGATCTCCGGAAACTGGGGGCTGTCAAATATGTGCCTTGCTCGTCAGGCCGCCCCTGTGGCGGCATCCGCCGTTCCACGTTCGATCGAGTCGCTCAAGAACATTGCGAGGGCGAAACCGCAGACCAAGATATTCGCACCGGTGAGTAGGAGCAGCACATCGTTGCCTCCTTCAACTGCGACAAGCAGGGACACCACGAGGGGCGAAAAGAACTGACCGATGAAGAATGCGGTGCTCCAGCCGCCGCTGTTCGTTCCACGGCGATGTGGCGGAGCGAGGCGCAGTACGGCTGCCATCGTAAGCGGGGGAAGCATGCCGCATCCTAGCTGGTTGATGAAGCCACCGATTACCAGCGGCTGGACACCTTCGGCGGCGACCCCGATTCCGAGTCCCACGGCCGCCAGCGCTAGGCTTGCTGCGAGCAGTACCTCGAACCGGATGTTCCGTAGGAATCGATAGGCGAGGGCTCCGATCGGGTTCCCCAGACCTGCGATCGCGATAAGTAGCCCGATCTGCGTCGGCGATGTCACGCCCCGCGTTTCGAGAAAGCGTCCGAGTTGCAGCGGGATGATGTAAAAGACGATCGAACAGAAGAAGGTGATCAGGAGAACCAGTAACAGCGCTCCCGATGCCCGTTCGGCTCTGGCACCATTCCGCGCTATTGCGGCAGTTGGTACGGCACTCCTGTCCGGCTCGAAAATGGTTGGGAGTGCGGCGAGGAAAATCAGCATGGCGAAGCCGTATGCAGTGAAGGGCGCCTTCCAACTGATGTTTCCCAGCATTCCTCCCAGAATGTAGAAGCCAGTAGCCGCAAACGCCACGAAGGCGGTCATGTAGGCGATCCAGCGATCACGCTGCGATCCGGTGAAATAGTCTCCGATGAGGGCCATGGTCGCTGCCATGATTATCGCCTCGGTCGTGCCGAGGCCGAAGCGCGACGCTATGATCGCGTAGCTATTATCGATCCACAGCGGCATGGTCCCAAGGAGGCCGTAGGCGAAAAGTGCCGCGAGAAAGCAGTGCCGACGGCCGAACTTATCGAGACAGTAACCGGCTAGCGGCGAGAGGAGAGCAATGGCGAGCGCCGGCGCGGTGAGCAGAAGCGGCGCCAGGTCGATGCCGCCGGGACCGGTGCCGACTGCGGCGGAAAGCCGCGGGGCGATCGGCGAGAGGAGAACGACGCCCATCACAGGCAGAGCCGCGGCGACGAGGATCAAAATTCCCTGGGCAGTGCCCGCGACCCGATGTGAGACGTCCCTCACGCGACAAAGCCTTCTCCGCGGGCGACGCAATCTTTCCTCCCGTCGCGAAGGTCGGTCGTCTGGTCGGTGGCCGACCGACGAAAGCTATGGAAGAACTGAAAGAGTGTCAGCGGACAGTCGTGGGCATATCCGGGCCATTCTGCAAAACACAATGCCATCATCCGCTCCCAATTATGCTGTGCGGGTCACTTGCCGTCGACGATCCGCTTCACGGCCTGGAGCCAGGGGTGCCCGGACTCCACCATGCGAGTGTTCGTCTCGAAATGGTCGTGATCGGCGAGATCCTGAAACTCGCACCCAATCCCTGCCCCCTCCAGCGCCCGCGCCATCGCAGACGCCTGCTCCACGATGAACGGGAAATCATTCTGTCCGACGGTGATCAGAAACGGGGGACTTCCGGCTCCCACGAGCGCAATCGGGCTGGCGCTCAAGGCGTCAGCCTCATCCCGCAAGAGATTGCTGCGTGACGTGGCGAGAAACGCATTCCCCGACCCATTATCGCAGAGATCGAAAGGAGCGCTGACGGCGAGACAGCCTTTAATCGCATTGGCCGGCAATCCGCGCTCGACGAGAAGCGAGGGTTGAAGAGCAAGAAGCGAAGTCAGATGGGCTCCGGCCGAGTGCCCACCGACAAAGATGCGGTCGAGATCGCCGCCTAATCTCTGGATTTCGCTATAGGCAAGCCGAAACGCGTTGGCGCAGTCCTTGAGTGGGGCCGGCATCTTTGCCGCCGGAGCGAGGCGATAGGAGATCGACACGAAAATCGCTGGCAGCTGATGAATGGTCGGCGCCATGAACGCCATCCATTCCTTGTATCCAGCGATCCACGACCCTCCGTGAGCGAAAACGATCGACGGAAGGCCAATCGGATCCATGCCTTCTGGAAGGTAGATGTCGATCTTCTGATAATAATCCTCGCCGTAGCGAAGATCGAGAAGCGCCGTGTCCGCAGTTTCGAACACCGGCCTCGACATACTGATGACCGCCTTGGCATAGCGGCTCCCCGCTTCGGTCACGAGCTCTACTTGCGGCGGTAAATCCTCGAATGACATGGAATGACTTTCAATGCCCGAAGCGGAGCAATTATTCTGCTCTCGCTGTTATTCCGCGGTGACAGCGCTACCGTCCGAGGGCGTCGGAACGGCGCTTATCGGCGTAGATCCGGCAGCTAGCCCAAGCATCTGATCTATAAAGGGGTGTGCTACGATGTTCCGTATCATCTCCGGGCGGAACTCGTTCGGAATGTTTGCAAGTTCACCGAACAGGATCGCCCAATGCTGGGTCGTATCGACAAGCGGGCGCATCGCCGCCTCCCATGCCGCCAGCGCGGTGGGAACGTCACGAGCGTCATTAACATTCGCCATGTAAGCTGCGAGCGCCAGCCCATTCTGCATGGCCATTCCGCCGCCCTGACCGAGGTTTGGCGGCTGCGCGTGAGCGGCATCGCCCAAGACACAGGAGTGGCCCGATGACCACGCCTTGCATTTGATCACGCTATAGACGTTCCACGTAACCTCGGCCTCGATCCGATCGAGGAGGAATTTCCAATGCGGAAAGCTCTCCGCCCAAACAGGCAGCACGCGGATATCACGTGCTTGAGAATCGACCTCGGGGCAACAAAGTGCGAGGTAAACTTCCTTGTCGTTGATCGGAGTTACCAGCAAGCGGCGTTTCCCGTTCCAGTTCTCGATGCACCGGTTGCGATCGTCAGGGTGAAATTCATCCTGCGTCGCCAAGACCGTCGTTCGGAGTGCTCCTTCTGCGGTTCGTTCGTGGAAAAGCTCAATCCCAAGCCCTGCGCGAACAGGTGAATTGACACCGTCGCAGCCAATTGCGAGATCGGCCGCTACGCGATCGCCATTGGCTAACCGGAAGGTTCCGTCCGACGCGGCATCGACCACGTTCTTACCCGTCTCGATGCGGACGCCGGCCTTGCGCGCGGCACCTTCAAGCGCTGCAAGAAGGTCGGCGCGATGGATCGTCACCACCTCTACACCCGCCGGGAGGTGGGGCGGCAGGATTACCTCTTCGTTATGGTCGCGCTGCTCGATTCCAAGCCCCTTGAAAGGATTCTGCATCGCTCGCTCGTAGGCCCCCAGTTCACGTAGAACCTGAAGGCCATTTGACCAAGTGTAGATCCCGGATCCGTTCACGCGCAGTTGCGGCTGCGATTCGTACACCGAAACGTCCCAGCCGCGCTGGGCCAAGGCAGTCGCCGTCGTCAAACCCCCGATACCACCGCCGCTGATTATCGCTTTCAGAGCCATCTCTCAATCCTCAGTGCCGCAAACACGAAACGGACGCACTCTCGCCCGACGCTGCGGTCAATTTGATGGCCTAAATGCAACCAGCATGGGCGCCATATGTCAAGTAATTTTATGCTTAAACAATCTAGCGTCGCGAGAGATCCCCATAGGTAAGGTGCGACTGTCAGGACTACGGTTCCCAACTTGCGCTCATGCGCTAGTAAGTCCGAAAAAAGGGAAATATGGCGCGTTTGTGAGGTTGAGCGTATCTCCCACTCATCCGCGCGTCATGTTTAAGCATAAACTATCTTGCGATTCTGGGGTAGGCCTTATACCAGAGGAGTGAGGCAGTCATGAGGGGGCGCTCGATAGATGGGCGTCGGGCTTATCTTTGTTGAAATGCGACACGATCCTTTGAGGCTGAATAAATACTTCCAAATAAGATTATTTTTTAATAACTTGTCTTGAATTTTCAGGACGATTTTTAGAAAAAACTAGGGCGATGCCATGCCAGAGCATCGATGGATACCAATGCCTAGTCTGCAACATTGCTAGAGAGTTTTGGAGAGCGCATTGATGGTTGATGATGTCTTCCTAGTTTCTTCCCATTGGGCGGCCTCGGCGCTGCTCGACAAGGAAAGCAGGGCTGCGGATTATGCACGCTCAATCGAGGATGCCGACGCCTATTGGCTGAACCGGGCGGAGCGGCTGGACTGGCTGCGCTTTCCGATAAAAACCGACGAGAGCAGCTTTGCCGAAGGTGATTTCGGGGTGAAATGGTTCGCCGACGGTGAACTCAACGTCAGCGCCAACTGCATTGACCGCCATCTGGCCGAGCGGGGGGGGCAGACCGCGATCATCTGGGAACCGGATGAGCCCGAGGGCGAGCCGCGCCGTTATACCTACAGGCAGGTCCATGAAGAGGTCTGCCGCTTCGCCAATGTGCTGAAGGGTGCGGGCGCGAAGAAGGGTGACCGCATTACCGTCTACCTGCCGATGATCCCTGAGGCGGCCTTTGCCCTGCTCGCCTGCGCGCGGATCGGCGCGGTTCATTCGGTCGTGTTCGGCGGCTTTTCGCCCGAAGCGCTCGCCGGGCGCGTCGTTGACTGCGATTCCAGCATTGTCATCACCGCCGACGAAGGCCGTCGCGCGGGCAAGAAGTTGCCCTTGAAGGCCAATGTTGACGCCGCGCTCCACCATTGCGCCAGCGTGCACAAGGTGATCGTGGTGCAGGCCACCGGCGGCGACGTGACGATGCAGGCGGAACGCGATCTCTGGCTTCATGAGGAAGCGGCAAAGGTGTCCGCCGACTGTCCGCCAGAGCCGATGAGCGCGGAAGACCCGCTGTTTATCCTCTACACCTCCGGTTCCACCGGCAAGCCCAAGGGCGTGCTGCACAGCAGCGGCGGCTATCTACTCTGGGCGAGCCTGACCCATGAACTTTGCTTCGACTATCGACCCGGCGACATATATTGGTGCGCGGCTGACATCGGCTGGGTCACGGGGCACAGCTACATCGTCTATGGTCCGCTGGCGAACGGCGCGACCACGCTGATGTATGAGGGCGTGCCCAATTACCCGACGCCTTCGCGCATCTGGGAAGTGGTCGACCGGCATCAGGTGCAGACCATCTTCACGGCGCCCACCGCCCTGCGCGCGCTGATGAAGGAGGGGGACGATTTTGTCCGCTCCACCAGCCGCGCCTCGCTTCGACTGCTGGGCACGGTGGGCGAGCCGATCAATCCCGAGGCATGGCGCTGGTATCATCATGTCGTGGGCGAAAATCGCTGCCCGATCATCGACACCTGGTGGCAGACCGAAACCGGCGCGGCGATGATCGCGCCGATGCCGGGCGCCACCGACCTGAAGCCCGGATCCGCCACCTTCCCCATGCCCGGCGTGGTGCCGCAGATCGTCGATGGCGAAGGCCACGTCCTGGACGGTGCGGCGGAAGGCAATCTGGTCATCGCGCGCAGCTGGCCGGGGCAGATGCGCACCGTCTGGGGCGATCATGAGCGCTTCTTCCAGACCTATTTTACCACCTTCCCCGGCAAATACACCACCGGCGACGGGGCAAGGCGCGACGCGGACGGCTATTACTGGATCACCGGCCGGGTCGACGATGTCATCAACGTGTCGGGCCACCGCATGGGCACGGCCGAGGTCGAGAGCGCGCTTGTCCTGCACGAGGCTGTGGCCGAGGCGGCGGTGGTCGGCTTCCCCCACGACATCAAGGGGCAGGGCATCTATGCCTATGTGACGCTCAACAGCGGCGAGGAGACGAGCGATGCGCTGCGCCAAGCGCTGACCCAATGGGTCCGCGCAGAGATCGGCCCCATCGCCACCCCCGATGTTATCCAGTTCGCGCCGGGCCTGCCCAAGACACGGTCCGGCAAGATAATGCGCCGCATCCTGCGCAAGATCGCAGAGGGTGACGTTTCGGCGCAGGCGCTGGGAGACACCAGCACCCTTGCCGATCCCTCAGTGGTCGATATTCTGGTCGCCAATCGACAGGGGTGAAAGCCGCCGTCGACATATGAATGCGAAATGAAGGCTCAGATACGGCATGCCTCTCACCTCAACCTCTATCGCGACATCACTCGACAGTGGCTTGGCACTGTCGGCCATGGCTGGCACAAACATCGCCTCGGCATGGCTGGTTGTGTTCGCTGGAGAAAAGCGGCGAATGGGAATTGTCGGGCGCGCTTCGCGACCAGGCGTGTCAGGGCGAGCGCCCTTCGCGAAGGTCGGCTGTTTCCATCTCGTCAAACTTCTTCCACTGCCCTAGCCTGCCGCCGACTGGAATAGCGGCCCGCGCCTGCTCGACGGAGGTCCAGCCGAGGATTGATGTCATCGCCTGCAATAGATCGTCGGCAGCGGAGCAATTCCACCTTTTCGAGCGCCAAGCGACATGCATGTCGGGACGGACCAGCACGGCACCGCTCTCCTCCACCTCGGAAAGGCGGCTATAGTCGCCGTAGAGATCCTCATAATCTTGGCCGGGGCCGATGATCCGCACATTGATGGGGACGCCTAGCATTTCCGTCAGACCCGCAGCGGCATTGCGCCATGGGAGGCCGCTATTTCCCGTCAGCAGTGTGAAGCTGCCATCTCCGCACAAATAGAGCAATGACGTTCTGCGGCCGTTTCTGAATACCCATCCATGCGGCAGCCGCGCTCCCGGGAAGGTGGTCGACTTATATTCCAGTTCGGTATCCTTGACTGGCGGTGGCATCACTTCTCCAGGCTCGGGCAAGGCAGCCGCCGACACATAGCGTTGGTCGATCTCAAGCGCTGGAGAATCATATAGACGGTGCGAGTTTACGATGCTCTCCCGCATCATGGTGCGGAGATTTTCGGATGTGTCGCTGTTGTCGTTCAGTATGTCACTTGCATTTCCTGGTCCACCCGTGCGCCGTGCCGCCTCCGCAAGGGCGGTGAAGGTGGGGATGAAGTAGTCACGCGAGCCGAACGCCGCCTTGACGATCTGTTCGGCCACTGGCGCTCGTTCAACATCATAACTGTCAAGCAAGCCGGGCGCGGCCCAGCCTTTCATGACGTGCGCGATCTTCCATCCCAGATTATAGGCATCCTGTATGCATGTGTTCGAACCAAGTCCCTTGGTTGGCGGGTGACGATGCACAGCATCGCCCATGCAGAAGACCCGACCTTCCCGAAGCCGGGTCGCCCATTGCTCGTTGATCGTCCAGAGCGATAAGGAATCGATATTCAATGGGATAGAATCGTCGCCGATCAAATCATGCACCGTCCTGATCGCCCAAGCCTCGGTCATGTCTGCCCCGTTCGCTGTCAGATCCCAAGGAACGATTACTAACCAGCGCTTCCACGGCCGGATCATCCGCAGCGGTGCTATATAGCCTTGGCCGTCGTGGTCGCGGACGATCCAGTAGAGCACGCTCGGGCGATATGCGGTGAGGTGGGTTAGATCGGCATCGAAGACGATATTTGCGGCTCCTCCCCCCTTGGCCCTCTCACCTAGGAAGGGCAACCCTGCCAGCTTCGCGACTAAGGAATTGCCTCCATCAGCGCCTATCAGATATTTCGACCGGATGGTGAACTCGTGCCCCGTCAAACGGTTGAATAGATAGGATGTTACCCCATCAGCGTCCTGCTCGAAGCGGGTGAATTCCGTATGGAAATGCACCTGCGCACCCTGATGTGCTGCCGCACCGATCAGGATTTTCTCAAGAAAATTCTGTGGGAGGTCGACGGTCGTTTCGGGCGAGGCCGCCGCGTAGAGCGCGCGCCGGTCAGGATGGATACCGAAAGTGCGCACCCGGCCATATTCGTTGCCGGCAAGCGAATGGCACAGCACCGTTTCGCCAATCATGTCGTTCGGGACGGAGTAGTGCAGCACGTCGTCCATGACACCAAGGTCGCGCAGCACCTCCATGGTGCGCGGATTGGTGATGTGCGCGCGCGGCGTTCGGCACGTCCAGCCGTAGCGGTTGACCACTATGACCGGTACACCAGATCTAGCCAGGGCCAAAGCGGCGGCTCCGCCGGACGGTCCAGTCCCGATTACCAGAACCTCGGTATTTATCATCGTCATCAGGTGCCCTCCATCCCACGCCCGCTTCAGGGACCTTCAGGCAAGGCGTCTGTTGTAATCGTGCTCTGGCTCGGGCACTCAGCCGCGGCCCAGAATGGCGTTGAAGATACGCTTGATGATTCCGAAGATACTTCCTGATTTTTTTGAGGCAGTATCTACCACTGGCTCGGCCTGCGCAGTCGGTCCCCGTTCTTGCTGAAGAGCGTTGCCCATCGCGGCAGCGAACTTGTCTCCGAGATTGTCTGCGATTTTTTGCATAACGCCTGCGCCGAACTTACCGAGGCGTCCGCTGATATTTACTTCAGCAACGCAGCTGACCTCGCAGTCGTCGCCGGTAAGCGGGGTGATAGCAAGCCTTGCCACGGCGCTGATACGGCTAGAATTCCCGCCTTCTTCAGCCTGGATCGCGTATTCCGCAAAGTCTGGGGGGCGCTCTTCGCGCACTTCCGCGACGCCGGCGAAGGACGCCTTGATCGGTCCGACCTGGACGCCGATGACGGCGCGGTACTTGCCGGGGGACAGAAGTACCACCTCCTTGCATCCAGGTATGCAAGGGGCAACTTGTTCTGGGTCAGTGATAAATGTCCAGATACGGTCGGGTGAAGCGGCGACCGTGAAGCGCTTTTCGATTTTCATGCTTACCTTTCGCTCGGAATTTAGCTTACTGATAACGTGTTGAGGACACGTTCGGCCGTGATTGGCAGCGTTCTGACGCGGGCACCGACAGCGTTGGCGACGGCGTTCGCGATAGCCGGCGCGACACCGATGATGGTGGGTTCTGCAAACCCTTTCGCGCCGTATGGGGAGTCAGGGAGCCGATTTTCCAGAAGAATGGCATGGATCCGATGTGGCACCTCCGGAGCGCCAACGATCTTGTAATCCATGAGCGACGGATTCGTAAGGTGGCCGTTGTCCCAAACCAGTTCCTCGTACAGAGCTCCGCTGATGCCTTGTGCGACCCCACCATATACCTGGCCGCGGGCTCCGTCAGGATTGATAACACGGCCCACATCGTGCGCGTGCCATGCGGCGATGACCTCGACCTGGCCGGTATCTTCGTTGACCTCCACCTGCACGGCCGTTGCGCCATAGCCATACCAGACGCCGCCGCCCATTCTGAAGCCGACGCTGCGCGTCTGCACGTGATTGATCTTCTGCTCCTGCATGTAATAGGCATGCGTGCCGATGATCGGGCCGTTGCCCGCATAAAGCCCCCATTGCACAATCGCGCTGAAAGGCAGTTCGGCCTCCGGTGCCTCTATGATGCCGACGCGACCGCCAGGCCGAAGCTCGAGCCTGTCGGGAGGGCACTGCAGCATCACGCTCGCGAACTCGAACAATTTCTGTTTCACAGCGAGCGACGCCCGGTACACGGATTCGGACACGCCGCGGGAAGCTCGGTCCGAAGCGGTTCCGAAATCGTAGGCGACGCCGTCAGTGTCCGGCGCGACGACATTGACATGCTCGACGCCCAACCCGAGCGTGCCCGCGCAGATCTGCGCAAGCGAAGTGTCGCTGCCCGTGCCAATGTCGATATAACCAGTGTTGAGCACCAGCGTTCCGTCTTCCGCCACGCGCACCGCCGCGCTCGACGAGAAAAGTCCACTCTGCTGAGTCACGCTCGAGATGCCGACACCGCGCTTGCGCCCCGTGGGGCCAACGCGCTCCGCGCTGGCGGCAATGAAGTCCGGATGGCTCTGGATGCTCTCCAAGCATTCCGCCAAATGGCAGGAGGGAATGTGATGACTACCCATGTTGTAGTCACCCGACTGCATTGCGTTACGGATTCTGAAATCGATCGGATCGATCTGCAATTTGGCTGCCAATTCATCGAGCTGGCTTTCGCCCGCAAAGGTCGGCTGCATGACGCCGAACCCCCGAAATGCTCCGGCTCGCAACCGGTTCGTGTAGGCTACTCTCCCAACTGTACGCACATTGGGGATGCGATAGGGACCGTGAGCCAGTAGGATGCTGCATTCAAGAACGAGCGGGCTGAGATCGGCGTAGGCCCCGCCGTTCAGGATGATATCGATGTCGCGGCAGAGCAGGGTGCCATCCGCCCGCGCACCCGTTTTCATCCGGATCTTCGCGGCATGCCGCGTACGCATCATGCTCATGTCCTCGTCGCGTGAGAGCACGAGCTTGACGGGTCGCCGCGTTGCCAGCGTAAGTGCGGCCGTGATCGGCTCGACCGATCCGAACTTCGCGCCGAAGCCGCCACCAACCGCCGGTGTGATGCAACGGACCTTGCTCATCGGGATCTGGAGCGCACTGGCGATCGAGAGCTGCGTCAAGAAGATCGACTGCGTCGAGCACCAGACGATCAGCTTCCCGCTGTTGTCGAGTTCCGCAAGCGCGCCGCAAGTCTCCATATACTGGGCATGGATGGCTGGTATAGCGTACTCGCCTTCAATGATATGGTCGCACTCGGCCCAGACCTTGTCTACGTCGCCCGTCTCCAACTCCATGTGGGCAACCATATTGTCGGCGAACGGTGCCTCCGTAGCCCGCGCGTAGGAGCCCGCGTCCTCATGGATGATGGGGGCACCGAGAGCCATGGCCTCCTCGGCATCAAAGACAGCCGGAAGTTCTTCGTATTCGATCTCGATAAGCTGCACCGCTGCTCGCGCAATTGCGACGCTGACGGCGGCGACGGCGGCAATCGGTTCGCCGACGTACCGCGTCTTTCCGCGAGCAAGAATCGGCTCATCGCAAACAGCCGCACCTATATTCTGCACAGGAAGATCTTCGGCCGTCAAGACCGCCTTCACGCCCGGCAGTGCCCGCGCCGCCGACGTGTTGTATCCCAATATGCGGGCATGGGGATAGGGACTGCCGAGCAGCGCGCCATGGAGCATGCGCGGACGCTTGAGATCGTCAGTATATACCGCAGCGCCAGATACCTTCGCAGGACCATCGATCTTGAGTACCGACTGCCCGATCACTGCGTCGATGCGCGGCTCCTGTTCAGGCGCTTCCCCGGGCATTCTTGGCGTCAAATTGTCATATCCAGTCATACCAATTGCTCCGCCGCCAGTTCGATGGCCTCTGCAATCTTCACATACCCCGTGCAGCGGCAGAGATTTCCACTGAGAGCTTCACGGATCTCCGCCTGATCGGGATTCGAGTGCTCCCGCAGAAGGGCAGTCGCGACCAACACCATTCCTGGCATGCAGAACCCGCACTGGGGCGCCCCGACCTTCACGAACGCTTGCTGGACGATCGACGCCTTGCCATTAGGCGCCAGGCCCTCGATGGTCGTGATCTCTTCATCGTCACATTCGACGGCAAGCGTAAGACAGGAGCGCGCCGGAACGCCATTGCGCAACACAGTGCAGGCACCGCACACCCCCTGATTGCAACCTCGCTTCGTTCCTGTCAGGGACAATGTGCTCCGCAGGACCTGCAGCAGCGTATTCCCGGTATCAGGAGAAACAACATGCGTTTCTTCGTTTATGTGAAGCTCAATGCTCTGTCGTTCGGCCATAACGCTTATCCAGTCCACTACGCCGCATTTTGAGAGGCTTGACTAAAAACTCGTGGCAGTAGGCGTCGCACCAGCAAGCGCCGATAGTCGGCCGATCCACGAACATCATCCAGCGGATCGCACGCATTTACGAGTGCTTCCGCTGCCTGAGCGACGCAGTCGCTATCTACGAATGCGCCAATCAGCAGAGCATTGGCTTCCGGACTTCGGATCGGGGCTTCCCCACAACCGCCTATCGCCACACTGGCGGCGGTGCACTGCCCATCGACAAATGCCCCGCTGAAAGCGACCGAAACGGTCGCAAAATCGCCTTCCGTCCTGCCTACCTTGCAATAAGCGGAAACCGAACCCGACGGCGGGGCGGCGAGGTGAATCGCCGTGACCATTTCACCCGGCTCGAGCGCGGTCGTATAATAGCTGATGAAAAACTCGTGCACAGGTACTAGCCGCCTGCCATTCTGGCTCATGATCTCGATCTGAGCTTCGGCAGCTACGAGCGCCGTTGGATAGTCCGCTGCCGGATCAGCATGGGAGATCGAGCCGCCGATCGTCCCGACCGAACGGATCGGAGGGTGTCCGATATTGCCGGCCGCCATGCGAACTACCTCCAGCCGTCCGGTGAGCCGAACTTCCTTCGATACTACCTCGTGCCTCGTCATGGCACCAATGGTCAGGCCATCCGAGGTTGCCCGAATCCCTTGCAGTTCAGAGATTCCCTTCAAGCTGACGAGAGCTGAGGGCTGCACCAGATCTGCATTCATCATTGCCACCAGCGTCGCGCCACCCGCGATGCAGCGGGCATCGGGATCTTCGGCAAGCAACGCCAACGCTTGTTCCAGAGTAGAGGGTCGGTAATACTGCATCTCATCACATCCTTCGGCCGAACCGAGGTAAGACAATCTCCACCGGTCGATGGCGGCGTTGGAATCGCATGGCGATAAACCTACGGGCCCATCCGGGCATGGCGCCCACATCTCCTCGCGCCAGTTTCGACATCTCCGAATAGCCAACGGGCGGTAGGCACCCATGTACGGGCGTGGGCGAGGAGTGACCGGCATCCCGAAGACAACCGGATCACCACAGCGCGGGAGTTGCCAAAAACGCCGGTTTGACGATCGCCCGTCTCGATCATGACGGCAATCTCATCCACTCCCTGCCCGTCTTCCATCTGTCTGCGAACAGACCCTTAGCCTGCATTGCGAAGTTCGCAGCAACAGGGACAACGCCGCCTGCGAGAGATGACTGGCTGAGATGCACTTCTGACATGAACAACCTCTCCGTTATTTTTCCGATAATTTTGGCATGTGAACATCCCATGCTTCATTGTGCCAAATGCTAGAAATGCGCGATGCGCTAAGCTTTAGAGATCAATGTGCTTTATGCATAAAATATATTCTTCGGTATGCTATGGCCGATGTTCGGAACTAGAACCAGCTATGCTTTGAAATTTTGCGAAGATGCTTTGATCATGGACAGTGAAGATCTGGCGATCCCTTCACCTGAACCAGAGCGCCATCGTTGAGTTTCTTCACACTCCTGAATGGCAATATTCAACATTTTCAGGATTATTCGAAGAAGCATGACAGTCATTTAGCGTGCCGCACTTGAGACCGAAGAACGAAAGCGCACGAAACGTTTCTGCTGAAGCCTAAAATTTCCGGCAAGGACATCATCTGCCGCTGCCAGCCGAAAGCATCACCCCCTCTAGTTATTGCTATCATAATTCATACGTCAAAAAAGTTGCATGTGCAAGCGTTTTTGTGAAGCGGCTACGATAAGCCTGATGGCTGAGCGCCCGATACAGGGGGCCTCCTGGCCGCCTTGGATCGTTCATTAGTGGCCACGATCCATATTCGTGGTTCCGATTGGCGTCGGAGATGTCGGAACCTTTCCGGCGGACTGCTCAGATGGAAGAGAGCACAATCCGGCCTCGGGCAGTTAGGCTTCGTTTTCGGATCACGGGGCTGCCAAAATCTGCGATTGATAGAGTTCAACGACCTGACTCAGCACGGACAGCGCGAGCGTGTCGGGATCGCGTGTCGCCGGGATCAGGCCGATCGGTCCATGGAGTCGCGCAAGCATCGCGTCGGACAAGCCACGCGACCGCAGGGCATCCAATCGTCGAGCCTGCGTCGACCGGCTGCCCATCGCGCCTATGAACAAGGCCTCTTGCTCCAGCGCCTGCCCCATCAGGTCCAGTTCCCAATCGTGATCGTGAAACAGCATCACTACGGCTGTGAAGGCATCAGTGCTCAGAAGGTCGGACCGAGCGGGCGTCTTGAGCAGCGCGGCCGACATCCCCGAGTCTGCAAGTCGCGCGATGATATCTGCGTCGGGCGAAAAAACCGCGACCTCTGCGCCATAGGCCGAAGCAAGTCTCGCGAGCGCATCGGTCTCAGTGCCATGGCCAACGATCATGAGGCGCAGATCGGGATGGTGGCGCGCTACGAATTCATCTCCATGCCAGCCGGTTCCAGTAGCCCCCAACTGCTCGGTCGCAAGGCTCCCATCGCGGCCGATGACGAGTGCGACCGGAATCCGCCTTTCAAGCATCCGTCGAGCCGTTTCGATGCTTTCCTGAGCCGGATCTGGCACGATAAGCAAATCGAGGCCGCCGCCACAGGGCAGGCGAATGTCAATATAGGGCGAACCGACGCCCAGACGCAGGCATTCGGGACTGCCTGATGCAATGATGCGGAGCGCCTCACCGACAACGGCGGCTTCGACGCAGCCGCCGGAAAGGGATCCATGATATGCCCCGCTTTCCGTGATGGCCATGTGTGTTCCAGGCGAACGGGCCGACTGTCCTATCACATCAGTGATCGTCACCAATGCAGAGCGTTCACCACGGGCCGTGGCATCGCTCAAAAAACGGACGAGGGACAAAGCGCCTTTCATTGGAACTCTTTCTCTCAACCGCAGTCGATCAGCACAGGCGGTCGTCGTACATGGAGCAACGTGTTCGGCGAAAGGCTGGTTCGCCTCGTCAGCAAGGCGCCGGCCAAATCAAGCAGTCGTGTCACAACCATTTGCCAAAAGGTTGGAGCGGACCGCCTCTGGCCACTCGGTCGACCGTTTGGCAATAAGATCCATGCAAACGAGCACAATCTCGGCACGGAGGCGGTCTCGGCCATCTGCTGTGAAAAGCACGTCGATGGCACAACTGCTCCGACCGACATTTCTCGGAGTGATAATCACCGTGAGTTCGTCACCGATCTCGCTCGGCGAAATGAAGTTCACATTCAACTTGACAGTCGGGACACCGAGACGAAGCTCCCTGTGCATCGTGCGGAAGTCGAAGCCGAGTTTTTCTTCAAACCAGTCTTCGACTGCCGCATTCAGCATCTCGAAATAACGCGGATAAAAAACAATACCGGCCGCGTCGACATGTGCGAATCGCACCTTAATAATGGTTTCAAAGCTCATATATTTTCAGTCCTCTAAACCTGTTCGCGCCCGATGATCCTAGAAGTCGAATAATCATTGGCTACGATCAGGCGCGCCCGAGCTCGCTCTGCATCTTGGCGTTCCGCGCTGCCTGCTCTTGTCCCAGCCTGTATGGTCGCGGCACGAACTGGGTCCAATCGTCAGCGTGCGCTGCCGCGCGCAATGTCCATGCCGAATCCGCAAGATGTGGACGTCCGAGTGCGACGAGATCGGCCCGACCGGCCATCAGTGCCGAATTGACCTGGTCGGCCTCGTAGATATTGCCGACCGCAATCACCGGCATGTTCACCTCATTACGGATCTGGTCGGCAAATGGCGTCTGGAACATACGCCCATAGACCGGCCGTGCGTCCGATGCAGTCTCGCCTGCCGAAACGTCGATCAGATCGACCCCTATCGCCTTCATCCGGCGTGCGATCTCGACTGCATCGGTGGGCGTGATCCCGTCGTCACCCACCCAATCGTTCGCAGAGATCCTGACAGCGATCGGCTTATGCTCGGGCCATGCCGCACGTACCGCCTCCAGGATCTCGAGCGGCCAGCGCAGCCGTGCTTCGAGCGAGCCACCGTAGGCGTCGTCGCGGTGATTCAGCACGGGCGTGATGAAGCTCGACAACAGGAAGCCGTGGCCGGCCTGTACCTCGAGCATGTCGAAGCCGGCTGCGTCGGAACGCTGGGTCGCAGCAACGAAGGCATCCCGGATCCGCGTCATCCCCGCAGCATCGAGCGCCTCCGGAACGAGTCCTCCCTGCTTCCAGGGTAGAGGTGAAGCCGACACGATGGGCCATGGATTCTCCAGCGGGATGTCATATTCTTCTTCGGGGACCCGGCATGCTGCGCGTGCGCCGCCATGGCCGATCTGGGCACACATCTTGGTAGCGCTGTGCGCATGAACGAAGTCATTGATCGCGCGCCAGCCCGCAATCTGCTCATCGGAGTAGAGACCCGGACATGCCGGACTGACTCGCCCCTCAGGGGCAACGGCGAGCATCTCGGTGATGATGAGGCCAGCGCCTCCGAGCGCGCGGCTGCCATAATGGACGGGGTGGAAATCCGTCACTTGGCCTGCAGCGTCTGCGCAGTAAGTCAGCATGGGCGACATTACCACGCGGTTGGCAAGACTGAGGTCGCGCAACTGGAAAGGTGTGAACATCGGCTGGATCGGCTTCTCCCGGTCCGCATTGCCTTTCCAGAACCAGCGCTCGACCCCCTCTAGCCAGGCCTTGTCCCGCAGCCGCAGATTCTCGTGGCTGACCCGCTGGCTGCGTGTCATCAGCGAATAGGCAAATTGCGGCAGATCAAACCCCAGATAGCGATCGAGGGTTTCGAACCATTCGGTCGAATTACGCGCGCTGTTCTGAATCTTGAGAACCTCTACGTGCCGCTCGGTCTGATATTCAGCCAGAGCGACGGCGAGCGCAGTTTTGTCTTCCAATCCAGGCCGGTCGAGAACCTGCGCGAGCTTTATTGCATCCTCGAATGCGAGCTTCGTCCCCGACCCGATGGAGAAATGTGCTGTGTGAGCTGCGTCCCCGAGTAGCACGACATTGTCGAATGACCATTGCTTGCAGATTACGCGGCGGAAATTAATCCACGCTGCAGAACCCCGAAGATGCGCTGCATTGGTGATTAGCGAATGCCCATCCAGATAACGGGCGAAAATGCGCTCGCAAGTCGCGATAGACTCGGCCTGCTCCATCCTGTCCAGGCCAAGACCTTTCCAGGTCTCGGGCGAACATTCGACGATGAAGGTCGAATGAGTCTCATCAAAGCGATAGGCATGAGCCCAGATCCATCCAGCCTCAGTTTGCTCGAAGAAGAAGCCGAAGGCATTGAAAAGTTTTTTCGTTCCGAGCCAGCAAAATTTGTTGCGGCGCGTCTGAATGTCCGCCTCGAACTTCTCAGGGAAGGCGGTACGGATTTGGCTGTTTATGCCGTCCGCGGCAATTATGAGATCGTAGTCGCTAAAGCGCGAGAGGTCTGAATTGAATTCGGTTTCAAATGACATGACGACCCCGAGCTCGCGCGCCCGATCTTGCAGAATTTGCATCAAATGCTTGCGACCAATTCCGATAAAACCATGTCCGCTGGACACGATCGAACGGCCCGACACACTTACTTCGATGTCGTCCCAGTGTGCGAAGCTCGCTGCAATCGTGGCTGCGCTGACGGGATCGTTGGCCATTAGATTCTCGAGCGTCTGATCGGAGAAGACCACGCCCCAGCCAAAGGTGTCTCCGCTACGATTCCGCTCGAACACCTCGATCTCGTGATCTGGGTTTCGCAGCTTCATCGAGATCGCGAAATATATCCCGGCGGGACCGCCTCCCAAGCATGCAATGCGCATATCAATCTCCTATTTGCTTTAGGCCTAAAGCAATTTAGCCCGGCGTGCAAGTGGAGAGGCTTTGCGTCAGTCGAGATTGTCGTAGAGCCGATTCAGGAGGTCCAGAAGTCGGGAGAAGTCTTCAGCGGAGAAACCTTCGATCAGACGGCGGTACGTCGGGGCAGTTGCCTTGCGCGAAAGAGCAACCTTCTCTCTGCCGGTTTCCGTGAGAAGAAGTTCAGTGACGCGTCCGTCTTCAGGACTCGTGCGCGCCACTATGAGATCGTTCTTCTGCATTCGCTCGACGATGCGCATCATTGTCGACAGGTTGATCACGGCCGACCGTCCTACCTGGGTGATCGCCTGCGGCTCCTTCTGGGCGAGAATCATGAGAACACGCCAGGACGGAATGTCGACGCCGATTGGTCGCAGCACCGCCTCGATCTGGACGTTGTAACGGCTGACGGCGCGATTCAGCAGATAGAAGGGGTAGAGTTCGACATGAAAATTTTCCGAACCGGGGTCCGCTAGCGGGCGTAAATCCTGAGACAACCCTAATCTCCAAAAATCACATAGACAAATTACTTGCACATGCAAGTTTTCTGCGTAATATTCAATATCATCGAACCGCGCGAGGCGGTTGCGACTCAATTCTGCATGGCGACAGCGCGCATCGCAAGGATGCCATGCGACCGATGCGAAGTCGGCGCAAGTGACGGGACAGGGCAGCAATGGCTGAGCGTAGTTTTAAGTCTGAAGTAAAGAAGCTCACGGCGGGTGCCGGGGAGGTGTTCGAGGGTGAAGGCATTCTCGCCGTCACGAAGGCGCTCTTGCAGTCGGGCGTTGCCTATGTCGGAGGCTACCAAGGGTCGCCCATCAGTCACCTTATGGACGTGTTTGCGGACGCAAACAACCTGCTCCAGAGCCTCGATGTTCATTTCGAGGCAAGTGCCTCTGAAGCTACCGCCGCAGCGATGCTTGCCGCCTCGGTGAATTATCCGCTGCGTGGCGCCGTCGCCTGGAAGTCTGTCGTCGGCACGAACGTAGCGTCGGACGCTCTTTCGAATGTCTCGTCGGGCGGCGTAACTGGCGGCGCGCTGATCATCGTCGGCGAGGATTATGGCGAGGGTTCCTCGATCATGCAGGAGCGCACGCACGCTTTTGCGATGAAGTCACAGATGTGGCTTCTCGATCCCCGCCCTAATCTGCCGAGCATCGTCGAGGCCGTCGAGAACGGATTCCGCCTGTCGGAGGCCTCGAACACCCCGGTAATGCTGCAGCTTCGCGTGCGGTCGTGCCATATGACTGGCTCCTTCGTTGCGAAGAACAATATCCGCCCGGCCTTCACCGTGGCGGATGCCGCGGCCAAGCCAGTTCGTGATACGCAGCGAATCGTGCTCCCGCCCGCCAACTTCCTTCATGAGATCGAAAAGGTCGAGAAGCGCTGGCCGGCGGGTATCGATTTCGTCCGCGACAATCGGCTGAACGAATGGTTCGGGCCGGATGTCGAGGACATCGGCATCATCGTCCAGGGCGGTCTCTACAACAATCTCGTAAGAGCAATGGAACTGGACGGTCTTTCGGATGCCTACGGAACCTCCCGCCTTCCCATCTACTGCCTTAATGTCACCTACCCGTTGATCCCAGAAGAAGTGGCGGATTTCTGTCGGAACAAGAAGGCGGTCCTGATCATCGAGGAAGGACAGCCTGAATTCATCGAACATGAGCTCAACACGCTCGTCCGCCGCGCGGGTCTGGAGGCGCGAGTTTGCGGAAAGGACCTGCTACCCCGCTCGGGCGAGTATGGCGTCGACGTCCTACGGAAAGGCCTTAGCAAGTTTCTTGCCGATTGGCGTCCCGAACTGGCTTCCAACCGAGACGAGGAGGCACCGCTGCAGGCTGCCGTAGCCGCGCAGATACCGCAGCGGCCCGCCGGCTTCTGCACCGGATGTCCCGAGCGACCAATCTTCACCGCTATGAAGCTCGTCGAGCGCGAACTCGGTCCCGCCCACGTGTCGGCGGACATCGGCTGTCACGTCTTCTCGGTCCTCCCACCCTTCGACATTGGCAATACGACGATGGGATACGGCCTTGGGACGGCCGGTGCATCGGCATTCAAGCCGAAAGACAAGCGGGCCATCGCCGTCATGGGTGACGGCGGCTTCTGGCACAACGGCCTGACCTCGGGCGTCGGCAATGCTGTCTTCAATCAGGACGACACCGTCACGCTCATCATCGACAACGGTTATTCGGCCGCCACCGGGGGGCAGGATATTCTGTCATCGAAGGCTAACAACGCCGAGCGATCGACCAAGCATCCCATCGAGCAGGCGGTGCGCGGCATTGGCGCGAAATGGGTACGGTCACTGTCGCGCACCTACGACATCAAGCAGATGCGGGACACTCTTCGCGAGGCGATGACGAGCGAGGAAAAGGGGCCGAAGATCATCGTCGCACAATCCGAGTGCATGCTCAACAAGCAACGTCGTGTGAAACGAGAGCAGTCCAAGGCTTTGAACGCGGGCCAGCGAGTCGTTCGAGAGCGGTTCGGCGTCGACCCAGATACATGCACTGGTGATCACAGCTGCATCCGGCTCTCGGGCTGTCCCTCGCTGACCATCAAGCCCAATCCCGACCCTCTCCGACAGGATCCCGTGGCGCACGTCGAGAACAGCTGCGTGGGCTGCGGCCTGTGTGGAGAGGTCAGTCACGCCGCAGTCCTTTGCCCGAGCTTCTACCGCGCCAGCATCGTCTCCAATCCGGGGCGCTGGGAGCGAACGCGCAGGCTGATTTCCAGAGTGATCGTCAGCTATCTTCAGCGGCGCGATGATCGCGCCCGTTCAGCGAGGGCATACTAATGAACGATATGCCGAAATCAAAAGCGTTGGTGCCGACAGACCACGGACGCATCGGTATCGCTATCCTGGCGCTCGGCGGTCAGGGTGGCGGGGTCCTCGCTGACTGGATCCAGCATGTTGCGAGAGCCAAGGGTTGGCTTGCGCAAGGGACGTCGGTACCGGGTGTCGCTCAACGTACGGGATCCACCGTATACTATGTCGAACTCGGCAAAATGGACGGCGATCGTATGCCCGTGATGGCGCAGATGCCCGTTCCAGGCGATGTCGATATCGTCATCGCGTCCGAGCTCATGGAAGCGGGCCGTGCCATGCTACGCGGATTCTCCACCGCTGACAGAACGACGCTGATCGGATCGACTCACCGCGTCTATGCCATCTCCGAAAAGATGGCGATGGGCGATGGGCGCGGCAACAGCGACAAGATCGTCGAGGCAGCGGGTAGGCGCGCCAAGCGCTTCGTGGGCTTTGACATGGAGGCCGCCACCTACCGGTCTGGAAGCGTCATAAGCGCGGTCATGTTCGGCGCTCTCGCCGGCAGCGGCGCTCTCCCGTTCGCGCGCGCAGATTTCGAGGAGGCGATCGAAGCGAGCGATATCGCAGTCCCGAGCAACATGCGCGGGTTCGATGAAGGCTACCGCGCTGCGCAAGGCAGCGTCGAGATGCCGACCGAGACCGAGCATCCGCTACCTATTCCCACGACTATTGCGGGTCGAGCTCTTCAGGATCGGGTTGGTCAATGCCTGCCGGAGGCTGTCTGGACTCACGCCTTGCACGGGGTGGAGCGACTTACCGATTACCAGGACGCGGCGTACGCGGGTGTATATCTGGACCGCCTCGTCGCGCTCGCGGCACTCGATGCTGCGCCGTGGGAACTCACCAACGAAGTAGCGCGTCACCTTGCGCTCTGGATGAGTTACGAAGACACGATCCGTGTCGCAGATCTCAAAACACGGGCAAGCCGCTTGGCTCGGGTTCGATCGGAGGTTGGTGCCGCCGACGGACAACTGCTTTCGGTGACAGAGTTCATGCATCCTCGCCTTCAGGAGATTTGCGACACACTTCCTGCCTTGATCGGTCGATCCATCCTGAAGTCGCGGTCTCTGTCGCGGTTCCTAGACCGGTTCTTCCAGAAGGGCCGTTATATCAATACCACGAGCCTGCACGGTTATCTGATGCTACGCACGATTGCAGCTTTCCGCCGCATTCGGCGAAAGTCGCTGCGTTTCCACGAAGAAAGCGAGCGAATCGAAGACTGGCTTCGGATTACCGCAGACCTCGCTCGGCGAGAGCGTCGGCTTGCCCTGGAATGGGTGCGATGCCAGCGTCTCATCAAGGGTTACAGCAGTACCTTCGAACACGGGCTGCGCAGCTACACCGCAATCCGCGCGAGTTTCCTTGCGCTGCCGGCCAGCAGCCAGTCGGCCGAGTGGCTTCAGCGAGCCCGTGATGCCGCACTTGGCGGCGAAGGTGGTCACGAACTCGAGATATTCCTGAAGCTCGCTTCCTAACTTTAGCACGGGCCATCGGCTGACAGTCGGCGGCTCATGCGTCCTTCCTCGCAAGATAAAGGCCGTGCAGACTTGCTGCATAAAGATCGGCGCGGGAGATAGAAGTTGCGCAGACCATTCGATGGGACTGTCCTTCCAGGGCGAGTGCTGCCACCATTGCCATCTAGGCGGTCTGCATAGACCGTAGCGGCCAACAAGTCCCAAGCGACGATCTGGGCCGTCATCGACCGGGTTACTAGCTGTAGGCGCTGAGATGCGCCAAATCCGCCAGAATCATCGCCTTTCTCTCGATCTGCACAGGATAGGCAGGAGCGGGACGTCGATAGTTCCGCCCGTCTCTGCAGCAGTCGTATCGATCAATCAAGATATCCCGATCAACCGGTAATCTTCAGCGGCGCAATGACGACCGCGCCGGCTCCAAGCGGTCGAAGCAGTCCGCCCGACAGGCGCAGGCCCAAGCGACCGACTCCTGCGCTTTGCTTGATACCGACATCTTGCCGCCGCCTTGCCCGCGACGGCTACGTGTGCAGGGCGGTGACAAAACCAGCCACTGGAACGCCGGCATATTGCTGAGCGTGGCGGTATAAAAGCCAGCCAATGGATAGGCTGCTCCTTTTGGGGGGGCCGGGGATGTTCGTCGTGGAAGTCTACGCTGCCGTTCGTCGTTTCGTATTCATCGAAGGCAGGAGCCGGCGCGAGGCGGCGCGGGTTTTCGGGCTGAGCCGCGAGACGGTATTGAAGATGTGCCGGTTTTCGTTGCCGCCGGGTTACACGCGGACGAAGCCGGTGGAGAAGCCGAAGCTGGGGCCTCTGCTGCCGGTGATCGACGCCATATTGGAAGCCGACCGAGATGGGCTGGTGAAGCAGCGGCATACCGCGAAGCGGATTTTTGAGCGGCTGCGTGACGAGCATGGTTTTGCCGGCGGCTACACGGTGGTGAAGGCAACGGTGAAGACGACTGCGGCCGCCGATTATGCGGCGCTCGTTCCGGGCCTGGCGGCATGACCGGCGACACGATGCCGATCGGGACGATGAGCGGCACGCCCCAAGTCCTGCTTACCCATCATCTCAAGCAGCTGAAGCTGCCGACGGTGCTACGCGAGTATGAGAAAGTAGCGCGCGAATGCGCGCAGGGCGGCATCGACCATCCCCGTTATCTGCTCCGGCTCATCGAGCTCGAGCTGATCGACCGCGAGCGTCGAACGGTCGAGCGGCGCATCCGGGCGGCGCGGTTCCCGGCGGTGAAGAGCTTCGACACGTTCGACTTTGCCGCCATCCCCAGCCTCAACAAGATGCTCGTGCTCGAGCTGGCACGCTCCGAGTATATCCTGCGTCGGGAAAACATCATCGCGCTGGGCAACAGCGGCACCGGCAAGACCCATGTCGCGCTCGCCCTGGGGCTGGCGGCCTGCCAGAAGGGGTTCACCGTTGCCTTCACCACCGCAGCGTCGCTGGTCAACCAGTTGATGGAAGCGCGCGACGAGCGGCGCCTGCTCAAGCTGCAGCGCGACCTGCAGGCGGTGAAGCTGCTGATCGTCGACGAACTCGGCTATGTACCGCTGTCGCCGACCGGCGCCGAACTCCTGTTCGAAACCTTCTCGCAGCGCTACGAGCGCGGCTCGACCATCGTCACCTCCAACCTGCCGTTCGAGGACTGGACACAGGTGCTGAGGGGCGAGCGGTTGACCGGCGCGCTGCTCGACCGGCTCACCCATCACGTCAGCATCCTGACCATGAATGGTGACAGCTATCATCTCAAGGAATCCGCCGGCCGCCGCCGCGCCGCCGCCAGGGCGGAGCAAAACCAGGCCATTACCGAAATCGTCGATCCCGACACCGGCGAGATCACGACAACCTGACCGGGAAAGGCCGCCAACGATATACAAAGGGCCCCGATCGGGGCCCTTTGTATATCGTTATCCCCGCCTGCTTTTACTCCGCCCCGCTGGCCTGGAATCCAACCGGCGTTGACAGCTACGCATCGAACCTGCTGTTGATCTGTCATTTTCCGGCGATCTCACACGGCGGGCTGGGCTGATTCAAGCACGGGTGTCTCGCGCGCCCGCCAAATTTTGGGCGCCAATTCCGAACTGCTTGTGCGCCAATCGCCCCAATCGGCAGTGCGGGTGAGGAATGGCGCCTACAGGCCTGCGAGCCCTGAACGCAGGATCGGCGGATCGCATGCGCG
>NZ_BCTX01000022.1 GCF_001590985.1 Novosphingobium naphthalenivorans NBRC 102051
CCTGGACGGGCGGGCTCGAAAGGCTCGAACCGCTCGGCTGACAAGCCGCGATCCGTTCGTGTCGAGCGAAGTCGAGACACGCTGGCTCGGCGCTGCCGTGTCTCGACTTCGCTCGACACGAACGGCCAATGGAAACTGACAAGAGGCCTCAACAATGCGCATCCTCCTCACCAACGACGACGGCATCAACGCACCGGGCCTCTACGTGCTGGAAAAGATCGCCGCCCAGCTTTCGGACGATATCTGGATCTGCGCACCGAGCGAGGAGCAGTCGGGCGCGGGACACTCGCTCACGCTGACCCGGCCGGTGCGGATGCGCCAGCACGCGGAGCGGCGCTTTTCGGTGTCGGGCACGCCCACCGATTCGGTGACGATGGCGCTCAAGAAGATCCTGCCCGCCCCGCCGGACCTGATCCTGTCGGGCGTCAATCGCGGCGCCAACCTGGGCGACGACGTGACCTATTCGGGCACGGTCTCCGCTGCGTTCGAAGGGGCGCTGGCCGGCATCCGGGCCATCGCGCTCAGCCAGGTCTATGCCAGGGAGGGCGTGGGCAACGCGGTCGATTTCTCCGCAGCGGAACAGTGGGGCGCAAAAGTCCTGAAACCGCTGCTCGATTTTCCTTTCCCCCAGCGCACCCTTATCAACGTCAACTTCCCGCCCGTCGCCGGCAGCGAGGTAAAGGGCGTTCGCGTGGCCCGGCAGGGCTTTCACGACTACGCCCGCGGATCAGTTGTGGAAGGAATAGACCCGCGCGGTTTTCCTTATTACTGGTTTGGACTACACGGTATCGAACATACCTTGGGCAGTAATACTGATCTCGAAGCGATCGCAGGGGGCTTTGTTTCGGTGACACCATTGCAGATCGATCTGACTCACGAAGGCTCGCTGACCTCGCTGACGGACCTCTATCGGTCATGATGCGCGCACGCCTGCTGACGGCTGCCGCACTTGTCGCGGTATTTTCGGGAACGGCCGCTCCCGCCCTCGCTGCTTCTCCCGATCAGGAGACTGTCCACGTCGTCGAAACCGGCGAAACGCTGAACGGCATTGCCAACCGCGCCGGAATTTCGGCTGAGGCCATAGCCAAGGCCAATGGCCTCGAAGCTCCCTATCTCGTCAGGGTCGGCCAGAAACTCGCCATTCCGCGCAAAACGGCAGCCGATCCCGCTCCGGCGGCGCCATCGCAGGACGGCGGAAGCTTTCACGTCGTCGGGACCGGTGAAACGCTGAACGGCATTGCCAATCGCGCGGGTGTCTCGTCCGCCGCGCTGGCCCGAGCCAATGGCCTTGAGGCTCCCTATCTCGTCAAGGTCGGCCAGAAACTCCAGATTCCGGGCGCCGCGCCGGTGCGGACGGCCGCCCGCGTGATCGAGACCCGCCAGCCCTCGCCCACGGCTACGGATTCCCTCGCCGAGGAAACCGTTCATATCGTGAAGCCGGGCGAGACGCTGGGCGGCATTGCCGTGCGCGCAAAAGTGCCGCGCGTGCTGATCGCCGAGGCCAACGGGCTGCAGCCTCCCTACACCGTCAAGGTCGGCCAGAAACTGCATCTCCCGCGCACCCGCCGCCATGCCGTCACCGCAGGCGACACCGGATTCTCGCTGGCGATGAAATACGGCGTGCCGTGGGAGCAGATCGCGACCGCCAACAACCTCGATCCCGAGGCTCCGCTCAAGGCGGGTGAAAACCTGCTGATCCCCACGCTGCTCAATCCGCCGCAGACGGGCGTTTCGAAGCTGGACCCCGCTCCGGTGCCGAGCGCCGCGCCCGCCACACCGGCCGCAGCCCCTGCGCCTGCGAAAACGGCCCGCTTCGGCTGGCCTGTCAGCGGCCCGGTGCGCCGCGGCTATGCGACCGGCTCCAATTATCACGACGGGCTGGATATTCAGGCCGCAAAAGGCACCATGGTCCGTGCTGCCGCGGCAGGAACGGTGAAGTTCGCAGGCAAGGAAAAGGACCAGTTCGGCAACCTCGTGGTCATCGACCACGGTGGCGGCTGGTACACCGCCTACGGCTTCCTCAGCCGCGTCACAGTGAAGGAAGGCGCCAAGGTCGCGGCCGGCGAGCGCATTGGTCTGGTCGGCAGCACCGGCATGGCCAAGGGCAGTGAACTGCACTTCGAAGTGCGGCAGGACGGCAAGCCGGTCGACCCGCTGGACGAGCTGCCCAAGGCTCCCTAAGCACGGCGCAATGCCGAGGAAGCGGACCCCGCCAGCCCTGTTCAAGCCCCTGCGCCGCGCGCTCGCCGTGCCCGTCTGGGCCGATGTGGCGCTCAGATTAGGTGCCGCGCTGGCGCTGGTATTCGTCGTCGTGATGGTCCATTGGCTCGACCGCGACGGGCTGAAAGACACGCACGACGGCAGCATCAGCTTTCTCGATGTCGTCTATTTCACGATGATCTCGATCACCACGACCGGCTTCGGCGATATCGCCCCGGTCAGCGACAAGTCCCGCCTGATCGAAGCCGTGATCGTCACGCCGATCCGGCTTGCCGTCATCTACATATTCGTCGGCACCGCCTACAATTTCATCATCAAGCGCAGTTGGGAGACCTGGCGAATGAAGCGCATTCAGGAACGCCTGGCCGGCCATGTGGTCGTGCTCGGTTATGGCGTCAGCGGTTCGGAAGCCGTCGCCGAACTGATCGCACGCGGCACCGATCCCGCCGGCATCGTCGTCATCGATCCCAGCCCTCAGCGGCTGGCTCTGGCCGAGCAGGCCGGATGCAACGTGATGGAAGGCGATGCGACTCGCGACGAAACGCTGGAGGCCGTGCGCATCAGCCGGGCCCAGTCGATCCTGGTCTCGGCCGGACGCGACGATACGACGATCCTGATCATCCTGACCGCGCGCCATGTCGCCCCCGATGTGCCGATCACCGCCGTCGTGCGCGCCGACGACAACGAGCTGCTGGCCCGGCAGGCAGGCGCCAACAATGTCATCAACCCGGTCCGCTTCACGGGCCTGCTGCTCGCCGGATCGGCGGAAGGACGGCACATATCCGATTACCTTTCGGACCTGGCCTCGGTGACGGGCCGCGTCCAACTCGTCGAACGCCCTGTCGCCGCCGACGAAATCGGGCAGCCGCTGGAGGGCATCCGCAGCGGAAAAGGCCTCAGAATTTACCGCGGAGAGCGCGCTATCGGTTTCTGGGAACCCGAAGCCGATGCCCTGGAAGCGGGCGACATGATCGTCGAGATCACGGCCACCCAGCCGGTCTGACAGACAGTCAGCCCAGCGCCCAGAATACCAGCCCCATCGCCAGATAGGCGACCAGCCAGAACAGGCAGTCCATCACCCCGCGCGCCGGCTCCGTGCGATTGCGCAGATGCGTGAGCCAGACTGCCGGGATAACGAAAGCCATGGCAATTCCGCCGGACTGCATGAAATAGAGCCACGGCTTGACCGACAGGGTCTCGACGCCGATCCGCGCGAAATTGTGCCCCAGCATGACCGAGCCGATCAGGAACACGAAAGCGATGAGCAGGTAATTGCCGCCGCGCTCCGCATTGCCCTGCTGCAATGCCCCTCCGGTGCGGGACAGGCGCCCGTTCCAAAGCAGCCCGATCGCGACCGCCAGCGCCGCGGCCAGAAATACCGCCAGCCAGTTTACAGGACCCATCGCACGTTCTCTCCTAGTTCTTCCTGCCTTCGGACCCTTGCGCCGGCTCAGGCCACGACAGTCGTGCCACATGCCCCTCGTTCGCGTCCATCCAGTTACAGGCGAATTGTGAAAGGCTGTCCCGGATTTCCATCAGCGCGTCTTCGGCGATCTGCGGGAGCGGAACATAAGACGAGGCACAAGCGGTAGCCGCCAGGGCCAACAACGCCTGATCGTCGCCGCCTCCCACCCATAAATCGGCCTCGAAGCATTCGACCAGCCGTTCCGCCTGCAGCAACTGCACGATCGCCATGCCGGGAACAACAGCCCGGCTGGCACTGGCATGACCATGTTCATTGGCCAGTTCCGCCAGGTCTTCCGGGTGCCGTCCATCGGCGACCATCCCCCAGAAACCCTGCGTCAGGCCAAGCCCCTGCTCCACGAAGTAATGCACGGCGTCGTGCGGCACGGGGCCCTTTTTCGGAAACCGCGTGACAACGGAGCTGCCGTCCTCGCGCAGGATTTCGATCCGGTCGTCCCGAGCCCCCTTTCTGATGGCAATTTCCATGACGACAGCGTGCTCTTCGCGTTTCTCGTGACTCCGGCGCGCAATCAGCGTATCGGGCGCGCCATCCCATGGCCACAGAAATTCCCTCTCCGCCCAAGGTCGGCATGGTCAGCCTCGGCTGCCCCAAGGCGCTTGTCGATTCCGAACGCATCCTCACCCGCCTGCGCGCGGACGGTTACACCATGAGCCCGGACTATGCCGGTGCCGATGTGGTGCTCGTCAATACGTGCGGCTTCCTTGATTCCGCCAAGGAGGAAAGCCTTGCCGCGATCGGCGAAGCGATGGCCGAAAACGGCCGCGTGATCGTCACCGGCTGCATGGGCAACGAGGCCGAGGCGATCCGCGCCCGGTTCCCGCAAGTCCTGGCAGTGACCGGCGCACACCAGTACGAAGCGGTGGTCGAGGCCGTGCATGAGGCCGCCCCGCCCGAGCTTTCGCCTTATGTCGATCTCATCCCCCAGGCTTACGATGAGGCCGGGGTCAAGCTCACGCCGCGCCACTACAGCTATCTGAAGATTTCCGAGGGCTGCAACCATGCCTGCTCGTTCTGCATCATCCCCTCGCTGCGCGGCAAGCTCGTCAGCCGCCGCATCGACGCGGTGCTGCGCGAGGCGGAAAAGCTGGTGCAGGCCGGCACGCGCGAACTGCTGGTGATCAGCCAGGACACGTCTGCCTATGGCGTCGACGTGCGCCACGAGGAGCGCATGTGGAAGGATCACCCGGTCCGCACCCACATGACCGATCTCGCCCGCGAACTCGGCCAATTGAGCGACGCGCAAGGGCGCAGGCCCTGGGTGCGGCTGCACTACGTCTATCCCTATCCGCATGTCGACGCGGTGATCCCGCTCATGGCCGAAGGGCTGCTGACGCCTTACCTCGACATCCCCTTCCAGCACGCCGCGCCTTCGGTGCTCAAGGCGATGAAGCGCCCGGCCAATGAGGCCAAAGTGCTCGAACGGCTGCGCTCCTGGCGCGAAATCTGCCCGGACATCGCCATTCGCTCCAGCTTCGTAGTCGGCTTTCCGGGCGAGACCGAGGCGGATTTCCAGTATCTGCTCGACTGGCTCGACGAAGCGCAGCTCGATCGCGTCGGCGCGTTCCGCTTCGAACCCGTCGAAGGCGCTGCCGCCAACGATCTGCCCGGCGCCGTGCCGGAAGAGGTCAAGGAAGAGCGCTACGCCCGGATCATGGAAAAGACCGCCGCAATCAGCGCTGCCAAGCTTGCCGCCAAAATCGGCCGGACGCTGCCTGTCATCATCGACGAAGTGGGCGACCCCGACGAGGATGGCGACATCGGCGCAACTGGCCGCTCGCAGGCAGACGCCCCGGAAATCGACGGCAACGTCTTCCTCCGCAACGTCGGAAATGACGTGCAAGTTGGTGATATTATTGATGTTTCCATAGAGGATTCCGACGAGCACGACTTGTATGGCGTCGCCGTCCGGCCGTAATCGTCACCGAGACTACGGCATCTGAGTTGCAAACCTTGCAACTACTGAGAAAGTTTTCGCATTTGCGGGAATCAGGATCGGGGCCCATACAGAACAGGCCTTTCAGGCATCCTCTCCCAAATAACTTTCATAAGGCTGGTCTCCGGACTGGCCTTTTTTTTGCGCGATTTCCGTCGCTTGCCGGGCGGACCTGCGCCGGAACTTCACAGTTGCAAGATATGCAACCACACTAAACCTTTTCGCATTTGCAGCACAGCGGCCTCTGGAGCATAAGGATCAGGCCTTTCAGGCATCCTCTCCCAAAAACTTCCAAAGGGCTGGTCTTCGGACCGGCCTTTTTTTTCGCCGGTGCCTCGGCATCGCATCCGGACGGCCGCGTCGGCATTCCCTCTCTGGCCCCGGCGGGCCTTTTCGACTAGCCAGTCGCCATGGCCAGCCCCTCGCGAATCTTCACCGCCGCCCTCGTCGTCATCGGAGACGAGATCCTGTCCGGCCGCACGCATGACAAGAACATCGCCCAGGTCGCGGCCTGGCTGCAGGTGCAGGGTATCCGCCTCAAGGAAGTGCGCGTGGTGGCGGACGATACGGCCGCGATCGTCGAGGCGGTGAATACCTTGCGGGCCCGCAACGACTATCTCTTCACCACCGGCGGCATCGGCCCCACGCATGACGACATCACCGTTGATGCCATTGCCGAGGCCCTGGGCGTGCCGGTGATCGTCCATCCCGAAGCGCGCGCCATTCTGGAAAGCTATTACGAAACGCGTGGCGGCCTTACCGATGCCCGCCTGCGCATGGCCCGCACGCCCGATGGCGCCAGCCTGATTCCCAATCGCTACAGCGGCGCGCCGGGCATCCGCTATGGCAACGTGTTCATCATGGCCGGCGTGCCCAGCATTACCGCCGGAATGCTCGATGCCCTGTCCGGCAAGCTGGAAGGCGGCGCACCGCTGCTTTCGGAAACGATCGGCTGCTGGGTCGGCGAAAGCGAAGTCGCGGATCTGCTGCGCGAGACCGAAAAGACTTTCGAGACCTGCCAGATCGGCTCCTATCCGTTCTGGGCGGAAGGCAGGACCGGCGCGAATTTCGTGATTCGCTCGGTCGATGCCGAGGATCTGGCCGCTTGCACCCGTGCGCTGGTCAGAGGGCTGGAAGCGCTCGGCAACCCGGCGATCGCAGGGGGCATCTGACTTGCTGCCACCGATCGTTGCCGTGGCCAGTTCCGTGACCGACCCGGCCATGCAGCCGACCATAGAAGCCTTCGAAGCCACCCTGCGCCGCCATGACAGCGCCACGCTGGCGCTGGAGGAGTGGTGCGCCGCGCGCGGCATCGCCGATCCCGCGCGCGTGACCGCGCACCATGTGGAGCGGGCAATGCAGGGACAGCCTGCGCCCGAAATTCGCACGCGGCTGAAAGTGGCACCCGGCGAAACCGTGGCCATGCGCCACGTGGAACTGCGCTGCGGCCCGGCCACGCTCTCGATCGCGTGGAACTGGTTCGTGCCAACCCGGCTCACACCGGACATGAAGGACGCCCTGCTCCTCAGCGATGCGCCCTTCGGCAAAGTCGTGGCCCCGCTCCAGTTCCGCCGCCAGCCTCTGGAGACCCTGCGCGGGCGGGCAGAGGGTTGCCCCGAAGGGACGATCTCCACCCACCGCGCGATGCTGATCCTGCCGGACGGCAAGCCCCTCGCCTATCTCATCGAGTGCTACACGGCCGCGAATCTCACCGGCGGCTGACGCGGCCGGTTTTTCTGTATCTTTGTCCACATGGGCCATGGAAAGTTTTTACAAGAGCATTGTTTATCAATGCCTTGAACGCGCCGTACTTTCACACCTCGGCGAAGCACCGTTCGAGGAAAAATACACGTTTCAAGGAGCACGGCAGACAGATGCCGCGCGCAGTGTGCCGGATCGGGCGCGAATAGGAAAATCGTCCGGCCACTTCCCCGCCGCGTTCCCTTTGAACGCATCCGCCGTCAACGCTGGCCGTCAGGCTGGCCGTCAACGCCGCTGGGCCAGCCTGACCGCATCGGCGCCCGCCGGGAACCGCAGCTGGCCGCTGTCGTCATGCGCGGCGTGCCAGATGGCCTCGGCGACATCGCTTTCGCGGGTCGTCAGCACCGGCATCGCGAAGCTTTCCAGGATCGGCCTTGCAAAGTCCGCATAGGCGCCGGGCAGCAGTTCGCTGACAGGCATGATCGCATTTGCGCCGAACCGGGTGGTGGGGGCATAGCCCGGCTCGACGAGCTTCACCTGCACGCCGAAATAGCCAAGCTCATGCGCCAGCGATCCCGAGAACCCCTCGATCGCCTGCTTGGTGGCGGTATAGGCGGCAGCGAGCGGAAAGGCCGCGAGCGTGGTGCTCGACGTCACATTGACGATCCGGCCGGACCGCCGCGCCCGCATTCCGGGAATGAAGGCCCGGCACATCGCCATCACGCCGATCGTGTTGGTCTCGATCAGCTGGCGGATGAGCGACATCGGCATCGCTTCGAACGCCCCGACCCCGCCCAGCCCCGCATTGTTGACCAGCACGTCGACCGCTCCGGCGGCCTCGGCGAGCGACGCGATGCTGTCCTCGCACGTCACATCGAGCGGAAGCACGCGCAAACGCTCGGACGCGCTACCAAACAGGCCGGGATCGGGGCGTCGCATCGTCGCAATCACATTCCAGCCACGCGACAGGAAAAGCTCTGCCGCCGCCTTGCCATAGCCGGACGAGGTGCCGGTAATCAGAATCGTCTGGGTCATTGTCGGTCTCCATCATGTCGATGCCGGAGAAATAGACAGATCATCAAAGACGATATATAATTCTACATCCGAATTTTATTATAGATCATCCAGAATGGATCCACTCAGCGACATCATCGCCCTGCTCAGGCCCAGCGCCGCCGTGGCCAAGCCGATCACTGCGCGCGGCCGCTGGGGCGTGCGCTACCAGGCGCACGACGCCCCGGGCTTCACCATTGTCCTGGCCGGAGAGGCGTGGCTCACGCTGGAAGGGAAAGCGCCGCTGCGTCTGGCCCGGGGCGATTTCCTGCTGCTGCCGGTAACGCCATCGTTTTCACTAAGCAGCGAACCTGGCCTGCCCTGCACGCCGATCGAACCCAGCAGCGAACCGGTCCGCCATGGCGAACAGGACGGCGAGCCCGATTTCATCGCCCTGGGCGGCAGTTTCTCGTTCGAGCGGGTCAATGCACCGCTGCTGCTCGCCCTGCTTCCCGGCCTGATCCACATCCCGGCCGCGAAAGGCAGGAGCGAGCGGCTGGAGCGCCTGATCGGCCTGCTTTCGGACGAATGCACCAGCGATTATCCGGGCAAGGATCTGATCGTGCAGAGGATGCTGGAAGTGCTGCTGGTCGAAGCGCTGCGCTGGCAGGGCGCTGATGACGGGCCGGCTCCGGCAAGTAGGCTCTCTGGCCTGCTTGCCGGCCTGCGCGATCCGGCACTGGCCCGCGCGCTGCGGGCCATGCACGCTGATGCCGGGGCCCATTGGACCGTTGCGCAACTGGCCCGCATCGCCGGCATGTCGCGCTCGGCGTTCTCGGCGCGGTTCAGCCAAATCGTCGGCAGTGCTCCCATCGAATATCTCGCGCACTGGCGCATGGCGATCGCCAAGGATGCGCTCATGCGCGGCGGCAAGTCGCTGGACCGGATCGCAAATGAAATCGGATTCGAATCCGCCAGCGCTTTCAGCACGGCCTTTCGCAAGCGCCTCGGCTGCCCGCCCGGAAGTTTTGCCCGTATGTACAGCGCATGGCATGAAGCTGGATGATTTCTATCCCCTTCCGCCACGGAGTGATACGAGCGGTGGATGCGGATCGGCAAGAAACGAGTCGGTGGCGCGCTTATTTTGGGCGCAGCAGCGTTTATTGGCCAAGAGTTCTTCTCTTGGCTGCTTGGCCGCCTTCTAGACCTCGCAAGTGCTGGCGTCAGCGGGATGACTTGGACTGCATTCCCTTGGCAAAGCGCTTTGGCGAGCGTAATGGCACTCGTTGGCGCCTATCTGGCTTTCTGGCCTTCGAAGCGCGGAAAGCCCTCCAAACCCGCGACCTTAGCTGACAAGCTATACTTACTATGGACGGACGCGGACAATTTTGTCGATAGAGTTCGCTATCAACGAGGCCTAGATTGGTGGCAGCGAGCGGGCGGACTCTCTAGGAGACGAAATGCCGCAGAGGACACGCGGGACATTGCGCGTGATGGCATCTCACTACTTATCCGATTTGAAAAAGGCGGATTGCCGGTCCCCAAACTCGATGGGAGGCTTTACGCTGAGCAGGTCGCAATCGGATGCGCAAACTACTTTGAAACCCTCTCGTCTTTCATGCGCGACGGCCACGTTGAGCATGTCGTAGCTATGGCCCCAGATGCAGCCAAGCACGCTGAAGAGGTCGCCACCAACTTCAACGCAGATCATTGGTATTTAGATGCGCAAGAAAGATATTAATCATCACTTCTACACTCTATTAAACCCATTAAGCGCACTACCAATCCGTCGCCACGCTCAAGCATTCCTAACACGCAAGTCTTATTGTCCTTGAACCCCCAGCCTTTTCTGGAGGCCGAACCGCCGATCAGCGGCGCGCAGGATCAGGTAAAGAAACGTACGCGCCGCTCAAATCCGGCAAAGCCCCGGTCTGGCGCAAGGCCTCCCCAAGCGCGAGCGCGGCGGCCATGGCGAGGTTCAGCGAGCGGACCTGAGGGCGCAGCGGAATGCGGACCTGCGCATCGCAGGCCTCGGCGACCTCGGGCGGCACGCCTGCGCTTTCCTTGCCGAACAGCAGGACATCATCCGCCCGGTAGCGGAAATCGTAGGCCGATTGCGTGCTCTTCGTCGTGAACAGCACCAGCCGACGCGAACCGGCCGTGGCCCGGAACGCCTCGAAGCCGCCATGCCGGGCAATCGTGACATGATCGATGTAATCCATCGCCGCCCGGCGCACGCGGCGGTCATCCCACGCGAAGCCCATCGGCTCGATCAGGTCCACCGCCGTCCCCATGCAGGCCCCCAGCCGCAGGACGGCGCCGACATTTCCGGCGATTTCCGGTTCGAAAAGAGCGATACGCATCGGGGCTGATTGGCGTCCGCACGGGAGCCATGCAAGCGCTATTCAAGCGATCCCCGGAGAGAAACCCTTCGTCATTGCGAGGCCCATAGGGCCGCGGCAATCCAGAGCGTAGGCAAACCGCCCTGGATTGCCCTTCGGCTGGCTGCTTGCAGCAGCCACTCAGGACAGGCTTCGCTCCGCTCGCAATGACGATGCAATCACCCACCCCGTTCGTGTCGAGCGTGCCCTGAGCACCAAAAGAAAAAAGGCCGGAAGGTTTCCCTCCCGGCCCTTTCTGTTCGTTCGGTCCTGAAAGGATCAGGCGCCGGCGACTTCCGTCGTATCGATCTTGAGGCCCGGGCCCATCGACGAAGACAGCGAGATCTTCTTGACGTACTTGCCCTTGGCGCCGGCCGGCTTGGCCTTGACGATCGCATCGACGAAAGCGTCGAAGTTGGTCTTCAGGTCCGTGTCCGAGAACGACATCTTGCCGATACCGGCGTGGATGATGCCCTGCTTCTCGACGCGGAACTCGATCTGGCCGCTCTTGGCGTCCTTCACGGCCTGCTCCACGTTCGGGGTCACGGTGCCCAGCTTCGGGTTCGGCATCAGGCCCTTGGGGCCCAGCAGCTTACCGAGGCGGCCAACGACGCCCATCATGTCCGGGGTGGCGATGACGCGGTCGTAGTTGAGGTTGCCGTCCTGCATGTCCTGCATCAGGTCCTCGGCGCCCACCTTGTCCGCACCGGCGGCGAGAGCGGCCTCGGCCTTGTCGCCCTTGGCGAACACGGCGACGCGCACGGTCTTGCCGGTGCCGGCCGGGAGCGAAACCATGCCGCGGACCATCTGGTCGGCGTGACGCGGATCGACGCCCAGGTTCATCGCGATTTCGATGGTCTCGTCGAACTTGGTGGTCTTGAGGTCACGCAGAGCGGTGAGCGCCTCGTTCACACCATAGAGCTTCATGTTGTCGCCCAGCTTTTCGGTCAGCGACTTCTGCTTCTTGGTCACCTTGGCCATGCTATCAGCCCTCCACCACTTCGAGGCCCATCGCGCGAGCGGAGCCTTCGATGATCTTCGTTGCGGCCTCGATGTCGTTGGCATTGAGGTCGGCCATCTTCACTTGCGCGATTTCGGCGAGCTTCGAACGCGCGATCTTTCCGGCGGAAACCTTGCCGGGCTCCTTCGAGCCGGACTTGAGGTTGGCGGCCTTCTTGATGAGGAAGGTGGCGGGCGGAGTCTTGGTGACGAAGGTAAAGCTGCGATCCGCATAGACCGTAATGATGGTCGGGATCGGCATGCCGTTTTCAAGTTCCTGCGTGGCGGCATTGAACGCCTTGCAGAATTCCATGATGTTCACGCCGCGCTGACCCAGAGCCGGACCGATCGGCGGCGACGGGTTAGCCTTGCCTGCAGGGACCTGCAGCTTGATGTAGCCTTCAATTTTCTTGGCCATGAGAGGCCTCCTTTCACACTGTCGCTTCTGCCGGAGCACAAGCTCATGTTAAGCGGTCAGACAGGCACCAGGGCGCCCTTCCGCACAGAATCAGCCCTGCCATCGAATCTGATGGCCGGTCCGAAGGGCGCGCCCCTAACCGAAATCGGGAGAAAAGGAAAGCGTTATGCCGCGTGCGGCGTCGCGATGTGCCTGTGGCGCTCCCACGCGGCCTTGACCGCGCGGCGCGCGGGCATCTCGAACAAGCGGTAACACACGTCGGAAACCAGCAGCACCACGGCTGCAAAGGCGGCGGTGACGGCCCAGACCGTGGCCATGCCGCCATCGAACGGCGTCCACCAGCGCTCCGCCAGCAGCAGCAGCGGAAAATGCACCAGGTAGATCGTATAGCTGCGGTCCCCCAGCCAGCGCATCGGCGCGCTGCCCATCCACCGCGCGCGCAAGGTGAGCAGCAGCAGCGCCGGCCAGGCATAGAGGATCAGCGGCAGCAGCGAGCTCATCCTGCCCATGTCGAGCGCCAACCCGAACACCAGGAGGCAGGCGAGAAGCGCCGCCGGCGTCCGCGCCAGGCGTCCGCGCAGGCGCCACAGCACCTGGCCGAAGAAGAAGCCGAACAATCCGCTCGGCACGCTGTCGCCCACCCACGGCCCGCCCGGCCGTCCCTGCAGGAGGAAATGCGCCAGCGCGGCAAGGATCGCGAGCCCCGTCACCCAGCGCAGCACCCGCGGCCCGCGCGCGGCAGCCAGGGCGAACAGCACATAGCAGACCATTTCCACCGAGATCGACCAGCTCGGCCCGTCGAACGTATGCGCCACCGGCTGCACGAAGGCCTGCAGCATCAGCAAGTGGGCCACGAACGCGAACCCGGTATTGGCCGGATCCCCGGCGAACAGCACGGCGCACAGGCACAGCATCAGCAGGTGCAGTGGATAGAGCCGGGCGATCCGCGCCACGGCGAAACCGCCAAGCTTGTCCCGCGTCAGCCCTTCCCCGTGGAGATAGACATGCGCGAAGACATAGCCCGAAATCAGGAAGAACAGATCGACCAGGCTCCAGCCCCAGGTCTGGAACCAGACCAGGAGGCGCGGCGCCCCGGCCAGCGCCGAGGCGGTGAACAGCGACTGGGCGTGATAGAGGAAGGCGACACCGCAGGCGGCGAGGCCGCGCAACCCGTCGAGCTGGGTCAGACGCGCGGCCGGCTCGTGCCCGAAGGGCTGCTGCTCAGCGAGAGTCTCCGACATGCGCGGAAGAACTAGTGAACAGCGGTAATTTTATAGTTAACCGGGCCCAGTTGACCGGCCCAAGTTGACCAGCCCAAGTTGACCAGCCCAAGTTGACCAGCCCAAACTGACCAGCACGGACCGGCCCGAACAGGCCGGCCCATGCCCGGGCCATTACTTGCTGAGTTCGACGTGCTCGAAATCGAGTTCGACCGGCGTCGCGCGGCCGAAGATCGAGACCGAAACCTTGACGCGGTTCTTGTCGAAATCGAGTTCTTCCACGATGCCGTTGAAGCTGGCGAACGGACCGTCCAGCACCTTGACCGAATCGCCGATCTCGTAATCGATGCTGACCTGCTGGCGCGGCGCGGCGGCAGCGGCCTCGGCGGCGCCGAAGTAGCGTGCGGCTTCCGATTCGCTGATCGCCTGCGGCTTGCCGCTGGCGCCGAGGAAACCCGTCACCTTCGGCGTGTTCTTCACCAGGTGATAGATGTCGTCGTTCAGTTCGAGCTTGGCGAGCACGTAGCCGGGCATGGTCTTGCGCTCGACCTGAACCTTCTTGCCGCGCTTCACTTCGGTGATGGTCTCGGAAGGAACCTGCACGTCCTCGACGAGCTGCGACAGGCCCATCCGCTCGGCTTCGGACAGGATCGCTTCCTTCACCTTGTTCTCGAAGCCGGAATAGGCGTGGATGATGTACCAGCGGGCCATGAATCTCTCTTCGTCTATGGGGTTCAGGCGATCACAGCAGCGACAGCAGCGAGCTGACGATCCAGCCGAACAGCGCGTCGATACCGAGGAAGAACGTGGCCAGCAGCACCGTCATGATGCCGACGAAGATCGCGGTGGTCACCGTTTCCTGGCGCGAGGGCCAGTAGATCTTGCGCGCTTCCGACTGGACCTGGCGCATGAATTCGCCGGGATTGATCTTGGCCATATCGCTTGCTCTCGTGTCTCTTGCCTGATTGCCTAAGCAAAAAATGTCTCGTCGCTTCCGCCTAGGGGACATCGCCGCCCCGGCCTAGGCCGGGAGGGGCAAATCAGATCCTCATGTCGGAAGAGATGGGGGATTTAGCTCCCGTCGGCGGGATTTGCAAGGTCCACCGCATCGGGCAAACGCGCCAGGAACGAGTTCGGCGTGCTGAACACGATCCGCGCCCCGTCCGGCACCGCCACCGGATGCACGTCGCCGATGAACCACAGGTAGTCGGCATGGCGGGCCGGCTTGAACTTGCGAAGGTCGATCCGCTGGTTCGGCGAGAACAGGATACGCTGGGTCGGATCGTTGAAGCGGTAGCGGGTCTCACGCATCGCCAGCATGTGCACGTCGGGCAGCGCGAAGTTGGAATTCTCCATCGCGCTGCGCCGGACCACGGCATAGCTGCCGAAGTGCTCGAACGGCCCAAATTTCCACTGCCAGCGCGGAATCGCCACGGCCGTCGCCACCCGCGCCCCTTCGGGCACGTGGTCCATGGCCTTGATCATCTGGCTCGCGGTCTGCGCGTCCTGATACCAGACGACCGTGGTCACTGCGATTCGCGAGGTGAACAGCAGCCCCGCCAGCGCCATGCCCCAGCGCGGCACCGGCCAGTCGATGGCAAGGCAGGCCACCAGCAGCGCGGTGGTGCTGAGGCGGTAATCGGCATAGTCGCCGCCGAAGATCTGGCGCGGCACGATCAGGGTGAGGATCAGCAGCAGCAGCGCAGCCCACCCTGCCCGCATGTCGAATCGCTTCGAAAACAGCGCAAAAGCGATCACCGCCACCACCAGACACAGGCTGGTGATGTCGAACACCTGATCGTAGCTGCGCATCGCCCGGTAGAGGATCTGCCACTTGTATTCGAGCACGCCCCAGCGCCCGTAGGACATCTTGGAATTGGCGCCCATGCCCGCCAGCATCGGCACCAGCGGGAAGATCAGCGGCCAGGGCTTGGTGAAGGGAATCCAGTCCAGCCAGCTGCGGCGCCTGGTCCATTCATAGCCGAACACCAGCACGCCCATGATGCCCCAGCCCGAGACGTGGCTGAGCCATACCGCGAAGGAAATCGGCACGAAAACGACATGCCGCCACGGCGAGCCTTCCATGCGCACCCACAATGCGAACGCGAACAGCGCCAACGCCAGCGAGAGCGAGAAATTGAGGAAACCCATCAGGAACGAGGGCGACCAGATCATCGCGAAAGCGAGAATCGCGCCCACGCCGATGCGCTTGCGCAGGCTCCAGGCCACCGCCATGATCGACAGGCCGGTCAGGAACGGAATCGCCGCGACGATCAGCCGCCCGGCCTGCTCCAGCCCGAAGATCGGCGCCAGCGGCACCATCAGCAGCTCCGCGCCGAGATTGCCGGTCCATTCCCAGTTGAACAGGAAATAGTACGTCAGCCAGGGATCGCTGCCGTGATCGAGCAGAACCTTGTAGCCCGCCAGATGCGACGGATAGTCCGTCATCTGCGGCGCCCAGGCGACGATCGCGGGCAAGGATGCGAGAATCGAAAGGAACAGGCCCAGCCACAGGGCCCCATACCGTTTCCTGCGATAGGCTTCGCCGGTTTCGCTCGCCTCAGGCTGCGCCGCTCCGTGCATCTACGACCGAATCTTTCCTCGTTACGCCGTCACCGGGGCCGGACTCCCAGCAGCAGGCCTCCGCGCGAATCGCCGGAACGCCGCCCTCCTAACCGCCCCCGGGCAATTGGCAAGCAGCGCGCACGCTACAAGGCTTCCCTCTCCGCCGCAAATAGGGACGTTCCCGGCTGCGATTCGCCCGCCAGAGCGGTGAGACGGGAAAAACTGGCAGGAGTGGCAGGATTCGAACCCGCGGCCCTCGGTTTTGGAGACCGATGCTCTACCAACTGAGCTACACTCCTGCGGGCAGTGCGGCGCCTCTAAAGGGTGACGCGCAGGATTACAAGTGCGCGCCAACAAGATATTCGCGTGGCGCTCCATTTGCTACGAAGAGTCCATGCACGCGCCGCGATCCCCCGAGATGATCGAACCTGACCTCCTCATGCTCGCCTACCGCAGCGGGATATTCCCGATGGCGGACAGCCGCGAAGACCCCGAAGTGTTCTGGGTGGAGCCGCGCCTGCGCGCGATTCTCCCGCTCGACGGCTTTCACCTGTCACACTCGCTGGCGCGCACGCTGCGGCGCGGCCGCTTCACCGTGACCTGCAACGCCGCGTTCAGCGAAGTGATGAACGCCTGCGCCGCCCCCCGCGCACCGCAGGCCGGTGACGAGGAAGAAGAAGACGATGACGGCAGCCGCAGCTGGATCAGTCACCGCATCCAGGCGAGCTACGAAAACCTGCACCGGCTGGGCAACGCGCATTCCATCGAATGCTGGCAGGACGCCGCGGACGGCAGCGGCAAGTGGCTGGTGGGCGGGCTCTACGGCGTCGGCTTCGACCGGGTATTCTGCGGCGAAAGCATGTTCAGCCGGGTGCCCGATGCCTCGAAAGTGGCGCTGGCCTGGCTGGTCGCGGCGCTGCGCAAGGGCGGCGCGGTCCTGCTCGACTGCCAGTTCATGACCCCGCACCTCGCCTCGCTGGGCGCGGTGGAAATGACCCAGCAGCGCTATGTCGACTTGCTGCAGGCGGCTCAGTCGGCGCCGGTATCGGCCGCGGGCGCCGCTTCGGCCGCCGGAGCAGGCGCCGCGGACGGGCTGGGCGCAGCTTCCGGAGCGGGCGACGTGCTGGCACTGCCCGACGCCTTCGGCCTGCTGCTGGAAGATGCAGCATCGGCGGGACTCGCATCCTCGCCCGGGAAATTCATCGCGCAGGCCTTGACCCAGACGTCATAGACCGGGTGCTGGACGACATTGAGACCCGGCGAATTCTTGAACAGCCAGCCGGAAAACACCTTGTGCCACGCCAGCTTGTCCCGGGCGGTGGCGCGCTCTTCCACGAAGACCTGCACGAAAGCGCCCTCTTCCTCGGGATGCTCCCAGGGCAGCGTCTTCTCGCACGTGGCGACCTTGACCACGAGATTGCCCAGACGCTTCGATTCGCCCGGCTTCATCACCAGGTCCTGCGTCAGGTTGTTGCGCTTGTTGAGCACGCCCAGCGTGACCACGCGGTCCTTGTTGGGCGTGCCGATGTGCTGGCCCTGCTCGGCCTGCGCCGGTCCGGCCTGCATCCCCGCTATGGCATCGGGAACAGTGGTATCCTGATCTTCCGGCTTGGGCTCGCCGCCTCCGCAGGCCGCCAGCAGCGACAGCGAGGCAAGAAGCGGCAGGCAGACAGCGGCCCGTTTCACGGGACCGGTCCTCAGGCTTCGGGCGACCAGGCTTCGTAATCGCCCGTCGCAGCCGCACGGTGGCCGCCGCGCTCCAGCGCACCCTGCGGACGATAGGCCTTCACGGTGCCGGTGGCATTGGGCGTATAATCGGCTTCCCAGATCCGCGGCGGCGCCAGGTGGCTTTCCGGCACGTCGTCATAGGAATGATGCAGCCAGCCATGCCATTCGGCCGGCACTTTGCTGGCATCGTTGGCACCGGCGTAGATCACCCAGCGCTTGTCGTAACCCTCGACCGTCTTCGCCTTGTTCGAGCGATAGTACTTGTTGCCCTGCGCGTCGGTGCCGACGTGCTGCCCGTTCATAGCGCTGAAGAGCGAGGTGCCGATGGTGGCGCCGTCCCACCAGGTGAAGATCTTGCCGAGGATTCCCATGAGCCGCGCGTTAGACCTTCTGCCCCCACCAAGGCAAGCGTGTTGAACAGGCAATTTTCGGCAAAACGCGAACAAAGCCACCGGCGGGGCGGAAGATGCCCCGATTTACCGGATGCGGACGCCGGCGCGCGCGGGCATTGGCAAGTCCAATCACCCCGGCAGCGGCAGATAGCGGCCAAGGCGCGGATCGGCCGGTTCGGCGGTCATCCCCTTTTCTTCCAGCCAGGCCTCGCTGTAGCAGGTCGAACGGTAGCGGTCGCCGCAATCGCACAGCAGCGTGACGATCGAGCCCTGCTCGCCCGCCGCCGCCATCTCTTCGATCAGGTGCAGGCAGGCGTGCAGGTTGGTGCCCGTGGACGGGCCGCAGCTGCGTCCGAGATAGCGGCTGAGATGCCGCGCCGCGTGGAAGCTCGATGCATCGGGCACCGCGATCATCCGGTCCACCACGTCGGGCAGGAACGAAGGCTCGACGCGCGGGCGGCCGATGCCTTCGACCAGCGAGACGAATCCTTCCACCTGCTCGACCCGGCGGTCGGCGAAATGGCGATGGAATACCGATCCCGCCGGATCGGCCACGCACAGTCCGCTCTTGTGGCGGCCATAGCGCAAGTAGCGCCCGATCGTCGCCGACGTGCCGCCGGTTCCCGCGCCGCACACGATCCAGCGGGGAACGGGATGCTCCTCGCCCTGCATCTGCTGGAAGATGGACACCGCGATATTGTTGGTGCCGCGCCAGTCGGTGGCGCGTTCGGCATAAGTGAACTGGTCGAGATAATGCCCGCCGCATTCAGCCGCGAGCCGCTCGGCCTCGGCATACATCGTGCGCGGATCGTCCACCTCGTGGCACTGCCCGCCCTGCTCCTCGATCAGCGCCAGCTTCTCGCACGCGGTCGAGGCCGGGAGCACCGCGATATAGCGCAGCCCCAGGAGGCGGGCGAAATAGGCCTCGGACACCGCCGTCGATCCGGATGAAGCCTCGATCACCGTCGTGTCAGGCCCGATCCAGCCATTGCACAGCGCATAGAGGAACATCGAACGCGCGAGCCGGTGCTTGAGACTGCCGGTGGGATGGCTCGATTCGTCCTTGAGATAGAGCGCAATGCCCGGCGCATTCGCCAGCGGCACCGGAATCAGGTGCGTATCGGCCGAGCGGGACTGTTCGGCCGAAAGCACGCCGACTGCGCGCGCGAGCCATTCGCGCGGCGCTTTGGTGATCGTGGCATCAGACATGGGGACCGGGATATTGTGCACGTGCGTCTCTCTTGCTGGCGGGGAAGCGGATGCAGGATAGCGCCTCCAGCCGGAATGCAGGATGCAAATTCAGGCGTTCCTGACTATTCTTTTGCATTTTATAACGACGAAATTCGATATTAGCGCATCTACCATGCATATTGTACTGATGGCCTGCACGAAACCCCAGGGATTCCTTCCGTGATCGACCGCCGCGACCTTGCCATTCTCGACCTGCTGCAGCGCGATGCCGAAATGCCGGTCTATCGCATTGCCGAAGCCGTCAACCTCTCCGCCTCGGCCTGTTCGCGGCGCATCGCCGAGCTGAAGCGGCTCGGCTACATCAGCCGCACGGTCGCCGTGCTCGACCGGGAAAAGCTGGGACTGGGCCTGACGGTCTTCGTCATCGTGCGCGCGCAGCACAGCAGCGACTGGCTGGAACGCTTCCGCGCCGCGCTTGCCGATACGCCCGAAGTGCTCGAATGCCACCGGCTGACCGGGCAGGCGGACTATATCCTCAAGCTCGCCGTGCGGGACATCGCGAATTACGACACGGTCTATAAATCGCTGATTTCCCGCCTCTCGATCCAGGACATGTCCGCGCATATCTCGATGGAAGTCATCAAGGACGCGCTTGCGCTGCCGATCCGCTGATGCCTTGCCGCCCCCGGACCGCGCGCCTAGGGCGGAGCGACAAGGCCAGAAACGTCCCGGGGAACGCCATGACCATCCATTTCGATTGCACGCAGTGCGGCAAATGCTGCCAGGACCTGCGGCTGACGCTGAGCGTGGACGAAGCCATCGTCTGGGCCGGACGCGGGCACGAGGTGCAATTGCTGACCGAGGCCCTGCCATGGGCCGGCGAACCCGATCCCGCCGATGCCCGCGCCCGCTATCAGCGCGATCGCTCGTTTGCCGTGATGAGCGGGGCGGCGCCGTTCCGGATCAGCGTGGTCCCGGTGGCCTACCATGCCGGGCCATGCCCGCACCTGCAGCCCGACATGCGCTGCAGCAACTATGCCGAGCGGCCACGCATCTGCCGGATTCATCCGCTGGAAGCCCGGCCCTTCATCCCATTGCGCCCGGAAAACCGCCACTGCCCGCCCGAAGCCTGGGCGCCGGAATTTCCCGTTCTCGAACGCGATGGCGAGATCGCCGATCCGGAAGCGGCCCGCATTGTCGCGCAGCACCGGCAGGCTGCCGCCGACGATGTGCCGGTATTGGCCGCAACCTGCGCGGCGCTCGGCCTGTCCACCGCGGCTTTCGCGAACGAGGGATTTGCGGTCCATGCCATCGCGCCGCTCACGCTGGCCGAAGCCCTGCGCGCGGCACGCGATGCCGCCCCCCTTCCCGATGATCCGCAGCCCTGGACAATCGTCACCAACCGCCGCTCGACATGGACCATGCTCACCGATGCAGAGTGCGAGGCCGCCCTCGTACAGCAGGGAGCAGGTTATCTCGGCTCGTTTCCGGACGAACCCTGAGACCTACCACGTCACCCTGTCGCCGGGCTTGATCCCCAGCTGCGCCGCGCGGCCGCCGTTCAGTTCGAGCACCGCACTGGCCACGCCCGCCGAAGGGAGCGGCGTTTCGTCATAAGGCACGGCATTGGCCGCGATGTTGAGAATCCGCCGGTCGGTGCCGATGAAGATGATGTCGAGCGGGATCACGGTGTTGCGCATCCAGAACGCAGCCCGGCGCGGCGGGTCCTCGGGAAAGATCATCCCCTCGTCCGCGCCCATTTCCGTGCGGAACATCAGGCCCTTTTCCTGCTCCGCCGCAGTTCTCGCCACTTCGACCCGGAACGTGCGGACTTTGCCGCCCGATTCGACCATGAGCGCAATCACCGGCAGGCCCGAGACGGGATGGACGGCCGGTTGCGGGGCCGCAGTGCCCGCCGCTCCTTCCGGCGTCCCGTTCGAACAGGCGGCAGGGCCCAGCAGCAGGGCGGCGGCAAAAATTGCGGTCAGGCGCACTCAATCATCTCCGAACGCCGACTCGGCCCATTCTTCCGCCTCGCCGGGGTCGGCCGCATCGACGATACGGCGCGCGATGTCGAGCGAATGCCCGGCGCGCAGCATCGCCGCGAGCTGCTTTTCGCGCGCGGCCCGGTCCGGCGCCTCGATGGCGAAAGGCCCGAAGCGCCGCCGCCGCGCCAGAACCAGCGCCGCAAGCCGCTGGTCGCGCTCGCCGGGGCGCGTTTGCGCGCGCAAGTCTTCCCCGATCCCGGCCTGCCCCAGCGCCTCGCCCACGCGCCGCGCGCCATAGCCGCGCCGCAGCAGGCTGCCCGCCTTCATCCGTGCCCAGGCGCCGTCATCGACATAGCCCAGTTCGGTATAGCGGCTCACCAGCGCCTCGACCGCTTCCGCGCCCCCATCCTCGCGCTCACCCTCTCCAGCCCAGCCCCGTTCCTGGATCTTGCGCTGGAGATAACCCCGCAGCTTGGCTTGCGTCGTGGCGAAACGCGCGACATAGGCGAGCGCCAGTTCCTCCAGACGCTGGGCATTGAGGGGCTGTGGATTACGACGCTTGACCGACATCTTGCCCTATTCGTGCCACACTCCGCTCAGAATGGGGAGTGCGCGTGGGATCATGCGGGTCCGAACGGGCTAACTCCGGTTCAGAATGTACCGGCTAGAAGCCCCCGGTTCCGCAAGAATAGTGTTATAACAACAACGGGTTACATACAAATGGCCGACACCGTGAGCATGGTGCCGAACTCTGGACAGGCACTTGCAGCGACGCCGAACGACGACGCCCTGCCGCGCCGTTTCGCTGATTTCGACACCTTTTGCGAGGCGCTCGACTACGCGGCGAAGGGCCTGCGCGGGTTCAATTTTCACGATCCGCGCGGCACGCTGACGCGCCCCTACCCCTTCAGCGAGCTGCGCGAGGACTCGCTGGCGGTGGCCTATACGCTGGCCGCGCGCGGGGTGAAGCCGGGCGACCGCATCGCGCTCATCGCCGAGACTGGCCCCGACTTCGCAGCGCTGTTCTGCGGCGCGGTCTATGCCGGTGCCTGGCCGGTGCCGCTGCCGCTGCCGACCAGCTTCGGCGGCAAGGACAATTACATCGAGCAGCTTGCCGTCCAGCTTTCCAGCTCGGACCCGGCGATGCTGATCGGGCCGGACGAGATCGCGGAAATGACCGCGTCCGCCGCCGCGCGCCAGGGCTGCGGCCATGCGACCTGGGCCGATTTCGCGGCCAAGGACACCGCGCCCTGCGACCTGCCGGCCCTCAGCCCCGACGATATCTGCTACCTGCAGTATTCGAGCGGCTCGACCCGCTTCCCCCACGGCGTGGCCGTCACCCACCGTCAGCTTCTGGCCAACCTTTCGGCGCATAGCCACGGCATGGAGCTGGAGCCGCAGGACCGCTGCATTTCCTGGCTGCCATGGTATCACGACATGGGTCTGGTCGGCTGCTTCCTCTCGCTGATCGCGAACCAGGTTTCGGGCGACTACCTCAAGACCGAGGATTTCGCCCGCCGCCCGCTGGCGTGGCTGGACCTCATCACCCGCAACCAGGGCAATTCGATCTCGTACTCGCCGACCTTCGGCTACGACATCTGCGCCCGTCGCATCTCGACGCAGACCGCCGTCTCGGAACGCTTCGACCTGTCGCGCTGGCGCCTCGCCGGCAACGGCGCCGACATGATCCGCCCGGACGTGATGCAGAGCTTCGTCAACGCCTTTGCCGATGCCGGTTTCAAGGCCAGCGCCTTCCTGCCCAGCTACGGCCTCGCCGAGGCGACGCTGGCCGTGACCATCATGCCCCCGGGCGAAGGCATCCGCGTCGAACTGGTCGAAGAGGAACGCCTTTCGGGTTCCCCGCGCGACCTGTCGCGCCCCGCCCGCTACCGCGCCATCGTCAATTGCGGCAAGCCGGTGAAAGACATGGAAGTCGTGATCCGCGGCGAGAACGGCGAAAGCCTTGCCGACCACAAGATCGGCAAGGTCTGGTGCCGCGGCACCAGCGTGATGCATTCCTATTTCCGCGATCCCGAAGCGACCGCCGAATGCATGGTCGATGGCTGGCTGGACACCGGAGACATGGGCTACATGGCCGATGGCTACCTGTTCATCGTCGGCCGCGCCAAGGACATGATCATCATCAACGGCAAGAACCACTGGCCGCAGGACATCGAATGGGCCGTGGAACAGCTTCCCGGCTTCAACCACGGCGATATCGCCGCGTTCTCGGTCGAAACCGAAAACGGCGAGGAGGCGCCCGCCGTGCTCGTCCACTGCCGTGTTTCCGACCCCGAAGCGCGCGTCGCGCTGCGTGACCAGATCCGCGACAAGGTCCGCTCGATCACCGGCATGAACTGCGTGGTCGAACTGGTGCCGCCCAAGAGCCTGCCGCGCACCAGCTCGGGCAAGCTCAGCCGCGCCAAGGCCAAGAAGCTTTACCTCTCCGGCGAGATCGAACCCTTCAAGCTCGCCGCCTGAGCGGCTTCACGAGGTGACGAAAGGCGGGCCGGAAAGCGCAAGCTTTCCGGCCCGTTTTGCATAGCTGGACAGTTGTTCGCGACGTTTGTTCAAAACCCGCATTTCCAGATACGCCGACTTAGCGGGCGTCCTTGTCCTCCCCGGGACGGGGAGGGGGACCATGCGCAGCATGGTGGAGGGGACTCTCGCCCAGGCGGAACCTTGCGTGAGGACGCGAATCCCCTCCACCACGCCGCTACGCGTCGCGGTCCCCCTCCCCGTCCCGGGGAGGACAAGGAAATGGCAACTCACCCCGCCTTCAGTTCCCCGTCCAGCCGTTCCGCCAGTCGCAGGGCCAGCGCCACCAACGTAAAGGTGGGGTTCGCCCAGCCCGCCGTCGGGAACACCGAACTGCCTGCCACGTGCAGGTTCGCTAAGCCATGCACCTTGCCATGCGCATCGACCACGCCGGTCTTCGCATCGTTGCTCATGCGGGTGCCGCCCATGTGGTGATAGCCGGCGATGGGGTGGTTGCCGACAGTGGGATCGACCGGCCAGTCGTTGCCTGCCTCGTCGATCCATTCGGTCGGCGTCACATGGCCCTGCCCCATGCGCTGCAGTTCCTCGCCGAAGACGCGGGCGAAGACGCGGGCGGTGTGCTTGTCGAGCGCGTCGAGCTGCCAGTCGAGGTCGGCCTGCCGCTCGCCCAGCGCGTTGCGCTTGTCTGACAGGACAATGCGGCTGTCCGGGTTGGGCGCCTGCTCGCCGCGGATGATCATGTAGAGGCCGGTCATGCCGGTATTGGCCATGGCCGCTTCCACTTTCTCGCGCACGGCGCGGTGGAACCAGCCGCGCAGCCCCCGGTAGATGTGGTCGAGCGTGCGGCCAGTGCGGTTCGGGTTCAGCGAGTGCTTGATCGTGCCATAGAGCTTGTTGCCCAGCGCCACGCCCTTTTCCGGCGGGCGCTGCAGCTTGAAGGTCACGATCGAGTTCATCGCCCCTTCCGCCTCCTGCACCGCGTCGGACAGGCGCAGCACCGGCGCCAGCGGCGGGCCGGACTTCATGAAGCGCTTCTGGTAGGCGGCCCACAGATCGAACGGGCGCGATGTCTCCACTTTGCCGATGCGGCCGGTGGGATGCTCCATGAAGAAGCGGCCGAGTTGGTCGTGGGCATTGCCGAGGCCGCCTGCGATCACATCGTCGGACGCCATCATCAGCCGCACGTTCTCGATCGCGCCGCAAGCGAGAACGTAGTGCCTGGCCTTGAGCCGGGCCGACTGGCCGGTGAGCGTCCTGACTTCGACATGCTCGATCTCGGCTCCGTTCGCGCTCGCCTGGATCTGCGTGGCATTGGCGTGAAGCACGATCGTCAGGTTCGGCGCATCGATCAGGTCCTTCGTGCGGGCCCGGGCAAAGCGTTCGGTCTCCTCGTCGAAGCGCCACAAGTCGGTCGCCAGCTTTTCCGGATCGAAGCCCTGATCGGGAATGCCGCAAAGCCGGTAGGCGTCGTCCCACTCGAACGGGCCGATCTCGAAAATGTCCTGCGCCTGCCGCCAGTAGGGCATCACCTGATCGCGCGTGATCGGCCAGCCCGAATGCGGCACCCAGCTGCGCTTGGCGAAGTCGATCTCATCCATGATCGCACAGCGCCCGCCCCAGATCGAAACCGTGCCGCCGAAGAAGCGCAGGCGCGCTTCCTCCAGCGGGTAATAGTCGTGGCCGATGTTGGCGCCGTCATAGAGCGCCTGCGTCTTCTCCTCGAAGTCCATGCCCCCGCTTTCGGCCAGGCACACCTGATGCCCCGCGCGCATCAGCTCGCGTGCCAGCGTCACGCCCGCCGCGCCCGCGCCGATCACGCAGACGTCGAACTGCCTTCCGGCAAGGGCTTCGGGGGTTTTCTGGAGATCAACGAGCATCGAAAGTCTGGTCCCACCAGCAGGAGAACATGGCGATCGCGTAGAGGATGCGCCCGTGATTGGCCACGCCCGCGGCATGTTCGGCGAACAGCTTCTGCACGGCGTCCTCGCGCAGATAGCCGCTCTTCGAAGCCCCGCTGGAGGTCCAGGCCTCCTGCGCGAAAGTGGCAAAGCCGCCACTGAACCACTCGGCGAAGGGAAGCTGGAAGCCGAGCTTGCGCTCATCCAGCGCGCCGGGGAAGAGCCAGGGCTCCACCGCCTTGCGCAGGGCATATTTGCCGACCTTGCCGCGCAGCTTCATGGCGCGGGGCATCGCCAGCGCCCAGTCAACCAGCTTGTGACTGAGAAACGGCACCCGCGCTTCGAGCGAATGGGCCATCGAGCCCCGGTCGGTGCGGTTGAGCAGCGAGGCCGGCATGTGGACGGTGAGGTCCGCCAGCATGAACTGCGACAGCGGATCGAGATCGCGCGCGCCGGGGTAGCCGAAGTACTCGCGTTCCAGATCGGCGAAGGGATGATCGCTCTCCTGCCGGGCATGGAAGCCGGGCTCGTAGAGCGCCTCGCGCACCCACGGGGTGGAGATCTGCGTGCCCTGGAAGAAGCGCTGGTAGTTGTTTTCCAGCATGGCCGACTGGCGAAACCGGCGCGCGTTCTGCCGCAGGTAGTTGAGCCGCTTGCTGCCCATGCCGGGCACATGGTCGATCGCCTCCAGCACCGGCTCCAGCATCCGCAGCAGCGGCCCGGTCCGCGCCGCGGCGAGCGCGGTGCGCTGGCGCTTGTACCCGGCGAAGATCTCGTCCGAACCCTCGCCGCAGAGCACGACCTTCACGTGCTCGGCCGCGAGTTTCGAGAGGTGCCACACCGGTACGGCCGCCGTGGCGGCGCAGGGCTCGTCATGGCTGCGCTGCACTTCGGGGAGCATGATCCCGGCATCCTGCGGCTGGAGCGGCAGGGTAATGTGCTCGCAGCCGAGGTGTGCGGCGATGCGCGCGGCGGCTTCGGTCTCGTCGATCGAAGTGCCCGGAAAGCCCATGGTGAAGGCCTTGACCGGCGCGGTGGCGTGGTGCGCCATGGCCGCGACGACCGCGCTCGAATCCACTCCGCCGGAGAGGAACGCGCCGACCGTCACGTCCGCCAGCATGTGGCGTTTGGTGGTTTCGGAAACCCAGTACCGGGTCTGCTCGATCCATTCGGCTTCGGACAGGCCCTGCGTTACCCGGAATTCGGGGCGCCAGAATTGCCGGATTTCGGGCTCGCCCTCCGGCCCGATATGAAGCACGTGGCCGGGCGGCAGCGTCTTCACTTCCTGCCAGATCGAGCGCGGCTTCTGCACGTGCCCGAACATGAAGAAGTCATGCACGCCCCGCTCGCAGACAGTGAAGTCCAGCGTGCCGCCATCGGGCGAGGACATCGCCCGCAAGGTGCGGATTTCCGAACCGAAGGCGATCCCGCCCTGCTGCAGCGTATAATAGACCGGCTTGATCCCCAGCGGGTCGCGGGCCAGCACCAGACGGCGTTCCTTCGCGTCCCAGATGGCTAGGCCGTACATGCCCTCCAGCCTGGGCCAGGCCTCGTCGCCCCAGCGCGCGTAGGCGGCCAGGATCGTCTCGGTGTCTCCGTGGGTGGAGAACTGCCAGCCCCAGGCGGCCAGTTCCTCGCGCAGCTCCGGGAAGTTGTAGACTTCGCCGTTGAAGACGATCGCCCAGCGCCCGTCCGCCGAAAACATCGGCTGGTGCCCGCCTTCCAGATCGACGATCGAAAGGCGGCGGTGGCCCAGCCCCAGATCACCGTCGATATGCACGCCTTCGTCGTCGGGGCCGCGATGCACGATGGTCCGGCAGGCACGCGTAATCGCTTCGCGCGGCACCGGCCTGCCGCCGCGCCTGTACCAGCCGGTTATGCCGCACATGGGCCCCTCGTCGTTGCCGCCATGAATATGACGGTTCCGTTACAGAGGCGCGAAGCTAAGGGAAAGACCTGAGTTCCGTTCTCTTTGTACCATCGTGGATAAGGCGATGGACGGACCGCCTCAAAGCTTGCGGTGAAGTTCCAGATAGTCGCGCGGAATGCGCAAACTGGCGGCCGCGACCTGGGTTTCGCGCAAGAACAGCACCAGACCGATCATCATCAGCGAAAGCGCGGCAATGAATGTCCCGGCCGCCACCAGCCGGATTTCGGAACCCACCAGCTCCTCAAGGAACAGGAGGAAAACCGTCGTGCCAATGAAAAGTCCGCTCAGCACCAGCAGACGCATGGCGAGGCCGATCAACCGGATACGATCATCGACCGTGCGGATTTCCAGCACGACCAGATCGTGTTCAGCGGCCTGAGTCGCCGCATAGCGATCCTGCAGCACCCGCGCCCGGTCGACCACCCGGCTAAGGCGGCTGGTCAGCAGGTTGAGAATATTGCCGATCGCCACCAGCATGAACACCGGGGCAAGCGCGAGTTGGATGGTCTGGGCGATCATGACGCCCTATCCGTATCAGGCGCCGCAGGCTCTGGCGAGCAGGCACAGGCCGTCTGCGGCAAATGCCACATCGCCCAGGCTGGCAGCGAGCGCACAACCGCCCGGCGCAATCGCTTCACCGGCCACTTGCACCTCACCCTCGCGCGGGATCACCAGCAACGGGCCGGGATACCGCGCGGACACCTCCCCAGACGGCGCTCCCTCGACCTGATCGAGCAGAAACAGCGGCCCATCGACCAGCACGTGCGCGCCGCGCGGCGGAATCGCCTTGTGCCAGGCGGCAAGATCATAGGGCTCGCCTTTCGAGACGGCCATGCCCTCCTCCAGATGGAGTTCACGCGGACGGCCATAGTCGAACAGGCGATAGGTTATGTCGGAATTCTGCTGGACTTCGATCAGGCTGACCCCGGCGCCAATGGCATGAACCGTATTGGCCGGGATGTAGAAGAAATCCCCCGGCTTCACCTCGTGCCAGGTCATCAGCCCCTCGATCGAGCCATCGAGCGCGGCTGCGCGCATCGCCTCTTCGCCGATCGCACTATCGAACCCGATCCCGAGCGTTGCCCCCGGCTCGGCATCCACGATCAGCCAGCATTCTTCCTTGCCCTGCCGCCCAATCCCTCCGGCGAGGGTCTGCGCGTCGGAAGGATGAACCTGCACCGAGAGTTTCTCGCTGGTGAAGATATATTTCACCAGCAGGCCAGGCAATTGCGCGGGCGGCTCGAACCAGATCTCGCCGATGCGCAGCCCGGACGGCGCGGCGAAAGGCGCCGGAAGCACGTCCTTGCCCCAGGGCTTTTCCACCTGACGGATAGGCAGAGCCCCCATTATGCAAGCCTCTTCACTGGTTCGCGGCACCATCCAGCTTGCCGACCTTCTGCACGCCGGCCACGGTCGTGATCATCACGTCGTTGCCATCGACGACAACGATGACATCTTCAAGGCCGATCACCGACACGCGCGGACCATCGCTGTCGATCAGGACGTTGCGGCAATCGACAAGTTCGGCCCTGACATTGCCGCGCACCGAGTTGCCGTTCGCATCGCGCGGCAGCGCCTCGTGCAGTGCGTGCCAGTTGCCGATGTCGGACCAGTCCATGTTGACCGGCACCATCGCGGCACGGCTCGTGTTCTCCATCACCGCATAGTCGACCGAATCGCTTTCGACCGTGGCAAAGGTTTCGGCATCGGGATGGAAGCGCTGTCCATCCGCGCTGCCCTTGGCGACAGCCTCGGCCACCACCGAGGCGATCTGCGGACGATGCTCTGAAAGCTCGCTCAGGAAATCCTTGACCCGGAACGCGAAAATGCCGCCATTCCAGGCATATCCACCATCGGCCAGAAAGCCCTTGGCCCGCTCCAGATCCGGCTTTTCGACGAACTGCGCGGTGCGGTATCCCTTGTCCCCGATCGGCTCGCCACGCTTCAGGTAGCCGAAACCGGTTTCCGGCGCAGTCGCCTCGATTCCGAAGGATACCAGCCAGCCTTCACCGGCCAGATCGGCCGCCGCCCGCGCGGCATCCGCAAAGGCCTGCGCATTGCCGATATGGTGGTCGCTGGGACAAACCAGCATGACCGCATCTTCCGGAAGGCGGAAGGCGGCCAGGGCAATGGCAGCCGCCGTGTTCCGCGCCGAAGGTTCGACAATAATCTGGGCCCCGTCGACAGCTCCCAGTTGCTGCTCGACATGATCGAGATGCTTGTGTCCCGTTACAACGACAGGAGACGAAAAACCTCCGTCGGCCGGGCAGCGGGCCAACGCAGCCTCGAACAAAGTGCTATCGCCCACGAGCGGTAGGAACGGCTTCGGCTTACTTGCACGGCTGCGGGGCCAGAGGCGCGTCCCGCTCCCTCCGCACAGGATTACTGGTACGATATTTGGCATTTTCCCCGCTTTGATAGTGGGCATTCGAAGCACAACAGCTATTACCGCCAACGGGCATCAATGCAACGGTCACTCAATGACAAGTTTCGTCACCCACATTACCTCCAGATTCAATAGAACCAGCGCTGACGCCAACGGTAGATCGCATCGACGGGGTTCCCTTCCGCGTCGGTTGCAGGCCGGAAACGAAAGCGTTTCGTGGCCAGATCACAGGTAATGCGATCGGCTCCGGGATCGGGACTGGGGCGCACGATCCGGCACGCTTTGACGCGGCCATCCGTGCCAACCGTCAGATCAATCGTGACCGAAGCCCCGATCCGAAGGTCGCGGCTGGCGCGCGGGTAGTCCTTTGCCGAATTGATATCACCCTTGATCTTGACCGTCGGCCCAGCCTGCCCGCCGCCGCCCTGCCCGGTTCCGCCCGTGCCCGCGCCGGTCCCCATGCCAGCCCCGGAAGCGCCCGTCCCTTCCCCTTCATCCCGGGCGCCGGCGGCATTCTCGTCTCCGGCGCCCGCCACCGGCGGCGCCTGGGTCGGCTTGACCGCAATCGGCGCCTTGGGAGCAGCCGCTTCGCGCGGTTTCGCCTTCTTTCCCGCCGCCCCGGAAGCCCCCTGCTCCGCCGGAGGCGCAACGTTTGGAGGGGATGGCACGGGCTCCAGCGGTGGCGATGGCGGGGGCGGCAACGCCACGGAAAACGCCTGTGTCACGCTGCCGACAACGCTGGCGGCGAACTGCGGCGTGAAAGCGCGGATCAGGCCGGCGATCACCACGAGATGCACAAGCAGCACGAACGCCGCCACGCCCCAGCGCGTGCGGCGCCCCGCCCGGAGATCGGCCTGCGTCATCCGGCGCCCATGCCACGGGGCCCACCGGCATGGCAACGATGTGCTTGCGCGAAACGGGAGGAAAGACCTCAGCTTTCCGCAAAGGTATAGGGCTGTGCCGTGCGCAGATAGTCATCCGCCAGCACGTCGCGCCCGATCGGCGGCACGGCGCGCGCGGTGCAGGCGGCGCGCTGGCACAGGCGGCAGGTCACGCCGATCGGAGTCGTGGGGGCGCTCGCGGGATCGGTGCCGGCGGCATAGACCAGCCGCCCCGCTTCCTCGGCCGCACAGGCCAGCGCCACGGCACGCACCACGCGCGGGCGGCCATAGCCGCGCACGCCTGCCGTCACCGTGCGCGCAATCGAAAAGAAGCGCTCGCCGCCCGGCAGTTCGAGCCACTGGGTCATGATCTCACCGGGGCGGCGGAACACCTGATGGACGCTCCATAAAGGACAGCCGCCGCCATGCGCGGCGAAAGGGAAACCGGCCCCGTCTAGCCGCTTTGAGACATTGCCCGCCTCGTCCAGACGGATGAAGAAGAAACCCACCCGCTCCTCGCCCGGCCGCTGCAGCGTGGTGAGACGATGCGCGGCCTGTTCGAAGCTGACACCGAACAGGGCGCATAGCGCATCGATGTCGTAGCCGCGCTGCTCGGCGGCGCGGGCGAACTTGCCATAGGGCATCCGCAGCGCCGCCGCGCAATACCCCGCCAGCGCGCGCAGCAGCAGCGTGGCGGTAGCGCGGCTGGAGAAGCTCTCTTCACGCAAGACCTGCTTGATCGTGCTGCGCATCGCGGTGTGGGCGATGTGCGTGGCGATCTGGAAAGCCCGACTGGCCCCGTCGAGCGTATCGGCGATCAGCAATTGCTGGTTGTGACGGTCGAAGCGGCGCAGCGAATCCATGAGGACGTCGGGCGGCAGGAAACGCACGCGCACACCTTTCGTCCCCAGCCAGGCCGCGGGTCCGCCCGCCTTGTCGATTTCGGCGGCGAGCTCTTCGGCGCGGGTATCGAGCGCGTGGAAGTAATTGCGGTGCCCGGCCAGGAACCGCTGCGCCTCGCGCACCGGGTCGTTCTCGTCCGCGCCCGGCCCGGCGGCGCGCTGCTCGGCCAGCGCCTGCTGCTCGCGCGTGTAGGCCTGATGCAGGCGCAGCAGGGCTTCGGAGACCCCGGGAAAGCTTGTGGCAAGGTCGGCGACTTCGAGCGCGGGCAGATCGATATCGGCGAAAATCGGATCGCGCAGCACGTCGTTCAGCCGCCGCGCATAGTCCTCTCCCTCGTCGCTGGCGATGTCGCCAATGTCGAGCCGGTAGGTCCTCGCCAGCCGCAACAGCATGTCCGCCGTCACCGGACGCTGGTTGCGTTCCAGCAGGGCGACGTAGCTGGGCGAGATCTCCAGATCGTCGGCCATCGCCTGCTGGGTCAGGCCCAGTTCACGGCGCAGGCGGCGCAGCCGGGGACCGAGGTAGAGAGGGCGGTTTTCTGCCATATCCAGCCATATTGTCACAACAGCACAACTTTACAAGGAAAGTCTGTAAAGTTTGACAACGAGACTTCGGAAGCCATTCCGGAGCGCGAAATTTATGACTACCTGCGCTGCATCACATCGCAACAATCTTCCTCAAAGGGAAACCGAATCGTGACCTACAACAGCCAGATCATCGAAGCCGGCAAGGCCATCGGCACCGAGCCCAACTGGAACGGCATCGAAGCCGAGTCGGTTGCGCGTATGCGGCTGCAGAACCGGTTCCGCACCGGCCTCGACATTGCCCGCTACACCGCGAAGATCATGCGTGAAGACATGGCCGCGTATGACGCTGATCCCGCCAAGTACACCCAGTCGCTGGGCTGCTGGCACGGGTTCATCGGCCAGCAGAAGATGATCAGCATCAAGAAGCACTTCGGGTCGACGAAGCGCCGCTACCTCTACCTCTCGGGCTGGATGGTCGCCGCTCTGCGCAGCGAGTTCGGCCCCCTGCCCGACCAGTCGATGCACGAGAAGACCTCGGTTCCCGCGCTGATCGAGGAACTCTACACCTTCCTGCGCCAGGCTGACGCCCGCGAGCTGGGTATGCTGTTCCGCGATCTCGACAAGGCCAAGGCGGCCGGCGACGCGGTCAACACCCACCGCCTGCTGCACAAGATCGACGAGTTCCAGACCCACGTGGTTCCGATCATCGCCGACATCGACGCGGGCTTCGGCAACGCGGAGGCGACCTACCTCCTCGCCAAGAAGTTCATCGAGGCGGGCGCCTGCTGCATCCAGATCGAGAACCAGGTCTCGGACGAAAAGCAGTGCGGCCACCAGGACGGCAAGGTTACCGTTCCGCACGAGGACTTCATCGCGAAGATCCGCGCGGTCCGCTACGCCTTCATGGAACTCGGCGTCGACGAGGGCATCATTGTGGCCCGCACCGACTCGCTGGGCGCTGGCCTCACCAAGCAGATCGCCTTCACCCGTGAAGCCGGCGACATCGGCGACCAGTACAACAGCTTCCTCGACTGCGATGAAGTCGATGCGGCGAATATCGGCCACGGCGACGTGCTGATCACCCGGGGCGGCAAGCTGATGAAGCCGAAGCGTCTGCCCAGCAACCTCTTCCAGTTCCGTTCGGGAACCGGCGAGGACCGCTGCGTGCTCGACTGCATCCATGCGCTGCAGAACGGCGCGGACCTGCTGTGGATCGAGACCGAAAAGCCGCATATCGGCCAGATCGGCGGGATGGTCAGCCGCATTCGCGAAGTCATGCCGAACGCCAAGCTGGTCTACAACAACTCGCCCAGCTTCAACTGGACGCTGAACTTCCGCCAGCAGGTCTACGACGCGTGGGAGCAGGAAGGACGCGACATGGCGGCCTATGACCGTGCGAAGCTGATGAGCGTGGACTACGACGGCACCGAGCTGGCGGACGAAGCCGACGAGCGCATCCGCACCTTCCAGAAGGACGCGGCGCGCGAGGCGGGCATCTTCCACCACCTCATCACCCTGCCGACGTACCACACCGCCGCGCTGTCGACCGACAACCTGGCCAAGGAATACTTCGGCGAGGCGGGCATGCTCGGCTACGTCAAGGGCGTCCAGCGCCAGGAGATCCGCCAGGGCATCGCCTGCGTGAAGCACCAGAACATGGCCGGCTCCGACATGGGCGACGACCACAAGGAATACTTCGCCGGCGAAGCGGCCCTCAAGGCCGGCGGCGAGCACAATACGATGAACCAGTTCGCTGCCTGAGGTGACCTTCACCAGCGAACATCTGAGATTGCCGAGCGGGGCTCTGTTACCTCTCGCCCCGCTCGGTAAATACCCCGCTCACGGGAATCCACCACGCGAGCAAAGGAAAGGAAACGTGACTATGACCACCACCACGACCGAACCGGCCCGCGCCCGCGCGGTGCTCTCTAACGAAGACTTCAAGCTGCTGCAGGAAGCGGTCCGCTTCTACCTGCAGGCGCATCAGGACGATCCGATCTCGTCCAAGTATTCGAATCTCTACCACCGTCTCGGCTCGGCCATCCGCCGCTGAGGCCGCTTTCAGAGTTTTCCTGGGGAGGAAAGCTTGGCCCGCCGCACACTGGTGCGGCGGGCCATTTGCGTGGGAAAATAGTCTTACCAATCGTTTACAGACAGCGCCGTCTGAAATTGGGGATTTCCCGCAACAATCGATTATCGCGGCCGCAACGGCGCAGCCTCTACGGATGGCTGTCATGGGAGACTTCCACGTCAATCCTTTTGCCGAGCTGTACTGGTGCGTCAGTACCCAGCACCGCCCCGGAATGGTGCTGCTGGCGCTGGCCGCCGCGATCCTGGCGGGTGCCTCGGCCATGCTCTCCTTTCACCGCGCCCGCCGCGGTGAAGGGCGCATGCGACATGTCTGGGGCACGATCTCGGGCCTGGCTCTGGGAGCAGGCGCCTGGAGCGCGCACAATATCGCCGTGCTCGGCTATCTTCCCGGCGCTCCCTTCTCGTTCCTTTTCGGCATCACGCTGATCGCGCTCAGCCTGCTTCTCGTTTCCGGCGTCACCGCGTCCCTTCTCCTGTTGCAGCTTCCGCCGCGGGCAGGCGTGCTGACCGCAGGCCTGTTCTACAGCGGCGGGCTTGCCGTCAGCCACTATCTCGGCATGGCAGCGATCAACATGCCGGCGACCGTGCACTGGGACCCGGAATATATCACGGCCTCCGTGGTCGTTGCCATTCTGCTGAGCCTTCCCACGTTTGCCCTTGTCCGCCGCGAGGACAGCAGGCTCGCTGGGGCCGGCGCAATCGCTTGCTTCGGCCTGCTCATCGCGCTCACCCACATGACCGGCATGGTGGCGCTGGAAATCATCCCCGGCCGGGTTTCCGAACATGCCCTGGCGATTTCCGCCGGCAGCCTCGCCGCCTGGATCGGACTGGTCACCCTGGGGCTGTTCACTCTGGGTCTGCTTGTGCTGGTATCGAACCACCACGCCCTCGCAGCGCTGGAACGCAGCGAGCGGCAGCTTTCCATCTTCGTGAAAAACACGTCCGACTATGCCATCTGCATGCTCGACCGGAACGGCCGCATTTCCCAATGGAACACCGGCGCCGAACGCCTCACCGGCTACAAGGCGGGTCAGGCCATCGGAATGCCGCTCGCCAGGCTCTTCGCAGTGGAGGAGCGCGCCAGCGGACTGCCCTCCAACGTGCTGCGCACCGCTGCGAAAACCGGCACCTGCCAGGGCCAGTGGTCCACATTGCGCCGCGACGGTTCGGCGCTCTGGGTCGATGGAACGGTGGAAAAGGTCTGCGACGACGACGGACGGCATCTCGGCTTTTCCGTCATCACCCACGATGTCACCCGTATCCGGCAAGTGCAGCAACTGGCCGAGCAGACCGCCCGCCAGCTCGATACCGCACTGGAAAACATGCACGAGGGCCTGTGCCTGTTCGATGCCGACGAGCGCCTTGTCCTGTGCAACCGCCGCTTTCGCGAACTGTGGGACCTGGACAAGTCCGACACCGTGCCCGGCACCCCGCTTGAGCAGTTGATCCTTGCAGGCTTCATGAACACGGACGGCCCCGACCACGCTGCCGAGCATGTCTGGGAATTCCGCCATATCATCGACGAGGCCCTTGGCGAGGAACGTATCTCCCCAGTAGTCGCCGAACTGGGCACCGGCCGCGTGGTCTCGATCGCCAACAGCCCGCTGCCCGAAGGCGGCTGGGTAACGACCTGCACCGACATTACCGAGCAGCGCCGCTCCGAAGCGCAGATCGAGCACATGGCTTTTCACGATCCGCTGACCGGGTTGCCCAATCGCGCCCGCTACCACCGGCGCCTCGACCACGCGATCGAGAGAGCCGCGCAGGCCGGTTCGCAAGTTGCCGTGATCGCGATAGACCTCGACCGGTTCAAGGAAGTCAACGACACCTATGGCCACACGGCCGGCGACCAGGCCCTGCAGGCCATCGCCGAACGCCTGACCGGCACCATGGGGGACGGCGAAGTCGTCGCGCGGCTCGGCGGTGACGAATTCGCCGCGGCCAAGACGTTCTGCGACAAGACCGAACTCGACGAATTCCTGATCCGCCTGAAGGAGGCCTTCGTCGCCCCCGTGACCGCCGAAGGCCAGAGCCTGACGCTGGCCGCAAGCCTGGGCGTGGCAGTCTATCCCCGGGACGGCGCAAACCGGGAAACCCTGCTGAACAACGCCGACCTTGCCCTGCACCGGACCAAGTCATCGATCGGCCATACCGTCTGCTTCTTCGAGCCCGACATGGACGAAAGCGCCCGCGCCCGCCGTCAGCTGGCCAACGACTTGCGCCATGCCGTGCCCAATGGCGAACTGCGCCTGCTCTACCAGCCGCAGCGTTCGCTGAAGAACGGGGCGATTTCCGGATACGAAGCGCTGGTCCGCTGGCACCATCCGAAACGCGGCCTGATCCCGCCTGTGGAGTTCATTCCGCTGGCCGAGGAAACCGGCGACATCTTCGCGATCGGCGACTGGGTGCTGCGCGAAGCCTGCGCCGAGGCCCGGCACTGGCCGGAGACGCTCAAGGTCGCGGTCAATCTCTCGCCAGTGCAGTTTCTCCAGCAGGGCCTAATCGAGCGCTTCCGCGCCATTCTGGTCGAAACCGGCCTTTCGCCGAGCCGACTGGAACTGGAAGTGACCGAAACCGCGATCATCACCGACAAGGCGCGTGCCCTGCACTGCCTGCGCCAGTTCAAAGCCATGGGCGTCAGCGTGGCGATCGACGATTTCGGCACGGGCCATTCCTCGCTCGACACCTTGCACGCGTTTCCGTTCGACAAGATCAAGATCGACAAGTCATTCCTGCTGCGTGCGGAGACCAGCCATCAGGCGATGGCCATCATCCGGACCGTGCTTTCCCTGGGCCGGAGCCTTGCCATCCCCGTCCTTGCCGAGGGCGTCGAGAACGAAAGCCAGCTTCACGTGCTCGAAAGCGAAGGGTGCGACGAAGCGCAGGGCTACTATTTCGGCCATCCTGCGGCCGCGCCGAGCCTCGATCTGCAGAATACCGTCAATTTCTGACCGGTAGCCGCGCGGATACGCATTACCCCGCATCCCCGGAAAAAAGCGACTGCAACTTCTGCCACAACACGCCATTTTCCCCGTAAGTGATTGCGAAAAATTGCGATTTCCCGCAGTTTCAGTGGTGAAAAAATTAACTATCGGCCCATAGCGTGACCCAGATCATAAGAGGTCGTTGTGCACCGTCGGTTTCCTGAAGAACAGTCCAGTCTAATTGCGGGCGAGCAGGCCATGCAGTCGCTTGAGCTGGCGCTGCAGGCTGCCTCGCGGGCGGAAAAGCGGCTGCGGGAATCGGTCGAGGCGCTTCCCCACGGCATCGTCTTTCTCGATGAGGACGGCCGCTACATTCTCTGGAACGAGCAATACGCCGAGATCTACAGCCGGTCCGCCGACCTGCTGCAGCCGGGCGCGAAGCTGGCGGATACCCTGCGCATCGGCATCGAACGCGGTGACTATCCAGAAGCCAAAGGCTGCGAAGAGCAGTGGCTCGCCGAACGCCTGGAGCGTCTGCAGCAGCCGGGAATGCGCCACGAGCAATGGCTTTCCAACGGCCGTTGCATCATGATCGAGGAACGCAAGATCGAAGGATGCGGCACGGTCGGCATCCGCGTCGACATTACCGATCTCAAGCAGAAGGAAGAAAACTTCCGCCTGCTGTTCGAGCGCAACCCGCTGGCCATGCTGGTCTATGACATCGACAGCGGCCTCATCCGTTCGGCCAACGAGGCCGCCTGCACCTTTTTCCGGTACGAGCGGCACGAGATGGCGGGGCTGGCCGCGCGCGAGCTGTTTCCGGAAACGCTCTGGCCCGAAGCTGCCGAAATGCTGGCGGTCGACCACACGGACACCAACGACTGCTGGCAGATGTTGCGCCGCGACGGTTCGAGCGTGGATGCCGTCGTCGCCACCCGGCTCTCGCAACTCGAAGGCTATCCCGCGACGATCATTTCGATCTTCGACATGACCGAGCGCCGCCGCATCGAGCAGCGCATGGAACACATGGCCAGGCACGACGAGCTGACCGGCCTTGCCAACCGCGCCCACTGCCGCGAGCACTTGCGCGACGTTCTGGGCGAAACCGAAAGCACTGTCACGATCGCCCTGGTCGATCTCGACCACTTCAAGGCCGTGAACGACACCTACGGCCATCACTTCGGCGATGTGGTGCTGAAAGACGCCGCCTCGCGCATGCGCAAGCTGCTGCCGTCGGACGCCCTGCTCTGCCGGATCGGCGGCGACGAGTTCGCGATCATCTTCCGCCGCTCCAGCCTGATGCAGGCGGAACTGGTTGCCAAGTCGATCATCGCCGCCTTGTCCGAGCCGTTCTTCGTGCACGGGCACCTGATCCACATCGGCGCGACCGTCGGCTTCGCGTCCTCGCCCTACGACAGCCGCGATCCCGAGACGCTGATGCGCTATGCCGACCTGGCACTCTATGCCGCCAAGGGCGAGCAGCGGGGCATTTGCCGGGCTTTCGAGGCCGGCATGGACGCCGCCGCGCAGGAAAAGAACAAGCTGGAGCAGGATTTCCGCGCAGCCGTAAGCGGCGGTGAACTGGAAGTGCATTACCAGCCGCTCATCAATCTCTCCACCGGCGAAATAGAATGCTACGAGGCGCTGCTGCGCTGGAACCATCCCGTGCGCGGGCTGGTGCCGCCCGACGTCTTCGTCCAGCTCGCTGAGGAAATGGGCATTATCGACCAGATCGGCCGTTTCGTACTGTTCGAAGCCTGCCGCGAGGCGGCGGGCTGGCCTGAGCACATCAAGGTCGCGGTCAACGTCTCGCCGCTGCAGTTCCGCAACGGCAAGCTGCTCAGCACCGTCATCAACGCCCTGTCCACCTCGGGCCTCCCCGCCGAGCGGCTCGAACTCGAAATCACCGAGGCGGTGCTGATGGAAAAGGGCCCCAGAACCGCCGCCATCATCCGCAACTTGCGCGCCTTCGGCATCGGCATCTCGCTCGACGATTTCGGCACCGGCTATTCCTCGCTGAGCTATCTGCTCAATTACCCCTTCACCAAGATCAAGATCGACAAGGCCTTCATCCTCAACCTTCACCGCGAAGCCAATTCGCGCGCCGTGATCCGCGCCGTGATCGGGCTCGGCAAGAGCCTGGGCCTGACGGTCGCGGCCGAAGGTATCGAGCGTGAATTCGAGCGCGACTACTTGCGCGACGAGGGCTGCACGCAGGGCCAGGGCTATCTGTTCGGCAAGCCCGAACATGCCCGCACCCTGACGGTCCCGGGCCGCCGCGCCGCCTGACCGCGGCTCCCGGCCCGCTGCCGCGGAAACACCATCCCCTCTTGCACTTCGGGGAACTGTGCCCAACCAAGGGCGCGCATGACAGCTCGCGATTCCTGCCGGGCCAGTTCACCGGAGCCTGCTTGATGAAAGACATCGCCACCCTGACGATGAATCCCACGATCGACGTGTCCTACGACATCGCCAGGATGCGGCACACGCACAAGATGCGGACCGAAAACGAATGGTACGCGCCCGGCGGCGGGGGCATCAACGTGGCGCGGGTGTTCACCCGGCTGGGCGGCAATGCCCGCTGCTATTACCTGTCCGGCGGCGCCACCGGCCCGGCGCTCGACGGGCTGATCGATTCGCACGAACTGGTGCGCACGCGCATCCCGATCACCGGGCCCACCCGCATCGCCTCGGCCGTCCTGGAACGCGAAACCGGAAAGGAATACCGCTTCACGCCGCAGGGCCCGACGATCTCCGCCCGCGAATGGAGCGAATGCCTTGAGCTGATCGCGCAATCCGATTGCGACACGATGGTCCTGAGCGGTTCTCTGCCGCCGGGCGTGCCCGACGATTTCTATGCCCGCGTCACGCGCCTGCTGCGCCCGCGCGGGATCGAGATCGTGCTCGACAGCTCGGGCGCCGCGCTCATGCATGGCATCGATGCCGGCTCGCTGCTGCTGGTAAAACCCAGCCAGGGAGAGCTGCAGCAATATACCGGCCGCAAGCTTGTCACCCGCGATGAGATCGAGGACGTCGCGATGGACATCGTGCAGACCGGCAAGGCCCGCCTCGTCGCCGTGACGCTCGGCGATGAAGGCGCGATCCTCGCCCGCGCGGAAGGGCCGGTCTTCCTGCCCGCGCTCAGGATCGAGGCGGCCAGCGCGGTGGGGGCGGGAGACAGCTTCGTCGCCGGCATGATCTTCGCCCTGAACACAGGCATGAGCGAGCTGGAAGCCTTCCGCTTCGGTGTCGCGTCAGGCTCTGCCGCCGTGCTGCGCGCCGGGACCGGACTGGCCTATCCTTCGGACATCGAACGGCTGCTGAAGCAGGTCCAGCCACTGTAGCCCTGCAGGGCTGCTCCGGCGGCATCACCGCAGCCCGTTCCCCGCGTTCATGCGGACCGGCCGGCTTGGTCGGGACCGGATGCGAGCCCCCGCTCCTGCATCCGGTCCCGGTTCCGGCCGCCAGACACCGCCCCCCGGCAGCACTGGCGGCTTGCAGCGCAGCTCTGGATTCCGAAGGCGATGCGCACGTCACCGGCCTGGCAGCCCCCCGCCGCCTACGCCGTGCCTTGCGCTTGCCTTCCGGACTGGCCGGATCTGCGATCATGCGTCCTGTGAAACGCGTCCCGTGTCGTCAGCCATGGATGTTCCTCCAAGTTCTGACGCCGGAGTACAAAATGCATCGCATCGGGGCATATGGAAAGGCGCGATCAGTCCGTCTCCAATGTCAAAGTCCGGCTTTTGAAAGTTTCGATCGCGATTGGAGCAAGAAAAAGCACCAAAATGGATGATGCATTGCAAACGATTTAAGTAATCGCATGCGAGCCTGCATCCGATGGGCTGTTCAAGACCTTGCAATGGCCTTTCCGGAATGGACTCCAGCATCAATTCGGAAAGCCTGAAAGCAACCGGGCATGGCCCGATCACGGGCATTTGCTCTGCCTTGCCCCATGACATTGCAGCGCTTCACAAACCCCGGTGCTGGCCACCGCCGAGGCGCAACGGGCAAGGGCGAAACATCGCCCGAGCGACAAATGCGAAGGCACTCCCATAAATCTCAAGGAGACCGGTAGAGTGAAGAAATGCGCATATTGCGCAGAAAACCGCGCGATTATTGCTTTGCCAAACCGATATTATGCTGCAATGTGGCTGTGAAAGGCCGCTTGCGGCTTTACCGGTGTTGGGAGAGAGCGCGCCGGGGGGTACATTATCTACCCGGCGCGCCGATCTCTTCGCAGACGCAACATCACCCACTCCATCTTCTCTTGCATAGGCATGGCGCAATTTTGGCGCCCTTCGATCCGTTTGCCCTGACCGCAGTGGCATCGCCATCCGCACTCTTGTGCAGTGCAGCAATATCATGCTGCACGCAGGCTGCTGAAAAAACGCCGGGAAAGTGATTCGGACGCTGCGGGCAATTCCGTTCCGATAGCCCGATTCGCGCGGTGCACTGGCCTGCCAACCGCCAAAGGAATGATTGCCCGGTGCCTTCGCCTCCGGTACGTCCGGGGTGAAAGCGAATTCCCGCCCGTCCGTATCGTCCTGTGCACCATCCCTATCCTCCTCCGGCGACGCGGCGGTTGATGACGTTCTTCGTCATGGCGGCAGCGATCATGAACCAGATCGACACGACGATCGCCAACGTCGCGCTGCCGCATATCCAGGGCAGCACTTCGGCCTCGCGCGAGCAGATCACCTGGGTGCTGACCAGCTACATCGTGGCGCTGGCGATCTTCACTCCGCTCACCGGATGGCTGGCCGGGCGGTTCGGCCGCAGGCGGGTGATCCTCACCTCGATCTTCTTCTTCACCGTCATGTCCGGCCTGTGCGGCGCCGCGACCAATCTCAACGAGTTGATCGCCTTCCGCGTCCTGCAGGGCATCGCCGGAGCCGCGCTGGTGCCGATGAGCCAGGCGACACTGCTCGATGCCTACCCGCCAGAGGAGCACGGCAGCGCCATGGCCATCTTCGGCATGGCGGCGATCACCGGACCGCTGGTGGGGCCGCTCGCGGGCGGATGGCTCACCGAATACATCTCCTGGCGCTGGTGCTTCTTCATCAACCTGCCGATCGGGATCATGGCATGGGTGGGGCTTACGGCGACGATGCCCGAATATCCCGGACGCAAAGGCCCCAGGCTAGATTTCCTTGGTTTCGTGCTGCTGGCGATAGGCATCGGCGCGCTCCAGCTGCTGTTCGACCGGGGGCAGGTGCAGGACTGGTTCTCCTCGACCGAGATCTGGATCGAGACTCTGCTGGCGGGCTGCGCATTCTATCTCTTCATCGTCCATTCGATGACGACGAAACATCCCTTCGTCAGCCCCGCGGTGTTCATGGACCGCAACTTCGTGATCTGCTCGATCGTCGGCTTTTTCCTGGGCGTGCTGATCTACAGTCCGATGTCGCTACTGCCCGAGATGCTGTCCAACCTGTTCGGCTATCCGATCATCGACGTCGGTCTGGCCATGGCCCCGCGCGGGCTGGGCGTGCTGATCGCGATGCTGGCGATGGGCCGCCTCATCAACCGCGTCGACCCGCGCCTGCTGGTCGGCTGCGGAATGATGCTCTCGGCCCTGGCGATGTGGCACCTCTCGCACATGACGCTGCAGTCGAGCGACTGGATCGTCGTCACCACCGGCGTGATCCAGGGCATGGGCTCCAGCTCGATCTTCGTGCCGCTGTCGATGATGACCTTTTCCACCCTGCCCGCCCACTTGCGCAACGAAGGGGCCGCGCTCAACACGCTGCTGCGCAGCTATGGCGGTGCGGCGGGCATTGCGCTGGTTCAGGTCCTGATCTTCCGCAACGAGGCGAAAGTGCAGTCGCGCCTGACCGAAGGCGTGCGCCCGGACAATCCGGCCATGCACTTCGCGATGCCCGATGCCGACTTCACTCTGCCGTCCTCCGTCGCGGGGATCGAACACGAGATCGTGCGGCAGGCGACGATGGTGGCCTATATCGACGCCTTCTGGGCGCTTTCGATCGTGGGTATTCTTGCCTGCGCCATGGTCTTCCTGCTGCAACGCCCCCGGCGCGTCACCGCCCCCGCCCAACCGGTGAGCGCCGAACCGGTGGGCGGCGAATGACGGTGCAGCCATCCCCCCAGAGCACCGCGCGCCTGCTGTGGACGATCGCCTTGCCTGCCATGCTCACCAACGTGGCAACGGCGCTGTTCGGGCTGGCTGACATGTGGGCGATCGGGCGGCTGGGCGATGCCCCGGCGCAAGGCGCGGTGGAACTCGGCGCCAAATTCATGATGGGCCTGCTCAATGTCTTCAACTTCCTGCGCACCAGCACCGTTGCGCTGACCGCGCAAAGCGGCGGGAGCGGAGACCGGACCGCGCAGGGCCAGACTCTGGCGCGGGCAATGGCGGTGGCGCTGGGCATCGGCCTGCTGCTGCTCATGGCCATGCCCTGGATCGTGCCCGCCGGGCTCGACCTGCTTGAAGCCAAGGCCCAAGTGCGCAGCGATGCGCAGGTTTATATCGGCATCCGCTACTGGGCCGCCCCGGTATGGCTGGGCAATTGCGTGCTGGTCGGCTGGCTGATCGGCCAGCGGCTGGTGCGTCATGTGCTGGTGGTGGAAATTACGGCCAATGCCGTGCACATCACGCTCGACCTGTTTCTGGTGCTGGTCCTGCACTGGGGCGTGGCCGGAGTGGCCTCGGCAACGCTGGGATCAGAGCTGCTCAAGTTTCTGCTGCTCGCCGCCATCGTGCTGCGCCAGCCCTCCGCGCGCGAGGCCTTTGCCGCCGCCCGCCACCGCGCGACATGGCACCGCGACGCGCTTGCCCGCCTCTTCGCGCTCAACCGCGATCTTTTCGCACGCACGCTGCTGCTGACCGGCGCGATCCTGATCTTCGCGCGTTCGGGGGCGCAGCACGGGCCGGTCACGCTGGCGGCGAACGGTATCCTGTTCCAGCTCTTCATGCTCTCGACGCTGATCCTCGACGGCTTCGAAAGCGCCTCGCAAGTGCTGTGCGGCGAAGCCTTGGGCGCCGGCGACCGGCCTCGTTTCACCGCCGCCGTGCGCGCCGCACTGCTGTGGGGCAGCGTAGCCGGGCTGGCGCTGACGCTGGTCTATGCCCTCGCCGGTGCCCCGCTGGCCGCGTGGTTCAGCACCGATCCGCGCGTTGTTGCGGAAACCGGGCGCTACGTCGCGTGGGTAATCGCCCTGCCGCTGGTGGGCGTCGCCTCGTTCGTGCTCGACGGGGTCTTCGTCGGCGCGGGATGGACGCGGGCCATGCTGGGGACGATGGCCGCGGCCATGGCGCTCTACCTCACGCTGCTCTGGCTGCTGCACCCGCTGGGCAACCACGGGCTGTGGGCGGCTTTCACGCTGTTCTTCGTGGCCCGCGCGGCCGGACAGTTTCTGGTCCTGCCGCGCCGGATACGGCGCAGTTTCAGCGCTTCCTGAAAATCACCGTAAGGTTGTTGGCGGGCATTTCCACGAACCGTTCCAGCACCAGTCCCTGCTCCAGCGCGCAGGCGCTTACCTCTTCCAGAAACCGCAGGCCCCAGCGCGGATCGCGGCGTTTCAGGTCCTCGTCGAACGCCTGATTGCCCGGCTCGATCGGATGTCCGGCGCGGCGATAGGGACCGTAGAGCACCAGCGGATGCCCCGGCGCCAGCAAGCGCCCTGCCCCTGCCATCAGCCCCTCGGTCGATTCCCAGGGACTGATATGGATCATGTTGATGCAGACAATCGCATCGGCCGCCGCGACCGGCCATGACTGCGCCGCGGCATCGAGCGCAAGCGGCGGCAGCAGGTTGGGCAGAGCCTCGGCCTCTCTCCACGCGGCAATGGATTCGCGCGCGCCGGCATCGGGATCGCTCGGCTGCCAGAGCACACCGGGCAGCGCCTTCGCGAAATGGACCGCGTGCTCGCCCGTCCCGCTTGCCAGTTCCAGCACGAGGCCGGACGGCGGCAGCGCCTCGCGCAGCACGGCAAGGATAGGATCGCGGTTGCGGGCGGCGGCGGGGGCCTGACGGCGGGCGTCTTGTGTCATGACACCGGCATGGGGACGGCAGGCTTCCAGTTCAACCTCCCGGTTCAGAGACCCGGAGTGTCATGCACGCAAAAAGCCATGGTTCGATGAACCCGCTTCATCGAACCATGGCTCAAGCCTGTGCGGCTCTCGTTCCGTGCCGGGCCTGAAATCCGGGGCCCGTTCACGGATGCAGGGAAGGCATCAATCCCAAAGGCCCAGCGCGTCCGGTTGCCCCGGCCCGCTGATCTTGACTTCACAAGAGGACGCATCGGTCTCTTCGATGAAACCGGCGAAACGGTGGCGCAAGGCCTCCAGGCTGATGCTCCGCATTTCGCTGGCGCTGAAACCCGCTGCCAGAATGGTGGCGAGCACACGCTGCTTCTGGGCGATCAGGTCGATCGCCTGGAGCTCGCGCATGTGACGCGCAGCGAAATCCTCATCACGGCACAGCACTTCGCCCAGGGCTTCGATCTCGGACCCGAGTTCGCCCAGCACTTCGGCCATTGCCGTAAATTTGGGTTCGTGCATCATCCGCTTCAGGCCGCGATCGCGTGATCCTCTGAAGCGCTGAGCGCCTGCAGATCGATTACCATGACCATGCGATCCTCGATGGCGGCAAGGCCTTCCAGGAACGGGGTGACATCTTCCTGGCCGGTGGTCGGCGGCGGCTGCAGCGTATCGGTGTCGAGCGCAACGATATCGCTGACCGAATCGACGATGAGGCCCTGCGACTGGCCATTGATCTGGCAGACGATGATCGCGTGGCGCGGCGTCGCCTCGGTCGGCGTCCAGCCCAGACGGGCGGCCAGATCGATCACCGGCAGCACCGTGCCGCGCAGGTTGACCACACCTGCCACGTAAGCCGGTACGCGCGGCATCGGCGTGACCGGCGTCCAGGCCCGGATTTCGCGGATCGACATGATGTCGAGCGCGAAGATCTGGCCGGCGACTTCGAAGGTAATAAGTTCGCGGTGCATGTCCTGAACCTCCTTTGCGGGCTAAATCAGTGCGCGACGCGGCGCACGGCCGCGACGAGCTTGTCGGTATCGAAGGGCTTGACGATCCAGCCGGTCGCGCCGGCGGCCCGGGCACGGGCCTTCTTCTCGTCCGAGCTTTCGGTGGTCAGCACCAGGATCGGCCGGTCGCGATGGCGGGTGCCGCCGCGCACCTGCTCGATCAGGCCGAAGCCGTCGAGACGGGGCATGTTGATGTCGGTAATGACGACATCGACCTCGTTGACGGCCAGCCACTCCAGCGCGGAAACGCCGTCGTCGGCCTGGGCCACGTCGAAACCATTGGTGGACAATGCGTGATTGAGCAGCGCGCGCATCGACGCGCTGTCGTCTACAGTAAGAATGCGGGTAGTCTTGGACATCGGATGCCTCGTTTGGTCAGAACAGTTCGACTTCGCCGCGAGGGACCGGGCGGAACACGGGTTGCGGTTTAACCTCGGGAGCATCCGAGGAGGCGACAGTTCGGCACCGGACCTGACCGGACGCCGGACGGAAATCTACGCGGCGGGCATTGGTGCCCCCCAGGTCCTCACGGACCAGTTCGATACGTTCGCGCAGCAGGAAGCTGCGCGCGAATTCGGCATTGGCGGTGCCGATCTGCTGCATTCCCGCACGGATGTTCGCGCCGCCATAGAGATGCGCGCGCAGACGGTCCTTGCGGGCCCCGTAGGCCAGCATTTCGTTGATCAGCATTTCCATCAGGTAAACGCCGTAGTGCACGTCCACTTCGCCGGGATTGTGGCTGGCCGGCGGTTCGGAGAGCAGGAAGTGGTTCATGCCGCCCAGCTCGACGACCGGATCGTAAAGGCAGGTGGCCACGCACGAACCCAGCACGGTGCTGAATTCCACCTTGGGTCCGGCGCTGACCTTGAACTGGCCCTGCAGCACGGTCAGGCGCGTGATGTTGGGCGGGGTGAGATCCAGGGACATCGCTTCAGGCCGCCTTGTGAAGCGCATGACGCGCGATACTGTTGATCGGAGCGACGACGCGCGCCGCACCCAGCGAAATGGCCGCGCGCGGCATACCGAACACCGTGCAGGTGGCCTCGTCCTGGGCGATGGTGTGGGCGCCGGCATTGGCCATGGCGAGCAGGCCCTTGGCCCCGTCCTGTCCCATGCCGGTCAGCAGAATGCCGACGGCATCCGCGCCCACGTACTGGGCGACCGAATGGAACAGCGCATCCACGCTGGGAACATGGCCCGAGATCGGCTCGCCCCGGCGCAGCTTGGCGTAGAGCGTGGTCGATCCCTTCACGAGGAGATGATGCTCGGCCTCGGCGGCGAGATAGACGTGTCCGGGCTTGAGCGGCATGTCGTTCACCGCCACCTGCACGGTGGCCGGGCAGACCTGATCGAGCGTGCGCGCGATCGCCGGGGCAAAGCGGGGATTGACGTGCTGCACGATGACGGTGGGCGGGCAGTCGCGCGGGAATTCGCGCAGCAGAACCTGCAGGGCCTCGACCCCGCCGGTGGACGAACCGACCGCGATCAGGCGGGTATCGCGCTTGATCGAACGGCGGCTTTCCTCGGCGACCGACGGTGTACTGCGCGCCGGCTTGCGGAACTCGATCTGCGCGGCATCGCGGATCAGCTTGGCCAGTTCGCCGCTGTCCTGCAGCGCCAGCTTGCCGGTGGGATCATACTTCGAATAGCAGTTCACCGCGCCCAGACCGAGCGCGCGGGCCGTCACCTCGTTGCCTTCCTGGGTGGCGCCGGAAACGATGATCACCGGCGTCGGGCGCAGGGTCATGATCTTTTCAAGGAAGTCGAGACCGTTCATGCCCGGCATTTCGATGTCGAGCGTGACCACGTCCGGGTCCAGCTGCTTGATCAGCGTGCGGCCTTCCGCGGCGTTGGATGCGGTGCCGACCACTTCGATATCGGGCTGCTCGCGCAGCCGCGACATGAGGATCGCGCGCATGGTCGGCGAATCGTCGACGATGAGGACACGAATGCTCATGCAGCCCTCCTGCGGTAGATCGTGGGGCCGACGAGCTGGAAATCGTTCGCGGCCGGACCGGTCACGCGTTCGGAATGGCCGATGTAGAGGAAACCGCCCGGCACCAGCACGTCGGCAAAGCGCTTGACGAGCCGTTCCTTGGTCGGATTGTCGAAATAGATCATGACGTTCCGGCAGAAAATGAAATCGAACTGGCCCTTGATCGGCCAGTCGCCATGCAGGTTGAGCAGACGGAAACGCACGATCTGGCGCATGGCATCGGCCATGACCGCCTGATCGCCGTTTTCCGTGGCCCAGGCCCGGCGCAGTTCCTCCGGCACGGGCTTGAGGTCCTTTGCCGGATACGTGGCGGCCTCTGCCTTCCGAATCGCGTGCGGCGCGATATCGGACGCGAGAATCCGCAGATCGCCGCGCGCCAGGTTGATGCCGTCCGAACGGTCCGGCCCCAGCAGGCTCATCACGATCGACCATGTTTCCTCGCCGCTCGAACAGCCGGCCGACCACACCCGCACCGGCTGGCGGTGACGCAGCTTCTCGACCAGACGCGGCCGCAGTTCGGTGCGCAAGTGATCGAAATGATGCGCTTCGCGGTAGAAGAAGGTGTGGTTGGTGGTGAGCGCCGCCACCGCCTTGTTCAGTTCTTCCGGATCTTCTCCGATCAGCTCGATATACCGGGAGAACGTGACGCTCCCGGCCGCGCGCACGAGCGGCGCGATGCGGGAATAGACCAGCATCGCCTTGCCCTGCGGCAGCACGATCCCGGCAGCGCTGTAGATGATCTTGGCGATCTGCGCGAAATCGGCAGCGCTGTAGATCTCCGGGCTGACACCGGGAATCGTGTTGATCGAGGCGGAAGCAGCCGTCACGCAGCCTGCCTTTCATGCGCGGGCAGCGCGCAGGCCACGAGACCGTCGACATCGACGATCAGCGCGACCTTGCCGTCGCCCAGGATCGTCGCACCGGCGACGCCCTCGACCGCACGGAAATTGGTGGCAAGGCTCTTGATCACGAACTGGCGCTGATCGCAAATATCGTCCACCAGCAGCGCGGCCTGGCCGGCGCTTTCGGTATCGACGACGATCAGCACGCCTTCCTGCGGATTGGTCGCGCCGGTGGGTGCCCCCAGTGCCGTCTTGAGCGAGATGATCGGGATGAACCGGCCGCGCACGTTGAGCATCTGCGCGTTCGATCCCAGGCCGTGGAAATCCCCCTCGCCGGGGCGAAGGCTTTCCACCACGTGGGCGAGCGGCACCACCAGCGTCTGATCGCCGACATCGACGATCATGCCGTCCGAGATCGCCAGCGTCAGCGGCAGCGTCAGGATGAACGCGGTGCCCTTGCCCGGAACGCTCTCGATGGTGATGCGGCCGCCCAGATCCTTCACGTTCTGGCGCACCACGTCCATGCCGACGCCGCGTCCGGAGATGTTGGAGACGACCTGCGCGGTCGAGAAGCCCGGCGCGAAGATCAGGTTGTCGATTTCCTCGGCCGAAAGTTGCGCTTCGGGGCTGATGATGCCCTTCTCGACCGCCTTGGCAAGCACGCGCTCGCGGTTGATGCCCGCGCCGTCGTCGGCGATGGTGATGAGAATGCGGCCCGAGCGGTGTTCGGCGGACAGGGTCAGCGTGCCTTCCGGCGGCTTGCCTGCGGCAATGCGGACATCGGCGCTTTCAATGCCGTGGTCGACCGCGTTGCGGATCAGGTGCGTCAGCGGTTCGCCAAGCCGCTCGATCACGGTCTTGTCGAGTTCGGTGGTTTCACCGATGGTTTCCAGCTTGACGTGCTTGCCGGTGGAAGCGGCCAGATCGCGCAGGATACGCGGCACGCGGCTGAAGACGCTGGCGATCGGCTGTGCGCGGATCGACATCGCGCTTTCCTGGATGTCGCGCGTCAGGCTTTCGAGCAGGCCGAGTTCCTCGGTCGCCGTGATCCCCGCCCCATCAAGGCGCTGGACCAGCATGGCCTGCGCGATGACGAGTTCGCCGACGAGATCGATCAGGCGGTCGAGCTTGAACAGGTCGATACGGATCGACTGGCCCGCAGCCGGCGGCGCAGGCGCGGCAGCCGCAGGCTTCTCGGACGAATCCGGCTTTGCCGCGGCGGCGGGAGCCGGTGCTGGCGGGGCCTTGGCAGGCGCCGGAGCCGGGGCGGCGGCCGCAGGTGCCGCCGGAGCAGCGGCAGGAGCAGGCGCCGGGGCAGCGGCAGGAGCTTTGGCCGGAGCAACCGCGATCGGTTCCACCTTGGGCGGCGGCGCGGTCTGCTCGACCTTGAACTCGGGAATTTCCTCGTCATTGCCGATCGCGAGAGCGCAATCGTCACCGATGAAATCGAAGATGTCGCGCACGGCGTCTTCCGCCACGTCGGCGGGCATCGCGAAAGTCCAGCCGAGATAGCCCTGCGCAACGTCGAACGTATCGAGCGGCGGGACCTGGCTGACATCGCAATAGATGCATTCGCCGCCGAGCGCGGCGATATCGCGCAGCATCAGCAGCGGTTCGCTGCCGTTGCGCATGGCGCCCGCACGCGGACGCAGATGAACTTTCCAGCGCTTGTCCTGCCCAGCGCCCTGTCCAGCGTCTTGCCCGGCCGGAGCTTCCGCTGCAGGCGCAGGAGCCGGTGCATCGAACCCGCCCGTCAGGTCGTCGAGCAGCGCCGCCAGATCGAAGTCGTCGATCGGCTTGGGCTCGTCGTCGTCATCGCTGGAAGCGGTCTCGGGCTCGGGAGCCGGTTCCGGTTCGGCGGCAGCCGCCGGCGCAGCTCCGGCGTTGCCCGCCATGGCGCCTTCCATTTCCGCGATCAGCGCGGCGTCGGCAGGCGCATCGCCCCCTTCGCGCGCAGCTTCGACGTGATCGGCAAGCGTATCGAGCGCGCGCAGCAGCAGGTCGACCAGCCGCTCCTCGATCGCCACCAGCCCTTCGCGCACGTCCGAAAGGAGCGTTTCGAAAGTATGCGTGTACGCCTGGAGCGCCGAGTACCCGAAAGCACCGGCGCCGCCCTTGATCGAGTGAACCGCACGGAACACAGCGTTAACCGTATCCGAATCGTGCGTTCCCGCCCGGCAGGCAGCAAGGCCGGCCTCAGCCGCGGCCAGCGATTCTTCGCATTCGACGAAGAAGATCTGTTGAATTTCCTCGGGGCTCATAGCTCGCTCTCTTCGAAGAGTTCCGACGTCAGACCGGTCAGCTTCGCGGCTTCCTTCAGCGCGGGCGAAGCCTCGATTTCCGCGCCTCCGCCGCTGCGGCGGGCCGAAACGAGAAGCTGAAGTACCGCCTGGCCGACGTGCTCGACCGCACTGCCGTCGATGCGAAGGGCGCCAGCGCCCAGCGCGGCGACAAGTTCGGGCCAGATTGCCTCGGCTGCTGCCCTGTCGCAGCGCGCTGGCAAGGTAATGCTACTCATCACTTTCCCCCGTTGATCCGGCCTTGGTAGCAAATATCCGTTCCCTGCCCGTGTGGACCGCCATCCGGAATTTCCCGCGCTTGCATCAGCGTGGAACATTCAGAGACGTTCACCGGCAGGATTCGGTTCATTCAGCCAACCTCGTTCGCTCAAATCGCCTTCCCGCACCGGATTTCCGGCGCGTGGAACGGGTCAGTGTTAGGGTAAACGGTGACAACGCGACGTTTGCTGCAAACTCAGGCGAAGTGCGTAGTGTGGTTAAGGAAATTCATCGGATGTTTAGAGGTATGTCGCAATCAGAACCCCATTAGAGGCAACAGAAGGTCCCATCCCCATGCATGACGCCCGCGTTCTGGTAGTCGACGATTCAGCCGCCATGCGCGCGCTGTTTTGCGATGTCCTGGAGCAGACCAAGAACGTTCTCGTCATCGGCACGGCAGCCAATGCGGACGAGGCACGCGACCAGATCGCGGAACTCCGGCCCAATGTGGTCACGCTTGACGTCGAAATGCCCGGCATGAGCGGAATCGAGTTCCTTGAGGAAATCATGAACACCAACCCGATGCCGGTGGTCATGCTCTCGAGCCTTACCCAGAGCGGCACGGAAACCTCGCTCAAGGCTTTCGAGCTGGGCGCGGTCGAATGCTTCCCCAAACCGCTCAAGGCCACGCCGGAGCAGTTCGCCAAGCAGGTCGGCAAGCTCGGCAAGATCGTGCTCGCCGCCGCCAACTCGAACGTGCGCGACAAGCCTCGCCATCGCGGCCCCAAGGCCGAGAGTGCTGCCGAGAGCGGTCCCGACTATTCGCCCAACGGCAAGATCGCTGCCTTCAGCACCTCGATGGGCGGCGTCGATGCGCTGACCGAAGTGCTGATGCAGTACCCCAAGAACTGCCCGCCCACGGTCATCATCCTGCAGACCGAACCGGCGCTGGCGGAAATGTTCATCACCCGCGCCGACAAGGACTGCGCCTGCTCGATCAAGGCCGCCGTCGATGGTGCCGAGCTGACGGCGGGCACCGTGCACATCGCTTTCGATCCGAACAAGCACGTGATCGTGGAGCCCGGCATTCCGGCCAAGCTGCGCTTGGTCGATCGTGATCCGGTCGAAGGCTTCCGTCCTTCGGCAACGCTGCTGTTCGGCTCGCTCTCGCGCGCCGGCATGGCCACCATCGGTGCCGTGCTGACCGGCATGGGCGAAGACGGCGCCAAGGGCCTGAGGCTGCTCAAGGCGGCGGGTTTCCGTACCCTGGCGCAGGATCGCACCACGGCCACCGTGCCGCAGGCACCGACGGCCGCGATCGAGGCTGGCGCGGTCGATTCCGAACTCAAGCTTGAAGATCTGGCCAAGGACGTGCTCGCCAACTGCGGCGCCGCCGTCTGACAGCTTCGATCCTCGCGATAATCTGACGGCCTGCCCGGAGGTTTCCGGACAGGCCGTTTTTTCGTGCGGATGGCAGGGGAAAGTCTTCCCGTCCGGAAGAACCGCGCCGGGATCAGTGGCCCGATGCGGCTTTCACGTCCTTGGCGGGACGCGGCGCCAGCCAGATGGTCATCGCCGCCGCGAACAGCGCCACGCCGGACAGGGCGAAGATCTCCGTCGTGCCGAGCGCCATGCCCTGGGCCTCCACCAACTGGGAAATCACGCTGCGCGCCTGCTCGGCGGAAAAGCCCTGGTTCTGGAGCGTATCCGAGACGGCCTGCGCGCCATTGAGGTTCCCCGCGAGGATCGCCGTCTTTTCCCGCGACGCATCATGCCACATCGTCGTGACCAGCGCCGTCGCGACCGCGCCTGCCAGCGTGCGGCCGAAGTTGGAGATACCGGCCGCCGAAGCGGTCTCTTCCGGGTCCACCGAAGCCAGGCCGATCGTCGTGAGCGGCACGATCATCATGGCCATCCCCGCCCCCTGCAACAGTTGCGGCAGGATCACGGTGGCGAACGTCACGTCGGTCGACCAGCCCGCGCGCATGAGCGAGCAGACGCCAAGCCACGAGATGCCCATGAAAACGATCAGGCGCGGGTCCAGCTTCTTCATCATGCCGGGAACCAGGGGCGACACGATCAGCGCCAGCACACCGCTGAACGCCATCGCATGGCCGGCCATCGTCGCGGTATATCCCATCGAGAGCTGCAACCATTGCGGCAGGATCACGATCGAGGCGAAGTAAGTGCCGAAAGCGATCGTGAGCGATGCCGTCGACGCGGAAAAGCCCCGGTGCCGGAACACGCTGAGATCGACGACGGGATGCTTCTCGGTCAGTTCCCAGATCACGAACACCGCGAAGAACACCGCCGCGACACAGGCCATCACGACGATCCGCGTCGAATTGAACCAGTCCTCGTCACGGCCGAGATCGAGCATCATCTGGAAGGCCCCGACCCAGATCACCAGCAGCAGCAGACCGATGCGGTCGATCGGCACCTTGCGGGTCGGCGTCTCGGCATCGCGCAGAAGCGCCAGCACGCCGAAGAAGATCAGCACGACGATCGGCACGTTGATGAAGAAGATCCATTCCCAGGACCAGTTGTCCGAGATGTAGCCGCCCAGGATCGGCCCCGCGATCGGCGCCGTGACGACCGTCATCGCCCACATCGCCATCGCCTTGGGCTGCGCCTCTTTCGGGAAGATGCGCATCATCAGGGTCTGGGTCAGCGGCATCAGCGGGCCGCCGCAGAAGCCCTGCCCCAGACGGAACACGACCAGCGCGGACAAAGTCCCGGAAAGACCGCAAAGGGCGGAGAACACGCCAAAGCCGGCCAGCGAGAGCAGGAACACGCGAAGCGTGCCGAAACGCTGGGCCAGCCAGCCGGTCAGCGGCACGCAAATCGCCTCGGCCACGGCATAGGAGGTGATGACCCAGGTGCCGCTCGTGACCGAGACGGCAAGACCGCCGGAAATGTGCGGGACCGAGACGTTGGCGATCGTCGTGTCGAGCACGACGATGAAGTTCGCCATCGCCAGGACGAAGCCGGCCAGCGCGAGGCGCACGCCGGTCAGCGGCTTGGCCCCGTTCGCCTTGCCGTTCCCTCCGTCCGCCGGCGCTGCTGCAGCGCTAGCCATCAGTCGTTGCTCTTCAGCTCGATCTTCGCATCCATCGACAGACCGATGCGCAGCGGGTGCTCCTTGAGCTCCTTGGGATCAAGCTCGATGCGCACCGGCAGGCGCTGCACCACCTTGATCCAGTTGCCCGTCGCGTTCTGCGCCGGGATCAGCGAGAACGCCGCGCCAGTGCCGCCCGAGAAGCCGACCACCTTGCCGTGGAATACGACATCGTCGCCATAGAAGTCCGAAGTCAGTTCGGCCTTCTGGCCGCTGCGGACCTTGCCGAGCTGGTCTTCCTTGAAATTGGCATCGACATAGAGCTCGCCCACCGGAACGATGGCCATGGCCACCTTGCCGTTCTCCACCTTCTGTCCGACCTGGATCGTGCGCTTGGCGATGATCCCGTCGATCGGCGCGCGAATGATCGTGCGCTTGAGATCGAGTTCGGCAGTGGCCAGCCGGCTCATCGCCAGCAGCACTTCCGGCGCGGTATCGACACTGGTGCCGCGCGTGAGCGCGAGGGCCGCCTCTTCCTGCCTGCGCGCACTGATCGCGTTGGAACGGGCCGAAGCCAGCCCGGCCTGAGCCTCCTGCGCAGCGGCTTTCGCCGTTGCCAGCGCCTCGCGCGCCGCGGTGATGTCCTCGGCCGAAACCGCGCCGGTCCCTGCCAGCGCCGCGCGGCGGTCATAGTCGGTCTGCGCCTTGGCCAGCGCGGCCTGGGCGGAGGCGACTTTGGCCTGCGCCGCCCCGATCTGGGTTTCGCTGGCATCCGCGGCCGCGCCGAGCGCCGTATCGTTCGCCCGCGACTGTCCGTAGCGGCGGCGGGCATATTCCAGCCCCGCACGCGCTTCGGCCAGGGCGATGCGCTGATCGGAATCGTCGATGCGGAACAGGATCTGCCCACGCCGGACCGGCTGGGTATCCGTGACCATCACATCGACCACTTTGCCCGACGTCAGCGGCGTCACTTCGGCCATTTCGCCGGCGACATAGGCATTGTCGGTCGAGACCGACCGGCCGCCGAGGATAATGTCGTAGAGGAAATAGAGCCCGACGACGACGGCCAGACCGATCGCCAGCCAGACCAGCATGGGCCGCCGGTTGTTCCGGTGAATCACGCTTCCCGAACCGTCAGCGTACGCGTTCTCGCCATCCGCAGGCTGATCCTGCACATCTTCACTCATTATTCGGGAGCCTTTTCACTGGAATTGTCGCCGAACCCGCCGCCCAGCGCGCGCTTGAGCGCGACTTCCTGGGCCAGGGTGCGGAAATGGGCATCGACCGCGGTCTCGCGGGCCTGCAAGGCGGCGGTCTGCGCGGTCAGGGCATCGAGGTAGCCGGAAAGCCCCCCGCGATAGCGCTTCATGGCAAGATCGTAAGCGGCGGCGGACGTCGAGGCGGCCTCCGCCGCATCACGTTCCTGACGCCCGGCCGCATCGCGGCTGGCCAGGGCATCGGCAACGTCCTGCAAGGCGCCGATGACGGTTTCGTTGTAACTGGCCACCGCTTCGTCATAGGCACCGCGCGCCTGGCGGAAATTGCCCTTGAGCTGGCCGCCCCGGAAGATCGGGAGGCTCAGCGCGCCGCCGGCATTGCCATACGTCGAACCGCTGTCGATCAGATTGGAAATGCCAAGCGAGCTCAGCCCGATCAGCCCGGACAGCGAAATGTCCGGAAGGAACGCAGCCTTGGCCACATCGATCCGGGATGCCGCCGCTTCGGCCCGCAGGCGGGCGGCGGCAACGTCCGGACGGCGCCCGGCGAGCGCGATGCCGGCATCGGCCGGAACGGGCGTTTCGGGCAGCGAGTCCAGCGCAGGCGGCGTGATCGACAGCCCCCGGTCCGGTCCGGCACCGAGCAGCGCGGCCAAGGCATGGCGGCGCAGCAGCACCTGTTCATCATTGGCCGAAAGCGCAGCCCGCGCCGAAGCCGCCGCCGCTTCGGACTGGCGCAGCGGCACAGCGCTGTCGAGCCCCTGCCGGGCCCGCTGGCCGGTCAGGTCCACCATCTCCGCGCGCGCCTTGCTCGCTTCGGCCAGCGCCTGGCCGCGCGCGATCAGGCGGGCCAGATCGAAATAGGAGGACACCACATTGCTGGAGAGCATCAGTTCCGCCTGCCGGGCATCGGCCACGGCAGCCTCGGTCTCGGACGTGGCGGCGGCCAGCGCCTTGCGGTTCTTGCCCCACAAGTCGAGATCGAAATCCCCCGTGAGCGCCAGCGTGCCCGTGCTTTTCCAGCCCTTGGGCACATAGGCCTTGGGCATACCCTTGTTATAGCTCTGCTTGGTAAAACCGCCCGAAGCCTCCCCCCCGATCGAGGGCAGCGTGGCCGCGCCGGCCACTTCGGCGGCACCCCGCGCCTGCCGGATGCGCGCCTCGGCCATGGCGACACTGGTCGAACCGGCCAGAGCCTCTTCGACCAGCGCATTCAGCTGCGGGTCGCCATAGACGGTCCACCACTGCTGGCGCGGCCATGTCCGCTCCGATGCCTGCGTGGCGCTCGCAGATGCCAGCGATTGCGCCGACGCCAGCGCGGCGGGCGCGTTCATCTGCGGACGGGGACCAAGATCTGGTGCGGCGCAGGCTGAAAGGGTAAGCGCGACAGCCAGCAGCGATACCGCCGCGACTCGCGAATAGGTTTGCATACTCATCAGTACAAATTTATCGAGAGACCTCTTGCAGGTGTCAATCAAAAAGTGTACTTAGTAGTACAGGTATGACAAACCCGATAGGCAAGAGAGAGCTGAACAAGGCTCGCAAGCGGGCCGAGATCGTGGACATCGCGACGCGCTCATTTTTCGAGCACGGTTATGCTGCCACCAGCATGTCGGCCATCGCAGAAGAATTGGGCGGGTCGAAAGCCACGCTGTGGGCGCACTTCGCCTCCAAGCAGGATCTGTTTGCCGCCGTGATCGACCTGCAGGTCGACAGCTTCTCGCAGGATATTGACGAAGTGCTCACCAGCCAGACCTATTCGGTTCCGGCGCTGAGGCGCGCCTGCGCGCGCTTTCTGGAATGCCTGCTGCGCGAAAACGCCATTCGCCTGTTCCGCCTCGTGGTCAGTGAAGGCGGGCGTTTTCCCGAGATCAAGGAAATGTTCTATTCGCGCGGCCCAGTCAAATTGCGCAAATGCGTGATCGAATTCTTTGCCACCCGCGTCTCGGAAGCCCGCGCCACCGAACTGAGCCGGCTGATGATCGCGATGATAACCGGCTTCCGGTCTGACATCCTGCTGCGCCCCAGCTCTCCTTCCATGGCGGAACGGGAAGCCTTCGTGGACAGTCTGGTCGAAATGATTACCCGCGGCATCCCCGACCAGCCGACCCCGTCCTGAAGCATTAGGCTGTAAACCGCGCCAGCGCATCGGCAACGCGCGCCTTGGCAGCGCCCAGCGGATCTTCCTCCCCGAGCATCGCGAACGTGCCGTTGAGCGCGAAGAAGCAGTGCCCGTGCACGCTCGCCAGCAGCGAGCGCGCCAGCGGCAAAGCATCACCCTGCGCATCCGGCGGCAGCACGGCGGCGATTTCCCGCACGATCACCCCCGTGATGGCCGCCACCTTTTCCCGATAGTCCTCTGAAGGCTGCGTCCCTTCGGGCAGGCGGAAGTCGTAAAGCGCCGTCCAGGCATGGCGCTGCCCCAGCGCGAAATCGAAATAGGCCTCGATCGCGGCATCGAGACGCCCCTCTTCCCGCCCGGCCAGCCGCTCTTCCAGAAACGCCAGCCACAAGTCGAGCGTGCGGCCGTTGAGCGCCAGCAGCAGCGCGTCATAGGAGCCGAAGACATTATAGAGGGTGCCGATCGAGTAGCCGATCCGCTTGGCCACCTCGCGCGCGGAGAAGCGGGCAAATCCCACCTCCGAGAGCTGCCGGTGCCCTTCTTCCAGTATCAGCGCGCGCAATTCCTCGCGCGAATGGTCCGAACGCCGTCCCATATCTGCAAACCCATCGCTTTTTGTGTGCTTGCCCACGCTTTCGCAAATTAATTGAACGATGTCCAATTTTATAATTGAACAGTGTTTAATTTCGTGAGACACCACGCTCACACCAGCGAGTCGCCATGCGGCAGGTTGGCAGCTAGAGCTTTCAGATCAGGAAACGGGGAAACGGCGTGTCAGCACCAGACTTCTCACTGCTCACCAAACGGCGTTTCGCGCCGATGTTCGTGGTCCAGTTCCTGGGCGCCTTCAACGACAACCTGCTCAAGTACGCCATGCTGCTGCTGGCGAACTACGGAATCCTCAAGGACGCGCCGGAGCAGGCGGGAATGCTCTCGGTAATCGCCACCGGGCTGTTCACTCTGCCTTATTTCCTGTTCTCGGCGCTGGCCGGCCAGATCGCGGACCGCATCGACAAGGGCACGCTGGTGCGCTGGGTGAAGCTGGCCGAAGTGGGCATCATGGGCGTGGCGCTGGTGGGCTTTGCCTGGCAGTCCATCGCGCTGCTGCTCGCCAGTCTGTTCCTGATGGGCCTGCATTCCACCGTGTTCGGCCCGGTCAAGTATTCGATCCTGCCCCAGCACCTCACCGAGCACGAGATCATGGGCGGCACCGGCCTGATCGAGGCGGGCACGTTCCTGGCGATCCTGACCGGGCAATTGCTCGCCGGGCAGGTTCCGCCGTGGGAGGCCGGGCTTGTCGCCATGGGCCTTGCCACGCTGGGCTATCTCGCAGCGCTGGCGATCCCCCCTGCTCCGCCCAGCCGCGGCGGCCATCCGGTCGACTGGAACGTCGCGCGCGGCACCTGGCACGTGCTGACCACCGCGCACAAGGGCCGCGGCGTGTGGCTGGCGGTGCTGGGCATCAGCTGGTTCTTCACCGCAGGCGCGGTGCTGCTCACTGAATTCGTGCCGCTCGTCTCCGATACGCTGAACGCGCAGAAGGATGTGGCGACGCTGTTCCTGGTGATCTTCTCGGTCACGATCGCGCTCGGTTCGATGACCGTGAACCGCCTGCTGGGCGGAGAGGTCTCGGCGAAGTACGTGCCCGTCAGCGCGCTGGCGCTGGCTGCGGGCCTGATCGACCTGTCGTTCTCCACCAGCCTGTTCACAGTCACCTATCCCGAGGCGAGCGTCGGCCAGTTCTTCGCCAGCGCCGGGTCCTGGCGGATCATCGCCGATCTGGTCGTGATCGCCTTTTCGGGCGGCATGTTCATCGTCCCGCTCTATGCAATCCTCCAGGTGCGTGCCGCGCCCGACGAACGCTCGCAGGTGATCGCCGCCAACAACATCCTCAATGCCGGAATGACCGTCACCGCCGTCGCGGTGGTTGCCGGGCTGCTCGGCGTGGGCGCCAGCGTGCCGCAAGTGATCGGCGTGCTGGGCCTCGCGACGCTGGTCGTCGCGCTGGTCTCGGTCTGGCTGCTGCCCGAAACGCTGTTCAAGGCGGTGATCCGCATCGTCCTCAAGGTTCTGTACCGCGTCGAAGTGACCGGGATCGAGAACATGCCAAAGCCCGGCGAGCGCGCGGTCGTGGTCGTCAACCACCTCTCCTATCTCGACGGCGTGCTGCTCGGCGCCTTCCTGCCCGGCAAGCCGACCTTCGCGGTGCACACCGCCATTGCCAGGAGCTGGTGGATACAGCCCTTCCTCAAGCTGTTCCGCGCCTTTCCGGTCGATCCCACCAACCCGATGTCGGCCAAAGCCATGGTGCGCACCGTGCGCGAGGGGAACACGCTGGTGATCTTCCCCGAAGGCCGCATCACTGTGACCGGCGCGCTGATGAAAGTGTTCGACGGCCCCGGCATGGTCGCCGACAAGGCCGATGCGCCGATCGTCCCGGTGCGCCTCAACGGCCCGCAGTACAGCCCGCTCTCGCACCTCAAGGGCAAAGTTCGCACGCGGCTGTTCCCCAAGGTGACGATCGACGTGCTGCCGCCGCGCCGCTTTGCCATTGAGGGCGAAATGTCCGCCCGCGCCCGCCGCGCCATCGCCGGCCGCCGTCTCTACGACGAGATGAGCGCGATGATCTTCGCCACCACGGATACGGACCGCACCCTGTTCTCCGCCCTGTGCGAGGCGCGCGCGATCCACGGCGGCAAGGCCAAGGTTGTGGAAGACGTGAAACGCCAGCCGCTCTCGCTCGACCGGCTGATCCTGGGCTCCGAACTGCTGGGCGACCGCCTTGCCTACCGCACCCGCCCCGGCGAGGCGGTCGGCCTGCTGCTGCCCAATGTGAACGGCGCCGCGCTCGCTTTCTTTGCGCTGCAGGCCGAAGGGCGCGTGGCGGCGATGCTCAATTTCACAGCCGGGCTGACCAACCTGCTCTCCGCCTGCGAAACCGCCGAGATCCGCACCGTGGTCACCGCGCGCGCCTTCGTCGAACAGGCGAAGCTGCAGGATACCGTCAATGCGCTGGAGGCCAGCGGATGCATGGTCCTCTATCTGGAAGACCTTGCGCAGGAGATCGGCACGGGCGCGAAGCTGTGGCACATGCTGCTCAGGAAGGGCGCTGAAGGCCGCCACGCCAGGCTGAAGATCGCGCCCGATGCACCCGCCGTGATCCTGTTCACCAGCGGCTCGGAAGGCACCCCCAAAGGCGTCGTCCTGTCCCACCGCAACCTCCTGGCGAACTGCGCCCAGCTTGCCGCGCGGATCGACTTCAACCCCAGCGACGTGGTGCTGAACGCGCTGCCGGTGTTCCACTCGTTCGGCCTGACCGGCGGCACGCTGCTGCCGATCCTCAATGGCATCCGGACGGTGTTCTACCCTAGCCCGCTGCACTACCGGATCGTCCCCGCGCTCGCCTATGATTGCAACGCGACGATCCTGTTCGGCACCGACACCTTCCTTTCCGGCTATGCCCGCATGGCGCACGGCTACGACTTCTATTCGCTGCGCTACATCTTCGCGGGCGCCGAAAAGGTGCGCGAGGAAACCCGCAAGGCCTATTCGGAAAAATTCGGCCTGCGCATCCTCGAAGGCTACGGCGCCACCGAGTGCGCGCCGGTGATCGCGGTGAACACGCCGATGCATTTCCAGGCGGGAACCGTCGGCCGCCTGCTGCCCGCGATGGAAGCCCGGCTCGAAGCAGTGCCCGGCATTGCCGAAGGCGGCCGCCTCTTCGTGAAAGGCCCCAATGTCATGACCGGCTACATGCTGGCGAGCGCGCCGGGCAAGCTGCAGCCGCCCGAGGAAGGCTGGCACGACACCGGCGACATCGTCACCATCGACGAAGCCGGCTTCGTCACCATCCGCGGCCGCGCCAAGCGCTTTGCCAAGATCGGCGGCGAAATGGTCTCACTCCCGGCCGTGGAAGGCTATGCGGCAAAGGTCTGGCCCGACGGCGAACACGCCGTCGTCACCCGCCCCGATGCGAAGAAGGGCGAGCAACTGGTGCTGTTCACCACCACCCCGCAGGCCGATCCCAAGGCCCTGCTCGAATGGGGTCGCGCCAACGGTGTCACGGAACTGATGCTGCCACGCGATATCCGCGTGCTGGGCGCGCTGCCGGTGCTGGGTACAGGCAAGCTCGACTATGTGACGCTGGGCGAGATGGCGAAAGAGTAACGCTAAGGTTGCACGCCCATGTCAGAAACCATGGGCGGTGATGCCGTAAACGGCATCCCGATATTGAGATAGCCGTTGTAAGGCCCTCCTGCGCGGTCCAGGATGACCAGACCGCGCGGGTAAAGCTTTCCCGGCGCATTCAGTGTGCGCGGCCCGCATTCGGCATCCCCATCCGTCCCGCGGAGTATGCACACCCAGGCCGAACCACCCTGTCCTGAGGCAAGCACTGTCTTCGTCCGCTCTTCCGGCAGATATCCTGCCATCGGCAAATATGCCTTACCATCAGGGGACGTGTACGGCACCCGCTTCGCGTGCACGCCGCCGACCAGAACCATTGTCAGCCCATCCGCAGGTCCCGCCTCAAGGACCAGCGCGGCCATAGCCTTTTCATAGTCGGAACGCGTCTCGTTGGACATCGGCTGTATCGCTCTCACCGCTTGTATTTCACCGGCCTGCTTCATTCGCCGTAACCACTCCAGCAGCGCGAAAGCGGCTTCGCTGCTGCGTCCGTCCCGCCCTGTTGACCAGAACGGAAGAGCCAGCACGTGCGACCGCGCATCATCCCCGCCATCCGATGCAAGATAGGCATCGATCACGGTCTGATCCGCCTCAGGAAATTCCAGAGCGACAGTGACCGTGCGATGGCTCTGTGCGGCGGCGCAAACCAGTTCTGCAAACGACGCGGGCATCTCGCGTGTGCCATGCATCTCGCCAACGACCAGCCAATGGACATCCCTGTCTTCCAGAACCGCCTCCGCACCTTCGATCGGAACACAAGCCTCCGGAGCAGCAGTCGGGGCCAAGGCCAGCCCAAGACCGAGCAATACTGACAGCAATTCAATTCTCCCGGTTTCGCAGTCCCCTTCCTTTGCCTTAATCGATTTGCGGGCGTGGTTAATTATTGGCAATATGGCAGGCCGCGCCCCCATTCCCATGCCGCGTCCGACCGGCTAAACCGCGCCCATGCCTCAAGCCCCCATCCTCGTCGTCACCACCGGCGGCACGATCGACAAGCAGTATTTCGATGCGCTCAGCGAATACCAGATCGCCGAGAGCGTAATCGAAGACATGCTGAAAACCTCCCGCGTCACCCACCCGTTCCGCGTGGTGGAACTGATGCGCAAGGACAGCCTCGAACTCAGCGATGAGGACCGCGCCCTCATCAAGGCGACGATCGCCGCCGCGCCGGAAACGCATGTCGTGGTCACGCATGGCACCGATACCATGACCGAGACGGCCAAGGTCCTGGCGGACATCGAAGGAAAGACCATCGTTCTGACCGGCGCTTTGGCCCCGGCACGCTTTGCCGAAAGCGATGCCCCGTTCAATCTCGGCATGGCCTTCGCCTGCTGTCAGGCGGCAAGACCGGGTGTATGGATTACTATGAACGGCTCAGTATTTAATGGCCTCAAAGTAAAGAAGGACCGGGCGGCAGGTAAGTTTTCCATAATTTAATCTATGCAATCGTTTGCATAAGCAAGAACTGCCACAATCACTCTGCCCGGAAGTAAACTTTCGGAAACCATTCTTCTCTATATGTAACTCTCACTGCAACAGCTTTCGCAGTGGCAGGTAGCGGCGCACACCCCCCGTTCCCCCCGTAGCGCCGCTACCTGTCTGCGAAAGAACCTCCTCCCTTCTCAGGCAGAGCCATCTTCTTCGCTTCCATGCCGGCTTCGCCAGAGCCACCGGGCCGGGAGACGCCCGGCCAGGCAGGCCAGCCAACCGGCCTGAAACCTCCGGCATATCTCGCGCGTTTCGTGACAAGTTGCCTTCGCCCACGTCTCTTTGCTCGCCTTTTCGCGTCCAGCGGTTCATCAGGCGTTGAGGCAGCCGGCGGCAGAAGCGGCACCACGCATTCACATAGGTATTTCAGGAGGTCACAAAATGAAGAAATTGCTGCTGGCTCTGACTATTGCAGCGGCCACTCTTCCGGGCACGCCAGCTGCGGCCGATCCGCCGCCCCATGCCCCGGCCTATGGCGAGCGCGCGAAGGAGCGGTATCATGACGCGCCCCGGCACTCCGACCGCCGCATCTACGATTCGCGCGGCCGCTACGTCACGCCGCGCCGCATCACGCGCAATTCCTATGTCTGGCGCGGACGTGACGGCCGCTATTACTGCCGCCGCGACAACGGCACGACCGGCCTGATCATCGGCGCGGGTCTCGGCGCGCTCGCGGGCCATGAACTGGCAGGCCGCGGCGACAAGACGCTGGGCGCCCTGCTCGGCGGCGTTGTCGGCGGCGTGCTCGGCCGCGAGATCGACCGGGGCGATCTGCGCTGCCGCTAAGCGGAACGGGTCCAACGGATACGACAAGGCGCACCGCTCCATGAGCGGCGCGCCTTTCTGTTTTTAGAGCGTGACCGCCCAGTTATACCAGCGTGCGATGAACATGACCCATGTACTCTCTCCCCTTCAGGAG
>NZ_BCTX01000023.1 GCF_001590985.1 Novosphingobium naphthalenivorans NBRC 102051
GGGGGCCCCGCTTTCTTCCGCTGCGATCGCAGAAGCGGGGCCCCCGCCTGCGCGGGGGCGACGGGATAGGGTTTCCGGATTTGGCCACCTGACGGCGCTCTCCAACTGGTACACTTTCCGTTTCTGCCCGGTCGTCAGCGGCGATCCCGCGCTGCTGACCGCCCTCGCCCGCGATCTTGCGCATAAGGCCCACCGCGTGACGCTGTCCGGCCTGCCGGACGAGGACGGCAGCGCCAGCCTGCTGCAAGCCGCTTTCCGCGCCGCCGGATGGGTGGTGCTGCGCGAAGCGTGCGACACCAACCATATTCTCCCGGTCCGGGGCCGCAGCTACGATGAATACATTGCGGACCGTCCCGGCAAGCTGCGCACCACGCTCAAGCGCAAGTCGGGCAAAGTCGAAACGCAGGTGCTCACCCGTTTCGACGACGACGTCTGGGCCGCCTACGAGGATATCTACGCCGAAAGCTGGAAGCCGGAAGAAGGCTCGCCCGATTTCCTGCGCGCCTTTGCCCGCGCCGAAGGCGAAGCGGGCCGGTTGCGGCTCGGCGTCGCGCGGGCGGGCGGCGAGGCCATTGCCGCGCAGATGTGGACGGTCGAGGGCGGCACCGCCTTCATTCACAAGCTCGCACACCGCGAAGCCGCCAAGCCGCTCTCGCCCGGATCGGTGCTCACCGCCGCGCTGCTGCGCCACGTGATCGATACCGATAAGGTCGATCTGGTCGACTTCGGGACCGGCAACGATCCCTACAAGCGCGACTGGATGGAAGAGGTCCGCCCGCGCTTCCGCCTCGACATGTTCCGCCCCGCGGCCCCTGCCAACTGGCCGGTTCTCGCGAAGGCCGCCCTGCGATACCTTGCCGCAAAGGCCAAGCGCGGCTAGAGGCGCGCCGTTAATCATGCCATCAGACCGAGGGACCATGTCCGACGATACCGACCAGTTGCTGCGCCGCATCCTCACGGACGTGCTTGGGCTCAAGCCCGGTCAGGCCGATGGTTTCGACGCCGACACCGGCCTGTTCGGCCACTTGCCCGAACTGGATTCGATGGCCGTGGCCGGCCTCTTGACCGAACTGGAAGACCGGCTCGACATCGTCATCGAGGATGACGAGATCGACGGCGAGATGCTGGAAACCTTCGGCGGCCTGCTCGCCTTTGCCGAGGCCAAGCGTACCGGAGCATGAGGCAGGCGCGATGACCCCGGCGACCTGGCCCTGCCCGCTGCCTGCCGGTGGCGCAGCCCGGGAATATGCCCTGGTCTTCGACAGGGGACGCCAGCATCGCCTGCTGATCGTCCCCGCCCTGTTCGACGAAAGCAACCGCCTGCGCCGCTTCACGGTGGAAGTCATGCGCCGGCTCGATGGCGCCGGGATCGACTGTTTCCTGGCCGATCTGCCCGGCTGCAACGAGAGCCTGCAGCCGCTCGAACGGCAGGACACCACCGACTGGACCGATGCCGCGACGGCCGCGGCGTGCCATTTCAAGGCCACCTACGCCCTCGGCATTCGCGGCGGCTGCCTGTTCACGCCCACGGGCCTGCCGGTGTGGCACTATGCCCCGGTCAAGGCCGCCTCGATCCTGCGCCAGATGCTGCGCGCGCGCATTCTCGCGGCCCGCGAGGCCGGGCGCGAGGAAACCCGCGAGCTGCTGGCGGAAACCGCCGTCGTCTCGGGCATCGAGCTGAGCGGCTACCGGCTCGGCGCCGATTTCTTCCGCCACTTCGAGAAAATGGCGCCTGCATCCCGCGCCGCCACGATCGCGCAGGAAGCCGTGGGCGGCAGCGGGCTATGGATGCGCGCCGAACCGGGCGAGGACAGCGCGCAGGCCGATGCCCTGGCCGCCATCCTGATCGCGGGAATCGCGCCATGAGCCGCCGTCACTTCCCATTCGTCTGCGAAGGCGCGCGGCTGGCCGCCACGCTGGACGAAACACGGGACGACAGGGCGCCGGGCGAAACCGGCCTGCTGATCGTGACCGGCGGCAACGAAGTGCGCGGCGGCGCGTGGAACGGGCAGGCCCGTTTCGCCGCGCGGATCGCCGAAGCCGGCTTTCCCGTCCTGCGCTTCGACCGGCGCGGCACGGGTGACAGCGAGGGCAGCAACGGCGAGTTCCGCTCCAGCGGCCCGGACATGGCCGCCGCGCTGGCCGCGTTCCGGCAGGAATGCCCGCAGCTTACCCGTGTCGTGGGCCTGGGCAACTGCGATGCCGCCGCCGCGCTGATGCTGGCAGGCGGTGCCGGGCTCGACGCGCTGGTGCTGTCCAACCCCTGGACGATCGACGATGCGGAAGAAGCCGCGCCTGCCGCCGTGGTGCGCGATCATTACCGGCGGCGGCTGGCCGATCCGGCCGCCATCCGGCGCCTGCTCACCGGGCAGATCCCGATCGGCAAGCTGATCCGCAGCCTGCTCTCCGCCCTGCGCCCTTCCCCCAAGGCTCCCGCCGGGCTCGCCGCCGAAATCGCTGCGGGACTGGCCCCGTTCAAGGGCCCGGTCCGCTTCCTGATCGCCGGACGCGACCGCACCGGCCTCGCCTTCGTGGCGAAGTGGGACAAGGCCGACAAACGCATCCACACCTGCCCCGGCGCTTCGCACAGCTATGTGGAACCCGAAGCACAGGACTGGCTGGTGGAGCAGGTGCTGGACGTTCTGAGGGCATAGAGCCCCCTCCTTTTCAGAGGAGGGGGTTGGGCGTGGTGGCGTGCCCGCGTTGCGCTGTGCCGCGGCACCACCCCGCTGCGACTAAGGCCTGCTGCGCAGACCCAAGTCTCGCGCCCCTCCTCTGAAGAGGAGGGGGAAATGGTGGCGAAACTGCCCCACCTTGACATTTATAACCAAATAGGTTATAAATCCCTCCGCCGATCACCCATCGGCAAACAGCGTGCGGGACGGAAGGTGTGGAGCTGACACCTTCGCCTTTTCCGTCACGCGGCCGGTGCCCGGATGCGAATTTGCCGGTCACCTTTCGCAAAGTCTGGATGCGTGGATGAAGCCGGGGGTATGCCCCCGGGGCAGGCGGCAAGGGAGCGAGCCCGGCCCGCCACCCCCGCGCACCACAGGGCCGCGCCGGTGAGTTTCCTTCGGGTCTGCCCCTCTTCCGGCCGTTCGCAGATGAAATGGCACGATCCAGGCCACACCGCCCGATGCTGGCGGCTCTGCACCGGCCGCACCGCCGTTGCCTGCGATTTCCCGGCGCCCTATCCGCATTCGCCAGCGGAGGATGAGGGGTGCCTCCCCCTCCACCATCCTTCGGATGGTCCCCCTCCCCGAGCAAGCTCGGGGAGGAATTTACACCGATCTCTCCAGTTCCTCCCCGAGCTTGCTCGGGGAGGTGGCGCGCGCGTAGCGCGTGACGGAGGGGGAATTACCCCGCCGTGAATTCCTTCTCCGCCAGATAGCGTTCGGCATCGAGCGCGGCCATGCAGCCCATGCCTGCAGCCGTGATCGCCTGGCGGTAGGTGTGATCGCAGACGTCGCCGGCCGCGAAGACGCCGGGGATGTCGGTCTTGGGCGTGCCGGGCTGGACCAGCAGGTAGCCCGTCCCGTCCATCGCCAGCTTGCCCTTGAACAGTTCGGTCGAGGGTGCGTGGCCAATGGCGACGAAAGCGCCTTCGGTCTCGAACTCGCTGGCCTCGCCCGTCGCGGTATCGGTCAGCGCCAGCGCGCGAAGCTGGCCGTCCTCACCCGCGACGAAGCTGTCGACTTTCTTGTTCCACAGCACCGAGATCTTCGGATTGGCGAAAAGGCGGTCCTCCAGGATCTTCTCGCAGCGCAGCGAATCGCGGCGGTGGATCAGCGTCACGTCGTCGGAATGGTTGGTGAGGTAGAGCGCCTCTTCCACGGCGGTATTGCCGCCGCCGATGACCACCACTTTCTTGCCGCGATAGAAGAACCCGTCGCAAGTGGCACAAGCCGAAACGCCCTTGCCCGAAAGCTCCTGCTCGCCCGGCACGCCCAGCCACTTGGCCTGCGCGCCGGTGCAGATCACCAGCGTATCGCCTTCGTAGATGTCGCCGCCGTCACCGATGGCCTTGAACGTGCCGCCGGTGAGGTCGACCGAAGTGATCGTGTCCCACATCATCCGCGTGCCGACATGCTCGGCCTGCGCCTGCATTTCCTGCATCAGCCAGGGGCCCTGGATCACTTCGCGGAAACCGGGGTAGTTCTCGACATCGGTAGTGATGGTCAACTGGCCGCCCGGCTGCAGGCCCTGCACCACGATCGGCTCCATCCCCGCGCGCGCGCCATAGATCGCGGCGGAAAGCCCAGCCGGGCCGGAACCGATGATAAGCATACGGGTCTTGTGCGTCGTCGCCACGTCTGTCCTCCAAAACTGATGGCAGGCGAGATAGGGACAAGGAGCCGGGTTTGCCAAGCGCGGGGCGGCGATCGTTTTGCTTCATCCCCGCAAATCACAGCTTCGATTGACCTCGGCGCCCGCCCGCCCCAGTGTCGCCGCCATGGAAACGCAACTCGGCCCCACCTCCAACCGCTTCATTTCACAGCGCCTGCGCCTCAATTACGTCGATTGGGGCAATCCGGAGGCGCCGCCGCTGATTCTCCAGCACGGCGGGCGCGACCATTGCCGCAGCTGGGACTGGGTGGCCGAGGAACTGCGGCACGACTGGCACGTGATCTGCCCGGACCTGCGCGGCCACGGCGACAGCGAGTGGTCGCCCGAGGGGCACTACGGCATGGACGCCTTCGTCTATGACTTCGCCCAACTCGTCCACACGCTGGGGTATGAACAAGTGACGATCATCGCCCATTCGCTGGGCGGCAGCATCACCACGCGCTTTACCGGGCTCTATCCGGAAAAGGTGGCGAAGTTCGTCAATATCGAAGGGCTCGGCCTGCCGCCGAAGACTCGCCGCGAACAGGAGCAGACGAACGCCTGCGAGCGCCTGCGCCAGTGGATCGGGGACAAGCGCAAGGCCTCCGGCCGCACGCCGCGCAAATACGCCACCCGCCGCGATGCCTATCAGCGGATGAAGGAGGAGAATTCCTTCCTCACCGACGAACAGGCCCGCCACCTCACGATCCATGGCGCCAGCCGCAACGAGGACGGCACCTGGAGCTGGAAGTTCGACAATTACCTCAACGTCTGGTCCGGCTCCGATCTGCCCGCCGACGATATCGCCGCCTTGTGGGAAGCGATCACCTGTCCGATGCTGCTGCTCTGGGGCAACGACAGCTTCGCCGCCAGCCCGGCTTCGGACGGGCGCATGGATTACTTCCCGACGGCGAAACTGATCGAATACGAAAACGCCGGACACTGGCTGCACCACGACCAGTTCGACCGTTTCATGGGCGATGTGAAGGCGTTTCTGGGGTAATCCCGAGACGCGTCAATCAGAACGCATACCGCCGCGCTTCGTCATTGCGCGCCGCGGGCGAAGCCATCCAGGGCGGTTCGCGCCTGCTCCGGATGGCCCTCCGGATTGCCGCGCCGCCTTTGGCGGCTCGCAATGGCAGCGGCCTGCGGCATATCTCGCCAGTTCCCAGCAACGGGCTTTGGCATCAGCGGCGCGCGTCGGCCCTTCCTTCTTCCTCTTGCGGCTTGCGCCCTCTTGCCGATACTAGCCATGCTTAGTATCGGCACATAAGCAGCCACGACAGGACGATTCATGAACGCTGAGAGCACGATCGCGGCCGAGGGAGAGAACGGCACCGTAACCCCGCCGCGCAAGCGCAGCCTGCGCACGATTCTGATGCTTGCGGGCCCGGCGCTGGTACTGGCCGGTTCGGGCTGGTTCTACCTGACCGGCGGCCGCTACGAATCGACCGACAACGCCTCGCTGCAGACCGGCATGGTGGCGATCAGCCCCAGCGTGGCGGGCACGGTCGTTTCGGTGGAGGTCAAGGAAAACCAGCGCGTGGTGAAGGATCAGGTGCTCTTCCGCATCCGGTCCGACAGCTTCGAAACCGCCGTGGCCGAAGCCCAGGCCGAACTGGCCAATGCCCGGACCGACGTCGGTTCGACCCGGGCCGACTATCGCGAGGCGCTTTCGCAAGTGAGCGCCGCCAAGGCCCGCTACCAGCTCGCGACCAGCGAAGCGGCGCGGCAGAAGTCGCTGGTGGCCGAAGGAATCTCCTCGCAGGCCCAGTACGACGAGGCCGTGACCGAAGCGCGCACCGCGCAGGACGGCATCGCCGCTGCCGAGGCCAAGGCGGAAAGCCTTTTGGCCAGCCTTTCCGGCAATGCGGGCGGCAACGTTTCCGATCAGCCCGATGTCCGCAAGGCGGCATCAAAGCTCGAACAGGCCCGCATCAACCTGGCCGATACCATCGTGCGCGCCCCGCAGGACGGCGTGGTCACTCGCGTCAACCAGCTGCAGGTCGGCAACTACGTGACGCCGGGCCGCCCGGTCTTCATGCTCACGGGCCTGCATTTCTGGGTTCAGGCCAATTTCAAGGAAAACCAGCTGCGCTACATGCGCCCGGGGCAACCGGCCGAGATCGAAATCGACGCCTTCCCCGATCGCCCGCTGAAAGGCCACGTCGAAAGCTTCAGCCCCGGCACCGGGTCCAGCTTTTCAGTGCTCCCGGCGGAGAACGCGACGGGCAACTGGGTCAAGGTGGTCCAGCGCCTGCCGATCCAGGTCGCGATCGACGAGGCGCCGAAGGACCTGCCGCTTAGCGCGGGCCTGAGCGCCAGCGTCGAGGTCGACACCGGGCACCAGCGCCATCTGTTCGGGTCCGCGCCCAGCCAGAAGCCATAAGGCAGCGGCGGGCGGCCCCGGGCGATGACGACCACGATCCCCATCCAGTATCCCAGCAAGGCGCGGCGGATGCTGATCACGATTCCCTGCATGATCGCCACGACCATGGTCGCGGTGGACATCACCATCGCCAATGTCGCCCTGCCCCACATGCAGTCGAGCCTGTCGGCCTCGCAGGAGCAGGTGCTCTGGGTGCTGACGTCCTACCTCGTCGCCAGCGCCATCGCCACGCCGCTCAGCGGATGGCTGGCCGGGCGGGTCGGCCGCAAGAACGTGATGCTGGTCTCGGTCGGCGGCTTCACGATCGCCTCGGCCCTCTGCGGCCTTTCCACCAGCCTGCAGATGATCGTCCTGTCGCGGTTCCTGCAAGGGGCCTGCGGCGCGGCGCTGATACCGCTCAGCCAGGCGATCCTGCTCGACATCAATCCGCCCCGGGAACATGCCAAAGCCATGGCGATCTATGCGCTGGGCTCCATGGCCGGACCGATCGTGGGGCCGACGCTGGGCGGCTACCTGACCGATTCGCTGAGCTGGCGCTGGGTCTTTTTCGTCAACGTGCCGTTCGGCATCGTCTCGTTCCTCGGTATGCTGGCCTTCCTGGCGCGGCGCCACATCCGCGAGCAATCGCGCTTCGACCTGTTCGGCTTCGTCGCGGTATCGATCGCGCTGACCTCGCTGCAGCTCATTCTCGACCGCGGCCAGCACCTCGACTGGTGGGAATCCACCGAGATCCGCATCTACGCGCTGATCCTCGCGATTTCCGGCTACCTGACGGTAGTGCACATGTTCACGGCGAAAGGCACGTTCATCCGGCCGGAACTCTTCCGCGACCGCAACTTCGCCGTCGGCTCGGTCTTCAGCATGATGATCGGCGTCGTGGCTTTCGCCACCATCCCGCTGGTGGTGGTGATGACCCAGGCCCTGCTGAACTATTCGGCATTCGACACCGGCCTGCTCGGCCTGCCCCGCGCCGTGGGGACACTGGTATCGATGGCCATGGTGGCGCAGCTTGTCGCCCGGGTGGACGTGCGCGCGATCATCATCGCCGGGCTGGCGTTCATGAGCGCCGGGATGCTGATGTATTCGCACATGGATCTCTACGTCGACGAGCGGGCGCTGGTGATTGCCGGCTTCGTTCAGGGGATCGGCAGCGGGCTGATCTTCGTGCCGCTTTCCGTCGTGGTCTTTTCGACATTGGCGCCCAAGCTCCGCAACGAAGGCGCCTCGATGTACGCGCTCACCCGGAACATCGGCAATGCCGTGGGGATCTCGCTGCTCAACGTGGAGCTGGTCCGCGACGTCGCCGCTTCGCGCAACAGCCTGATCCAGAACCTGCGCCCCGACAATCCGGTGCTGCAATATGCCCGCCCGGACATGGACTTCGGTTCGACCCAGGCCCTTGCCGGCGCCAATGCCGAGATCATGCGCCAGTCCGCCATGGCCGGGAACATTTCAACTTATCATCTCGTCGTCATCCTGACCCTTGCCCTGATACCGCTGGTGCTCCTGCTGCGGGTCAGCAAGGTCAAGGCCGGAGACGCAACGCTTCCGATTGGGGAATGACATGAAGCGCCTGACCGCCGCCGCCCTGGTTCCGCTGCTCGGCTGCTGCCTGCTGGCCGGCGGCTGCACGGCCGTGGGGCCGGATTTCGCCCCGCCCGCCGCGCCTTCCGCCAAGGCCGGCTATGCCGGTGACGGCGGAGACCGTGCGGCACTGGCCGAAGGGCCGGACGCCGGGTGGTGGAAGGCCTTCGGATCGCAGCAGCTCGATGCTTTCGTCGCGCGCGCGCTTACCGGCAACCACAGCCTCGCCGCCAGCCGCGCCACGCTCGAAAAGGCGCGCGAACGGATCGCTGCCGTTGCCGGCAGGCGCCTGCCGCAGATCGACGCACAGGCCCGCGCCGAGCACGAACAGGTCAATCTCGCCGCGTTCGGCTTCACCGGCTTCGAGGGCGTCAGCCTCTCCAATCCCGAATTCGATCTCTACACCGTCGGCGGCGGCATATCCTACGATCTCGACCTGTTCGGCCGGAACCGCCGCGCGCTGGAGCAGGCCAGGGCGCAAGCGGAAGCGCAAGTCCGCGCCACCGAGGCGGCGCATCTGGTGATCGCCGGACGCGTCACCGGGCAAGTGCTGGCGATCGCCGCGCTCAACGACCGTATCGCCACCGAGCGCAAGCTGCTCTCCGAGGACGAGCGCAACCTGTCGCTGACCCGGTCGCGCCAGAAAGCCGGTGCAGGCACATTGGTGGAAGTGCTGAGCGCCCAGGGGCAGCTCGCCAGCGACCGCGCCAGCCTGCCCGGGCTGGAGCAGCAGCTCGCCGAGGCGCGCGCGATGCTGGCGGTGCTGCTCGGCATCTCTCCCGCCGAGCTGGAACCCACCGATTTCGGGCTCGACGACTTCATCCTTCCGGCCAGCGTGCCGGTCGCCCTGCCCTCCGCGCTGGTTCACAAGCGGCCGGACATCCTCGAAGCCGAAGCGCGGCTGCACGCCGCCACCGCCGCTGTCGGCGTGGCGACCGCCGGGCTCTATCCCGACATCACGCTGGGCGCCTCGATCACCCAGGGCTCACCCGATCCGGACCGGATCACCAGCGGCAAGTTCAATGCCTTCGACATTTTCGCAGGCCTTACCGCGCCGATCTTCCACGGCGGCACGCTCAAGGCCAACAAGCGCGGTGCCGAAGCCGAAGCCCGCGCCGCCGCCGCGCAGTACCGGGAAGTCGTCACCGAAGCTTTCGGCCAGGTCTCAAACCTGCTTTCCGCGCTCGAAAGCGATAGCCGCGAACTGGCCGCCCGGCACGAGACCGCGCAGATCGCCGACCGTTCGCTCTACTTGTCCCGGCGCAGCTTTCAGGTGGGCAACAGCGGCATCCTGCAGGTTCTCGACGCCAGCCGGTCCTACCAGCGCGCCCGGCTGGCGCTCGTCGAGGCACGCACCCGCCAATACCAGAACGTCGCGCGGCTCTACGTCGCGACGGCTGGCGGCTGGATCGAGCCGAAACCGGAATAGGCAAGAGGGCTCCTGCACCAGAACGGATCGCCATTCAGGCCCGGCGGCCTGCAATGGCGATCCATCCCGGGGAGCAACCGCGGTCAGGACAGCAGGAAAAAGCCCAGAGCTGCCCAGCAGCAGACGCACAGCAGGATCGCGACGACAAGACCACGCGCATCGTGTTCCTGCCCCAGATCCTGAGTCCGCTGCGACAGATAGACCGTTCTTGCGGATTGGCCCTGATCGCGATCTATCCGCCCTTCCAGGCGGTGATCGAACCGGATGATATTTTCTTCTGCGACCTTCATCCTGCATCCTCAACTTACCGGAGAAGAGCGCATCCCGGCGCCTTCAACTCCGATCGTTTTTTCCCACTTCGCAAAATGCGCGTCTGTTGACGTCACTCGCTTTGCAGCGCCCCGATAACAAAAATTGCGTTTCCAGACTAGAACTGCATTCAATATTTCTTCGATTTAACGCCTCATTCCACAAGGCCGAACAATTTCTCCTACAGTAAAAGACCGCATAAAACCGGATCACATGCAGACGGCATCTCTCCGTATTTTGCACTGCACAAAACCCTTCTTTGACCTTAAAATGAAAATGATGGCGGCATTCACCAAAGAATGCATCCGCCCTGCGCATTGCATGGCAGCATCGAGCGCCGGGCAAAACGGGCCCCGCCCGGCCTCACGCCGCCATTTTCGGGACTCCCGTCCTGCCTGGGGATTCCGGGCTGATCTGCGTTGCCGATTCGGGGCTAGCGGGCTTGCTGAGCCTGCCTGACACGCCTAGGTTCCAAGCATGAGCCGCACGATGCAACTCAAGATCAAGATTCAGATCTATTGCGGGAACGAGATCGCCATGGGTCCCGGCAAGGCCGACCTGCTGGACGCAATCCGCGAGCATGGCTCGATTTCCGCCGCGGGCCGGGCCATGGAAATGAGCTACCGCCGCGCCTGGTTGCTGGTCGATGCCATGAACCGCTGCTGGCAGGAGCCTCTGGTGCACACCGCGCCGGGCCGCGCCGAAGGCAGCGGAGCCCGGCTGACCGCCATGGGGGAACGGGTTCTGACGCACTACCGCGCCTTGCAGGAAACCCTGCACAGCGCGGCGGAAGGCAAGGACTGCGCCGTGCTGTCCCAACTGCTGCTTTCCGAACCGCGCGTCAGCCAGAAGGCCTGAAGCTTAACCCTTGCCGGTCCGCGCCAACGCCACAGGCATTGGCTCTAGGCAATTGCGCGATATCCATATACATTAAGATACAGAACCTGTTCGGAGACGTTCTGTAATGCGCAAGGCTCTTGCTCTTTTCGCAGTTCTGGCAGCCTTGCTGGCCACACAAGTGGCCCTCGCCGCACCCCGCGCCCAGCCGCCGCTGGTGCTGGCCGCGGCCAGCCTGCAGGAATCGATGAACGCCGCCGCAGACGCCTGGAGCGCCAAGGGGCACCCGCGCCCGCGCATCTCCTTTGCAGGCTCGTCCGCCCTCGCCCGGCAGATCGAGGCGGGCGCCCCCGCGGACATCTTCATCTCGGCCGACGAGCCGTGGATGGACGAGCTGGAAGGCAAGAAACTGCTCAAGCCCGGCACGCGCGTATCGTTCCTGCGCAACACGCTGGTGCTGATCGCCCCGCGCGGCAGCACGATGAAGATGGCGGTGCGGCCGGGTATGCCGCTGGCCAAGGCGCTCGGCACGGGGCGGCTGGCCGTCGCCGACCCGAACGGCGTGCCGGCCGGCATCTACGCGAAACAGGCCCTGACCAAGCTCGGCATCTGGAACTCGCTGCAAGGCAAGCTGGCCCCGGCCGAAAACGTGCGCGCCGCGCTGGCGCTGGTGAGCCGCGGCGCGGCTCCGCTCGGCATCGTCTATGGCACTGACGCGCAGGCCGATCAGGCGGTGAAAGTCGTGGGCCTGTTCCCGCAGACCAGCCATGCCCCGATCAGCTATCCCATCGCCCTGCTCGCCTCGTCATCAAACCCGGAAGCCGAAGGGTTTCGCCGGTTCCTGATTTCCAGCCAGGGCAAGGCGGTATTCCGCCGCTTTGGCTTCGGCACCAAATAGTCCGCACATGGGGGGACTTTCTCCGGAGGAATGGGAGGTCCTGCTCCTCTCGCTGAAAGTGAGCGGCGTCGCCATCGCGGCCGTGCTGCCGCTGGCTTTCGGGCTCGCGTGGATGCTCGCCCGCTGGCGGTTTCCCGGCAAAGTCCTGCTCGATGCCGTGGTGCACCTGCCACTGGTGCTGCCCCCGGTGGTGACGGGCTGGCTGCTGCTGCTGACATTCGGCACCAATGCCCCGCTCGGCCGCTTCTTCGCCGATACCATCGGCCTCACCTTCCTGTTCCGCTGGACCGGCGCGGCGCTGGCGGCCGCGGTGATGGCGCTGCCGCTGATGGTCCGGGCGATGCGGCTGTCGCTGGAGACGGTCGACCGGCGGCTGGAAAACGCCGCGCGCACACTCGGCGCCGGGCCCTGGCGCACGTTCTTCACCGTCACTCTGCCGCTCGCCACGCCGGGGATCATGGCCGGACTGGTGCTGGGGCTGGCCCGCTCGGTCGGCGAATTCGGCGCGACCATCACGTTCGCCTCGAACATTCCCGGCGAGACCCAGACGCTGCCGCTGGCGATCTACAGCGCGCTGCAGCTTCCCGGATCGGAATGGCAAGTGGCGCGGCTGGCGGGGCTGTCGGTGCTGCTCTCGGTCAGCGCGCTGGCGCTGTCCGAATGGCTCTCGCGCCGCAACAGTGAGGGAAAGGACCGTCATGTCCTTTGACATCGCCATGACCCTGCAGCGCGGCAGCCTGCACATGACGTACGAATTCACCGCCGGTCCGGGCCTCACCGCGCTGTTCGGCCCTTCCGGCGCGGGCAAGACCAGTCTGCTCGACGCCGTCGCCGGGCTGGCCCGCCCCACGGACGGGCATATCGCGGTGGCGGGAACGGTGCTGTTCGACCGCGCCCGCAAGATCGATCTGAAACCCGAAAAGCGGCGCTGCGGCTATGTCTTCCAGGACCACCGGTTGTTCCCGCACCGCAGCGTGCGCCGCAACCTGCTCTACGGCTGGCGGCTGGTCCGGCCCGAGGAGCGCTGGCTGTCGATCGACCTCGCGCTAGACCTGCTGGGCATCGGCCACTTGCTCGACCGTATGCCCGCCACGCTTTCGGGCGGCGAGGCGCAGCGCGTCGCCATCGGCCGGGCGCTGCTTTCCGCCCCGCGCTTCCTGCTGATGGACGAACCGCTCGCCTCGGTCGATGCCAACCGGCGCGAGGAAATCCTCAGCCTGATCGAACGCATTCGCGACGAGCTGAAGCTGCCGATCCTCTACGTCAGCCATGACCGCGCCGAAGTGGAACGGCTCGCCCAGCAGATCGTCGCGGTGGAGCCGGTGCAGGCGAAAGCCGCGCCGCGCGATCAGGTGGCCCCGATCAATTCGCGGCCGATCAACATGCGGCGGATCTCGTTGGTGCCTGCGCCGATGTCGAGCAGCTTGGCATCGCGCAAGTAGCGCTCGACCGGCCAGTCCTTGGTGTACCCCGCGCCGCCCAGCGCCTGCACCGCCTCGCCCGCCACGCGAAAAGCGTTCTCGCTCGCCAGCAGGATCGCGCCCGCCGCATCGAAGCGCGTCGTCTGCCCCCCGTCACAGGCCTTGGCCACGGCATAGACATAGGCCCGCGCCGATTGCAGCGCGACGTACATGTCCGCCACTTTCGCCTGCATCAGCTGGAACGCGCCGATCGGCTTGCCGAACTGCTTCCTCTCGCGAACATAGGGGATCACGGTATCGAGGCAGGCCTGCATGATGCCAAGCTGCAACCCGGCCAGAACCACGCGCTCGTAATCAAGCCCGCTCATCAGCACGCCGACGCCGCCGTGGAGCGGGCCCATCACGTTTTCCTCCGGCACGAAGCAATCGTCGAACACCAGCTCGCACGTGGGCGAACCGCGCATCCCCATCTTGTCGATCTTCTGGCCCGTGGCGAACCCGGCCATGCCTTTCTCGATCAGGAACGCAGTGATCCCCTTCGAACCTTCGCCGGTCCGGGCATAGACGACCAGCGTATCGGCATAAGTGCCGTTGGTGATCCAGAACTTGGTGCCGTTGAGCCGGAACCCGCCCGCGACCGCATCGGCGCGGAGCTTCATGCCGACGACATCGGAGCCCGCCCCCGTTTCCGACATGGCAAGGCTGCCCACGTGCTCGCCGGAGATCAGCCCCGGCAGATACTTCGCCTTCTGCTCTTCATTGCCCCAGCGGCGGATCTGATTGACGCACAAGTTCGAATGCGCGCCGTAGGACAGGCCGACCGAAGCCGATGCGCGGGAGACTTCCTCCACCGCGATCACATGTTCGAGATAGCCGAGCCCGATCCCGCCCCATTCCTCCTCGACGGTCAGCCCGTGCAGGCCCAGTTCGCCCATCGCCGGCCAGAGCTCGCGGGGAAACCAGTCCTCACCGTCCACTTTCGCCGCCAGCGGCGCGATCTGCTCATCGGCAAAACGCGCGACAGTCTCGCGGATCATCCGGGCACTCTCGCCCAGAGCGAAATCGAAATCGGGAGTGGCGCGCATCTTTCGTTATCCTTTCCCAGGCCGCTTGGCCGCGGCCCATGTTCCGCGAAGCAATAACGATACTGCGCAAAGACGCAACATTACTAAAGGTCAGCGTATAATTGCCTCACCCCCGGGAAGGATCTGCCTTGTGCCGGAACCTGCCGGTAACACCAGTTCCCTCCCCCATCGTCATGGCGAGGAGGCAAAGCCGACGCGGCGATCCAGTGCCGGCGCAACCCGCCCTGGATGGCTTCGCCCTTCGGGCTCGCCATGACGAAGGGCGGGAATGTGAGTTCCGATCAATGAGGCATGGTATCAATCCGCCGCTTCGCCGATCCGCAGCGACGCGCCAGCCGCAATCACCAAAGTGACGGCGGCAAAAGCCATCGTCCAGACCGGCTCGTGCGGGAAGAACGCCTTCATGATCGAGCCCATCACAGTCGCCACCAGCAATTGCGGCAGGACCACGAAGACGTTGAACAGCCCCATGTAGATGCCCAGCTTGCTCTGCGGCAGGCTGCTCGCGAGGATGGCGTAAGGCATGGCGAGGATCGAGGCCCAGGCCACGCCGATGCCGATCTCGCAGAACACCAGCGCGTCAGGATCGCGCAGCACCAGGAACCCGGCAAAGCCCGCCGCCCCTGCCAGAAGGCAGACCGCGTGCGTGCGCGCCTTGCCCAGCCGCGAAGAGAGCAAGGGCAGCAGGGCCAGCGCCGCGATGGCCGCCACGCCGTTGTAGACCGAAAACAGCACGCCGACCCAGTTTCCGGCTTCCTGATAGGCCGCGCTGGCCGGATCGGCCGACCCGAAGAAGTTCTGGGCGACTACCGGCGTGGTATTGATCCACATGATGAACAGGGCCGACCAGCTAAAGAACTGGACGAAGGCCAGCCGCTTCATCAGCGGCGGCATTCCCGAGAAATCGCCGACGATCCCGGCCAGCATAGACGCGCTGCGGCCGCTGCGGGCCAGGCGGATCGCCAGCATCACCGCCACGCCATAGGCAGCCAGCAATCCGGCAAGCAGATAGACTTCCTTTTCGAGCGCCCAGGTCCGCACGGCAAAGGCCACCACCGCGCCCGCCGCGATCCATGTCAGGCCGCCGGCCATGCTGCGTTCGGCCAGCCCCGCCGCGGAGGATGCGCCGTCATGGCTATCCGCTTCGGCCGTGGCGAAAGCGGCCTGTTCCTCCGGCGAATATTCGCGCGTGGTCAGCACCGTCCACATCACCGCCGCGAACAGCGCCAGCCCTCCGGCCCAGAAGCTGTAGCGCACCGTGTCCGGAATGCCGCCCGCAGGCGCGGTGTTGGCCACGCCCAGATGGTCGAGCAGGTAGGGAAACAGCGATCCCACGACCGCCCCCGTGCCGATGAACGCCGTCTGCACGGCATAGCCGGCCGTGTGCTGATCGCGCCGCAGCATGTCGCCCACGAAGGCCCGGAACGGCTCCATCGAGATATTGAGGCTGGCATCGAGCATCCACAGCAGCATCGCCGCCATCAGCAGCCCGCCGCTTGCGGGCATGAGCAGCAGCGCGATTCCCGCCAGCACCGCGCCGGACAGGAAATAGGGCCGCCGCCGCCCGAGCCGCCCCAGCCAGGTCCGGTCCGACATGTGGCCGACGATCGGCTGGACCAGCAGCCCGGTCAGCGGCGCAGCCACCCACAGCGCAGGCAGATCGTCGATGCTGGAGCCGAGCGACTGGAAGACCCGGCTCATGTTCGCGTTCTGCAGCGCGAAGCCGATCTGGATGCCGAAAAAGCCGAAGCTGATGTTCCACAGGCCAGCCCAACCCTGCCGGGGCTTTTCCCCGCGCGGTCCGTTCATCGCGTCCTTCCCCATACCCGGCCCAATATCCGGCGAACTGACGTCGCCTCTACTCGAACAACCGGCCTCGCACGCGCCAGCCGCATCGGCAAGATGCATACGAATGCCTAGGCGGCTGTGATGGGTCGAGAGAGGGGGTGGCGGCAGGTATCCGCGATTTTTGCCTAAGAGCGGCCGTTCCGGATGCCCGACAGAGCGGTCATCGATCTGAAACCGGGAAGCGAGGTGCGGCAATAAACGGACGATTTTTGGTGATCCTCCGTGGTGCCCAACTCCACCAAATGAACCAAATCATGGCACTGGCAACTCCGCCAATGACAACAACATTTCCCCACCAATGCGGAAGACCAAAGCGGTTCTCAGCAAACATCCAAACAAGAATTAGCATTACAAGGCAAGCTACGGCTCGCCAAATGCCGGATTTCCCCCCTACCCTGACCCAGTCTGCGAGAGCGCGTTCGTACTCTTCTTCAGTGACAAGCTTCCCTCCAGATTTCTCCGTCGGAAAAAACAGATAGCCTTCGTCCGTCTTTTGAAAGCGGCTCGTGAAGATCGTTACCGGGTCCAATATCGTCTTCCGTAACCTGAACGCTGAATAGGCTGGGAAAATCACGCTATCGCGGGTGTTGTGCCAACGCAATTTGGATGTCCGCTTCGTCCGACATTTCTACCGTTCGATCCGCTGTCCGCGCTTTCCGATAAAGCCGGTCATTCCGGCCTGAATTCCAACTAGCCCTAACCCGTAGTGCTCCGCCGGATCACCAGCCGGGCCGGAAGCGTTTCGGCAGGCCGCTGCCGGTCCTCGATCTGCGCCATCAGCGTTTCGACAAGGCGCTCGCCGGCGCCCTTGAGGTCCTGCATCACGGTGGTGAGCGGCGGATTGGTCATGCTGGCGGCGGGGATGTCGTCGAACCCCATGACGGCAACGTCGCCGGGGATCGACAGCCCGGCTTCGGCCAGCGCGCGCATGGCGCCGATCGCGATCAGATCGCTGGCGGCGAACACCGCATCGAAGGCCGTGCCATCGGCCAGCAGAGCGCGAACCGCCGCATAGCCTTCGTCCTCAAGACTGATGGCATTGCGCAGCAAGGCGGGGTCCGGGGCGATCCCGGCCGCGCCCAGCGCCTCGCACAGCCCGCGGTAGCGGTCGGCGAATTCGGGATAGTGCTCGTCCGCCTGCCCCAGGAACGCGATGCGCCGGCGGCCCAGCCCCAGCAGGTGCTCGCCCGCCATGCGCCCGGCCCCGACATTGTCGGACCCCACGGTCGCTCCCAGGTTTTCATCGTTCACCGATCCCCAGCGCACGAAATCCGTCCCCTGCCCCACCAGTTGCTGCAACCGGCTGCGGTAGAGCGTGTAGTCGCCATAGCCGAGCAGGATCAGCCCGTCGGCGCGGTGGCTGTCCTGATAGCGCACGTGCCAGTCGTCTTCGAGCTTCTGGAACGAGATCAGCAAGTCCAGCCCCCGGTTCGCGCATTGGCGGGTAATCGCCCCGAGCATGGCCAGGAAGAACGGGTTGATCTTGGAATCGTCGAGCGTCTGCTCTTCGAAGAACAGCAGCGCGATGGTGTTGGAGCGCTGCGAGCGCAGCGACGAGGCGTTCTTGTCGACCGAGTAGTTCAACTCGCGCGCGATTGCCTCGATCCTCTCGCGCGTCGCCGCGCTGACTGACCGGCTGCCGCGCAGTGCCCGGCTTACCGTCGGCTGCGAAACCCCCGCGCGGTAGGCAATGTCGAAACTGGTCGGCCGGTTGCTCGGCTTGCGTCCCATGATCATCGTCCCGTCCCGCTCTTCTTTTATCCTGCGCCGACACATCGCGATTAAGATCGATTAACCGCCATGCAATCGAATGCGGGCCCACCATACAAAACCGCCATACAAAACCGTTGCATCCCCGCAACGCTCCGTGGCCTCTCAGCATCTGCGTATACGTATGCCATATTATGCGTAACGCTGTCGCGTCCTAATCGGGGGGCATCGACGGAGTCGCGGCAGAAATCGCCGGGCCCGCCGGAAGGACAATGCCGGCCACCAATTTTTCCGGGTTCGGCTGGGACAGGAGAGGACAAGAGATGCCGCTTCGCACAGAGATTTCGGCCGTCAGGACATCGTCCTGCCTGGCCATCGCCGCTGCGCTGATCGCCGCCACCCCGGCGCTGGCGCAGGATGCGCCGTCGCCGGACAAGGGCGATGCCAGCCTCGAAAACGGGGCGATCATCGTCACCGGCTATCGCGCCAGTCTGGAAAACGCGATCAACAAGAAGAAGACGGCCGAACAGATCGTCGAATCCGTTTCGGCCGAAGACATCGGCAAGCTGCCCGACGCCTCGATTGCGGAATCGATCGCGCGCCTGCCGGGCCTGACCTCGCAGCGTCTCTCGGGCCGCTCGAACGTGATCGCCATCCGCGGTTTCGCGCCGGACTTCTCGACCACGCTCCTCAATGGCCGCGAACAGACCTCGACCGGCGACAACCGCGCCGTCGAATACGACCAGTACCCGTCCGAAGCGATCAGCGCCGTCAACGTCTACAAGACGCCGATGGCCAGCCTGATCGGCCAGGGCCTGTCCGGCACGGTCGACATGCGCACGATCCGGCCGCTGGAATCGGGCAAGCGCGTGATTTCCGTCGGTGCGCGCGGATCCTACACCGACCTCGGCAAGCTCAACACCGGCTCGGACGACATGGGCTACCGCGTCAACGGCATGTTCGTGGACCAGTTCGCGAACGACACCCTCGGCATCGCGCTGGGCGCCAGCTACACCGACGAGCCCTATCAGATCGAGGAATTCAATTCCTGGGGCTATGCCGATGCAGCCGATGGCAACAAGGTGATCGGCGGCTCGAAGTCCTACAACACCTCGACCAAGCTCAAGCGCCTCGGCCTCAACGGCACGCTCGAATGGCGTCCCGATCCGCGTTTCACCTCGACGATCGATGCCTTCTATTCGAACTTCAAGGACGACCAGATCAAGCGCGGCATCGAGCTTCCGCTGTACTGGTCGAGCGCGACGCTCGAACCGGGCTACTCGGTGAGCAACGGCCTGATCACCTCCGGCGAATATACCGGCGTCAAGGGTGTGCTGCGTAACGACGTGTTCCAGCGCCACGCCAAGCTCTATTCGTTCGGCTGGAACAACAAGTGGCAAGGCGACGACGGCTGGAACGCGATGTTCGATGCCAGCTATTCGAAGACCGACCGCAACGAGCTCAGCATCGAGAGCTACTCGGGCACGGGCCGCGCCGATACCGGCGCCACCGACACGATCGGTTTCAACAGCAGCTCGACCGGCACCACGTTCACCCACGCTCTCGACTACGGCGACTATGACCTGATCATGCTGACCAGCCCGCAAGGCTGGGGCGGCACGCAGATTGGCTCGGACGGGACCACCATCGTCGGCGGTCAGGACGGCTACTACAACAACCGCATCGTCAAGGACGAACTCTGGCAGTTCCATGCCGAAGTCGCGAAGGAACTCCACGGCGGCCCGATCAGCAGCATTCAGGCGGGCTGGAACTACACCAACCGTTCCAAGTCGCTGGTGCCCGAGGAATACTTCCTGGGTCTTGCCGCCAACACCGACGGCACCACCAGCGTTGCCGTGCCCGAGGAATACCGCCTCGGCACCACCAACCTGAAGTATCTCGGCCTAGGTCCGGTCATCAGCTACGACCCGATCGCCCTGATCAACGACGGCATCTACAACCTGGTGCCCAACCCCTACGGCGATGTCGTGGTCAAGAGCTACTCGATCCGCGAGAAGATCATGACCGCCTATGTGCAGGCCAATATCGACAGCGATATCGGGTCGGCACACCTCACCGGCAATGTCGGCGTGCAGGCCAACTGGGCCGATCAGAACTCCAAGGGCGCGACGGCCGTCTATCTCGGCACGAACGCCAATGGTTCGCCGAACATCGGCTCGCTGCCACGCAACGCCAGCACCGATTACCTCGACGTTCTGCCCAGCCTGAACCTGTCGCTGCGTTTCCCGAGCGATTTCGTCGTCCGCTTCGCCGCGGCGCGCGAAATCATCCGTCCGCGCCTCGATGACATGCGCGCCTCGTTGAGCTGGAGCTACACGATCACCGGCAACGTGGCTCAGGTCACGGGGTCCTCGGGCAACCCGGACTTGCGCCCGTGGCGTGCCAATGCGCTCGACCTGACGTTCGAGAAGTACTTCGGAGCCAAGGGCTACATCGCCGCCCAGTTCTACTGGAAGGACCTGAAGAGCTACATCTACAATCAGGACATCACTATCCCGACCTCCGCGCTCGCCCTGCAGGACCCCGGCAACGACGTGATCGTCTCGCCGACGGCGCAGCTCAACGTGCCGATCAACGGCAAGGGCGGCAAACTCTATGGCGTCGAACTTGCGACCACGCTTCCGTTCGACACGTTCACCTCGGTGCTGGAAGGTTTCGGCGTGACCGGCTCGGTCGCCTACACCGAAACCAAGATTTCGCCGACCCCGGGTGAGTCTTCATCGGATCTTCCCGGCTATTCGAAGTGGGTTGCCAATGGCACCGCCTACTTCGAAAAGTGGGGCTTCAATGCCCGCGCTTCGGTGCGATACCGTTCGACCTTCGTCGGCGAAGTGTCCGGCTTCGCGGCCAACCGTGTCCGCCGCCGCGCCGCGCCCGAAACGATCGTCGATGCGCAGATCGGTTACGACTTCCAGCCGGGCAGCGCGCTTGAGGGCCTCTCGCTCTACATCCAGGGCCAGAACCTCACCGATGAACCGTTCATCACCTACAACCCGGGCGATAGCCGCCAGATCATCGACTACCAGCGCTATGGCCGCCGGTTCCTGGCTGGCTTCACCTACAAGTTCTGACGATTTGTCCCGGGCCTCCGCGGCCCGGGACCACGACTTTTCGGTCCGGGAGGAATCCCTCCTCCTCCTCCCTCCTTCCGGACCTGGCGGCGGAACCACGAAGGGACACTTTGCGTGGTTCCGCCGCTGCCTCCCCGCTACAGATGGACCTGTTGGAAAGGGGGCGGGAGGAGTGCGAATGTCCAGCGATGGCCATGCGGCGGCGCCTGTTTCGGGAGATCGGCAAGCGTGACGGATACCAGCTTCAGGATCGTCATTCTCGGCGGCGGCACTGCCGGATGGATGAGCGCGGCGGCCCTCGCCCGCTTCGCACCGCCCGGCTATGCCGTGACGCTGATCGAAAGCGCCGCCATCGGCACTGTCGGCGTGGGCGAAGCCACGATCCCGCCGATCCGCCTGTTCAACGACGCGCTGGGGATCGACGAGGCGGAATTCCTCCGCGAGACTTCCGCCTCCTACAAGCTGGGCATCGAATTCGACGGCTGGCTGCGCGAAGGCCACAGCTACATGCACGCCTTCGGCACGGTGGGCCGCCAGCATGGCCTGCTGCCGTTCCGCCATTACTGGGCGCGCGGCGCGGCGCTGGGCGTGGCGCGGCCGCTCGCGCACTATTCCGCCAACGAAATCGCCGCGCGTACGGGGCGGATGGCGACCGGCGTCTCCGGCCCCGGCATTCCCGAACTGCCCTGGGCCTATCACTTCGACGCCGGGCTCTACGCCGCGTTCCTGCGCCGCCACGCCGAAGGCATGGGCGTCACCCGCCACGAAGGCCGCATCGCGCAAGTACGGCGGCACGGGAACGGCGACATCGCCGCCGTGGAGACGGATGACGGCCGCTCGTTCGCGGGCGATTTCTTCATCGACTGCTCCGGCTTTCGCGGCGTGCTGATCGAGGAAACGCTTCAGACCGGCTACGACGACTGGCGCGAATGGCTCCCCTGCGACCGCGCCGTCGCGGCCCCCTGCGAGGCCGCCGGTCCGTTTACGCCCTATACCCGCTCCACCGCGCGCAGCGCCGGGTGGCAGTGGCGCATCCCGCTGCAGCATCGCATCGGCAATGGCCTCGTCTATTGTTCGCAATACCTCTCCGACGATGCGGCCGCGCGCACACTGCTCGACAATCTGGAAGCGCCTGCTCAGGCCGATCCGCGCCCGCTGCAGTTCGTGACCGGCCGCCGCCGCAAGACATGGAACCGCAATGTGCTCGCGGTCGGCCTGTCGAGCGGGTTCATGGAGCCGCTGGAATCGACCTCGATCCACCTGATCCAGTCGACCATCACCCGCTTCCTCACCGTGCTGCCGTCCGGCCCCGTGGGCGACGGCGTGCGCGATGGCTTCAACCGCCGCTGCGCCGAGGAATTCGAGCGCATCCGCGATTTCCTGATCCTGCACTACAAGGCCAATGCGCGCGAAGGCGAGCCGTTCTGGGATCACTGCCGCGCCATGCCCGTCCCATGCTCGCTCGAAGCCCGCATCGCCGAGTTCCGGGAGGCCTGCCTCATCCAGCCCGGAACCGACGAACTCTTCACCGAAGTGGCCTGGCTGCAAGTCCTCGTGGGTCAGGGAATGCTTCCCGAACGCTGGAACCCGATCGCCGACAGGCTCTCGCCCGAAGAACTCGGCGGCTTCCTCGGCGCGGTCGAGAAGGCCTGCATCGAAACCGTGCGCCCGATGCCCCTGCACATCGATTTCCTCGCGGCCCGCTGCGCCCGCCAATCCGCACCGGAGACTGTCCAGTGAACCGCCCCTTCGCCTCCCTGCTGTTCCCGTCCCTGCTGGCCCTGTCGCTGAGCCTGTGCGGCAGCGCCGCGCTCGCCACGCCTGAAGAGGACATGCGCGCCCGCACGCCGGAGCAGGACGTCATCTACTTCGTCCTGCCCGACCGTTTCGAAAACGGCGATACCGCGAACGACAAGGGCGGGTTGAAAGGCGATCGCCTCGCGACCGGCTTCGATCCCTCGGACAAGGCCTTCTATCATGGCGGCGATCTCAAAGGGCTGACCGAAAAGCTCGATTACATCCAGGGCCTCGGCGCAACGGCGATCTGGGTCGGCCCGGTGTTCAAGAACAAGCCGGTGCAAGGCGCCAAGGGGCAGGAAAGCGCGGGCTACCACGGCTACTGGATCACCGATTTCACCCAGGTCGATCCGCATCTGGGCACCAATGCCGACTTCAAGGCCATGGTCGACGCGGCGCACGCACGCGGGATGAAGGTCTACATGGACATCATCGTCAACCATACGGCCGACGTGATCCGCTACAAGGAAGACGCGGCGCAAGGGTATCCCTACCGCTCGAAAGCCGCCTATCCCTTCTCCACGCGCGGCGGCGTGAACGGCCCGGCGATCAATCCGGGCTTTGCAGGCGACGACGATCCGGCCCCGGCGAACTGGGCCAAACTGACCGATCCATCCTTCGCCTATACCCCGGTGATCCCCAAGGGCGAGGAGCATGTGAAAGTGCCCGCCTGGCTCAACGATCCGATCTACTACCACAACCGCGGCAACACCGACTGGAAAGGTGAAAGCGCGCAGTACGGCGATTTCGTGGGGCTCGACGATCTGGCGACCGAAGACCCGCGCGTGGTCGAAGGCATGATCGCGATCTACGGCGAGTGGATCGACAAATACGGCGTCGACGGTTTCCGCATCGACACCGCCAAGCACGTCAATCCCGCATTCTGGCGCCGGTTCGTGCCCGCCATGCAGGCGCGGGCCAAGGCGCGCGGCATCCCGAACTTCCACATTTTCGGCGAAGTGGCGCAGGACGATTACGATCCAGCCCTGCTCGCCTCATGGACCCGCAATGCGGGGCTGCCCGCCGTGCTCGACTTTTCGTTCATGTGGGCGGTCGTCGACGCCGTATCCGGCCAGAAGGGCACCGGGGAACTGGCACGCCTCGGCGATGACGACGCGCTCTATCAGGGCGGCAAACAGGCGGCGATGCGATTGCCGACCTTCCTTGGCAATCACGACGCCGGGCGCATCGCCATGTTCATCGAAAAGGCCCATCCCGGCATCGCCCCTGATGAGCTGCTCGCCCGCGACGAACTGGCCCATGCCATGCTGCTGACCTTGCGCGGGGTGCCGACGATCTACTCCGGCGACGAGCAGGGCTTTGCCGGAACCGGCGGCGATCAGCTCGCCCGGCAGGACATGTTCCCGTCGAAAACCGCGCTCTATGAAGCCGAAACGCAAGTGGGCACCCAGGCCACCCCGGCGCAGGACAATTTCGACACGCACCATCCGCTCTACCGGCTGATCGCCCGGCTTTCCGCCGTGCGCCGCGCCACGCCGGCGCTGACCGATGGCGAGACGAAACTGCGCGCGTCGTCCGACCGGCCCGGCCTCTTTGCCGTGTCGCGCTTCGATCCCGAGAGCGGACGCGAAGTGGTGCTGGCCTTCAACACCTCGACGCAGCCGCTCTCCGCCCCGCTCGAAGTGGAAGTCCGCTCGCGGGCCTTCACAACGCTAGCTGGCGCCGCCTGCCCCGCCGCCGCAACGGCGCCCGGAAGCATCGCCGTCACTCTACCGCCGCTCGGCTTTACCGTCTGCGCCGCAAACCCCTGACCCTCGCAGGATCACGATGAAACAAGCCCTCCCCTCCGCTTCTCCCGCAACCGGCACGGCCGCCGAATGGTGGCGCGGCGCCGCGATCTACCAGATCTATCCGCGCAGTTTCCGCGACTCGAATGGAGACGGCATCGGCGACCTGCCGGGCATCACGGCCCGGCTGGACTATGTCGCCTCGCTCGGCGTCGATGCGATCTGGATCTCGCCGTTCTACGCCTCGCCCATGGCCGATTTCGGCTACGACATTTCGGACTATTGCGCGGTCGATCCGATCTTCGGCACGCTCGCGGACTTCGACGCGCTGGTCGCCCGCGCCCGCGCGCTGGGCCTCAAGGTCATGATCGATCAGGTCTATGCCCATACCTCGGACCGGCATCCGTGGTTTGCGGAAAGCCGCTCGGACCACACCAACCCGCGCGCAGACTGGTACGTCTGGGCCGATCCCAAAGTGGACGGTTCGCCGCCCAACAACTGGCAGGCGGTCTTCGGCGGCCCCTCATGGCGCTGGGACGCGCGGCGGCGGCAGTATTACATGCACAATTTCCTGGCCGAGCAGCCGCAGCTCAACCTGCACAATCCGGACGTGCAGCAGGCCCTGCTCGATGTCGCGAAGTTCTGGCTGGACCGGGGCGTATCCGGCTTCCGCATCGATGCGCTGAACTTCTCGATGCACGACCCGGAACTGCGCAACAATCCCCCCGCGCCGGACGACGGCTCGGTGCGCACGCGCCCATTCGACTTCCAGCTTCAGGTCTATAACCAGTCGCACCCGGATATCGTGCTGTTCATCGAACGGCTGCAGGCGCTGATCGCCAGCTATCCCGATACCTTCTCGCTGGCCGAAGTCGGCGGGCGCGAAGCGGCGAGCGAGATGAAGGCCTTCACGCAAGGGCCCGAGCGGCTGGACAGCGCCTACAGCTTCAAGTTCCTCTATGCCGAGAGGCTGACGCCCGCACTCGTCGCGCAGGCGCTCGATGCCTGGCCCAACACGCCCGGCACCGGCTGGCCGAGCTGGGCCTTCGAAAACCACGACGCCCCGCGCGCGCTCTCCCGCTGGTGCGCGCCGCAGGACCGCGAAGCCTTCGCGCGGATGAAGACGCTGCTGCTGCTCTCGCTGCGCGGCAATCCGATCCTGTTCCAGGGCGAGGAGCTGGGCCTGCTGCAGGACGATGTGCCGTTCGAGCAGTTGCAGGACCCCGAGGCCATCGCCAACTGGCCGCTCACTCTCTCGCGCGACGGCGTGCGCACGCCCCTGCCCTGGACCGCGCAGGCGGAGAGCGGCGGGTTCACCGATGGCACGCCCTGGCTGCCGCTCAGCGAGCAGAACCTTGCCCGTGCGGTCGACCGGCAGGAAGCAGACAATGCCTCTCTGCTGCACCTCACCCGCAGCCTGCTGCGCCTGCGCCGCGCCAGCACGGCACTGCGCATGGGCGGCTGTGAGGTCGTGCTGGCGGACGAAGCACGGCTCGTGCTGCGCCGCAGGTTCGAAAGCGAAAGCCTGCTCGCGGTGTTCAACATCGGCGCGGATGAGGCCGCCTGGCCTGCGGAGATTTCGCAGGACGGCACCGTGCTCGCCGCCGTCAACGGCGCCCTGCCCGGCACGCTCCCGGCCTGGGGCGCACTCTGGATGATCGAAGGAGAACAGGCATGAAGCCGCTTCGCCTGCTGGCCGCCGCCAGCCTTTCGCTGGCCACCCTGACCGCGCAGCCGGTCTTCGCGCAAGAGACCCGGCCTTCCGTCACCGCCGCCTCGCCGGACGGGACCCTGGTGCTCACCGTCACCACCGACAACGACAGCCGCCCCACCTGGTCGCTCTCGCGCAAGGGCAAGCTGCTGATCGCGCCGAGCAAGCTCGGCTTCCTGCTGACCGACGGGCTTAACATGGTGCGCGGCTTCCGCATCGTGGGCAGCGAGACGGCCAGTCAGGATGACACCTGGGAACAGCCGTGGGGCGAGCGCCGCTTCGTGCGCGATCACTACAACGAAGTGACGGTGAAGCTGCAGCAGTCGGAAACGCAGGGTTCGCGCCTGATGAATGTGCGCTTTCGCCTGTTCGATAACGGTATCGGCTTCCGCTACGAACTGCCGAAACAGCCCGCGCTCAAGACCATGCGCATCGCCGACGAAGTGACCGAGTTCGACATTGTCCCCAAGGGCACGGCATGGTGGATCCCCGGCGGCGAATGGAACCGCTACGAGCAGGTCTATCAGAAGACGCCGATCGACGCGGTCTCCACCGCGCATACGCCGATCACGATGCGGCTCGACGACGGCACGCACCTGGCGTTCCACGAAGCCGCGCTGGCCGATTACGCCGGATACTGGTTCAAGCGCGCCGCAGGGCAGGACTTCCGCACCACGCTGGCGCCCTCACCCGACGGCCCGCGCGTCGTGCGCGATCTGCCTTTCGCCACGCCCTGGCGCACCATCCGCATTGCCGGCGATGCCGCGGGACTGGTCGAGAACGATCTGGAACTCAATCTCAACGAGCCCAACAAGCTCGGCGATGTGAGCTGGTTCAAGCCCGCGCGCTATATCGGCATCTGGTGGGGCATGATCCGGGGCGACTGGACATGGGCCGAAGGGCCCAAACACGGCGCCACCACGGCGCGCGCGAAGCAGTACATCGACTATGCCGCCAAGCACCACTTCAGCGGCGTTCTGGTCGAAGGCTGGAACAAGGGCTGGAACGGCGACTGGTTCGGCCATGGCGACGCGTTCAGCTTCACCCAGCCGACGCCCGATTTCGACATCAAGGCCGTCACTGACTATGCCCGCAAGAAGGGCGTGCACCTGATCGGTCATCACGAGACCGGCGGCAATATCGCCAATTACGAAGCGCACATGGCCCAGGGTTTCGCGTTCTACCAGAAACTGGGCGTGGACGTGGTCAAGACCGGCTATGTCGCCGATGCCGGCGGGATCATCGCGCCCGGCGCCCAGCCCGGTGAGGCGCTGATGGAATGGCACGACGGCCAGCGCATGGTGGACCACTACCTCGACGTGGTGAAGACGGCGGCGAAGTATCACATCGCCATCGACAGCCACGAGCCGGTCAAGGACACCGGCCTGCGCCGCACTTATCCCAACTGGGTCTCGCGCGAAGGCGCGCGGGGCATGGAATACAATGCCTGGGGCCGGTTCGCCAACGGGCCGGACCACGAACCGACGCTGGTCTATACCCGGATGCTCTCGGGCCCGATGGACTACACCCCCGGCGTGCTCAGCCTGGAAGGCGCGAACCACGCGCCGCTCGCCTCGACGCTGGCCAAGCAGCTGGGGCTCTACCTCGCGCTCTATTCGCCGATCCAGATGGCGGCAGACTTCATCGAGACGCTGGACAAGTACCCGCGCGAAATGGACTTCATCTCCTCGGTCCCGACCGACTGGAGCGAGAGCCACCTGATCGCCGGCGAAGTGGGCGACTATGCGATCTTTGCCCGCAAGGACCGCCATTCGCCGCGCTGGTTCGTCGGCGGCGTCAACGATGCGACGGCGCGCACGGTCACGCTGAAGTTCGATTTCCTCGATCCGGGCAAGACCTACAAGGCCTCGATCTGGAAGGACGGCGAAGGCGCGACCTACCTCACCGAAGCGCGCCACCGGATCGCCTACGACACCCGCACCCTGCGCAAGGGCGATACGCTGGACGTGTGGCTTGCCCCGGGCGGCGGCACGGCGATCCGGCTTGAACCGGGGCGGTAATCAACCAGACCAACCTTCGTCATCCCCGCCTGCGCGGGGATGACAAGTTTTTCCGTCGGAGAGGAAGCGCAAACCGGCTCCTGGAGTGTGATCGCCTCACCTTGAATCGTCATTGCGAGGCCCGCAGGGCCGCGCAATCCAGAGCGCAGTGGCACCATCCTGGATTGCTTCGCTCGCAATGACGAAGGGTTCATTCAAAGACGATCCGCTCTAAAGTTCGAAAACCTTGCCCGCCAAATGGTGCAGCCCTTCGCGGTGGCTGACGAGGATCAGGCCAGTCCCGGTCCGGTCCAGCCACCCGGCGAGATTGCTGGCCAGCTGCTGCTCGGTCGCGCTGTCCAGCCCTTCGCTTGGTTCGTCGAGCACGATCCACGGCCGTCCAGCTAATAGCGCCCGCGCCAGCGACAGGCGCTTGCGCTGGCCGCCGGAGAGGCGCGCGCCGTCGCCGCCGAGCCACTGGTCGAGCCCATCGGGAAGCTGGCGCACGGTTTCGGCCAGACACGCGGTTTCCAGCGCGGCCCACATTTCGCTTTCGGTCACGCCCTGACGGGCCAGACGCAGATTGTCGGCAACGGTTCCGGCGATCAGGCTGGCATCCTGCGGCGCCTGCGCGAAGAGCTGGCGCAGCGTCTCCAGCCCCAGTTCGCGCACGTCCATGCCGCCGACCGTGACGCGCTGCGGCGCATCGGTGCGCAGCCCCATCACTGTGCCCAGCAGCCGCGTCTTGCCCTTGCCGGACGGGCCGCCGATCAGCACCCGGCCGCCCGCCTCGACCACGCATGCGCGCGCCTCGCTCTCGAAGCGGAGCGGTTCGCGGGCAAGGCGTTCGATCCCGCCGTGATGCGGCGCGCGCGGCGGCAGCGCGGCCATGCCCCCAAGCCTGCGCAGCGCATCGTCGACACGCGGGCGCCCCACATCGGTGCGCACCAGCCCAGACCAGGCCTCCGCCGCCGAAGCCCCGGCCAAGGCGGCAGCAGCGGCCAGCGGCGCGGTGCCGCTTGCAAGCGCGAGGACGCAGGCCACCGTGACCGCCGCCAGCACCAGTTGCCCGCCCTGCGTCAGCGCTTCGAGGCGCACGATGGCAAGGCGCGAGGCCTCCAGTTCCTCGATATCCATGCCCATCGCCTCGACGATCTGCGGGATCAGGCCATAGACGGCGATTTCGGCGGAACAGGCCGCATATTCGGCATAGGACGACTTGAGCCGCGTCATCGCATCGGCCCGCCGCCGCACTTGCGCCGCGAGCAGGCCGGGCACCACCCCCCGCGAAGCCAGGCGCATGGCGGCAAGCCCCGCCAGCAGCGCGGCGGCGGCCCATGGCCCGGCCAGCAGGCAGGCCGCCAGCCCGGTGCCGGCGCCCGCCAGCGCGCCCGGAAGCGTGACGCGGCGCACCACGGCATCTTCCAGCGCATCGACATCGGAGCCGAGCTGGGCCGCGACTTCCCCGCTCGGGCGGGAGAACACGGCGGCAGGCTCTGCCCCCGCCAGCTTTCCGAACAGCGCAGGCCGGACATCGGCCAGCGCGAAGAAAGCCGCGCGGTGGCTGAACAGACGCTCACCATAGCGGCCCAGCGTGCGGATAATGGCAAAGGCGCGGATGCCCGCGCTGGGCAGCAGGTAATTAAACCCGCGCGCCGCCGCGACGCCGGCCGCTCCGGCGATAGCCGCGCCGGTGAGGAACCAGCCCGACACCGCGAGCAGGCCCACGCCCGCAATCGCCGCGAGCACCGCCAGAAGGATCGCCACGCCGGTCGCGCTGCGCTGCCGCCGGCTGGCGTCCTGAAGCATCTGGGCAATCATGACAGTGTCACCACGCTGGCGCTGCGGCCGGCAAGCCCGGCATCATGGGTGGCCGCGATCACCAGCCGGTCTCGCGAAACCTGCGCGATCAGATCGATCACCCGGTCGGCCGTCGCGCTATCCAGATCCGCCGTCGGCTCGTCGAGCAAGAGGATGGGACGGCCCGAGGCGATCGCCCGGACCAGACCAATGCGCCGCCGCTCGCCGCCCGAAAGCCCCGATCCGCGCGGATCGATGGCGAGGTCCAGACCCCGTTCGCCGATCAGCGAGGAGAGCCCGCAAGCCTCCAGCAAGGGCAGCAGGTCAACCGCGCCGCCGGGGCTTCCCAGGACAAGGTTCTCCCTGAGCGTTCCGGGCAGCAGCAAGGGCCGCTGCCCCGCCCAGCCCACCAGCGCCGCCAGCGCCGCGGGGTCTGCCGCTCCGCCATCGAGCGTCAGCGTGCCCGCCAGGGCCGGCGTCATGCCGATCAGGGCATGGAGCAGCGAGGATTTGCCCGCGCCAGTCGGTCCGGTCAGGGCATGGAGTCCCGGCCCCTGCCATTCGGCCGAGAACGGGCCGACGCGGTTGTCTCCCGCATAGATCACTTCCAGCCGCGAGACGGCCAGACGGCTGACGCTGCCGGCAGCCGCCATGGGGGCCGCGGCGCGATGGCCTTCGGCCTGCTGCAAGGCGCCGGCGATACTGCCTTCGGCCGCTTCGCCCTGCTGCTTGTCATGATAGGCCGCCGCCATCCGGCGCATACCGAGATAGAATTCGGGCGCCAGCGCCAGCGCGAAAAAGGCGCGGCCCAGAGTGAGCGTTTCCGGCGCCGGGAACGGCAGCAGCCCCAGCAGCGAAAACCCGCAATAGACGGCCACCAGCGCCACCGAGAGCGCCGCGAAGAATTCCAGCACCGCGCTCGACAGGAAGGCCACCCGCAGCACTTGCATCGTGCGCGCGGCGACTTCATGGGCGGCCGCGCCGATCTGGCGCGTTACCCGGTCTTCGGCACCGAAGCCCAGCACGACCGGCAGCGTTGCCACGCGGTCCACGAAGAGGCCGGACAGCCGCGAAAGCGCCAGCAATTGCCGCTCTGCCTCGGCCTTTCCGGCCAGCCCGGCAAAGGCCATGCCGACACCAAAGGGCACCAGCGTCACGATCATGATCAGCGCGCAGACCCAGCTCGCGAAGGCGACGATCAGCGCGATCGTCAGCGGAGAGGCGACGGCGGCGAACTTCAGCGGATTGAAACGGGCAATGAGGCCTTCGTAAGCTTCCACATCGTCGATCGCGACGCGCATGTCCTCACCGGTCAGGCGCCCCCGCACCAGCCCGGTCGGCAACAGGGCGGCGACCAGCCGCGTGCGTAGTTCCCGCTTGATGCCGATGGCTTCGCGCTGCCCGGCGAGCCCCGCCAGCCCCTGCGCCCCCGCCCGGAGCATTCCGCTCAAGACGATGCCTGCAAGCAACGCGGGCATGATCGCCGGAGGCCGGCCCTGCGCCGCCCAGTCCCCCAGCAACAGGGCCAGGCAACCCGCAAAAAGCACCGCGCCAGCCGTGTCGGACAGCCACCATAGCGCGGCCGCGTCCAGCTTTCGCCGGGGCTGTCCCGGAAACGGGACGGAATCGATCGTAACAGTTTGAGAAGGGGACATTCAGGACCGGAGAGGCATTGACTACATTAACAACGGCTAATATTAGGGCCCCGCTAAACGACGGGACCCTTCGAGTCGAGTCCCGCCTCCGGCTACCCACAGCGACAGGAGCATGCTCATGGATATGGCAGTTGTCGAGCTTTCGCGGCTGCAATTTGCGCTCACGGCCATGTACCACTTTCTTTTCGTACCGCTGACCCTGGGCCTTTCGTTCCTGCTTGTCATCATGGAGTCTATCTATGTGATGACGGGCAAGGAGATCTGGCGCGTCACAACCCGGTTCTGGGGCAAGCTGTTCGGCATCAATTTCGTGCTGGGCGTCGCCACCGGGATCACCATGGAGTTCGAGTTCGGCACCAACTGGGCCTATTACGCGCACTACGTGGGGGACATCTTCGGCGCGCCGCTGGCCATTGAAGGCCTGATGGCATTCTTCCTGGAAGCGACGTTCGTCGGCCTGATGTTCTTCGGATGGGACAGGCTTTCCAAGGTCGGGCACCTTTTCGTGACGTTCTGCGTCGCGCTGGGCTCCAACCTCTCGGCGCTGTGGATCCTCATCGCCAACGGCTGGATGCAGCACCCGGCGGGCTCGGTCTTCAATCCGGAAACCATGCGCATGGAAGTCACCGACTTCTATGCCGTGCTGTTCAACCCGGTGGCGCAGGCCAAGTTCGTCCATACCGTGAGCGCCGGCTACGTTTGCGCCTCGGTCTTCGTCATGGGTGTTTCGGCCTGGTATCTGCTGAAAGGCAAATGGACCAATGTCGCCCGCCGCTCGATGATGGTGGCGGCTGCCTTCGGTCTTGCCTCCTCGCTGTCGGTGGTCGTGCTGGGTGACGAGTCGGGCTATGCCCTGACCGACAACCAGAAGATGAAGCTCGCTGCGATCGAGGCGATGTGGGAAACCGAACCGGCCCCGGCCGGCCTGTCGATCTTCGGCATTCCGGACATGCAAAAACATGTCACGCACGCGGAGATCAAGATTCCCTATGTGCTGGGCCTGATTTCCACCCGCAGCCTGACCGGTGAGGTCATGGGCATCGACGAACTCGTGCTCAAGGCCGACGAGCGCATCCGCAGCGGGACGATCGCCTACGATGCCGTCGAAAAGCTCAAGGCCAACCGCGGCAACATGGCCGCGCGCGAAGCGTTCGAACTGCATAAGCGCGATCTCGGCTATGCCATGCTGCTCAAGCGCTATGTCGCCGATCCGCGGCAGGCGAGCGAGCAGCAGATCCTGATGGCGGCGAAGGACACCATTCCGAACGTCCCGGTGATGTTCTGGCTGTTCCGCATGATGGCGGGCATCGGCTTCTTCTTCATCGCCTTCTTCGGCCTTGCGTTCTACTGCGCCTCCGTCTGCCAGTTCAACAAGCGCTGGTTCCTCAAACTGGCCGTGGCGATCATGCCGCTGCCCTGGCTCGCCATCGAAGGCGGCTGGGTCCTGGCTGAAATCGGCCGCCAGCCCTGGGCGGTGGAAGGCGTGCTGCCGACATTCCTCGGTGCGTCCTCGCTGACCATCAGCCAGATCTGGACGACGATCATCGGCTTCACCCTGCTCTACGGCACGCTGGCCATTATCGAAGTCCGCCTGATGATCGCATCGATCCGCAAGGGTCCGGTGGAACATCCGGTCCACGGCGGCGGGCAGCAGCAGGGCAGTGCGGGCTTCGCCCCGCTGCCGGCCGAATAAGGGAGGTTCACAAGATGGCTATACCCCTCGATTACGAAACCCTGCGCCTTATCTGGTGGGCTCTCCTGGGCGTACTGCTGATCGGCTTTACGCTGACCGACGGCTATGACCTTGGCGTCGCCGCGCTGATGCCCTTCATCGGCAAGACCGATGAGGAACGCCGCCTGGCGATCAACGCGGTCGCCCCGCACTGGGAAGGCCACCAGGTGTGGTTCATCCTCGGCGGCGGCGCGATCTTCGCGGCCTGGCCTTTCGTCTATGCCGTGAGCTTCTCGGGCTTCTACCTGGCGATGTTCCTGGTGCTGGCCGCGCTGATCCTGCGGCCGGTCAGCTTCAAGTACCGCTCCAAGCACGCCGATCCGGCATGGCGCGGCCGCTGGGACTGGGCGATGTTCATCGGCGGCTTCGTGCCCGCGCTGGTCTTTGGCGTGGCGGTGGGCAATGTGCTGCAGGGCCTGCCCTTCCGCCTCGATAGCGATCTTCGCACGTTCTACGAAGGCACGCTGCTGGGCCTGTTCTCGCCCTTCGCGCTTGTCACCGGCCTGCTCTCGGTCGCCATGATCGTGATGCACGGCGCCGGTTTCCTCGCCGTCAAGATCGAGGAAGGCCCGGTCCTCGAACGCGCCCGCCGCATCGGCACGTTCGCCGCGATTGTCTCGATCGTCCTGTTCGCCCTGGGCGGCGTATGGGTCGCGATGGGACAGATGGGCTTCCGGCTGGAAGGCGTGATCGACGCGCAGGGGCCGTCCAATCCGCACTATGCGCAGACCGTGGCCGCGCCCGGCGCATGGCTGGACAACTACGGCCGCCATCCGTGGATGCTGCTGGCACCGATCCTCGGCTTTGCCGGGCCGCTGATCGCGCTGATCGGCATCCGCACCCGCAGCCATGTGCTCAACCTGACCGGCTCTTCGCTGGCGACGGTGGGCATCATTGCCACGGTCGGGCTGTCGATGTTCCCCTTCATCCTGCCCAGCTCGATCGATCCGCAATCGAGCCTGACCGCGTGGAATGCCTCTTCGAGCCATCTCACGCTGTGGATCATGCTGCTGGTGACGCTGATCTTCCTGCCGATCGTGCTGATCTACACGGCCTGGGCGCTCAAGGTCATGTTCGGACGCGTCACGATCGCGCAGGTCCGCACCAATCCCGACTTCTACTGAGCCCCAACTTCTACTGAGAAGGAGCGAGAGACCAATGTGGTACTTTTCCTGGATCCTCGGCGTGAGCCTCGCGGTTGCTTTCGGCATCGTCAACGGCATGTGGCACGAGTTCCGCTCGCCGATGGATGACGACATCAACGTGTGAATACCAGAAGCGGGATGAGCCAGGCTCATCCCGCTTTTGACAAGCCCGCGCGGCACCTGAGCATTTCAGGACGCAGGGCGTCATGAGACAAACCATTCGAGCCGGGATGCCCCCAACGGGCGTCCCGGCTCGAACTTTATGAACTCACGAATTATGGGTGTATCAGATCAGGCCGTGGCGGAAATGAGCCAGGCGCAATAGCTCATCATCACGCCCTCGCCCGGCCGGTAGTGGCCCGCATAAAGAGCTGTGAGATCCGCTGCCGCGGCGGCCTGCACTTCCGGCGGATAATCCAGCAGGATCTGCCCGAAGGCCATCCCATTGGTGGCAAAGCCCCTCGCCTCCTCGGCCGTCGCACCAGCACCGCCCACGGCCAGCTCGCCAGCGGCCGCGCCGATATCGACATGGCTGAAGCCCGCGCTGCCCAGCACTTCACGCAGATAGCCGACCTCTTCGAAAGCGAAGGGCCCGGGCGCACGCGGCACCGGCTTGGGCATCTCCACATGCCGGCGCGCGACGGCCATGCCATCGGTCATCCACGGATTTTCGGCAGGCGGCCCCCAGACCGCAAGATCGATCCGCCCGCCGGGTTTGAGCTGTCCGCGCAGGTTCGCGAAAGCCGCGACCGGATCGGAGAAGAACATGCAGCCGAAACGCGAGACGAGCCGGTCATAGGGCGCATCGGGCAGCGTAACCGTGGCCGCGTCCGCACATAGGAAGCTGGCATTTCCCGCCCCGGCCTGCTGCGCCCGGCGCGTGGTCGCGGCGATGAGATCGGGCGAGATATCCAGCCCCAGAACGCTGCCGCCGGGAGTGACCGATGCCGCGACGGCGATCGTCGTCGCCCCGCCGCCGCAGCCCAGATCGATTACCCGCTCTCCCGGCGCGAACGCCGCGCGGGCCAGCAAGGCCTCACCGGCCGGCGCGATGGTCCCCTCGAAACCTTTCAGGTTCGCGAGCCATCGAGCCCCCATTTCGCCCGCCCAGTCCTCGTACTTGAGGGCATCTGCATGGGGGTGTGCGGCGTCGGTCATGGCCTCTTGTCCTCAGATCAGCCGAGCGTCTGCCGGACCCAGCCGACAATGGCGCTTTTCGGCATCGCGCCCGACTGGCGGGCAATTTCACGCCCGCCCGCGATCAGGATCATGGTCGGGATCGAACGAATGCCGAAGCGGCCGGCAATCGCCTGCTCGGCCTCGGTATCGAGCTTGCCGAGCCGGACCATCGGCTCCAGATCGGCAGCGGCCGCTTCGAACTGCGGGGCCATCTGCCGGCACGGGCCGCACCAGGCCGCCCAGAAATCGACCAGCAGCGGAATCCCGCTCTTCACGGCGTGGGCATCGAAATTGGCAGAGGTCAGCGTCACCGGATGGCCGGTAAACAAGGCCGACCCGCATCGGCCGCACTTGCCGCCATCGGTCAGCCTCTCGCGCGGCACGCGGTTGAGCGACGCGCACGACGGGCAAGCGATGATCAACGGGTCAGCCATGGTTATCCTCTCCTCGGGCTGCCCGCCAGGTTACTGGCAGGCGTCCCCGCAAATATCGCAAAGCGCGTGGATGATCGCCCGCACGACCTTGTCTTTCAAACTGTAATAACGCGTCTGCGCCTCGCCCCGGATGGCGACCACGTCTTCCTCGCGCAGCATGGCCAGATGCTGGGAAACGGAAGACTGCGACAGCCCCGTCAGTTCCACCAGTTCCGAAACCGACACCTCACCCTCATCCATCCGGCATAACATCAGCAGGCGTTCGGGATGGCTCATCATCTTGAGCCGGGCGGCCATGCTGTTGGCGTTTGCCTTGAGTTCGGTGAGTTGGGCGGGCTTCATGCTTCAGGCTCTTTCCAGTGGACGGCCATCGTCCCTGAGGACGACGTAAATGGCCGGGATAACCAGAACTGTAAGCAAAGTGGAAGAGGCCAGGCCAAACAGCAGCGAAATTGCCAGACCCTGGAAGATCGGGTCCGTCAGGATCACCGCCGCGCCGATCATCGCCGCCGCCGCCGTCAGCACGATCGGCTTGAAGCGGATCATGCCGGCTTCCAGCAGCGTCTGGCGCAGGCTCTTCTCGGCCGTGCGCGTATGGCGGATGAAGTCCACCAGCAGGATCGAGTTGCGCACGATGATGCCGGCCAGCGCGATAAAGCCGATCATCGACGTCGCGGTGAACGGCGCGCTGAACAGGATGTGGCCCAGCACGATGCCCACCAGCGTCAGCGGGATCGGAGTCAGGATCACCAGAGGAATGGTGAAGCTGCGGAACTGGCCGACCACCAGCACGTAGATCGCCAACAGCGCCACCATGAAGGCCCCGCCCATGTCGCGGAACGTGACCCAGGTGATCTCCCATTCGCCGTCCCACAGCACGGAGGTGTGGCTTTCGTCCTCGGGCTGGCCATGGAGAAGGATCTCCGGCTTCTGGAGGCCCTGTGCCTTCCAGTCATAGCTGTTGATCGCATCGTCGACCGCCAGCATCCCGTAGATCGGCGCTTCGTAGCGTCCGGCGAGTTCGGCCGTGACCATGTCGGCACCGCGCCCGTCGCGCCGGAAGATCATCCGGCCGCCCGGCACCATTTCCGCCTTCACCAGTTCGCCGAGCTGGACGAGCTGCGGCCCCATCGGCCCTTGCGCCACGGCCACCGGCGTCGCCGCCAGCGCCGCCGACCAGGTACGCTGCGACTGGTCGAGCGTCATTTCGATCGGCAGCGGATCACGCCCGCCTCCCCGCGGGGCATAGCCGACCGTCTGCGTCCCGAGCAGCGCCCCGATCGAATCGAAGAGCTGGCGTTCGGAGAGGCCATACTGGTCGAGCTTGGCCCGGTCCGGGATCAGCTTGAGCGTCGGCCGGGGCTGGCCGAAGGAATTGTCGACATCGACGATGTAGGGAACCGACTTGAAGATCTTTTCCACCTGCTCGGCGGTCTTCACCCGGGTCGCCTCGTCGGGACCGTAGATTTCGGCCAGCAGCGTCGCCAGCACCGGCGGTCCCGGCGGCGTTTCCACGACCTTGAGCGAGCCGCCCGCAGGCAGGGCAATGGCCTTGAGCTTCTCGCGCAGGTCCACGGCCACTTCATGGCTGGAACGCGAGCGGTCTCCCTTGGGCAGCAGCGTCACCATGAGATCGCCCATCTCGGGCTGATTGCGCAGGAAATAGTGGCGTACGAGACCGTTGAAGTTGAACGGTGCCGACGTGCCCGCATAAGCTTCCATCGATACCACTTCGGGCACGGTGCGCGTGATCGCCGCCGCCTGTTCCAGCACCCGCGAGGTCGTCTCCAGACTGGTGCCTTCGGGCAGGTCGGCGACAAGCTGGACTTCGCTCTTGTTGTCGAACGGCAGCAGCTTCACCGTCACTGCCTTGAAGTAGAACATCGAGCAGGCCACCAGCGTGGCAATGCCCACCGCGATCAGGAAGCGCCAGGCGCTGCCCTTGGTCGCAATCACGCGCGAGGCGTAACGCTCGTAAAGCGCGCCCAGCTTGCCGCCATGCGGCCCTTCATGCTCGTGATGGGCCAGCGCGGTGCGGGCAAAGCGGATCATCAGCCAGGGGGCGATGATGACCGCCACGAAGAAGCTGAAGATCATCGCGGCCGAGGCATTGATCGGGATCGGCGCCATGTAGGGGCCCATCAGGCCCGATACGAACAGCATCGGCAGCAGCGCTGCGACCACGGTGAGCGTTGCGACGATCGTCGGGTTGCCGACTTCGGCCACGGCTTCCACCGCCGCATCGATCCGGCTGCGATCGTCCTTCATCGCCCAGTGGCGCGCGATGTTCTCGATCATCACGATGGCATCGTCGACGAGGATACCGATCGAGAAGATCAGCGCGAACAGGCTCACGCGGTTGATCGTGAAGCCCATCACGTTGGACGCGAACATGGTCAGCATGATCGTCGTCGGGATGACGATCGCCGTCACCCCCGCTTCGCGCCAGCCGATGGCAAAGCCGATCAGGATGACGATCGAAACCGTCGCCAGCGCGAGGTGGAAGATCAGCTCGTTGGCTTTCTCGTTCGCGGTCTCGCCATAATTGCGCGTGACGGCGACATTCACCGAATCCGGGATCAGCTTGCCTTCGAGCAAGTGGACGCGGTCGACGATCTGTTCCGACACGGTCACGGCATTGGCGCCCGCGCGCTTGGCGATGGCCAGGCTGACGGCAGGCGCCATCGACCACTTGCCGTCCGCGTCCTTGGCCCAGCGCCAGGCCCGCGCCTGGTCCTGCGTCGGCGTCTGCTCGACCGTGGCGACGTCCGACAGCAGCACTGGCGCGCCCGTGACCGAGCGGACCGTCAGCCGCGAAAGTTCCTGGGCATCGCGCAGCGTCTGGCCGGCGACCACAAGCGCAGCATCCCCGCCCTCGCGGACGGTTCCGGCAGGGAAGGAACGATTGGCCTGGCTCACGGCCTCGATCACGCTGCCCAGCGGCACGCGGTGCGCCGCCATCTTCGCCGGATCGGGCACGACGCGCAGGGCCATCTTCTGGCCGCCGGTGATGAAGGTCAGACCGACGTCATCGACCTTGGCCACCTCTGTCCGCAGCTTGCCCGCGAGTTCCGCCAGCGCCTGATCGTTCCACTGCCCCACCGCGCCCGGCTTGGGCGTCAGCGTCAACACGACGATCGGCACATCATTGATGCCGCGCACCGTCACCTGCGGCGGCGGGATGCCGACCGGGATGCTGTTTTTGTTGGCCTCGATCTTCTCGTTGATGCGAGTCACCGCATCCTCGGGATCGGAACCGACCAGGAAGCGCGCCGTCACCAGCGCGCCATTGTCCTGCGCCTGGGTATAGACATGCTCGACGCCGTTCACGCTCTTGACGATGGTTTCCAGCGGCTTGGCCACCAGTTCCACGACGTCCGGGGCCGAAAGGCCCGGTGCCTGAACCATGATGTCGACCATCGGCACCTTGATCTGCGGCTCTTCCTCGCGCGGGATCGTGATCGTGGCGATCAGGCCGACGATGATCGCGGCGAGCAGGAACAGCGGCGTGAGCGGCGACTGGATCGTCGCGCGCGTCAGCTTTCCGGAGATACCGAGATTCATTGACCTGCCGCCCCGTTGGCCGCCCCGCCAGCCGCCCCATTGGTCCCGATGAGCGTGTCACCGGCGGAAACGCCCGAGAGAATCTCGACCTTGCCCGGTTCGGACGAAGGCGCGGTCTGCACCGGCACTTGCGTGGCCGTGCCGTCCTTACCCGCCAGCGTCACGTAATCGATGCCATAGCGGTCGGTGACATAGCTCTTGGGCACCAGCAGCGCCTTGCGGCTGCCGGTCTCCACTTTGGCGGCTACCCTGCGGCCGATGAGCTTGTTGTCGATGCCGGGCATATCGACATCGGCCGTCACCTGACCTGCCGTAACCGAGGGATAGACCTTGATGATACGGCCCGTGGCATCGCCCGAGCCGATACCGCTGGCCTTTACCAGCGAGCCGGGGTGAACCTTGTCGCCCAGCGATTCGGGCATTTCCAGCCGCACGATGGTCGGCCCTGCGGTAATGACGGCGATCGCCATGCCCGGCGCCACGGGAGCGCCCGCCGGCACGTCCGCGCGCAGCACCCGGCCGGTGGCGGGGGCCACGACGGCGCCCTGCCCGGCCACGGCGGTTGCCGCGGCATATTGCGCCCGCGACGCGGATGCGGCGGCCTGCGCCTGCTCCAGCCGGGCATCGGCATAGACGCCGTTGTCATGGAGGTATTTCACGCGCTTCAGCTCGGACTGCGCCTGCACCATCTGCGCCTGCGCAGCCGCGGCCTGAGGCCCGAGCTGGCTGTCGACGATTCGACCGATCGTCTGGCCCTTGCGGACCATGTCGCCCTCATGCACCGAGAGCGAGGTGAGGATGCCGGGGATGCGTGCCAGCACTTGCGCCTGATCGACCGTGGCGATCTCGGCACTCACGTCCTGCCAGTCCGCCGTGTCGCTGGTCTGCAGCACGAGTTTCGGGCCGGAAGGCGCCTTGCTTTCCTGCGCCACTTCCTCGCTGCTGCCGCAGCCTGCCAGCGGCAGGCCCAGCACGGACAGTCCGAGTGCGGACAGAACCAGGACTTTTGCGCGCATCATGACATCCCCTGCCTTGTAGTTCTGGTGCTTAGTTCTTGTGCTGCCGCTCAGCGTTCGACCGGCAGCCGGGCCGCCGTCCACGCCCCGAAGCCGCCAGCGAGGTGCGTATCGACCTCGGCCTGCGCAATACCGCATTTGTCGAGCGCCATGCCCGAACGCTTGCCGCCCAGACAGTTGAGAATCAGCGTCTTGCCTTCCGGATGCGGAAGCTTCGAAGGCTGGAAGCTGGAAAGCGGCATGTTCACTGCGCCGGGAATGTGCCCGGCAGCAAACTCGTCCACCTCGCGAACGTCGACCACCAGCGCCTCGCCAGCGCGCAGCATCGCATCGAGTTGTTCCGCCGTGATTTCCTTGTGGCGCGGCTTTCCGAAACCGAAGACCATCTGATTCACCTCTCGTCCGTGTAACATGCGCACCAGCCGAACCGGCCGTACATTGCCTCTTGCATATATTCCAATCTCATAATATTAGTCAAGCCACATACAGCGCATTCTATCGGGTCGCTCTCGCTGACGGGACGTCAGACGCGGGGACTTGGCAACGGGAGAGCATGAGATGTCTTTGCCCCAGATCATTATCCTTGGTGCAGGCCTTGGGGGCACCATTGCAGCCTACGAGATTCGCGATGCCGTAAAGGGCAAGGCGGAAGTGACAGTGGTGAACGACCAGGACGATTACTGGTTCGTCCCCAGCAACCCGTGGGTTGCCGTGCGCTGGCGCGAACCGGAAGCGATCAAGGTCCATCTTCCCCCGATCATGAAGAAGAAGGGCATCGGCTTCACGTCCGTGGGTGCGAAAAAGGTTCATCCGGCCGAAAATCGCCTCGAACTGAACGACGGCACCTCGCTGAACTACGACTATCTCGTCATCGCCACCGGCCCGGAACTGGCCTTCGACGAGATCGAGGGGCTGGGCCCCGACGGCCACACCGTATCGGTATGCAAGACCGATCATGCCGCCGAAGCCGCCGATGCGTTCGACCGCTTCTGCGCCGATCCCAAGCCGATCGTGGTCGGCGCCGTTCAGGGCGCGTCCTGCTATGGCCCGGCCTATGAATTCGCCCTGATCCTCGACACGGAGCTCCGGCGCCGCAAGATCCGCGACAAGGTGCCGATGACTTTCGTCACGGCCGAACCTTATGTCGGCCACCTCGGCCTCGACGGCGTGGGCGACACCAAGAGCCTGCTCGAAAGCGAACTGCGCGACCGCCACATCAAGTGGATCTGCAACAACCGCATCACCGGCATCGAAGACGGCATGATGCACACCGAGGAACTGGCCGAGGACGGTTCGGTCAAGGCCTCGCACGATCTGCCTTTCGGCTATTCTATGCTGCTGCCCGCTTTCCGCGGCATCGATGCCGTGATGGGCGTGGAAGGCCTCGTCAATCCGCGCGGCTTCATCCTGGCGGACAAGCATCAGCGCAACCCGAACTTCAAGAACGTCTATTCGCTGGGCGTCTGCGTGGCGATCCCGCCGGTCGGCCCGACGCCGGTGCCGGTGGGCGTGCCCAAGACCGGGTTCATGATCGAATCGATGGTCACGGCCATCGCCGCGAACCTGAAACTGGAACTGGCCGGCAAGGAGCCGACCGAGGAAGCCACCTGGAACGCCGTGTGCCTTGCCGACTTCGGCGACGGCGGCGTGGCCTTCGTGGCCCAGCCGCAGATCCCGCCGCGCAATCTCAACTGGTCGTCGAGCGGCAAGTGGGTCCACCTCGCCAAAGTCGGGTTCGAGAAGTACTTCCTGCACAAGGTGCGGAGCGGCAAGAGCGAGCCGTTCTATGAAAAGCTCGCCATGCATGCCCTTGGCATCCGCAAGCTGCGTTTCAAGTAAAGGAGAGGATCGATGAATCTCGATGCTGCCGTTCTTCGCTTCGCCGGCGTGGTCGTCATGGCCAGTGCACTCCTGTCGATCTTTGTGCACCCGTACTGGATCGGCCTGACGATCTTCGCCGGATTCAATATGTTCCAGGCCAGCTTCACGGGACTTTGCCCTGCCGCAATGGTCTTCAAGAAGCTGGGTGTGAAACCCGGAAACGCCTTCCGCTGAGCGAGACCGACTATGCGCCGCGTCCTACTTCCCTTGCTGCCCCTGTCCTGCTTCATCGCGTCCCCCATCGCGTCAGCACAGGACCTCAACGCGGCCATCGCCGATGCCCTGGCGCATGCCCCGGCGCTTGAGGCTGCCAAGGCGGAGGAGGCTGCGGCGCAGGCCCGTCTCGATCGCGCCAAGAGTGAGAGCAATCCCCTCCTTCGGGTCGAAGGGTCGGTCGGGACGGGCCGCATAGACAATGGCGGCTTCTTCGGCATCACGGCCGACGATACGACGCCCCTGGCCTTGCAAGGCACGGCGGAAATGCCGCTCTATGCGGGCGGGCGGATCTCGGCAGCGATCGATCAGGCCAAGGGCGGCGCGCAAATCGCCGGTTTTCAGGCCGAGCAGACGCGCCTGACGACTGTGGTTCAGGCGATTTCCGCCTATACCGAAGTGCTGACCGCCCGGAAACTCAATGCCCGCTTCCATCAGCTGGTCACCGAACTGGCCGAAGTGGAACGTCAGGCCGGTCTGCGGTTCAAGGCGGGTGAAATTTCGAGCGCCGATCTCGCCCAGGCCCGCGCCCGCAAGGCGCAGGCAGACGCCGGGCAAGCCCATGCGCAAGGCCGTCTGGCCTCGGCGGAAGCCGCTTATGAACGGCTGACCGGAAACCCGGCCGGCGATCTGGCCCCCCTGCCCGATCTGCCGCGCACCCCGCCCACGCTCGATGAAGCGCTGGACCTTGCCCGCAATGCCAATCCGTCGCTGCGTCAGGCCAAGACTGCCGTGGACGTCGCCAAGGCAGGCGTGCGCGCGGCCAAAGCGGAAGGTATGCCGCAAGTCGGCGCCTATGCCGAAGCGGCCCATGTCCGCGATCAGTTCTTCCCCGGCTACAAGGCGGATTCCTATTCCGTCGGCATCCGCGGCAAGTGGACGATCTTCGCTGGCGGCCGCGTCGCCACGCAGATCCGCGCGGCCGATGCCGGGGTCGATGCCAGCGAAGCCCGCCTGCGCCAGGCCGATCAGGCGCTGCAAGGCATGGTCATCGATGCCTGGACCGGCCTCGCCACGGCCAATCGTATGGTCGATGCCACAAACCTGCAAAATCAGGCTGCCATGGAAGCGCTGCGGGGCCGCAAGCTGGAAGCGAAAGTCGGCTCCGTGCCGGTGCTCTCCGTGCTCGATGCCGAGCGCGAGGCGATCGCCGCCGACGCCGCACTGCTGGAAGCGCAGGGCCAGCGCCTTGTCGCCGCCTGGCAGCTCAATGCCCTGACCGGGAATATCGATTGATGTCCGCTCGTTCAGCATCCGGGACATGATCGCTTTTGCCGATCACAGAAACCCGGACTCCTTCCTTCATAAAATAAGTGCATCCTAATATTAGAAATGCACAATTTAATGAAAGGAGACTGCTATGACTGAATTGCCCGCTACCGCCGCCTCGATGCCCCGCATCAATGAGCCGGCTCCCGACTTCACCGCCAAGACCACCCATGGCGAGCGCAAGCTGTCCGATTATCGCGGCCAGTGGCTGATCCTCTTCTCGCACCCGGCGGATTTCACGCCCGTATGCACTACGGAATTCATGGGATTTGCCCGCCATGCGGACGAATTCAAGGCGATGAACACCGAACTGCTGGGGCTGTCGATTGACTCCAACTACGCCCACATCGCGTGGGTGCGCAGCATCAAGGAAAAGTTCGGCGTCGAAATCCCGTTCCCGATCATCGAGGACATCTCGATGACGGTGGCCGGTGCTTACGGCATGGTCCATCCGGGGGCTTCCGACACGCAGGCCGTACGCGCAACGTTCATCATCGATCCGGACGGTATGCTTCGCGCGATGGTTTACTATCCCATGTCGAATGGCCGTTCGATCGCAGAATTCGTACGCCTGATGAAAGCGCTCCAGACGTCCGATACGAACAAGGTGGCCACCCCCGAAGGCTGGCAACCGGGCCAGGACGTGATCGTGCCCCCGCCGCAGACTGCGCCGGCTGCTGAAACCCGCGCCAGCGAAGGCTACAACACCGTCGACTGGTATTTCAGCACCCGCAAACTTTAACGGTGTTCAGCCGGGTTCGGGCGAAAGCCCGAACCCGGTCTCCCATGCAACACCTCGAACGAGGTCAAGACGATGTCAGATCCAGCAATTGAAACCGCCGCCGCCCAGATCATCGCGGCACTTGCCTCGAAACGCCTGCCGGTGGTGCGCACGTTCTTCGACGAAGCGACATTCACGGCCACCCATGTCGTGCATGATCCGGAAACGAAACGCGCGGCCGTGATCGATTCCGTGCTCGATTTCGACCAGCCCTCGGGCCGCACCAGCCATGGCTCGGCCGATGCCGTGATCGCCTATGTGCGCGCGCAAGGCCTGACGGTCGACTGGCTGCTCGAAACCCACGCCCATGCCGACCACTTGTCCGACGCGCCCTATATCCAGCAGGAACTGGGCGGGACGCTGGTGATCGGCAGCGATATCCGCACGGTGCAGGACGTCTTCGCCAAAGTCTTCAACGAGCCCGAGAGCTTCGTGCACGACGGCTCGCAGTTCGACCGGCTGATGCACGATGGCGAACGCTTCACGCTCGGCGGGATCGACGCCGTGGCCCTGCACGTGCCCGGCCATACGCCGGCCTGCCTCGCCTATGTAATCGGCGATGCCGTGTTCGTCGGCGATACCCTGTTCATGCCGGACTACGGCTCGGCCCGCGCGGATTTCCCCGGCGGCGATGCCCGCACGCTGTTCCGCTCGATCCGGCGCCTTATGGAACTGCCGGAAGCGGCGCGCGTGTTCCTGTGCCACGACTACAAGGCGCCCGGCCGTGACGAATATGTCTGGGAAACCACGATCGGCGCGGAAAAGACCGGCAACATCCACGTTCACGACGGCGTGACCGAGGACGAATTCGTGGCCATGCGCGAAGCGCGCGACGCCACGCTCGGTATGCCGCGCCTGATCCTGCCCTCGATCCAGGTCAATATCCGCGCCGGGCATTTCCCGGAACCGGAAGCCAACGGTGTCAGCTATCTCAAGCTGCCGCTGAACCTGCTCTAGGCCGATCCCATGACCGAACTCCAATACCTGCTGGGCGGCCTGAGCGGCATTCTCGTGGGCTTCACGCTCGGGCTGGTGGGCGGCGGCGGCTCTATCCTGGCCGTGCCGCTGATGGTCTATTTCGTCGGGGTGAAGAGCCCGCACCTCGCAATCGGCACCAGCGCGCTGGCCGTCGCCGTCAATGCCCTCACCGGCGTGTGGAACCATGCCCGCGAACGCAACGTCAACTGGCGCTGCGGCGCGGCCTTCGCCGCGGCCGGAATCATCGGCGCGCTGGCCGGATCGACGGCAGGCAAGGCCTTCGACGGGCAGAAACTGCTGTTCCTGTTCGCGCTGCTGATGCTGGTAGTGGCCTTTGCCATGTACCGGGGGCGCAAGGACACCGGCGTCGAAGGCGTCACCTGCAACCGCGAGAACCTGCCCAAGGTCCTCAGCTTCGGTTTCGGCACCGGGGCGCTTTCGGGCTTCTTCGGGATCGGGGGCGGCTTCCTGATCGTTCCGGCGCTGATCGCCTCGACCTCCATGCCGATCTACCGCGCCGTGGGCACTTCGCTGATCGCCGTCGCTGCCTTTGGCCTGACGACGGCCGCGAACTATGCCTGGTCGGGCCTGATCGACTGGCCGCTGGCCGGGACCTTCATCGGCGGCGGTATCGTTGGCACCGGCCTCGGCGCTCTGGCCGCCCGGCGCCTTGCCGCGGCGAAGGGACGCCTCAACACCCTGTTCGCCGCACTGATCGCCTGCGTCGCGCTCTACATGCTGTACCGCGCCGGGCTCGTTCTCATCGCGTAGCGTTTACCCGGGCGTGGCCGGGACTGCCCCGGACACGCGCCCGGTGCGCTCCAGCTTGCCCCATCCCACGATCCAGCCCCCGATCGCCGAGGCAATCGCGCGCAGGACCACCCAGTACATGATCTGCCGGTAGACCAGCCGCTGCGCCACCAGCAGTAGCGGCGGATACCGCACGCTGTGGCCATCCAGACGATAGGCGACCCACCCGCACAGCACATCGACGGCGGTGAACGCGATCCAGTAGAGCGCCATAGTCCCGACATCGCCCTGAGTCTGCGCCCAGCCGTGCTGCGCGACGCGAATGGCTGTCCCGACGATCGAGACCACCAGCGCAAGGTCGATCAGCGGAGAGATGGCGGCAAAGCCGATCTGGAACAGCCAGGCCTGCGGCAGGCCGACAAGCCCCAGCCCCGACGGCTTGCGGCGCACCAGCACTTCGCGATGCTTCCACAGGCACTGCAATGTGCCGAAGGCCCAGCGGAAGCGCTGCCTGGCAAGCGCCTTGAAGCTTTCCGGCGCCTCGGTCCAGGCCACCGCGCGCGGGTCGTAAGTCACGCGCCAGCCGGCCCGCTGGATCGCGATGGTGAGATCCTGATCCTCTGCCAAGGTGTTTTCCGGATAGCCGCCGACCGAATCCAGCGCCGCGCGCCGCCAGGCGCCCACAGCCCCCGGCACCACGGTCATCGCATCGAACCCGGCGAGCGCGCGGCGTTCGAGGTTCTGCGCGGTGATATATTCTACCGCCTGCCAGCGGGTGACGAGATTGACCCGGTTGCCCACCCGCGCATCGCCCGCGACGGCGCCGATCTTCGGATCGGCAAACCAGCGGGCGAGGCGGCGGATAGTCTCGGGCTCGAACTGGGTATCGGCATCGAGCGCGATGATCACTTCGCCGGTGGCGCGCGTCAACGCACGGTTCAAGGCGGAAGCCTTGCCGCCATTGTCCAGCGTCAGCAGCGTCACGCGCGGATCGTGACCGAACTTTTCGGCAACGATCCGGCTTGTGGCGTCCTTCGAGCCGTCATCAGCGACAATCACTTCGAGTGCGGGATAATCGCTCGCCAGCACCCGCGCGACCGAGGCGGCGATCACGCGCTCCTCGTTGTAGGCGGGAATGATGACCGATACGGCCGGTTCGAAATGCGGCGGTTCACCGCGCTTCTGACGGCTCTGGAACCAGGCGAGCCCCGCCATGAGCACGGCGCGGGCCATGCCCAGCGAGATCGCGAGATAAAACAGCCAGGCCAGCAGCGCGGACAGGGCCATCAGGACCACGAAGACCGCCACGTCGATTCGGATGGCGGCAAGATCGCTCGACGACACTACCGGCATGGCGCGGGCTACCGGCACACCGGCGAGCTGCGAGGCCGTCACGAACGTATAGCCCTGCGCCTTCAGCGCCGCGATGATGCGCGGAAGCGCCGCGACCGTCTGCGCGCGATCACCGCCGCCGTCATGCAGGAGAACGACATTCATGGTGTTCCCGGCCGTTGCCGAGTGCACCTGATCCAGCACTTGCTGGACAATCGCATCGGCACCGGGACGCTGCCAGTCGTTGGGATCGACGTGGAGGCCGACAACCGTGTAACCCGCCTGCTGCGCTTCCAGCGCAGGCTCCAGTTCGTCGAAAGTCGTCGGCTCCGCGTCCCCGAAATAGGGCGCCCGGAACAGCGTCATGCTGCGGCCCGTATAGGCCTGCACCAGCCGCTGGGTGGCATTGAGTTCGAGGCTGGTTTCGGACTTGCCGGCATTGGCGAGGTTGGGATGGGTATAGGTGTGATTTCCCAGCTCATCGCCGTCGGCAACGATGCGCTTGAGCAGTTCGGGATGAGTCAGCGCATTTTCGCCGATCACGAAGAAAGTCGCGGGAACATGAGCCGCTTCAAGCTCGGACAGGATGCGCGGCGTCCATGTCCCGTCCGGGCCATCGTCAAACGTCAGGGCAATGCGCCTGGGGTCGGTGCCGCCGGTCCGCTGCACCACGAAAGGCGTGGGCAGCGCGTCGTACCGCTCGTCCCGAATCGTGCCGTCTGGACCGAAACGAACCGTGCGATGGCCGCCGCGCGGCGTGGCCGTGATGCGCAGGATTTCGCCCGAACCCTCGACATCGGCCCCACTCTGGGCCTCCGGCGCCGAGAGATCGGGCGTGCCGCCCTTGCGGAATGCTCCCAGACCGTTCCAGAAGCCGGGGTCCTCGATACCAAGCCGCCACATGGCGACATCTTCGATGCCGAGCCGCCGCAGCGTTGCCAGCTCGTTCCAGTTCGCCGCCGCATCGAGCATCCAGACCATATGGTGCTGCGTTCCCTCGTCATAGGCAAAACCGCTGTTGCCGCTGGCCGGATCGAACGTGATCTGGGCATCGCTGTCATGCGCGGCCAGCCAGGCATCCTCGATCGACAGGGCATCGGTGTCGCCCCCGTGCCAGTCATAGGCATAGCTGCCCAGCGCGACGACGATCTTGTCCGGCCCGATGCGGTGCAATGCCCCTACGACTTCGCGGACGAACCAGTCCTGTGCCGCAATCGGCCCGGCCTCGCCACCTTCCCAGTGCTGGTCGTAGGCCATGAAAATGACCTTGTCGGAGACCCTCGCGATGGCCTCCAGCGCCCAGGCATCGTCCTCGGCTGGCACTGTAACGGCAAGCCGCGCGCTTTTGGGCAATGCGGCGCGGACTTGGCGCAGAAAGGCGATGTAGTCCGGCATGGCGCCGCGCGGCAGGGCCTCGAAGTCCATGACCAGCCCGGCGTCCTTGCGGCTGCTCACCAGTGCCGCCAGCCTGCCCGCCAGTGCCCGGCGCTGGCGGGCATCGCGCAGGAGCGAGGCCGCCCCCTTGCTGTCCCACCCCGCATCGCTGAGGTTCTGAACCATCGGCAGCACCTTGAAGCGGTGCGGCGCGGACGTAACCAGCCGGTCGAAACGGCGATCCTGCTCGACCGTGACATGGTGATCCGCGCCCGAAACGCTGACCAGCGCAGGAACGACCCAGTCGAGATCGTTGCCGTGATGCCGCAGCGAGAGGAATCCCTCGTCGCTGTTGGGCTCGTAGAACCCGATCGTCAGCGGCGCCTGCTGCGCCGCCTTGCCGTGCCCTTTGGGAAGCCATGCCGTCAGCGCGTGCTTCAGCTTGTGCCGGGAAAAGCTCGCGGGATGGAGGCGCGGCACCGGCAGTTCCAGCTCCCGCTGGCGCGGCACGGCGACCAGCGTCGTCGCAAAAGCGATCCCGCCAAGGATCGCTGCAAGCAGGAGCGCGGCAATGGCCCGGCGCGACCATCGGCTGCGGCGTCCGGTCGGATCGTAGAAAATCGGTTTGGTCATGGAATGTCGCACATATTGCCGCCGGCTGGGGGCAGGAAAGGGAATGGAGCTGCCCGGACATTGCCGGGCCGGTTCAGAACCTCAGGTCATGGTCACACCCCGGTCGCGGGACCGGCGACATGCAGCGCGCGGAGCACCGTTGCCGTCAGCCGCGCCGGATCGCGCCGGAGATAGTGGCCGCCGGGCAGGCCGATAACTTGCGCGCCGCTGCCTTTCAGCAAGGGGCACAAGCTGTCGCTTTCCTCTACGCCGTAGATGCAGATGACGGGCGCCCAGCCCAGCCGGCGCAAGGCAGCCGCCGGGCGGGCTTCCGGCGTGCCGAGATAGGCAAGGCCGCTGGGATCGGCGCGGAAATAGACGTCTCGCCCGGGCACGGTCAGCCCGATCGCGGCAATGCGCGCCCGCAGATCGGCGGGCAGGTCTGGCGCGACAGTGGCCACGATATCCGCCCCGAAGGAGCCGCCCATCAGGATGATGCGCTGCGCACCGGTCTGCCTAAGCGCCCGGCCGATGGCATCCGTAACCACGGCCTGTGCCTGCGCGCGCGTCCGGTGGTGCGCGAACGCGACCGGCGACACGACACCCACAACGGGAATGCCATGCGCGGCCAGCCCTTTGGAGACAGCGCCGCTCATGCCGAAATCGAACCCCATGTCGCCGGAGAGGAAAACGGCGGCCACCGGCGCTTTGCCGCCCGCCGCGGGAAACGTGCGGTAGGTGCGGCTGCCGAGCAGATGCAGGGCCGGGGCATGGGTCGCGATGGCAGCAAGGGCCGCCAGCAGCAGCACGGCGATACCTACCCGGCGGCGCCACGCCGGCCTCTTCTGGCGAATCATGGGCTTGCGGATCATGCCGGCACGCCCCGGGGCGCCTGCAGGCTTCTGGCCATCGCCGGGACAGGAGTCCCCTGCCCTTTCGCCGCTTCGGGCGGCAGCGCGTCCTGAGGCCCGCTGCCGATCAGGCGCGAAACGTCATGGAGCCCCTGCAGCAGGCCGACGCCATGCGGCCCGGCGACGTAGCGCGGCTCCCATCGCGGCGCGAACTTCTCCTTGTACCCGCGCAGCCCCCGGAAGCCGTAGAAACCCTCGCCATGATGAAAGATCAGCGCCGCCGCCTTGGCCCAGGCCGGTGCGAGCTGGCGCCCTTCGATCCCCGAAAGCGGCACCATGCCCAGCGTGAACTGGCGGTATCCGCGCGCCTTGGCCCAGAGCATCAGGTTGGTGAACAGGAAGTCCATGGTGCCGTTCGGCGCATCGTCGCGATGGCGCATCAGATCGACCGATGCCTCGTCCTTGTTCGCGGTAAGCCACAAGTTGGCGAAGGCGACGATCCGGTCATCCATTGTCACCACCGCCATGTCGAAATTGCTCAGATAGGCGCGGTTGAAGCAGCCCAGGCTGAACCCCTTCTCGCGCTGCCCCTTCGACTGCATCCATTCATCGGACACCGCTTCAAGCTCATCCATGATTACCGGGACGGCGGCGGCGGGAACGATCCGGAAACGCGCGCCCGCCTTGGCCGCTGCGCGCTCGGAGCGGCGAATGCTGCGCAACTGGGGCGTATCGAGCTCGAAATCCGCCAGATCGACGATCGCTTCCTCGCCGTACTTCACGATCTGCAGGCCCATGCCGATGGCGAGGTCCAGCACCGCGGGCGACACCTCGTAGAGAACCAGCCGCCCCTGCCGCCGGTGCGACAGGCCGCGGATCGTCCAGAGCAGTTCGCCCCAGGACTGTTCGTCCCCCACCGGATCGCCCATGACGATCCAGCTCGTGCCCTTGATCTGGTACATCAGGAACGCATCGCCCGCCTCGGAGACAAGAAACTGCTTGTCGCCTGTCAGCGCGAGCATGGCTTCGGTCCTTGACGCCTGCGCCAGCACGGAGCGGATCGCGGGCCAGTCTGCCCGTCCGGCCTGCGGATTGCGGCGCGGAGAGACCGGAGCCAGCATCCGCCACAGGGCCACGCCCGTCAGCAGCACGGCACTTGCCAGCATGGCCCGAAGATAGCGCGGCGCGTCGGCCCGCAGGGCGAACTTCCACCACAGGTTGTCGCTGTAGGGCACATGGCGATACGCGAACATCCCCGCCCATCCAGCCAGCGCCGCCGCCATTGCGATGGCTGTAAGCCAGCCCGCCGTCAGCGGCTGTTCAGTGATCGCCGTCCGCCGGTAGAAGGCTCCGCGCGTCAGATAGAGCAGTCCAGCCAGTGTCAGGCAGACGGCCGCTTCCTCGTAGTCGAACCCCTTGGCCAGCGAGAAGACCATACCGGCCAGCAGCAGCCACCGCGCCGCCAGACTGGCCCCGTCCAGCCGCCGGTAAAGCCCCGGTGCCAGCAGCAGCAGCGCCGCGCCGCACAGGCTGGCGGCGATATGGCTGGCCTCGATGACAGGCAGCGGCAGGACGCCGATCAGCGCCCGCATCCGGGTATGGATCGAAGGCAGCGAGCCGGACAGCAGGAGCATTCCCCCGCCCAGAAACACCGCCGAACTCAGCAGGATCGGCGAAAGGCTGCTGGCAAAGGCCTGCACGCCGTCCACCAGACGGGCAAGCTTGCGGTTGCGCGCGCCTTCGTGCCAGACGAGCAGGATCACGCCCAGCGCCAGCGGCAGCAGGTAATAGATCAGCCGGTAAGCGATCAGCGCTGCGAAAAGCGTGGTCCGGTCTTCCGGCAGCACCGCCAGCACCACCGCCTCGAACACGCCGAGACCGCCGGGTACATGGCTCACCAGCGCCACCACGATGCCAAGCGCGTAAGCGAGCACGAAGGCAGGCATCTGCGATGGATCGGCCCCGGGGATCAGCACGAAAAGCGCCGCCGCCGCGCAAGTCGTGTCGGCAAAGGCCACGCCGATCTGTTCCAGCAGGTCGCGCCGGTGGGGCAACGGCAGCCTTACGCCCAGTACCGAAGGCGGACGTTTCAGGCGGCCTGTCACGACCACGAGCGCGGCGATGGCGGCCAGCACCGCGGCGCCTGCCGTATGTACGACATCGGGTCCCAGAGTGACCGCGCCAAGCGGAAGCGGTCCCTGGCGCAGCAGCATCGCCACCCCGGCGATCGCGGAAACGCCGGCCCAGAACGTCCCTGCCGCGATACCGACAATCCGCGCGATGTCCGGCCCGTCGAGCCCGGCGGCGACATAGATGCGGTAGCGCGCGGATCCGCCCGTCAGCAGTGAAAGCCCCAGATTGTGGCTGAGCGTGTAGCTGGTGAACGATGCCAGCGCCGCCGTATGCCAGGGCAGCGGCCGCCCGATCACGCGCAGGGCCAGCATGTCGTAGAACGTCAGCGCCAGATAGCTCGCCGCGGTAAATCCCAGTGCCAGCGCGATCTGCCCGGCCGTCAGCGCATGGAAGGCGGCACGGACCTGGGTATAGCGAATCTCATGCGTCAGGCTGTCGAGCGCGGCGAAACCCAGCGCGATGACAGCCAGCACCACGCCGCCTGCAAGGACCCGGCGATAGCGCTGGAAGATCTGCGGCACGGCTTTCATACCGGCACCTGCCCGATACGCGTCCAGACCTGAGACTTGCAGATGAGGCCGCCGAGAATGCAGCCCTTCACTTGCATCTGCGTCAGCGAGACGGTGTGGATTTCGGAATAGAACCGCCGCCCCATGTCGGGCACGAACACTGTCCCCGCCCAGGCGCCCCGCCCTTTCGGCCGGTAGCCTTCGAGCAATTGCGTGCCGACAAGCTGCACAACACCGCTATCCCTTGCATCGGCCTGCGCTTCGGAACTGGCCCAGACGATGCGCCCGCAGACATTCTGCGCGCAAGGTTCGGTGCGAACCGCGACCGTCCCGCGCGGGTTCAGCCAGATGCCTTCGATCTCCGCAGGCGAAAGCGCGGGCGCCGCCGAAACGGGCGCGGCCAGTGCCGCAAGACAGACAACAAACCCCTTTTGCATCGGCAAACTCCAGCTGGCCGATACCGGAGTAACCATGGGTGCATTGCCCGGGGCTCGCCGCGACATGACAAATCGGTAATGTCACGGTTGGTGCGCCGCCATCGAACCGGCGCTATACGGGATGGCGATGGCCCAGAAGATCCTGCTTGTCGAAGATGACCCGGCGACTGCCGAATTCGTGGCGAACGGCCTTGCCGAGGAAGGCTTCGTCGTCGACCGCGCGGACAATGGCCGCGACGGCCTGTTCCTCGCCACCGACAGCGGCTACCAGTGCATCGTGCTCGACCGGATGCTGCCGGGTCTCGACGGTATGGCGGTGCTGGCCGCGCTGCGCGGAGCAGGAGTCGAAACGCCGGTCATCATCCTCTCGGCACTGGGATCTCCCGACGACCGCATCAAAGGGCTGACCAGCGGCTGCGACGACTATCTCGTCAAACCCTTCACTTTTGCCGAACTGCTGGCGCGCATCCGCCTGCTGATCCGCCGGGGCAGCGCAGTGCCCGCGGCCCAGACCGTGCTGCGCTGCGAGGATCTGGAAATGGACCTGCTCGCCCGGCGCGTCCGCCGGGGTGAGCGGACGATCGACCTGCAGCCGCGCGAATTCCGCCTGCTCGAATTCCTGCTGCGCCATGTCGATCAGGTGGTCACGCGCACGATGCTGCTCGAAGGCGTCTGGGACTATCACTTCGATCCCGGCACCAACGTCGTCGACGTCCATCTCAGCCGGCTCCGCAAGAAGATCGACGAAGGGGCCGGCCGCCCGCTTCTGCATACGGTGCGCGGTGCCGGCTACCGTATCGGCCCGCAGCCGTGATCTGGCGCTCGACGACGGTCCGCTTCGCGGCGCTCGTCTTCCTCTTTCAGGCGCTGGCGGCCGCAATTCTGCTGTTCGGTCTGGGAGCCGTGCTGCGCTCACAAAGCAATGCGGATGCCGTTGCCGTGGCCGAAGCCGTGCGCGACGATCTGGTCGAGACGTACACCGACGGCGGCCCCGCAGCCCTGGCAAAAGCTGTCGAAATGCACGCCGGCCGTCAGCGCAAGCGAACGGTGGTACTGCTTCTCACCGACCCGGACGGAAAGCCTCTGGCCGGCAACCTGACGGCGCTGCCGCCGGGACTCGCCGTGGACGCCCCTTACACGCTCATCCGTTCCCGCCGGACCGGGCACAGCCTGCCCGAAGCGATGTTCGTCCACGCCATGCGTCTGTCCGGCGGGGAAACCCTGATAACCGGCACGGTCGTCGAGGGCGAAAGACAGTTCTTCGCCTTGCTCGAACGCGCCAGCCTCATCGCCTTGTGCCTCTCGCTGCTTTTCGCCGCATTCGCCGCATTCGTCTCCACCCGGCTGATCCTCAACCGGTTGAAAGCGACAGTCGCCACGCTCCACGGCGTGCGCGAAGGCGATATGTCGCGCCGCGTGCCCCGGGACGGCACCGGCGATGCCTTCGCCCTGCTCGGCGACGAAGTGAACCGGACGCTGGACCGGGTGGAGACTCTCAACACCGAGCTCAAGGTGGCCACCGACGGGCTCGCCCACGATCTCAAGTCGCCGCTGACCCGGATGCGCTCGGCGCTCGACCGGGCAGCCAGCGCAGTCACCGATCCCTCGGCCCAGACGGCGGTCGATCAGGCCCTCGCCGAAAGCGAGCGGCTGATGGCGATGATCGAGACCGCCCTGAGCATCACCCGTGCGGAAGCCGGACTGGGCCGCGACAGCTTTGCCCGGACAGACCTGCGCGACATGCTAGATACGATCGCGGAAATCTACGCCCCCCTGATCGAAGACCAGGACCGTGCCATCGTGGTCGAAGCCCCGGTGTCCTTCACGATGCCGGTGCACCGGCAACTGATGGATCAGGCGATCGGCAATCTCGTCGACAACGCGCTCAAGTACGGTGCGGGCACGATCACCCTGTCGCTCGTACCCGGCCCTGCCCGCGTGACTCTCGCCGTTGCCGACGAAGGCCCGGGCATTGCCCCGGAACAAAGAGCCGAAGCGCTGCGCCGCTTCGGCCGCCTCGACGAAGCCCGGCGCGGCTGGGGCGCCGGGCTGGGGCTGTCGCTGGTGCAAGCCGTCGCCCATCTCCACGGCGGAACCGTCGCGCTGAACGACGCCGGACCGGGGCTTGCGGTGGCGATTGAATTGCCCCTTTGAATCTTTCCGTATCCACCTGCTTTTTGGGTGTTGACCGGGACCAACCTCCCCCCTAAAGGACGCGGCCTGCACCGGCCATCCGGTGCACCTGATCAGGCCTCCCGCACAGCGGGCCCGGCCTTGGTATGGCGGAGTAGCTCAGCCGGTTAGAGCAGCGGAATCATAATCCGCGTGTCGGGGGTTCGAGTCCCTCCTCCGCTACCATACCCCATTTTCAGACGTTGTCCGCGCTAGTCCAGAACGAGCCGGCAGCGTCTTTTTTCTTTTTAAAATCAAATATTTTTCTCGGTTGTCCGCGTGCGCCGACGTCCGAGCGCGTTCGGCTGCGTTTGGGGGTGTCGGTTTGAATTTTCGCTGAATTTGGGGGTACCATCGCCGCATACCCCACAACAGCGATACCCCCACATGGCACTCAAGGAACTCGAGGTGAAATATGCGGCCGTCCGACCGCGCCCCTATAAGCTCTCGGACGGGGGTGGGCTGCATGTGCTCGTCCAGCCCAACGGCTCAAAGCTGTGGCGGATGAAATACCGCTTCGCGGGGAAGGAGAAGCTGCTGAGCTTCGGCAAGTACCCCGAGGTCTCCCTCGCGGTCGCCCGTGCGCGCAGGGATGTGGCGCGGGGCCTGCTCGCCGACGGGCGTGATCCGGGCGTCGAGATCGCTGCGGAGGTCCAGGTCAGGACGAACACTTTCGAGACAGTGGCGCGCAAGTGGCACGCAAATCGAGAAGAGGGACTGGACGATGCGCACGCCAAGCGTGTGCTGAGTCGGATGGAGCGGGATGTCTTCCCGATGCTGGGCGCAAAACCGATCACCCAGATCACCGCACCCGAAATTCTGATCATGATCCGCAAGATCGAAGAGCGTGGGGCTCTCGATATCAGTCGCCGGGCCAAGCAGTGCGTGGGGCAGGTCTTCCGCTTCGCGATTGCCAACGGCTGGGCGCAAGACGATCCTTCGGTTCATCTTGTGGGCGCGCTCAAGCCTCGGCCGCGCGTCAAGCACATGTCTCGCGTTCCGCTCAAGGAACTGCCTCAGTTGCTGCGGGCCATCGCTTCCTATGATGGTGAGGACAATCCGCGCTGTCAGTTGCTTACCCGCGATGCCCTGATGTTCACCATGATGACGTGGGCGCGCACCAGCGAAGTACGATTCGCCGCCTGGAGCGAGTTCGAGGATTTGGACGGGAGCGAACCTGTTTGGCGCATTTCAGCTGAACGCATGAAGATGGGGCGCGAGCATCTCGTGCCCTTGCCGAGGCAAGCCGTCGCACTGCTGCGCCGCCGCCGGTCGGCAACAGATGGCGAGTTCGTCTTTCCCGGCCCGAAGGCCGGTCGGCCGATTTCCGAGAACACGATGATCTATGCCTGCTACCGCATGGGCTACCGACGTCGGCAGACCGTCCATGGCTTTCGCGGACTCGCGTCGACATGGGCAAACGAGACCGAAGGCTACAGCTCTGACTGGATCGAGATGGCTCTGGCCCATTCCGAAGCCAATTCGGTCAGGGGAGCTTACAACAGCGCGCTCTATATTTCTTCGCGGAGGCGCATGCTTCAGGACTGGGCGGACATGATCGACGGGGCGGTCGACAAGAATGCCAAGCCTTCAGTTCTCAAAAAGCAAAGGCGCCGTGATCATTCGGACGCACCCGTGGATCAGGCCCAACCGCCAATAGGAAAGGCTAGGCCGTTCTTGCGGCTAGTTTCCACGGATGGGAAACTACGCTGACCATCTTCGCTCGAAGTTCCTGATTGTTGCTTGGGCAGGTGAACAAATTCCCGGCGAATAATCGACCGCTTTGGCAACACTTGATCAAAACCTTGAACATCTGAAATGCCGGGAAGAGTAGACATAGCTTGGGGGAGTGGGGACGCCTCAAGGAGCGGCAGGAGAATGTCGCGTTCGGAGCCGGATTGCGGGGAGCCCTGAAGCTCACAAAGTGTCGGCTGCCGACCAACTCAAGCCGTTCCCCGGCGCGCGCGTGAATGGCCGCTGCTCCCGGAACCTGCCATGCCCAGTCTATTGAGCGATCAGGCGGCGGTGCGCCCATTTAAGTCGCTCCTCTGAACAGACGCCGTTCCCAGAACCTGCCATTCCCGGAGGTTAGTGCAATCAAGCTCAAAAGGTCGAGGCTGGGACATTCTGCTCAGTCAGCTTCGGAGCGCCGAGGCAGCGATAACGGACGTCGCGCGGCAACAAACTGCTGCCTGCAGACGCCGGCAGAGCGCCCGTTCCACGGTCACTATCTCTTCTGCAATACCGACGGCCTGTTCATCTGGCCCAGTCCGACAACGAATGCCGTTTGAAATCGGCGCCCGAACCGTCTTCAGTCGCAGGACAGTCGCCGAGCGGATGTGTTTTGGACTTCTGGGATTGACGACAGTGTACAGATTGTCGAGCGCAAGATGCGTGAAGGGCGCGCGGGTCAACTGCTTATAGTCGATCCACGCCAGGATCGAATTTCGCGCCGTGATCGCTGGTCTCACAGGCTGCAATAGCCGCTCGTGGTTGACCTGCGCGGCAGCGAGCCCACATGGTATGGTAAAGATATTCCAGCGCAGCGGCATAGCTTGTCACATCGAAGAGCGGAGCCGCCATGCGATTTCTGCTCAGCTTTGCCTTGCAGGCCGCCAGCCGTCCCGGCTGCGTGGCCAGCGTCAAGGCGAGCGAAAAATAGTCCTGCTCGTCGCGGGCAATGAGTTCCGGCAGGCCAACGGCATGCAGAAGGCTGCCAGCAACGCGGGACGGGAACGTGCTTCCGGCATGGGTGATTACCGGAACACCAGCCCAGAGGGCATCGCTCGCTGTCGTGTGGGCCCCATAGGGTGCGGTATCGAGCACGATATCCGCATTCTGCAGCCGGCCCAGGTGCTCGGCTTGCGGCATGTACGGAGCAAACACGAGACGGTCGGGAAGTATCCCGCGCCGCAGGGCTTCACCCCTGAGGTTTCCTTCTGCCCGCTCGTCGGCGCGAAGCCAAAGTACGCTGCCGGGCGTGGCTTCCAGCAGGCGGCACCATACGTCAAAGTGCGCCGGGGTCAGTTTGAAAGTCTGATTGAAGCAGCAGAACACCAGGCCGGTATCCGGCAGACCCAGTTCGGCACGCGGCGGTCTGCGGCCGATGGCGCTGTTCCTGCCGTGCGGCTGATAGGAATGCGGCATATAGGCAAAGCTTTCCGAGTATGCGGAAGCGGAGGCCAACGGCGTCGTGAACGGATCGGTGATGATATAATCGCAGATGTCCGCGCCCATCGTGCCGGGATAGCCCAGATAGTTCACCTGAACGGGTGCGGGATGCAGCATCATGATGCCGGTCCGGCAGCCGCGGGTATAACCCTTGAGGTCGACAAGGATGTCGATCCCGGTCCTGTGAATGGCACGGGCAGCCTCGATGTCGGTGTGCTCGGTGATGTCGTGAAAGGCATCGAAGGTCTTGCAGACGCGCTGGCGCATCCCGCCGCCGCTGTCCTCGCCGAAGGAGAAGGCGTGCAGCTCGAAACGGCTCCGGTCGTGCGCTTCCAGAGTTTCGATCAGCAGATGGGAGGTGGCGTGATCGTGGAAGTCGTTGGAGAGATAGCCGATGCGTATCTTGGCCCGCTCGGGCAAGGAGAACCGGAAGGCAAGTTCGCGGCGCTGGGGCAGGCTTGCCGCTATACGGTCGCGCACCCAGAGTTCGGAACACAGGCGGTGCTCATGAGCGGTAATGCCGGGAATAGACAGACAGCGAAAGGGGGGAAGGCTGTCCGGCTCCCCTTCCGCCAGCAGGCCCCGCATCCTCGACGTGGAAACACTGAATTCGTCCCATTCACACATGTCGCGGCTGCGGCTCATGGATCTGCTCAAGCGAACACTTTCCTTATGCGGGGAAAATCGGGATTCGCGGCCGGCCGCAGCGCAAATGCTGGCCTGATGCCGGTCACTTTCGGCGTGTCGCCGTCCGCTTTCGCCTGATGCCGGCAAGGACGGTCCGTGCGGCCTTTTTCGCGGGGATCGACAGACCCGCCGGTGCCAATGCCCTCAAACCGATTTGAAGCGTCAGCACAATTCCGCCGAAAATAAGCGCCTGGAGGGTCAGGAGGTCGGGTTTCATGAGCGCGTCCCCGCTGTTTCGCGACAGGATTGCCGCTGTACTGACGTGGTAGAATCAGAGGCAGCCCTGGCCGCACCCGCACGGCACCCCGCGGTGCCCGTTTGTCTATGACAAAGCCGCGATGTCGAACTCGATCGCCTGCCAGCCTTCTTTCGTGGCCGTCGCGATGTCCAGAGGCCGCCCGCCTAGCTTCGCGCAGTGGCTGTTGAGATAGGAAATCGCGGCATCCCTGCTGCCAAACCGCTCGAAGGCCAGCCTTGTGATGCTTCCTTGCCGGGCTGCCGCATCGGCAGGCAGTTTAAATTTGGATTTCCGTTGCCAGTGGGAGTGAACGGGCTTGGCTGCGGGGTTGTCGTTCGCGGTTTCATCTTGGGAGGACATTGAGGTCTCCTGATCCGGGCAGCGTGGAAGATGGAAGCAATTCGTTTCGATTGCGGCCTGGAAGGAATTCCCTCACCAGCGGTTCTTGGGCCGGTAGAAGGCCTGGCGCCGGACGTCGCCTTCAATGATGTGCTTTTTCAGCTTCGATCGCATCTCTTCGGCGCCTTCCCCGGTCGTGCAGACGAGGTGGGTGCCTCCCGAGAGGAGCGTTTCCGTGCAACTGACCGACACGGCGCTTTTGGTGCAGGCGGCAATCACGTCCTCTTCGGTCAAGGCGAGGTTCATCGCCCGGCTCACAGAGCGTCGCCGGAAGTTGGCCGGTGCGGCGGCAATAGGGAAGCATCGGCTGAGGGACTTGCAGGAGGCATGATGGGGCTCCACGAAAAAGCGGGAGCACATATCATCTCTCAGTCAAGACCTGCTCGGATACGAAAGTCCTGATGGCTGTGATATGGAGAGGCCGGGACGATAACACAAGAGCCTAGCGGGAATGCGCTTCCTCCAGGGCCATGCACAGCAACTCGGACCAATGGCGCTGGCCTGCCCCATCGGCGATGTGATCCTGACGAACTTCGATTTCGGCATAATCGAGTGTGCTGCCGAAGGCGTGACGGGGAATGCTGTAGTCCGTCTCGTCCATGTGGTAAGGCTGGTTATCTCCCACCCGCAACCCCGGTTCACGCGCAAACGCGTCGAGCAGCCGCCGGGAGAAGCTTTCGTTTCCTCCCGCGTGAAGGATACCGACATCCCAGGGCCGCACGACTTCCCCGAGGACGGGCGTGAAACTGTGCAAGGCGATGAGGACTACCGGCGTTCCCGGATGCCAGCGCGCCTGGATTTCCTCTGCCAGACGGGCGTGATAGGGCGCGTGAATCTCGTTGACGCGAAGCTCTCGCGCGAGCCCTGTGAGGCCCGCATTGCCGGGTACCGGAGTGGCATCTGCGATGGCAAGGATGGCCTCGGCCGACGAAGGCGCGCGATTGCAATCGATGACCAAACGCGAATAGGCCTGCGCGAGGAAAACCGCGTCGAGCCTTTCGGACATTGCGGCGCCCAGTTCGGCCACGCCGGTATCGAGCGCGATATGGCGAGACAAGTCTTCCTCTTCGAGCCCGAGAGTTCCCAGCCGTGCGGGGATGGCGCATCCGGCATGGTCCCCGGTCAGAATGAAGGGTGAGCGGCCCCGCGGGTTCAGGCATATAACGGGTTCCGGGTCATCCGGCCCCAGCAAGGGCGGCGGGTTTGCAGACGGCGTCAAAACAGGCCGCAGACATGCCGCTTCTGACCATCCGTCATCTTACCGAGTACTCCTATCGGCAACCCGTCGCATTTGGCGAGCATCGCATCATGATGGGCCCTCGCGAGAGCTATGGCCAGCGGCTTGTCAGCGCCTGATTGAAGATTATGCTGGAACCGGCCCGCCTGTTTCGCCAGCCGCTTCATCTCAGGCTATGTCTACGATCCCGCCAACGGCGTCGCCGGCAACCGCAGCATGACTGTTGAGGCTCGCATTCGCCTCGATGGTGCCACTTCCGGTTAACACAGTGCAACCAACACCCAAAGCGGGTGAACGCAAGGACAATGCTATGCTGCTTCGCGCCGGTTACGAGATCCATTTCGAGGCCCAAGTTCCGACTGCGATGCTCGCGCTTCTGAGCGTCCACCCCTCGAGGAACAAGGATCTGGTGACGCCGCAGCGCATCCAGGCTTCACCCGAAGTACCGATCTACGACTATATCGACGGGTACGGGAATATCTGCTCCCGCTTCACGGCGCCCGCAGGCGCCGTCTCCGTGTCATGCGACTTCATCATCGAGGACAACGGCGAACCCGATGTGCGTGCACCCGATTGTCCGCAAGCGCGCGTCGAAACGTATCCTGACGATGTACTGATCTATCTGCTCGGCAGCCGTTATTGCGAGACCGACCTGCTGATGGACGCGGCCTGGAGCAATTTCGGCCATCTCGCGTCCGCACGCGACAAGGTAGAGGCGGTCGTTGCCTTCGTGAATGGGCACCTGCGCTTCGGCTATGAGCACGCCCGGTCCAACAAGACGGCATGGCAGGGCTATCAGGAGCGGGAAGGTGTGTGCCGGGACTTTGCGCATTTGGCGGTCACCCTGTGCCGCTGCCTCAACATTCCGGCGCGCTACTGCACGGGGTATCTCGGAGATATCCGGGTTCCGTTCGACGAGGCGCCGATGGATTTCAGCGCCTGGTTCGACGTGTTCATCGGTGGCGCCTGGTACACCTATGACGCCCGCCATGCCGTGCCGCGGATCGGACGTATTCTGATGGCCCGGGGCCGGGATGCGACCGATGTGGCCCTTACCACGAGCTTCGGCGATGCCGTGCTGAAGTCTTTCTTCGTGAGGGCCGAGGAAGTGACGTCCCGGACACTCCCGAACTGACGCTCCAGTTCCTTATCTGCTGGCAGGGCAGTGCTCATGTTTCGCGTTCGGGTGGAAAATACTCACTGAAACACGGAGGCTGCCGCGAAAGAAACGACTGCAGGAAGGGCCACCGTCAGAAGACGTGCCGTGCCATGAAGCACGACCATCAATACACCCGCATTTGCGCCCAGAATGCCCGTGGCATAGTCGCCAATGCCCAGCAGGACGCTCGCAAACAGCACATATTGGGCAAATCCGCCCAGTGTCGCTCCGTGGGCGCCCAGGATGAACGGCAATGGCCCGCCAGCGATCATGGTAATCGCAAGAGCCGACCAGAAAGCCGTTCTATCCACTAATCGCGCTCAGCGGAGCGCTCCTTCCGGTTCTTTTCGACTTGCAGCAACTGGTCGGCCATTACACGCCACGCCGCTTCCGACCGCAATTCGCGATCACGAACATTATCGAGCGTTGCATTGAAAGCTGCCAAGGCAGCATCGTTCGCGCGCGCTTCACAGAAATCGCGGGTAAATGCCATTGTTGCCTATCCAAAATGCCGAGTACCGGCCGAAGCGGCACATCCGTCCGCTCCGGCCGGTCCTTAATCAGGCCGACTGCAGGTTTACTGCGGACGTCTTGCCGCGAGCATTGGTTTCAAGCTCGTAAGAAACCCGCTGGTCCTTGTCGAGCGTGCGCATGCCGGCGCGCTCGACGGCACTGATGTGGACGAAAGCGTCCTCGCCGCCGTCCTCGGGTGCGATGAAACCATAGCCCTTGTCTGAATTGAAGAATTTGACGGTTCCGGTGATCATACGGGTATCCTTTGTCCCATGTGTGACGGGCATGCGCCAACAGCGGCACATCCCGGCTTCGTGATGCAAGAAAGGGACAGAGGGGGAGCCTTTGAGCGGCCCAATATCCGTCGCGAGCGACGTCAGCGCGTCATATATAGGGCTTGTAGGATAAAATTGATAGTGCCTCTTTCCCCCTGTCAATGAGACACGGTCGAATGAAGGCAGGTTCCTTACGTTTATGTGTTACACATGAGGATGATTTCAAAATCGAGTCACGATTGTCCCGTGATAATTGCCGATGCCGACATAGACTTTATGGGCCATGTCAATAATGCAGTGTATCTCAAGTGGGTGCAGGCAGCGGTAATCGAGCATTGGGAACGCGTCGCCTCACCGGCTGCGGTTGCAGCATGTCAGTGGATAGCGCTGAAGCACGAAATTACCTATCGGCGGCCGGCATTCCGGCTCGATCACCTGGTCGCAAGCGTCACCCTCGAAAAAGTCCGCAGGGAAAGTGCCTTTTACGATACCACAATCCAGCGGTGCGGCGAGGTCATTGCGGAGGTGAAATCCCGTTGGTGCTGCATTGATACGGTATCCAGGCAGCCCATACGCGTCACCCCGGACGTCATCGCATGCTTCTTCCCCCGACCCAGTGCCGATGAAGCCGCCCAGGCCTGGGAATAGTTCCATCTTGATGCGGTGTTATTGGGCCCTGAGAGTTCTTATGCCCTT
>NZ_BCTX01000024.1 GCF_001590985.1 Novosphingobium naphthalenivorans NBRC 102051
AACCCTTTCCCGAATGAGAGGTCGTAAATGCGCAACCTTCTGGGCCGTGCTCTTGCCGTGTCGGCAAGTGTTTCCGCCATTGTTTTCTCACTTTCCGCTGCACCCGCTCTGGCCGGCGCGGACCCGCTTGCTCCGTCGACAGACTGGGGCGATTTCGGGGTCCAGACGCAGTGGATGGATACGGCCGTCAAGCCGGGCGACGATTTCGACGCCTACGTCAACGGCAAGTGGATTGCCTCGGTGGAATTGCCGGCCGACCGCACCCGCTGGGGATCGTTCATTGAACTGAACGAGCTTTCGCAGCAGCGCCTTCACGCGATCGTTGACGGTCTTCTGGCTGCGAGCCCTGCGCCGGGCACCGATACCGCGCGCGTGGCGGCGGCCTACAAGTCCTTCATGGATACCGATGCCATTGAAAAGGCGGGTCTCGCTCCGGCGCAGCCCTATCTGAGCCGCATCTTCGCGGCGAAGACGCCGGCCGACGTCATGCGTCTGTTCGGTGAGCCGGGTTATGCCTCGCCGGTGAGCGCCTGGGTCGATGCCGACTCCAAGCAGAGCGACATCTATGCGCTGCACGCCAATATCGGCGGTCTCGGTATGCCCGACCGCGATTATTACCTGAAGCAGGACAAGCGCTCGCTGGAAATCCGCGCGAAGTATCTGGACTACCTCACGTTCCTGCTCGGCAAGGCGGGGTATGCCGATCCTGCCAGCGCGGCCAAGGCGGTGCTGTCGCTCGAAACCCGGATCGCGCAGACCGACTGGGACCGCGCGGGCGCCCGCAATCGCGATCTGACCTACAACAAGCTGTCTGTGGCCGACTTCGAAGCCCTTGGGGCACCCGGGCTGCTGAAGACGTTCCTCGATACCGTCGGAGCCGGCAAGGCCAGCTACGTCATTGTCGGCGAGATGCCGCCGACGCCGGAAGAGCTGAAGACGGCGGGCATCGATGCCGCCAAGGCGGAGACGCTGTTCGGTGGCGGTATGCCCGCGCTGGCCAAGCTGTTCGACACGGTGCCGGTGTCCACCTGGCAGGCCTATCTCGCCGCGCATTTCCTCAGCGATCACGCTTCGGTGCTGCCGGCCGATATCGATGCCGCCAGCTTCGATTTCTACGGCAAGACGCTGACCGGCCAGCCCGAGCAGCGCCCCCGCTGGAAGCGCGGGATCAGCGCTGTTGAAAGCGAAGCAGGTGAGCTTCTCGGCAAGATCTACGCCGAAAAGTACTATCCGCCCGAGCAGAAGGCGGCGATGGCGGATCTCGTCGCGAACTTGCGCAAGGCAATGGCGGAGAACCTCAAGGACCTCACCTGGATGGGGCCGGACACCCGCAAGCAGGCCGAGGCCAAGCTCGATGCCTTCACGCCCAAGATTGGCGCGCCCGACAAGTTCAAGGAATACGAAGGCCTGACTTTCTCGGCCACCGATCCGCTCGGCAACATGGTCGGTGCGGGGGCCTGGCAGACGGCTTTCGACATGAACCGCATCGGCAAGCCGGTGGACCGTGCCGAATGGGGCATGTTGCCCGAGACGGTGAACGCCTACTACAACCCCAGCTACAACGAGATCGTCTTCCCCGCGGCGATCCTGCAGCCGCCGTTCTTCAATCTCACGGCCGATCCGGCCGTGAACTACGGCGCGATCGGCGCGGTGATCGGCCACGAGATGAGCCACGGGTTCGACGATCAGGGCGCCAAGTCGGACGGCAGCGGCAACTTGCGCAACTGGTGGACGCCTGCCGACAAGGCCGCGTTCCAGAAGCTGCAGGACAAGCTGGCGGGGCAGTACGATCAGTTCTGTCCGTTCGATGATGGCAAGACCTGCGTGAACGGCAAGCTGACGATGGGTGAGAACATCGGCGATCTCGGCGGGCTCAGCATGGCCTACCGGGCCTACAAGCTGTCGCTGAACGGCAAGGAAGCGCCGGTGATCGACGGTTTCACCGGCGATCAGCGCTTCTTCATGGCCTGGGCGCAGGTCTGGCGCAGCAAGGTCCGCGAGGAGCAGGCCCGCCAGTACCTCATCATCGATCCGCACTCGCCGCCGCACTACCGCATCGATGGCATCGTCCGGAACTTCGACGAGTGGTACAAGGCCTTCGATGTGAAGCCGGGCGACAAGCTCTACCTGCCGCCGCAGCAGCGCGTCCGCATCTGGTAAGGGTTCCTGCGGGGGGCCGGCATGGCGCGGTGCGCTGCGCTGTCCGGTTCCCCGCAGTACAGCATCCCCTGTAGTATAAATTGTCCCAACTATTTTTGCAGTGCAGTACGAGCCGGGTTGACTTGCCCGGCGCGTCGGGCATGACCTGCCGCCGATGGACCTGACCTTTACTGCGATCCTCCTCGGCATTGTCGAGGGCCTCACCGAGTTCCTGCCGGTCTCATCGACCGGGCACCTCATCCTTGCCACTGAACTGTTCGGCTATGATGCTGCCCAGTGGGCCACGTTCAACATCGTCATCCAGCTGGGCGCGATCCTGGCAGTGATCGTGCAGTTCTGGCGCACGTTCTGGGCGGTGGGCATGGGGCTGCTGAAGTTCAATCCCACCTCGATCCGCTTCGTGCGCAATGTGCTGGTGGCGTTCCTGCCCTCGGCCGTGATCGGCCTTGCGCTCAAGCACTATATCGAGGCGCTTCTCGGCCAGCCCAGCGTTGTGGCCTGGGCGCTGATCGTGGGCGGTATCGCCATTCTCGGGATCGAGAAGGTCGCGAAGCAGGGGCCGCTCACGGGCGTGGCCGAACTGCCGCTGAAAAAGTGCATCGGCGTCGGTTTCGCGCAGTGCCTGGCGATGGTGCCGGGCGTCAGCCGTTCGGGCGCGACGATCATGGGTGCGCTGGCGATGGGGGTCGAGCGCCGCACGGCGGCCGAGTTCAGCTTCTTCCTGGCAGTGCCGACGATGATGGGCGCGACCACGCTGGAATTGTGGGGCGCCCGGCATGAACTGGCCGCCGGGGCCGGGCCGGTGGGCTGGAACGAGATCGCGATCGGCTTTTTCGTGGCCTTCGTGGTCGCGCTGGTCGTCATCAAGGCCTTCATGGCCTTCGTCAGCCGCTCGGGCTTTGCGCCTTTCGCCTGGTATCGTATCGTTGCCGGCGCGGCGGCACTGTTCCTGCTCGCGAGGATGTGAACAAAGGGCATGGGAGACCGGCATGGGTAAGGGACTGGGGCGGAAGGACTACGAGGCCCTGCTCGAACCGATGCAGGAGGAACTGGTCGCCATGGCGCGCTGGGCCGATGCGACCGGCGCGCGTATTCTGGTACTGTTCGAAGGGCGCGATACGGCCGGCAAGGGCGGCGCGATCCACGCGATCCTGGAGCATCTCAACACCCGTCAGTGCCGCACCGTCGCGCTGCCCGCCCCCAGCGCGCGGGAAAAGGGCGAGTGGTATTTCCAGCGTTATGTCCCGCATCTGCCCGCTGCCGGCGAGGTCGTGCTGTTCGACCGGTCCTGGTACAACCGCGCGGGCGTGGAAAAGGTCATGGGCTATGCCACCGATCCGCAGGTGGAGGCATTCCTGCGCCAGGCGCCGGTGTTCGAAAAGCTGCTGACCGACGATGGCATCCTGCTGTTCAAGTACTGGCTCACCTGCGACCAGGAAGAGCAGGAGGAGCGCCTGCTGGAGCGGCTCGATAATCCGCTCAAGCGCTGGAAGCTGTCTCCCGTCGATATTGCCGCGCGGGAGAAGTACAAGGACTATACCAAGGCGCGCGAACGGATGCTGGAGGCGACCGATACCAAGCACGCCCCCTGGACGCTGGTCGACTTCAACGACCAGAAGCATGGCCGCCTGACTCTGATTCGCGACTTGCTCGACCGGTTGCCGGATACGCGCTGTGATCCGCCCGAACTCGATATGAAGCCGCTCGAAGAAAAGCCGAAGAAGGAGAAATTCGGCGCTCTTAAGCCGATCAAGCCGTTTCCGCTGCCCTGAAGGCGCGCCTCCGGCTTGACTTTCCCCCCTCTCTGACGCATGGGCCGCAGCCTTGAAGGGCGGCGCATTGTTGCCGCCCGACGTTTTTCAATGGAACAGGCCGACCTGCCAGGGCGGCTAACACGAGAGATTACAGGAACCCGCCATGGCGAAGCCCGCAACCGTAAAGATCCGTCTGGTCTCGACCGCCGACACCGGATTTTTCTATGTCACCAAGAAGAATCCCCGCAACACGACCGAGAAGATGAACTTCCGCAAGTATGACCCGGTCGTGCGCAAGCACGTCGAGTTCAAGGAAGCCAAGATCAAGTAAGGTTCACAGGCCATTCAAGGCTGTGTACCTAGGGACACAGCCATGAAGAACCTGACCCAGACCTTTCGCAATTGCGTTGGCGCGGCCGCTTTGGCCGCGCTTTCCGTTCCAGCCCTCGTTCCTGCGGCTCCGGCCTTCGCCGCGAGCCCGGCCGAGACCAGGCAGCTCGATCAGGCTGTTGCAGCCCTGCGCGGCATCTCGACGATGAAGGCGGACTTCATCCAGACCGACCGCAAGGGGCAGACCGTGCGCGGCACGCTGACGCTCAAGCGTCCGGGGCGCATCCGGTTCCAGTACGAAAAGAGCGCGCAGATGCTGATCGTGGGCGACGGTAAGGCGCTCACGCTGGTCGATTATGCCGTCGATCAGGTCCAGCGCTGGCCGATCAGCGACAGCCCGCTGGGCGCACTGCTCGATCCGCACCGCGACGTGGCGAAATTCGGCAAGGTCCTGCCCACGGGCAATCCCGACGTCATCAGTATCGAGGTGCGTGACAAGTCGCATCCCGAATACGGGGTGATCACGCTGATCTTCACCCGCAAGGCCTCGGCGCCGGGGGGACTCGAACTCACGTACTGGGTCGCGCTCGATTCGCAGAATCAGCGCACCACGATTGCGCTGTCCAATCAGCGCTACGGGATGCCTGTGACGGACAATGACTTCCGCTGGACGGACCCGCGCAGGAAGTCCCGTCGATAGAAAACGGCGGTTTGTCGCAAGGTGTCACGCCTCAGCGACAAATTGCGACAGTTTCCTGAATATCGTTCACCTAGCAGCAAGGCAGTTGCTCCTAATGTGAACTGGTCAGTACGGCTTGAGGCGGGTTTCCCCCCTGTTGCCCACGCCTCCTGAACCGGCTGTACTGATCCTAGCGTGACGAACGCTTACAGGAACCCTCGAGCCTCTGCCCCCGGCTCGAGGGTTTTCCTGTTTTTGGCGGTTTTCCTGTTTTTGGCGGTTTTCCTGTTTTTGGCCTGCCTTTTCCGTCCGGACGGGCTGCGAACGGCGCCTCGCTGCGCTTCCGGTGCTCACGGCCGGAAGGCCGCTGCGCGCAGGTCTCGTTCGGCACCATTCTCGCTCCGGCCGAACGAAAAATTCAGGCCAAAAACGCACTTCCCCGCCCGCTCATCCTGAGCTTGTCGAAGGGGCCTCTGGCCTTTCCGCCATGCGGTCCCTAAAGCCTGCGGCATGAAGATCGCCACCTGGAACATCAATTCCGTCCGTCTCCGCATCGATCAGGTCGAGCGGTTTCTCACCGAGCAGGCGCCCGACGTGCTGTGCCTGCAGGAGATCAAGGTCGCCGAGAATCTCTTCCCGCACGAGATGTTCGAGCGTCTGGGATACACCCACCGCGCCATCCACGGGCAGAAGGGCTACCACGGCGTCGCCACCGTCTCGAAAGTGCCGTTCACCGAATTCAGCCGCCATGACTGGCAGGACAATGGCGAGGCCCGTCACGTCGGCGTGGAATTGCAGGGCGCCGGGCAGGGCATGATCCTCGAAAACGTCTATATCCCGGCCGGTGGCGATGTCGCCGACCGCGAGGTGAATCCGAAGTTCGGCCAGAAGCTCGATTTTCTCGGCCGCATGACCGAATGGGCGGACAAGATTGACCGGCCCACGCTGATCGTCGGCGATTTCAACATCGCCCCGCTCGATTGCGACGTTTACGATCACAAGGCGCTGATCAAGGTCGTCAGCCACACCCCGATCGAGGTGGAGACACTGGGCCGCTTTCAGGATGCGCATGGCTGGGTGGATCTCGGCCGCCGGTTCATCCCCGCGCCGGAGCGCAACTATTCCTGGTGGTCCTACCGCAGCTATTGGCGGGCCAAGGATCAGGGCCGCCGTCTCGACCACATGTGGGCTTCGCCCGAACTGGCCTCGCAGGCCAAGGCGCACTGGTTCGTCGAGGAAACCCGCAAGTGGGAGCAGCCGAGCGACCACGTGCCGCTGATCACGGAGTTCGACCTCTGAGTACAGGCCTGCCTTCTCCCGGTGCCCGCCGGGTGGCGCTTGCGCTCGACGCGCTGCGTCATGGCTGGCCGGTGCGCGTGGGCGGCGGCGCTGTGCTGCTGCCGGCCGAGACCGGCTTCGCCATTGGTGCCACGGCGCCGCGGATGCTGATCTCAGCGGCACGGGCAGTGACGCTCAAGCTTGCCAACCAGCGCGAGGCCGCCGTGCCCGAAGCACCGGTACTGATTCGGGCGGCCGAACCCTTCGATCTGGAAACCGCGCGCGGCGTGGCCGATCCGGCGCTCGATCTCGTCCATCCGATGAAGGGGCCATTCGCGGCCGAGCCGATCGGCGATATCGAGGCGGCTCGCACTGCGATGGAACTGGCCCGGCTCGCCGGCATCCTTCCCGCGTTCCTCGCCGGCCCTGCGCTGGATGGCGAAGTGCAGGATGTCTCGCCCGAAGACCTTGCCGAATGGAAGGACACGCGCCGCCTGCAGATCGCCTCGCGCGCCCGGCTGCCGGTTGAGGCCTGCGAGGACGCCGAGATCGTTGCCTTCCGCGCGCTGGACGACTTGCGCGAGCATGTCGCGCTTGTCATCGGCAAGCAGAACGGGGACCGCGCGCCGCTGGTGCGGCTGCATTCCGAATGCCTGACCGGCGATATCCTCGGCAGTCTCAAATGCGATTGCGGGCCGCAGCTTCACGCCGCGCTTCATGCCATGGCGGACGAGGCGAAGGCGGGGGGCTGGGGCGTGCTGCTCTACCTGCGGCAGGAAGGGCGCGGCATCGGCCTCGTCAACAAGCTGCGCGCCTACCGGCTGCAGGACTTCGGCTTCGACACCGTCGATGCCAACAACCGCCTCGGCCTGCCCACCGAAGCGCGCGACTTCCCGGTGGCGGCGCGGATGCTGGACCTGCTGGGCGTCCATGCGATCCGGCTGATGACCAACAACCCGGCCAAGGTGGAGGCGCTGAGGGGCGTCGGCGTCGATGTGATCGAGCGGGTGCCGCACCAGTTGCCGCCCAATCCGCACAATCTGCACTATCTCGAAACCAAGCGGGACCGCACCGGCCACTTGCTGTGAGCGGGATTGGGCCGGGGCACCCATCGGCGCCCCGGCACCGGATCACGGCATCAGCAGGCCGATGACCGCGATCACGCCCGCTACCGTTCCGATGAACAGCGCGGCCCTGACCATGTCCCTGGGCTTGAAGCGGTCGATGTGCTGGGCCCGGTAGGCTTGGTAATGCTCTGCAACATCGGGGTCCGAGGCGAGCATCCCTAAGTCCAGCGGGGTGGCCACGCGGTCGAACCAGTTGGCGAGTTCGGCAAGTTCGGCCGGGGTGTTGTCGGGATAGCGGGAAAGGAGGGCGCCGATACGGGCGCGTTCTTCGTCGGCAATGGCGCCGGCGTTATGCGGGTTCATGGATTTTCTCGTTCTGAACGGGATGGAAAAAGCGGCGCGCGGCAGGCGCGGCGCTGGTGGTCCGATTCAGGCGAGGGGCGGGGCCCTGCTGTCGGGCAGGCGCGAGGGATGGTCGCGCGGTGGCGGGCCGCGGGCTTCCGGGCGCAAGTGCGGCGTTGCAAGGACCATGCGGGGGCGTGGTTCGGGCCGGACCGGCGCCAGCGTGCGCGGCACGGGCGGTGTGACTTGCACCGGCGCCGTCTCGCTGTCGCCCCGGCGCGCGGTGGAGACGGCGACGTCGATGGTCGAGGCGCTGAAGGCGGAGCCGGGCGGCCGGTCGAGCGGCGCGCGGATCGGCGTGGCGGCCTGCAGGCCGACCACGGCCAGCACCAGCAGCGTCCAGAAACGCAGGTGCGCCAGAGAGGAAAGCCGCCAGGTCATCGGGCCTAGCTAGGCCCGGCCGAGGCCAAGGGCAAGTTTGCTCCCGTCAGCGCCGCTCGTAGCGCACCAGCCCCGCGCCCAGCACATTGGCGCCGAGTTGGACGGCATCGCCCGACCAGTCGGCGACGAAAGCGGCGCGGCGCTCGATGCCGGGGGCGAAGCGGGCATTGTTGTCTTCCACGACAAGCCCGCCCGAGGGGTGGTTGCGGTGCTCGGCGGCCACGGCGATGAAGGCGGAGTAGTTTTCCTTGTCGCGCCCCTGCACGAACCAGTTGCCGGAGATCCGCCCGGTCGCGCCGTCGGCCAGGTCGATCATGTAATTGGTGCCGCGCCCGCGCGAATCGTCGAAGCTGCAGTTGAGGATGGCCACGCGCGCCGCACGGCTCTTGGCGTAGTGGCCGCCGGTGCCTTCCTCGAACCGGCTGCGGGTGACGGTGAGGGCGCCGTAGTTGCCGACATAGATCGAATGCGCGCAGCCCGATCCCTCGCAAGTGCCGAGCCGGGTGAACGTGGACTTGTCGATCATGATCGTGCCGTCCGGATCGTTGCCGGTCAGGATGCCCTGCTCGCTGTCGCGGAACCACGCCTGCGAGACGGAAAGGTTGCCGTGCTCCAGCCGGATGCCGGAGCCGTTCTTGTCCGGCACGCGCATATTGGCGAAGACGAGGCCCGAGACGGTGGCGCTGCGCCCGCGCAGGACCAGCGCGCCCTTGCCCTCGCAGACCACGCCGTCGAGCACCGACTGGCCGGGCACCGCCGCTTCGTAAGTCACGTCGCCGCCGGTCTGCACCGCGCAGTCGGCAAAGCGCAGCGAGGCGAAGCGGATCGTGCCGTGCCCACCCCCGATCGCGTCCACCGCGTCCTGCAGCCGGGTATAGCTGCGCCCGGTCTCGACCACGGTGTAAGGCGCGATCCGCGGCCCGTTCTGGGCGGAGGACAGGGCGGCGGGAAAGGCGGTGCAGAGCAGCGCTGCCGAGGCAAGCGCGAGTCGGGCAAGGCGGGTCATACCGCGCTTGTACCGCGCCCGGCTGGCCAAGGTGTAAACGCCTGCGGCGCCGTCCCGAGGCGGGACGGGGCGGCCGTCTGGCCGCACAAGGTGACACTCCGGTTGACACGGGTGACACGGTCCAGAGGAAAACCTGTCACCTTGTGCCGCATGTGTCACCTTGCGGGGGATGTGTAACCTTGTGCCGGTTCGGGCCGGCGCGCGGGCTGCGGGATTATGGGGCGGGAACATGGCCGCAAGGGTAACGTGGCAGGGGCAGTGTAGGAAAATGGTTTGTCTGCCTTGCGCCCATTCAAGCCGTTCGACCGAGATCGTAGCAAACCAATGAGTGGACATTCTGCGTACGACCGGGGCTGCGAAGGGTTTCGGGCGCTTGCGTACGAAAGCCTCCAGTGCAGGAACCCGCGGGCCCCACGCGCTGGTTTATGGGTAAATTGGCTTTGGGATGGTTCTGGCGGGTAAGTGTTGCCGTGCCGGAAGTGCGACTATCGGTCGGATCGCCGTGATTTCGTGCGGCGTCAGGCCGCGAGCAGCGGTGGTTTTGCGGATCAGTGTGTGCTGCGCCCGGTTTAATTCGGGGATGGGTATGCGCTGGGTCGTCGGCCAGGACGCCATGAGCGTGACCGTCATGCAGGGTGGGCCATGCCGGATCATGGCGTGTTCTCCCGGATGGACGCTGCTGACAGCGGCGGCGCTCGAGGCTGGCACCAGCGGACGAAAGTCTCGACGATAGTCATGTGCCCACCGCAGCACGGGCATGACGGGCGGTGATCGGGCGGTTCTTCCGGTTCGGGCGCCTCGATTGGCGCAGCGACGCCCAGTAGTCTTCGGGCGAGCACCATGGCGTCCTTGTGCATCGAGCTGGCGAGCAGGCCATAATGCCGGATGCGGTGGAAGCCGCGCGGCAGGACGTGGATCAGGAAGCGGCGGATGAACTCGTCCGTCGCCAGCGTCATGACCTGCTGCCGCTCGGCCTCACCGCGACGGTAATCCTTGTAGCGGAACGTCACGCCGGTCTCGTCAAAGGCGAGGAGCCGCCGGTTCGAGATCGCGACGCGGTGGGTATAACGCGAGAGGTAGGCCAGCACCGCCTGCGGCCCCGCAAAGGGTGGCTTGGCATAGACCACCCAGCGCTTCTTCCGGATCGGCGACAGATGCCGCAGGAAGGCCCTGCGTGTCGCGAGGCCCACCAAGGTGCTGAAGAAGGCCAGCTTGCCGGCATCGAACAATGCCAGCAGGCGAGTGAGGAACAGCCGGCGGAAGAGCGCGCCCAACACTCGCACCGGTAGCAGGAAGGCTGCGCGAGACGAGATCCAGCGCGTCCCGTTCGGCGCGATGCCACCGCCGGGCACGATCATGTGCACATGCGGGTGGTGGGTCAGCGCCGATCCCCACGTATGCAGCACGGCAGTGATGCCGATCCGCGCACCGAGGTGCTTGGGATCGGCGGCGATGGTCAGCATCGTGTCCGCAGCCGCGCGGAAGAGGAGGTCATAGACCGCCGCCTTGTTCTGCCAGGCGATGTCGGCGACCTCGGCAGGCACGGTGAACACCACATGGAAGTAGCCGACCGGCAACAGATCGGCCTCACGCGCGGCCAGCCAGGTGCGCGCGGCAGCGCCTTGGCACTTGGGACAGTGCCGGTTGCGGCACGAGTTGTAGGCGATCCGCCGGTGCCCGCAGTCGTCGCAGGCCTCGACGTGACCGCCCAGCGCAGCGGTGCGGCAGTTCTCGATGGCCGTCATGACCTTGAGCTGGCCGAGGCTGAGATGCCCGGCGTGGGCCGCGCGATACGCGGGCCCGGCGTTGCGGAAGATATCGGCGACCTCGAGCGAGGCGCGCACCGCGCTCAGCCGGGAGGTGCCCTGCCTTCCATCACGGCAACGATCTGGTCGAGCGGACTGGTCACCGCCCGCATGGTCTTGCTCGACACCCGAGTGTAGATACCGGTTGTGCTGATGTTCACGTGTCCCAGCAAAACCTGGATGACGCGGATATCGACACCCTGCTCGAGCAGGTGAGTGGCAAACGAATGCCGCAGTGTATGTGGGCTCACGCGCTTGTGGATCTCGGCGCGCGCAGCCGCTTCCTGCACGACGCGGTGCAACTGGCGCGCTGAGACCGGATCCGTGCCGTTGCGGCCGGGGAACAGCCAGCCATGTGGCAACATCACGCCCCGCCGCTTGCCTTCGCGCCACCATTGACGAAGCAAGTCCAGCAGGTGCGGTGAGAGCATGGCATTACGATCCTTGCGTCCCTTGCCCTGCTCGACGCGGATCATCATCCGGGTGCTGTCGATGTCATCGACCTTGAGGTGGGCAACCTCCGAGACGCGCAGGCCCGCGCCATAGGCAACGCTAAGGGCTGCTTTGTATTTGATGCCTGGCGCAGCCTCGAGCAGCCGCGCGGTCTCCTCGACGCTCAAGACCACCCGCAATTTGGGCGCGTAATGAATGACGACGAGCCCCAGCGCCATATCCGGCCGCTTGAGGGTGATACCGAACAGGAAACGCAGTGCAGATACGGCCCCATTGATGGTTGCCGGTCCAACGGCGCGCTCATGCTGATCAATCTGAAAACGCCGGAGGTCTTCGACGGTGGCGGAATCGGGGGGCTTGCCGAGAAAAGCAGCGAAGCGCCGAACGTGGCGGACATAGTCCTTCTGCGTGTGCTCCCCAAGGCCACGCATCTTCATATCCTGCAACATACGCTGGCGGAGCGAAGTGTTCGGAGCGGCGGTTGTGACAGTATCCATGGTGAGTTCCTTTCCGTTGAAGGAACCCGCATGGTCGAGCGGCAACATCTCCCCGCCCAAAGCCTTTGAAATACTACGCTACCTCACCTCACGCGACTCTCCCACGAAGTGGGTTCGTGCTCTGGGACATAACGGTCGTTCCCTACAGGTGCATCGAAAGGCAGGTCTTGTCAGGAGCAGACGTCTAACGTTAGAGCCCTTGCATATCATGATGTTGATGTCACACCGGGGGGCATGACCGACCCAAACGAAAACCAAGACGATGCAGAGCGGCCCACCAGTGGGCGCCGAGGAAACAAGGTCATCGTGCAAGTAAGGAAGCACAGCCCTGCTACGCTCGCCGCACCCGACCCGCGCGATGTGTCGATCAGGCCCGAAGTGGCTATGCTACCCCTCTCGTCCGATACACTACAACGTCTCAACGAGACCATGCCGGCTGTGCGGGAACTCGCTCGGTTCGCTAATGGTCCACGCTATGAAGCCTACTTCAAGGGGGGCAAGGCCGCGCAGGTGACCAAGGCCGGACACCTCTCCAACGTGCAGCATGATGGCAAGAAGATCACGGAGACTGCAAAGCTTCGCAGCCTAAAGGCGGGCCAGGTTGCACAGCTGGGCTTCTCACTGCTGACTGTCGCCGTGGGCATGGAGCACATGGCCCGCATCGACCGACAGCTCGCTGACCTCAACAGGAAGGTCGACGAGATAGCGGCCATGATGGACGACGACCTCGTTGCCCGGATCAAGGTCGTCGCGGCGTCGATCCATCGCTTCACGGAAAATGGCGTCGACGGCGTTCCGCTGAGTACGGTGAAACTGTGGATGGACGGCCTATTGCGCGACCGACAGAAGCTGCTCGCCAAGATCAGCCGCATTCCCGATGGCCTCAATCCCTCGAACCGTATCTGGTGGGGGAGTAGGATGAAAGAGTTCAGGGCCGGCGCTTCGCGGGTCCAGGAGGCGGGGCGATGGATCGAGGTCGTCGCCGCGTTGGAGGCCGCGCTACGCCGTATGGCGTCAAGCACGGATCAGGCGTGGGTGCTGGATGGATTGCAAAGCGATCAGGTCATGGACTTAGCACGTGGCATCCAGGCCCGAGTGGATGCGATGATGGCGTCGGAAGACAAGGCCTGCGAGGATGGCATCCTGACGAAGGAGCGCGACGAAGCCCTTGGCGAAACACAGCGGGCATTCGCCGCCTTGGTTGGGCGCTTGGAGGAGTCTCGCCTGCTGCGCGAGTTTGAGCCGCGCCTGCAGGACGAGAGACGGGAGTTCTGCATGACCATCGAAGATGGCAAGTTGACCTCGTTGGGCGAGGTGCTGCCTACATCAAGCCAGCCTCGCTGCACGGGTGAGCATCGGGGCTAGGTCATCGCCTCCTCGGTCTCGATCCAGCCCACGATCGGGCGGTGCAAGGGAACCCACACCTGACGGTCCGCTTCTGAGCGTTTCGTCGGCAGCTATCAGAAGTGGACGCTAACAATAGCTGACCTGAATGACCGGGCCTGGTCGGCAGGCGACGCAGCGTGAGCGGCAGCTATCTTTGTATCTCCGCTCCAAACGCGACAGTTGCCTAGCGGCCCTAAGCAGACTCAAGCATGGCTCCACCACCTCAGTCCCGTCCGCCCCAGCGCCACCGCCAGCCGCCGCGCGTGCGCCGGGCGGCTACGGTCTTGAACAGGCCGGTGAGCAGCAGGACCAGCACCAGCGCGGCGATGCGGCCGCCCGAATGCCCGTTCTTCGCCAGCAGGACAGCTCCGGCCACGCAGGCGAGGTAGATTGCCAGAAGGGCCCAGCCCTGCCACGCGATGGGCCAGCTGGCGCCGTAGCCGAAGCGCTTGGGGGCGAACCAGTCGCCCTTTTTCAGGAACAGGTGGAGCATCAATTGTTCTCCTCTTGGGCGGGCGGGCGGCCCCGGCGGGCGGGTTCGCTGGCTTCCACCTTGATCCCGCGCCGGGCCAGTGCCTCGCGCAGGAGCACTTCGACCTGGGCGTTCACCGAGCGGAAGTCGGCCGCCGCCGCGCGCTCCAGCGCCTTGTAGAGCGCGGGATCGAGACGGAGCGGAAAGGCCTTCTTGCCGGGGCTCGCCATGGTCCTTCGGGGTTCTCTTTGCCTTGCGCGCTTACTGGTACAGCGTGCCGGTGTTGACGACGGGCTGGGTGTCGCGCTCGCCGCACAGCACCACCATCAGGTTGGAGACCATCGCGGCGCGGCGCTCGTCGTCGAGTTCGACCACGTTCTTTTCGGACAAGTGCGCGAGCGCCATTTCCACCATCGAGACAGCGCCTTCCACCAGCTTGGTGCGCGCGGCGATCACCGCTTCGGCCTGCTGGCGGCGCAGCATGGCCCCGGCGATCTCGGGCGCATAGGCCAAGTGGGTGAGGCCGCATTCGTCGACCGTGACGCCGGCCACTTGCAGCCGCTCGATCAGTTCGGCGCGCAACTCGGCGTTCACTTCGGCATGGCTGCCGCGCAGGGTGACGTCCTCATCCTCGCCATCGTAGGGATAGCGCGAGCCGATCGAGCGCACCGCTGCCTCGATCTGCACGTCGACGAAGGCCTTGTAGTCGTCCACGTCGTAAAGCGCCTGCGCGGTATCGGCGACGCGCCACACCACGTTGGTGGCGATCTCGATCGGATTGCCGCGCAAGTCGTTCACCTTGAGCTTGTCGGACAGGATGTTGTTGGTGCGCACCGAGATCTTGGTCTTCATCATCCACGGCCAGATCCAGCGCAGGCCGGTCGTGCGGTCGGTGCCGCGATAGCTGCCGAACAGGGTGATCGCGGCGGCCTGGTTGGGCTGGATCATGTAGAAGCCCGAAGCGATCAGGACCAGCACCAGCACGGCGGGGATCACGAAAGCGAGGAAGCCCACGACGGCCGTCTCATCCGGATCGCTGGAGGCCATGCTCACCACGCTGAAGGCGACGGCGGCCAGCAGCGCCACGAAGGCGATCAGCATGACATAGCCGCTCATGCTGGCGGCAGGCCGTTCGCGGCTGGAATTGATGGGCTGATGCGTGCCGGACATCGAAGTGTCTCCGAAAAGTGATATCACTTTAATATCAGATTCGGGGGCTGAGTCAATTTGACTTGAAACAAGAGCGATTCGGTCATAAAAAGTCTGCGCGGGCCGGGCCCCTCTGGCGCGACGTTCGTTCTGTCCTGTTATGGCGGAACCAGCGGCGCGTGATGTCGGACCGCATCGGGTGAGTACCGATGCAGGATCCGGCCGTTTTACCAAAGGATCCGTGAAGGCCCGGCAATTCTTGCGGGCAGGCATCTCCTCTCCCGATCGAACCAACCCAGTTCGACAGGGATATTGATATGACCGATCGTACGTTCCGACTGCTTGAGCTTCTCCAGAAGCTGGATGCCTTGCTGGCAAAGGCCAGGGCAAGGCGGGTTCCCGACCCGCTGGAAATTGCCAGATTGAGACAGCGAAAACTGCACCTCAGGGGCAGGTTGGCGCGGCTGCTGTACCCCCCGACAGCCAGCGCGATGAGCCTGTAACCTGCGCGCCGGCGCGCAGCCCCCCTTCCCGCGCGCCGGCGCGACCCGCTGCTCTGTTTCGAGTATCTGAAAATGGAATTTCTGTTTGCAAGCTGGCTGGGAACCCCGGCCTGGTTCTGGCTGGCCTTTGCCGGCCTGGTTTTCGTGCTGACGGCCTTTGACCTCGGCGTCCTTCACCGGGAGGACCGCGAGATGGGCATAGGCGAATCGCTGAAGCTCTCGCTCTTCTACATTGCCGTGGCCATGCTGTTCGGCGGCTGGGTCTGGTGGGCCAAGGGCAGTGCCTCGGGCATGGAATACTTCACCGGCTACTTCATCGAGAAGGCGCTCTCGATCGACAATGTCTTCGTGATCTCGATGATCTTCGGCTTCTTCGCGATCGCGCCCAGATACCAGTACCGCGCGCTGCTCTGGGGCATTCTCGCCGTGATCGTGCTGCGCGGGCTGATGATCGCGGGCGGCGCAGCGCTGATTTCGCAGGCCTATTGGGTGATGTACCTGTTCGCCGCGTTCCTGATCGCTACCGGCGTGAAGATGCTGCTGACCGGCGATCATGATCCCGACATCGGCAACAACCCCGCGATCCGCTGGATCTCGCGCCACATGCGCGTGACGAAAGCGCATCACGGCGAGCGTTTCTTCGTGAAGGAGCAGGACGCCTCCGGCCGTATGGTCCGCGCGGCGACGCCGCTGTTCCTGGCGCTGGTGGTGATCAACCTGGCGGATCTGGTCTTCGCGGTGGACTCGGTGCCCGCGATCTTCTCGATCACGACCGATACTTTTATCGTCTATACCTCGAACATCATGGCGATCCTCGGCCTGCGCGCGCTCTATTTTGCGCTGGCGGCGATGGTGCACCGCTTCCACTACCTGAAGTATGCGCTGGCGCTGGTGCTGGTGTTCATCGGCGGCAAGATCCTGATCGCGGACTTTCTGCTCAGCGGAGCCAAGTTTCCGCCGCTGATCAGCCTCGGCGTGACGATCGCCCTGATCGCAGGCGGTGTCGGCTGGTCGCTGTGGAAGACGCGGCGTGCGGTAGAGGCCTGAAGGCTCGAGGACTTGCGCAATTTTGCAAGTGCACAAACGGGGCGCGGCGGCTAGGGCGCGGGGATGGCAGATGCCCCCGCTTCCCTGGATAGACCCGCCCCCGTCACGACCGGTCATGACTGGACCGCCCGCCATCTCGGCGGATTGCTGCTGGCGAACTTCGCGCTGTCGCTCGGCGGCTGGCTGGTGCGGCTTTCCGATACCGGGCCGGTGGCCGCCGGGTTCTGGCGCCTGTTGCTGGCCCTGCCGGTACTGCTGATCCTGGCGCAGCGAGAGCCTGCGGCGCAGCGGCTGGTAAGGGGCGGGGCGCTGGCCATGGTGCTGGGCGCGGGCGTCTTCTTCGGGCTGGACCTTGCCGCATGGCATGTCGGGATCGAGCTGACCAAGCTCGGCAATGCCTCGCTGTTCGCCAATGGCGGCAGCCTGATCGTCATGGTCTGGGGCCTGGTCACGGCACGGCGGGCGCCGCGGGTGCTGGAACTGACCGCGATTGCCGCGGCGCTGGGCGGGGCGGCGCTGCTGATGGGCGGTTCGCTGGAAATCAGCAGCGCGAACTTGTCCGGGGATCTGCTCAGCGCGCTCGCCGGGCTGTTCTATGCCTTCTACATCCTGATGCTCAATTCGGCGCGTGCGAAGCTCGGCCAGTTCTCGGTTCTCGTCGTTTCGGTTTGTGCCAGTGTCCCGGTGCTGCTGCTGATCGCACTGCTGCGCGGCGAGGCGATCATGCCGCATGACTGGACGCCGCTGATCGCGCTGGCCTTTTCCAGCCAGCTGGTGGGGCAGGGGCTGCTGATCTATTCGCTGCGCCACTTCCCGCCGCTGGTGATCGGACTGGCCCTGCTGACCCAGCCCGCCGTGGCCGCGACCATGGGGTGGCTGGCCTTCGGCGAGACACTGACCGCGCTCGATGTGGTGGGCATGGTCCTCTTGGCATCCGCGCTGGTCCTGGCGCGGCTGGGTGACAGGGGTTGAGTCGATGGCGCGCCTGATCCTGTTCAACAAGCCTTATGAAGTGCTGTCGCAGTTCACCGATGCGAAATCGCCCAGCCCGCGCGCCACGCTTTCGGATTTCATCGACGTCCCCGGCGTCTATCCCGCCGGCCGGCTCGACCGGGACAGCGAAGGGCTGCTGCTGCTGACCGATGACGGCCGCCTGCAGGCGCGCATTGCCGATCCGAAGTTCAAGCTGCCCAAGACCTATCTGGTGCAAGTGGAAGGCGAGCCGGACGAAGCTGCGCTGGCTGCGCTGCGCAAGGGTGTGATGCTCAAGGACGGCATGACCCGCCCTGCCGAGGCGCGCCGCATTGCCGATCCGGAACTGTGGCCGCGCAATCCGCCGGTGCGGTTCCGCAAGTCCGTGCCCGACTGCTGGATCGAACTCACCATCCGCGAAGGGCGCAACCGCCAGGTCCGCCGCATGACGGCCGCTGTCGGCCATCCGACCTTGCGGCTGGTCCGCTGGCGAATCGGTGACTGGGCGCTGGGCGGCATTGCACCGGGGGAATGGCGGGAAGTGGCCGTGACGGGCGGCCTCACCTGATTCGGCGATTCGGCCGGTCTGCCGCCAGACGACCCTCCCCGGCTAGGAGAAGAGGAGGCAGGCAAGGGGGCGCAATTTCGAAAATGTCTTTTAATAAAGACTGTTGGTATTTCACGACGAAATTCTGACAACTTCATCATTTCAGTTCAATGAACTTTTATTGACTATTAAAATTCTGATAATCATCAAATTTACTTCTGTCACATTAATATATGATGCCTCTCAGGGGACGTCGGCCCGTCTGGCCGCGCTGGCAGGAGGGATCGATGAACGAAGGACTTGGCGATACCGGGCTTTCGCCCTGGGGGATGTTCCTGGGAGCGGATCCCATCGTCCAGATCGTGATGGGGGCACTCGTGTTCGCATCGCTGGTGACCTGGACGATCCTGTTCGCAAAGGGCTTCGCGATGCGCCGCGAGGTGAAGCGGCTGAAGGATTCGATCGGCGTGCTGCGGGCCGCGCCCCGGCTGGAAAGCATCAAGGACGATCTGCCGTCGCAGGCGGTGCGCAATCTCGTAGCTGACGCGCGCGACGAACTGGCGGCTTCGGTGAAGGCCGGCATCCTCGATCAGGCTGAAGCGCGCGTCGCGGTGGGGCTGGAGCGTATCGTTGCCGCCAATTCGCGCCAGGTCGGCTTCGGCGTCGGCACAGTTGCGACGATTGGCTCGACGGCTCCCTTCGTCGGCCTGTTCGGCACTGTGTGGGGCATCATGAACAGCTTCGTCGGCATTGCCAAGACGCACACCACCAACCTCGCGGTTGTCGCGCCGGGTATCGCCGAGGCGCTGCTGGCCACCGCCTGCGGCCTTGTCGCCGCAATTCCGGCCGTGATTATCTACAATCACCTGACGCGCGACGTGGGCCGCTACAAGGCGATGGTGGGCGATGCCAGCGCCATGGTGATCCGCCTGACTTCGCGCGAACTGGAACTGCTGGCGCGCGAACGCCGCGCGGGCGCTCCGAATGGTTCGGGTGAAACGAGTCTCATCACCGGCGCGGACGCGGATCGCGTGCCCGTCTTCCAGGACTGAGGGGCAAAGGTCATGGCCATGAGCCTGGGCGGTGGCGACACCGACGATTTCGCCGAAATGCATGAGATCAACGTGACGCCGTTCATCGACGTCATGCTGGTGCTGCTGATCATCTTCATGGTCGCCGCCCCGCTCTCGACCGTGGACATCAAGGTCGACCTGCCGACCGCCGCGGCGCCGCCGCAGAACCGGCCGGAAAAGCCGGTCTATGTCACGCTGTCACGCGATCTGGTGGTGAGCGTGGGCGATACCGCGACGACTTCCGCGACGTTCGGCAAAGTCCTTTACGACGCCACCCACGGCAAGACCGACACCCGCATCTTCGTGCGGGGCGACAAGTCGGTGGCTTACGGTGATCTCATGAACCTGCTCGACATCCTGCGCACGGCAGGGTTCCGGCGCGTGGCGCTGGTCAGCCTGGAAAAGGTGGCGAACTGACCGTGTGGAGGGGACAGGCAAGGAGGAGGCGGGCATGACGAATGCGGCAGTGGGCGTGCCGGCAGGCTGGGCCAGCTCTGAAACGCCGGACTGGCATCGCAGCGAATGGAGTGCGGGCGTGCTGGGCGCGGCCGTTCTCCATGCCGGGCTTGCGCTGGCCGTGGTCGCCGTGGCGGCAGTCGCGCGGGACCAGTTTCTCGAACGCCCGGAAATGGCCATCGAGCTCGACATGGGGGCCGTGGCGCCGCCGCCGCTGCTGGAACGGACCGAAGGCGCGGGCGGCGGCGGGGCCGGTGGCGCGATAGCCTCGCCCGAGCCGCTCAAGGCGCCCGCCGCACCGCTGCCGCCGCTGGTGCCGCCAGAGTTCATCGAGCCGGTGGAAGGCGCGCCAGTCGTGCGTACCGAAGGCCCGCCGCCGGTCGGCTATGGCGCCGGTTTCGGCGGCGGCATGGGTGGCGGTATCGGCGGCGGTATCGGGAAAGGCGTCGGGACGGGTACGGCCACCGGGGTGGACATCCCCAAGCCGAAGCCGCCCGAAACGACGGTGCAGGCCGGTGCACACTACGATCAGGTGTCGACCGCGGTCTATTCCAGCCTGATCCGCTATCCGCAAATCGCGCTGGATGACGGGCTGGAAGGCGAGGGCGCCCTGAGCGTCGTCGTGACCGGCGACGGCAAAGTGCTGAGCTGGGGCCTCGCGGAGTCGACGGGCCATTCGGTGCTGGACAAGGAAATCAGCCGTGTCGCCCGCAAGGTCCAGTCACTGGACCCGATCCCCGGCCTGCCCGCAGGCAAGCGGGCGATCGTTCACGTGAAGATATCGTTCCACATCGTGGGCTGAAGGGCAGGGTGGGGCGCTTACCGCGCCCCCAGGTCCCCCTTGCCCACGGTCCCGCTGGCCATCTCCAGCATCTTGTCGAGGCTCTTCTTCGCGGCAAGGCGCAGGCCTTCCTCGATCTCGACGCGCGGTTCCAGGTCGCGCAGGGCGAGGTAGAGCTTTTCCATGGTGTTGAGCGCCATGTAGGGGCAGATGTTGCAGTTGCAGTTACCGTCCGCGCCCGGCGCGCCGATGAAGGTCTTGTTCGGCAGTGCCAGTTCCATCTGGTGGATGATATGCGGCTCGGTGGCGACGATCAGCGTGTCGCCTTCCATCGCCTTGGCATAGTTCAGGATGCCGCTGGTCGAACCCACGTAGTCCGCATGGTCGACGATGGTCGGCGGGCATTCGGGGTGCGCGGCGATCGGGGCGCCGGGATGCTGCGCCTTGAGCTTGAGCAGTTCGGTCTCGCTGAACGCCTCGTGGACGATGCACACGCCCGGCCACAGCAGCATCTCGCGGTTGAACTTGCGGGAGAGGTAGCCGCCCAGGTGCCGGTCGGGGCCGAAGATGATCTTCTGGTCCGCCGGGATCTGCTGCAGGATCGTCTCGGCGCTGGAGCTGGTGACGATCACGTCGGACAGCGCCTTCACCTCGGTCGAGCAGTTGATGTAGGTCAGCGCGATGTGATCGGGGTGCGCCTCGCGGAAGGCCTTGAACTTCTCGGGCGGGCAGGAGTCTTCCAGGCTGCAGCCGGCGTCCATATCGGGCACCACCACGATCTTGTCCGGGCTCAGGATCTTGGCGGTCTCGGCCATGAACGTCACGCCGCAGAAGGCGATCACGTCGGCATCGGTCTCGGCGGCCTTGCGGCTGAGTTCGAGGCTGTCGCCCACGAAATCGGCAAGGTCCTGCAGTTCGGGCTTCTGGTAATAGTGCGCGAGGATGACCGCGTTGCGTTCCTTGCGCAGCCGCTCGATCTCGGCGCGCACGTCGATACCGGAAAGGTCGGCGGGCATTACGGTCATGGTATTTCCCTCTTTGTCGCGTGTGCCCCTCGGGGCGCGGCCTATCTAGGAGCGCCGGGCGCCGGACCCAAGGGGAAATTGCGCCTCAGGCCGTGATCTCAGGCCGTCAGCACCCAGCCTTCGCCCTGGCTGCCGACAAGGCCGCGCCGCTCCAGATCGATCAGGTGCGCGAGGACCGAGCGGCCGGCGGCGGGCCAGAGCCTTTCGTCCAGCCCCTTGTACATCTGCGCGACCATGTCCGGAATGCCGGTGCGGCCGGCTTCGATCTGGCGCAGGATCTGCTTTTCGCGGCTGCGGCGGTGGCCGATCATCCCGCGCACGAGCTGGCGGGGCTTTTCCACGGCGGGGCCATGGGCGGGATAGTACACGGTGTCCTGCTCGCGTTCGTAGAGCTTCTGCAGGCTGGCGAGATAGGCGCTCATGTCGCCGTCGGGCGGGGAAACCACGCTGGTCGACCAGCCCATCACATGATCGCCGGTGAACAGCGCGCCGGTCTCTTCCAGCGCGAAGCACAAGTGGTTCGAGGTGTGGCCGGGGGTGGCGACGCCGCGCAGGGTCCAGCCCTCGCCGGGGATCGCCTCGCCGTCCGCCAGCACCCGGTCCGGGACATAGCCGGGGTCGAAGGCGGCATCGGCGCGCGGGCCGGCATCGTCGAGCGTCAGCGGCGCGCAGCCGATGATCGGCGCGCCGGTGCGGGCTGCGAGCGGAGAGGCGGCGGGCGAATGGTCGCGGTGGGTGTGGGTGCAGCAGATCGCGGTGACTTCGGCATCGCCGATCGTCGCGATCAGGGCGTCGAGATGTTCGACGTCATCCGGGCCGGGATCGATCACCGCGACGTTCGATCCGTCGCCGACGATGTAGGTCTGGGTGCCGGTATAGGTGAACGGCGAGGGATTGCGCGCCAGTACCCGGCGCACGAGCGGGCCGAGCCGTTCGGCCACGGCATAAGGTCTGTCGATGTCCCGGTCTGCGGTCATGCGCGCGATATGGGCGCTGGCGTGGCGCCTGTCGACCCGCACATGCTCGGGCGCTAACAGGGAACAGCAGACTGTGGAGAGACGGATGCAGAGTGACGGCATGGCGGAAGGCGGCGCGATCCTGGTGATCGATGCGGGGACCACTTCGAACCGGGCAATGGTCTTCGCGCCCGATGGCGCGGTGCGCGCGCTGGCGCAGCGGCCGCTGACGCAGCACTATCCGCAGCCGGGCCGGGTCGAGCACGATGCCGAGGAGATCTGGCAGTGCGTGCTCGCCTGCGCCCGTCAGGCGGTGGCGCAAGTGGGCGGCGCGGACCGGATCGCCGCGATCGGCATGGCCAACCAGCGCGAGACCGTGGTGGCGTGGGACAAAGTGAGCGGCGCGCCGCTCTCGCGCGCCATCGTCTGGCAGGACCGCCGCACCGCCCCCGCCTGCGAGGCGCTGCGCGAAGCGGGGCATGAGGCTGCGGTGCAGGCGGCGACCGGGCTGATCCTCGATCCCTATTTCTCCGCGACCAAGATGGCCTGGCTGATCGCCAACGTGCCCGAAGTGCGCGCGGCGAAGGAGGCGGGGCGGCTGGCGCTGGGCACGGTGGAATCGTGGTTGCTCTACAAGCTCACCGGCGGCGCGCATCTTTCCGATGCCAGCAATGCCTCGCGCACCAGCCTGCTGCCGCTGGCGGGCGCGGACTGGGACGAAGGGCTGTGCGATCTGTTCGGCGTGCCGCGCGCCGCCTTGCCGGAAATCTGCGACTGCGCCGGGCCGATCGGCATGGCGCTGCCCGAATGGCTGGGCGCGCCGGTCCCCGTCACCGGCATGGCGGGGGACCAGCAGGCGGCCACGATCGGGCAGGCCTGCCTTGCCGTGGGCGAAACCAAGGCAACATACGGCACCGGGGCCTTCGTGCTGGCGAACATGGGCGCGCAAGTGCCGTCCTCGGCGCACCGGCTGCTGGCGACCGTGTTGTGGCAGCTCGGCGGTGAGCGGGTCTATGCGCTGGAAGGCTCGGTCTTCGTGGCGGGCAGCCTCGTGCAATGGCTGCGCGACAGCCTGGGTCTGATCGACGCGGCGGCGGAGACCGAGGCTCTGGCGCGTTCCGTGCCGGACAGCGGCGGGGTGGTGATCGTCCCGGCGCTTGCGGGGCTGGGCGCGCCGCACTGGCGGGCCGATGCGCGCGCCTCGATCACCGGATTGACCTTTGCCAGCACCCGCGCGCACCTCGCCCGCGCCGCGCTGGAAGCCATGGCGATGCAGACGCGCGATCTCGCCGAGGCCTTCGCGGCCGACGGCGCGCGGTGGACCAGGCTGCGCATCGACGGCGGGATGAGCGCCAACGACTGGATGGCGCAGGACCTGGCCGACGTGTTGGCGCTGCCGGTCGAACGCCCGGCCTCTGTCGAGACCACGGCGCTGGGCGCGGGGATGCTGGCGGGGCTGGGCGCGGGCCTGTTCGGCTCGCTGGACGAGGCAGGCCGGGCGATGGGCGGCACGCGCCATACATTCGCACCGGCCATGGCCGAAGCGGTGCGGGAGGAGCGGACCGGCGGCTGGAAGCGGGCGCTGGAGACCGTTTGAGCTGTTTGAAGCGTCAGGTCATAGTGTGGTGGAAACGAAGTTCACCTCATAACTCGTCGCCCCCACGAATGCGGGGGCCCCGCTGCTTTTTCTTGCGCTACGCCGCCAGAAGCGGGATCCCCGCCTTCGCGGGGATGACGTGGAATAGTGATGTGAACTTCTGATTTAGGGGACTGGCCGTTAACGATGTTTGCGGTCAGCTCGCAAGGCGCTGTTCGAGCCGTTCGCGCAGGCGCTCAAGCGCGCTCGGCTGGCAGGTCTCGCCGGGCCGCCAGTTCTGATCGAGGCGGAGCAGGCGTGCGTAGAACGTGCGGGTGGATTCCACCAGCTCGACGATCTCAGGTTCCAGAAGGGCGGTCTGGCCGGGATCGGCTTCGCGTGCGTCGGATGGCAGGCGGCCGTGGCGATGGAGCTGCAGTTCATTGATTTCGCCCATGAAATAGGCGCGATGATTCAGCAGCCAGGCAATCGCGTGCATCATCCGGGTGGTCGTGCGCAGCCCCTCGCTCGACAGCGCAACGCGGGCCAGGTCCTCGTCGATGCTGACCGTCTCCAACCGCCCGGACAGCGTGAAGGCATGGCGCACCTCGTCCGACAGGACGATGGCTTCGCAATAGAGCGCTTCGACGATGCGAGGGTTGATGGCGACCGGTTCAGACATTTCCTGTTCATATTTCGTACGGACGACTCGGCGGCAACCATATAATGGTAAAAATCCGCAGCGAAATTTCCCGCTGTCTCCGTTCGGCACGGTTCTTGGTGAACGCATGTTAACTTGATTGGCCGCGCGCGGGGGAAGGCGCCGCGCTGGCGGGCCTGGAAAATCCCCGGAGAATCGGGGCGTTCAGGCGATGATGTCGGGGATCAGATAGTCCTCGATCTGCGAGATCTGGTCCTTGAGCTTCAGCTTGCGTTTCTTGAGTCGGGCAATCTGCATCTGGTCGCCTGAGCCCGACGCCATCAGCGCATCGATCGCGGCATCGAGGTCGCGATGCTCGACTCTCAGGATTTCCAGGCGTTTACGCATTTCCTCTTCGGTCACGCCGAAATTCCTTAGTCTGGTTTGCCGTACTGTCCGAAGCGATCGGGCGCGATCCGGCCGACGCAGGATTCACGCATTTTACCGATATGAAGCATTCATACTCTTCGCAAGACGCCCTGAATATGGTTCCCTTCATTCGCGCCGGACCAGAAAAGCCGAGTCGCCAATCCGGGCCATCGGCATCGGGTCATAATGACAGGTTCGGCCCTAGAGGAGGAACGATCCATGGAGAGTTCGCACATCAGCGCCCTGCAGCTCAAGCATGCCGGTATCGAACGGCAGCTTCACGCGGAAATGAGCCGCCCGATGCCTGATGCCGCGGTGATCCAGGCCCTCAAGAAGCGAAAGCTCAGACTCAAGGAAGAACTCGTGCGGGCCTGACCGCCGGATTCGTTTCCTGCTGAGCGTTATTGTCGGAACACGCTGATTTAGCGGCTCCGCTGCGTTCCCAAAGCGCCGTCTTTGGGGTACTTGCAAGGACATGACCAGCGGAGCCGTAGCAGCAGCCAGAAACATCCTCACGCGCCTCCACGAGGTGATGGCGTCGCGCAGTCATGCGCAGGCGAAGCTGAACACCGTGGCGGAAGTGATCGGGGAGTGCCTCAATAGCGAGGTCTGCTCGGTCTATCTCCTGCGTGAGGGGATGCTAGAACTGTTCGCGACACGCGGCCTGGCACAGGAAGCCGTGCACGTTACGCGCATGGCGGTGGGAGAGGGTCTCGTCGGCACCATCGCCGATCAGATCGAGACCCTCAACCTCGCTGAGGCTGCAGCCCATCCGGACTTCTCCTACCGGCCGGAAACGGGCGAGGACAAGTTCCACTCCTTTGCCGGCGTGCCGATCGTGCGGCGCGAACGGGCGGTGGGCGTGCTGTGCGTGCAGCATGTCGATCCGCGCCGCTACGAGGAAGTGGAGATCGAGGCGCTGCAGACAGTGGCGATGGTGCTCTCCGAGCTGATCGTCAACGCGGGCCTTATCGACGAGGAAGGCGCCGGCGCGCTCGACGCGGCGCAGACCGGGCCCGAACAGCTTCGCGGGCTGACGCTTGTGAAGGGGCTGGCGTCCGGCGTGGCCGTGTTCCACCAGCCGCGCGTCAGGATCGAGCACATCGTGGCCGAGGATACCGAGGCCGAGCGCCAGCGGGTGATCCTCGCATTCGACAAGATGCGCGAGCAGATCGACCGCATGGCCAGCCAGGCCGAATTCGGCGTGGGCGGCGAGCAGGAGGAAGTGCTCGAGACCTACCGCATGTTCGCTTACGACGAAGGCTGGACGCGCCGGATCAACGAAGCGATCGATTCCGGTCTGACCGCCGAAGCCGCGATCGAGCGCGTGCAGCAGCGCACGCGTATGCGGATGCGCCAGATCGACGATCCGCTGCTGGCCGACCGTATGCACGATCTGGAGGATCTGGCGAACCGGCTCTTGCGGATCGTTTCCGGCCAGCTCGGCACGGCGGCTTCGCTGGGCCTGCGGGCGGACGCCATTCTGATCGCGCGCAATCTGGGGCCGGCCGAGCTGCTCGAATACGACCGCCGCCGCCTCAAGGGCGTGATTCTGGAGGAAGGCTCGCTCACCAGCCATGTCGTGATCGTGGCGCGGGCCATGGGTATCCCGGTGCTCGGGCGCGTGCGGGGCCTGCGCGGCGTGGTGCGCGAGGGCGATCAGCTCCTGCTCGATGCGGATCAGGCCACGGCAATGGTGCGCCCTTCGGCGGGCGTGGTCGAGGCATTCGAGGCGCGCTTTGCCAAGAGCCGCGAGCGGCAGGCCGCCTATGCCGCGCTGCGCGACGTCAAGCCGGTGTCGCGTGACGGGCAGCGGGTCATGGTGAAGATCAATGCGGGGCTTCGCGACGATCTTGCCAATCTCAGCCTGACCGGCGCCGACGGCATCGGCCTGTTCCGCACCGAGTTCCAGTTCCTGGTGTCGGCGACGCTGCCCCAGCGCGAGCGGCAGACGCGGCTCTACCGCGACGTGATGGATGCCGCGGGCGACAAGCCGGTGGTCTTCCGCACGGTCGATATCGGCGGCGACAAGACGCTGCCCTATCTGCGCCACGACGACGGGGAGGGTGAGGAGAACCCGGCGATGGGCTGGCGCGCGCTGCGCGTCGCGCTCGAACGCGATGGCCTGCTCAAGGCGCAGGCGCGTGCCCTGCTCGAAGCGGGGGCGGGGCGCACGCTCCATGTCATGTTCCCGATGGTGGCCGAGCCGTGGGAGTTCGATGCGGCCAAGGCGGTGTTCGACGGGCAGCTTGCCTATCTCAAGCAGCAGAAGAAGCTGCTGCCCGAAGCGATCCGCTACGGCGTCATGCTCGAAGTGCCGGCACTGGCCGAGCAACTGGACCTGCTGGCGCCGAAGATCTCGTTCCTTTCGATCGGCACCAACGATCTGACGCAGTTCCTGTTCGCCGCCGACCGTTCGAATCCGAAGCTGGCGGAACGCTATGACTGGCTGAGCCCGGCGATCCTGCGCTTCCTCCGCCGGGTCGTGCGCAGCCTCGATGGCTTCAATGTCGACATCAGCGTCTGCGGCGAGATGGGCGGGCGCCAGCTTGAGGCGCTGGCGCTGCTGGGGCTGGGGATCCGGACCATGTCGATCACCCCGGCCTCGGTGGGGCCCGTCAAGGAACTGGTGGGCAAAGTCGATCTGGGCGAGATCGGTGCGGCCATGGAAGGCTGGCTCACTTCGCCGCCGGCGGACTTGCGGGCCGCGATAACCAAATGGGCCGCTGGCAGGGGCATCCATACCGACTGATATTTGTCATCTGGCCGCCGTATGCCGCAAGCAGGACGGTGCTGGCCGCAATATAATCCATCATTTTCTCGGCACCCGATTGACTTTGGGCGGCCGGGCGGTTTGGTTATGCACCACTTACGGGAAATAACGATCAATACCCTTCGGGAGCCGCATGGATAGCCAGAATTCCGATAGCCTGGGACAGGCAGGTCTTCCATTGACTGCCGGGGGACGGTTGCGTTCCGCGCGGGAGGCAGCGGGTCTCACGCGCGCCGACATCTCGTCACAGACGAAGATTGCCGAGCGCCACCTTTGCGCTATCGAGGAAGACCGTTTCGGCGATCTTGCCGCCCGCACGTATGCCGTCGGCTTCGCGCGGGCCTATGCGCGCGCGCTGGGGCTCGACGAGGGCGAGATCGCGGCCGCCGTTCACGCACAGATCGATGCCGAGGAAGCCGACCAGACGAACGTGGTGTCGAGCTTCGAGCCGGGTGATCCCGCGCGGGTGCCGCCGGTGCGGCTGGCATGGCTTGCCGCAGGCGGCGCGGTTGTCGTGATCGTTCTGCTGCTGGTGTTCTGGAGCAGTTTCCTGTCGCCTGAAGGCAAGCTGCCGGATCTGCTTCCGGCCGAAACCGCAAAGCCGGTGGCGAGTGCTCCCGCAACGGTGTCTGCACCTGCGCCGGTCGCGAGTGACAGCCCGGTCGTGCTGACGGCGACGGCCGACAATGTGTGGATCAAAGTGACCGACGGCAGCGGCAAGCCGCTGCTGGACAAGAAACTGGCCAAGGGCGAAAGCTGGACCGTGCCTGCGGATGTCCGGGCGCCGCAACTGCGCACCGGCCGCCCCGATGCCTTGCAGCTTACCGTTGGCGGCAAGGCCATTCCGCCGCTGGCCACGCGGCCCGAGACGGTATCGGGCGTATCGCTCGCCGCACCGGTCCTGCTGGCCCGCTCGGCTACCGTCCCGGCGCCGAGTCCCACGCCCGCCGCCACCCAGGCGCAGCAGCCTGTACGGCGCCCCGTGGCGAACCGCACCACGGCAAACACGCCGGAGCCGGCTCCTTCGCCTCAGGCCACTCCCACGCAGCAGGTCACGCCGGACCGGGCTTCGCCGCGTCCGTCGGGCACGACGTCTTCGAGGCCGGGCGCTACGCCGAGCGCTACGGCGGGAACCAAGCCGGCGCCTTCGCCCGTGCCAACGGCCACGCAGAAGCCGGCTACGGCTCCGTCCACGGCTCCAGCTCCCACGGCCAATGCCGTGCCGGCCCCGGCCGCGCCGCAGCCGAGCCGCCCGGCGGAGCCTCTTTCCACGGTTTCGGACTAGGCACTCTCGACAGGTCGCGGGACATGCGGCAACAATCCTGATGGACGTTCCCTTGGTTAATGCGCCGTTCCGTTCGCTTGTGCCAGCAAACGGCGGGCCTGATGCAGGCCGTCCAGGGCGAAGCCCCCACGCGGGGCAATGGGACACGGAGTTGAATTGGCAATGAAAGCTTCTTTTGGCGGTACTTTGTCCGCGCGCCTCATGGCAACGGCGGCCGTAGCGGCAATGCTGGTGTCCGGGCTGGTATCCGGCGCGGTGCCGGCGATGGCCCAGGACAGCGTCGACGGGCGGCTGAAGAAGGTCGAGGCGGAAGTGCGGGCCTTGCAGCGCAAGGTTTTCCCGGGGCCGGATGGCAAGTTCTTCGAGCCCGAAATCACGCCCACGCCAGCCCCGGCGGGCACGCCGCTCCAGCCTGCGACGACGCCGGTGACGGACCTGCTAACGCGCATGGATGCGGTGGAAGCGCAGATGGCGCGGCTGACCTCGCAGATCGAGGAAAACAGCAACCGCATCAACCAGCTGGAGGCAAAGCTGGCTGGAGGCCTGCAACCCGCTGCTGCACCGGTCCCTGCGGAGAACGCCGGGCCTGCGCCGCAAAGCAATCTTGCCGCGATGACGGGCGGCGCTTCGGCAAAGCCCGCCCCGACTCCCGCTCCGGCCCCGGCTGCAGCCAAGCCTGCCGCACCGTCCTCGGCCCGCGTCGATGCCGTCAAGGCGATCGTCAAACCGCAGACCGACGATCCGGCTGACGACGAATACAGCTATGGCTACCGCCTGTGGGAGGCGAAGTTCTATCCAGAGGCCGAGCAGCAGCTGAAGCTGTTCCTCGAAAAGTATCCCAAGCACCGCCGCGCGAGCTGGGGCCGCAACCTGCTCGGCCGCGCCTATCTCGACGACGGCAATCCGGGTGAGGCGGCCAAGTGGTTCCTGCAGAACTACCAGACCGACAAGCGCGGCGAACGCGCGCCGGACAGCCTGCTCTATCTCGCCATCACGATGAAGCAGATGAAGGACACCAAGCGCGCCTGCATCGCGCTGGCCGAATTCAGCGAGACGTATGCCGCCGAGGCCGCGGGCCGTCTGAACAGCCTCTATACGTCCACGCGCAATGGGCTCGCCTGCAGCTGAGGGCAGCCTGACGGCCGGGGCGGTCGAGCGGTTTCGCACCGGCCTTCGCGAGATCTGGCCGGAAGGCGCGGATGAACCCGAAGCTCGGCTGGGGCTTGCCGTTTCGGGCGGGCCGGACAGTCTGGCCTTGCTCCTGCTTGCTCACGCGGCGCTGCCGGGCCGGGTGGAAGCGGCGACTGTCGATCATGGCCTGCGCCCCGAAAGCGCGGCCGAGGCTGTCGAAGTCGCGCGGGTCTGTGCCGGGCTGGGCGTGCCGCACGCCGCGCTGTCGGTCGAAGTCGCCGTCGGCAATATCCAGGCCGAGGCCCGGCTGGCGCGCTATACCGCGCTGGCGGACTGGGTAGAGGAACGCGGCCTGGCCGCGCTGGCAACCGCGCATCATGCCGACGATCAGGCCGAAACGCTGCTGATGCGGCTCAACCGTGCGAGCGGCGTGGCCGGCCTGGCCGGCGCGCGCGCGCGGGGCCGGGTGCCCGATACGCCGATCCCGCTGCTGCGTCCGGTGCTCGACTGGCGGCGGGGCGAGCTGGGCGAAGTGGTCCGTGCCGCAGGACTCGTCGCGGCGGATGATCCCAGCAATGCCAACGACCGCTTCGACCGGGTGCGCATCCGCAAGGCGCTGGCCGATGCCGACTGGCTCGACGTTGCCGCCATGGCCCGCAGCGCGGCGCATATCGCCGAAGCCGATGCCGCGCTTGACTGGATGGCCTCGCTCGAATGGCGCTCCTGCGTGAAGAAGGAGCCGATGGGACTGAAATACAAGCCGCAGGCCCCGCGCGCGGTGGCACTGCGGGTCGTGGCGCGCATCGTCCACGAACTCGGCGGCGAGGAACCGCGCGGCAGCGCCGTGGCGCGGCTGGTCGACACGCTGGTGGCAGGCCGCCCGGCCTCGATCGGCGAACTGGTCGTGCGGCCCAATGCCGGCGGCTGGAGTTTCGCGAAAGCGCCGGTCAGGGCCGCGAAGCGCCGGGACTGACGGCCCCATTTCGATCAAACAAATCCGTTCGTGTCGAGCGAAGTCGAGACACGTTGGCGCGGCGCTCACGTGTCTCGACTTCGCTCGACACGAACGGGGGGTAGCAGTGTTGCGGGCTCGGGCGATCAGTGGCCGACGAGGCTGTCGCCGAGGCTGACCTGCTTGCCGCGCGTGATATAGACCTTGTCGCCCAGATGGGTGGTCGCGAAGAGCTTGGCGGCGAAATCCTCGGGCATTCCCACGCAGCCGTGGCTGGCGTAGCCCTTCTCCACCTTGGAGCCGTGGAGAGTGATGCCGTCGTCGGTCAGGCGCTGCATGTAGGGCATCGGCGCGCCGGTGTAGATGTTGGAAACATGATCCCGGTCCTTCTGGGTGATCGGGAATACGCCCAGCGGCGTCGGTTTGTCCTCGGTGCCCAGCAGCACGGCGGTGGCGCCGATCTCGTAGCCGTCGCGGAACACCGAGAGCACGCGCGCGTCGAGATCGACCGTGATGACGATCGGGCCCTTGGGCACGTCCTTCTCGTTCCAGTGCCATTCGCCGTACTTGATCGGCCCGTTGATCGGCAGGATGCGCTTGATGACGAAAGGCTCGTTGGTAGCGGCGGCTTTCGGGGCGGGGGCGGGGGCGGGGGCAGGAGCCTGCTCGGGCGTCCTGGATAGCGGCGCGGGAGCCTTGGTGGCAGCGACCGAGGCCTCGGCCAGCGAGGCGGGTTTGGGCTTGGACGGGGCAGCCGCCATGACCAGCACGCCGGCAATGGCGGCGAGGGCGACGAAGCCCGAGGCGAGAAAGATACGTCCGTCCACTAAAGCGGTTCCTTGGCAATTCCGGGCGCGAATCCCGGGGCCTTCCTTGGCATATCTTCGCCTAAGACGGGGTAAACCGCCAGAGTGCAGCCAAGGCCGTCCCGTCGCAGGACTGGCAGCAGGCAAAAGTTAATGCGCTTCGTTGCCTGCGGTGCAGCCGTTTTTCCTGCGGGTAGCGGGCCTATTTCTTGCCCGAAGGGGACCGCGCGATGCCTTCGCTCAGGATCGAATTGGCGAGGTCCGCCACTTCCTCGGGGCTCGCGTCGTCGGACCAGACGGCATAGCGCAGGCCCAGGAACACGTTCATGCCCATGATTGCCCAGGCGTGAGCCTCGCCCAGTCCCTCGCGCAGTTCGCCCCGGCGCGCGCCTTCGGCCAGGCGTTCGCGGATGCGGTTGGCGGTGGTCTGGTAGTGCTGGCGGAAGCTTGCCGGATCGACGAATTCGCACTCGTCGATGATCCGGTAGATTTCCTTGTGCTCGCGCGCGAAGCGCAGGAAGCCGGCGAAGGCCGCGCGCTCGACATCCAGCGCGGGCAGATCGGCTTGCAAGGCGTTCTTCGCCGCTTCGCGGACTTTGCCGCTGAGATCGTCCACCAGCGCACGGAAGATTTCGTCCTTCGAATCGAAGTACGTGTAGAAACTGCCCAGCGCGGTGCCCGCGCGGCGGGTGATCGCAGTGATCGAGGCATCGTGAAAGCCGCGCTCGCCGAATTCGATGGCCGCCGCATCGAGCAGTTTGCGCAAGGTCCTGCGGCCGCGTTCGGTACGCGGCACCTTGCCTGCCGGAGTTGCGTTGCTCGCGTCTGCTGTGGTCACAGGGACACAGGTAAACCGCCTTGGGCAGCTTGGCAAACATTCAAAGTTGAAACATGGTTCAACTATCAATATAGGATAGGCCAACAACAAGGTTCATTGGGAGCATAAGTGATGCGTAAGGCGCGTTTTCTCGCGATCGGTTCGAGTGTGCTGGCTCTGTCCGGCGGTATCGGCATTTCCGCCCCGGTCATGGCGCAGGATGCGCCGCCCGAGGCGCAGTCTGCGGACGATGTCGGCGGCGACATCATCGTCACGGCCCGCCGCCGCGAGGAGCGGCTGGTTGATGTGCCGGTGGCGGTTACGAGCTTCAGCGGCCAGCAGCTTGAGATGGCGGGATCGGCCGACATCACCGATCTGGCGCAGACCGCGCCGAACGTGACGCTGGAGCCTTCGCGCGGGACCAACTCGACCCTCTCCGCCTTCATCCGCGGCGTCGGCCAGCAGGACCCGGTTTCGGGTTTCGAGCAGGGCGTGGGCATCTATCTGGACGATGTCTATCTCAACCGTCCGCAGGCCGCCGTGCTCGACATCTACGACGTCGAACGCATCGAGGTGCTGCGCGGGCCGCAGGGCACGCTCTATGGCCGCAACACCATTGGCGGCGCGGTGAAGTACGTGACCAAGCCGCTGCCCGATGTGCCCTCGGTCAAGGTCAAGGCGACGTACGGCAGCTATAACCAGCTCGATGGCGTGCTGACGGCGTCTGCTCCGCTCAACGATATCGTCCGCGTGGGCGGATCGGTGGCCCGGCTTACCCGCGACGGGTTCGGCAAGAACATCACCACCGGCAAGGACAACTACAACAAGGACATCTGGGCTGCGCGCGGCACGCTGGAAATGGGTGGCCACGGCGAGCCGGTTTCGATCCGCATTTCGGGCGACTATACCCGCGACCGCAGCAACCCGCGCGGCGGCCACCGGCTGATGACCGGACCGTCGGCCGGCAGCGAAATCCTGCCTGACGTGTTCGACAGCGCGGGCGGTATCGACGATCCCAAGCAGAACGTCGAAGCCTACGGCCTGGCCATGAACATTACCATCGAGGCGTCGGACGCGCTGACCTTCAAGTCGATCAGCGCCTGGCGCAAGGACCATTCGGCCACCCCGATCGACTTCGACGCCACGCCCACGGTCGATCTCGACGTGCCGGCCTACTACCGCAACGAGCAGCTCAGCCAGGAATTCCAGCTCGCCTATGACAATGGCGGCAAGCTGCAGGGTCTGGTCGGCTTCTATGTGCTGGATGCAAGCGCGGATACCTACTTCGATTCGCGCCTCTACACGACTTACGCCACGATCCTGCCGATGCTCACCGGGCATACCGAGGCGAACGTGGACACCAGGACCTGGGCGGCCTTTGCCGATTTCACGTACAATTTCACGGATCAGCTCAGCCTGTCGCTGGGTGGCCGCTACACCTGGGACAAGCGCGAGGCCAATATCCTCAAGCAGAACTACATCTACGGTGGTTCGGCGGGTTTCCAGAACCCCGGCGTGCTGTTCTCGACCGATACCGATTTTTCGGGCAGCGCGGTGTTCAAGAAGTTCACCCCGCGCGCTTCGGTCTCGTTCAAGCCGACACCCGATCACAACATCTATGCAAGCTACAGCCAAGGCTTCAAGGGTGGCGGCTTCGATCCGCGCGGCGTGGGCAATAACGCGCCGACCACCAATCCGAGCGGTGTGCCGAGCGATGCGGAAATCACCCAATACCTGAGCTTCAAGCCGGAAACCGTCGACAGCTACGAACTGGGCTACAAGGGCAACCTGCTGGGCGGCGCGCTCTATATCGCGGCTGCGGCGTTCCGGATGGATTACAAGGATATCCAGATCCCCGGCTCGGTTGCCTGCACAGTCAAGGGCGTGCCGACATTCTGCGGGATCGTCTCCAACGCGGGCAAGGCGCGCCTGCAGGGCTTCGAACTGGAAACCACCGCGCGGCTGGGGCGTGATCTTGCCGCTTCGGGAGACCGTCTGAGCCTGTCCGGCTCGCTTGGCTACATCGATGCCAAGTTCAAGAAGTATGAGACGCTGATCGGCGGCACGACCGTGGACGTCGCCCAGTACCGCTACATCCAGAACACACCCAAGTGGACCGGCAGCGCGACGCTGGCCTATTCCGTGCCGGTCGGCGCGGGCGACCTCAATGCGTCGACGACCGTGTCCTACCGTTCGAAGACCCACCAGTTCGAACTGCCCAACCCCTACCTCGACCAGAAGGGCTATGCCCTGTGGGATGCCAGCCTGGTCTATACCGCGCCGAACCACCGCTGGACCCTGGGTGTCCACGGAAAGAACATCCTGGACAAGAAGTACATCACTTCGGGCTACAGCTACATCAGTCAGGATCCCGAAACCGGTGCGGTAAACCTCGACTCCTCGGGCAAGCCGATCCCGACGCTGGGCACCGAAGGAACGCTGACGGGCTTCTACGGCAATCCGCGCCAGGTCTTCGTGACGGCAACGCTGGAGTTCTGAGCCGGCTCCGGCCGGTCCGGTCCGGCGGGCCTTCCATCCCTCACCCCCCGTGGGAAGGCCCGCCGGCCGATCACGCCCTCAAAAGGATCTTGTCATGACATACCGCGACCACCGTTACCGCAGTGCCTGCGGGCGGCTGGAGCTGGCTGCACGCGATTATCCGGCCACAGATCCGGGCGCGCCGGTGCTGCTGATGATGCATGGGCTGACGCGCAACAGTGCCGATTTCGAACCCCTCGCCGCGCATCTGGCCGGGCGCTACCGGCTGATCGTGCCCGACCAGCGCGGGCGCGGCCTTTCCGAATGGGATCCCGATCCTTCGCAGTACCGGCCGGACGTCTATGCGCAGGACATGCTGGCGCTGCTGGACGGGCTCGGCATCGGCCGGGCCGGGATGATCGGCACTTCGATGGGCGGGCTCATGGCCATGGTGATGAACGCCCTGCGTCCGGGCCTGGCGCAGGCGGTGGTGTTCAACGATGTCGGGCCGGAGCTCGATCCGGCCGGCATCGCGCGCATCCAGGGCTATGTCGGCCCCGCCGGTGCGATGGCGAACTGGACCCAGGCAGCGGCGCGCTGCCGGGCGATCAATGCCCCGGCTTTTCCCGACTACGGCGATACCGAGTGGATGGCCTTTGCCCGCCGCACATGCCGCGAGAATGCGGATGGCACGGTGTCCTTCGCCTACGACCCGGCCATCTCGGACAGCATCGAGGGCGATGAGCCGCAGACAGTGCCGCCGGACCTGTGGCCCTTGTGGAGCCTGCTCGATGCCGTGCCCGTGCTTGTCGTGCGCGGCGGCCTGTCGGATCTCTTGAGTGTGGCGACCGAACGCGCCATGGCGCAGCGGCACTCCGGGGCTTATGCGAGTGTCGAAGTGCCGCGCGTCGGCCATGCGCCCATTCTGAACGAGCCGGTGGCGCTGGCGGCGATCGAGGCATTCTGCAAGGACCATGTGACCTGAGATGAGTACGGCGAAGCGGGCAGGCGGGGCAAAGCAGGCAGGAAGCGCGGGCCCCAACAGGGTTCTGGCGATGCTGCTGCTCGTCTATGTCTTCAATTTCGTCGACCGCCAGATCCTCGCGATCCTTGCCGCGCCGATCCAGGCCGATCTGGGGCTGAACGATGCCCAGATGGGGATGCTCGGCGGACTCGCCTTCGCGATCCTCTATTCCACGCTGGGCGTGCCGCTGGCTTCGCTGGCGGATCGCACCAGCCGCTCGTGGGTCATCACCGGCTCGCTGGTGATCTGGAGCCTGTTCACGGCCGTCTGCGGGCTGGCGCAGGGGTTCTGGCATATCTTCCTGGCCCGGCTGGGCGTCGGCGTGGGCGAGGCGGGCGGCGTCGCGCCGTCCTATGCCGTGATCGGCGATCATTTCCCCAGCGAACGGCGCGCCTTTGCGCTTTCGATCTATTCGCTGGGCATTCCGCTCGGTTCCGCGCTGGGCGTGCTGGCGGGCGGCTATATCGCGGCGCGGGTGGACTGGCGGGTGGCGTTCGTCACGGTCGGTATGGCCGGGCTGCTGATCGCCCTGCCGTTCCGCATGGTCGTGAGGGACAAGCCCAAGCCGGCCGCCAGTGCCGGTGCTGTGCCTTCGGTGAAGCTGGGCGCGGTGGCGGCGGTGCTGGCGCGCAAGAAGGCGTTCTGGCTGCTCAGCTTCGGCGCGGCGTCCAGTTCGATGCTGGGCTATGGTCTGGCCTTCTGGCTGCCCAGCCTGCTGCAGCGCAGTTTCGGGCTCGATCTCGTGCATACCTCGTGGTTCATCGGCGCGGTGCTGCTGATCGGCGGCACGGTGGGCGTGCTGATGGGCGGCGCTCTGGCGGACCGCCTCGGCAGCGCGGACCGCGCATTCTACGGCTGGGTTCCGGCGATCGCTTACGTGGTTGCGGTGCCGCTGTTCGCGGGCGGAATCTGGACCTCCAGCGTGCTGTTTGCCTTCCTGCTGTTCCTTGTCCCGCAGGCGCTTGCCTATGTCTGGCTCGGCCCGGTGACGAGCGCGGTGCAGCACCTTGTCGAACCGCCTGCGCGCGCGACCGCTTCGGCGCTGTTCCTGCTGATCAACAACCTGATCGGCCTGGGTGGCGGCATCTATGCCTTGGGCCAGCTTTCGACCCTGCTTACCCCGCACTTCGGCAGCGAGGCGCTGCGCTATTCGATGCTCTGGGCGCTGGGGCTCTATCTGCTCGCCGCGCTGTTGATGGCGCTGGCCGGACCCGCGCTGCGCCGCGAATGGGTGGCCGAGCGCTGAGAGGCGCGTCGCCGTCGCGTGACTTTCGCATGTTCCGGTACGCTTGCCGGTAAGAACGCCGTATCAGTTCGTCCGCGTTTCCGGCGGCGCGAATGGGCTTTAGCCCGGGGCTTCAGGTCCGGGCACTTCCTTCATAGAACCAGTCGATCGCTTCGGGGTTTGCGCAAACGCGCTCGCCCAGCGCGCGCAAGTGGCGGGAAATTTCGTCGGTCATGCCATCGGATTTCGCGTCACCGGTCACGCCTTTGCGGATCATGGCCCCTGTTTTCAGGATGGGCACCTGTCCGACCGTGCAGGCCTCGAACTTGTCCTCGTGCCGCTTCATCCAGGGAAACGAGGTGTATTCCAGGATCTTCGGCCACTGCTCGGCCGTGGGTTCAATTTCCAGGAATTCGGCGATTTTCCGGATCGATCCTTCGTGATCGCGCTTCATGTCCGCATAATGCATGAACAGGACATTGTCCCGTTCCCGAAGCGGCCACCAGGCGTTGAGAAACCCGAAGAAGCCATGTTCATGCATGCCGCTGCGTTCGATGAACTCCTCGTAGAATGATGCGAAGTCCGGACGGGCCATGGCTTTCCGCGGTATTCCCCAGAGTTCGAACCATTCGTCCGAATGCTTCTCGATGAACGGCCGGAAAGAGACCAGGGCTTCTTCCGGATTGCGAAAGACGACAACGTATTTCACGTTCCGGTCCGAGCCGGTTTCGATGAACGGGACCACGGGCGGCGCGGAATGCGTCTTGAATGCGCGGCGGCGGCCAGAAGGCATGGCGTCAAGACGGTCCAGGACTTCTTGATATGGCTGGCCGGGCCGGCCGATGAATTCGATCCAGGGCACTTCCTCGTAGATGTCCCGGAAATCCGGAGTGCCGCCGGTGAGCAGCTGATGGACGATATTCATCGTCCATGTCGTTCCGCTCTTTGCCGGAACCGAGATGATGACATCCCCGTCGCGCCACGCGATCTTTTCCTGAATCTGCGGCTGTATCCAGGGCGGCCCTGCCTGAGGGGCCTCGCTTCCCATCGCATTGCTCATGTTGCCGGTCTCCCCATGGATCGCCGCCTGATTGTCTGCGGCGTCTCATGTCCCCGCTCGATAGCGGGGTAATACGGGATAGCCACCGGGACTTTCTGCGCAATGGAGAATATTGCGGGCCCGGTCCGCCCAGCTTTCCCCTGGTCAGGGAAAATCGTGTGTCGCTACGTGAGTCTCTAGCGGGGCCACTACCGGTTCGCGGGCAATGGCCACGGCAATTGCCAAGTCGCCCACGACATTGACGACGGTGCGGAACATGTCGAGCAGGCGGTCCACACTGATGACGAGGCCGATGCCTTCCGGCGGCAGGCCGGTCAGTGCCAGAACGGTGGCGACGGCAGGCAGGCCGCCGGCCGGAACGCCCAGCGTGCCCATGCCCGCCAGCGCGGCGACGGCGAAGACCAGCGCCTGCTGGTCGAGATGCAGGTCCATCCCGAAGAACTGGCCGACGAAGAGCACGGTGACGGCGATGTAGATCGTCGTGCCGCTCTGGTTGGAGACCGTGCCGAGGCCCAGAACGGGCCGGACGACCGGTCCCGGCAGGCCGAGGTCGACTTCCGCCACTTTCAGCGCGGTCGGCAGCGTGGCGTTGGACGAGGAGGTGCAGAAGGCGATCACGGCGGCCTCCTGCACACTGCGCAGGAACGTGACGGGCGCCAGCTCGCCGCGCATCCATACCACCATGAAAAAGGTGATGACGATCTGCAGCGCCAGCGCGGCAATGACCACGCCGATATAGGCGCTGAGATAGACCAGCAGGTGCCAGCCGAACATCACCGTGAGGTCGAACATGAAGCAGGCGACCGCGAGCGGAGCGAATCGCGTGACCAGCGCCACGGCCCGCATCCCGATATCGAACAATCGCTCGCAGGCGCTTACCAGCCAGCGTCCGCTCTGCTTGCGCAGCAGGGGCAGGGCTGCGGCAATCGCGAAGGAAGCGATCACCATGATCAGGATCCACCCGTTCACCGAGCGGAATCCGGGCGCCAGGTCCATCAGCCCGCGCGGGATCGCGGGCAGGTGGGTGGCCACGAGCTGCTGGCCGATTTCGGGCGGAATGCCGTCACCCGGGCGGAACAGGTTGGCCATGGCGAGGCCGATCAGGGCCGCCGAGGCGGAGACGGCGATCATGTAGACCAGCGTCGTGGCGATCAGGCCCTGCATACCGGCATTGCCGCGGATGCGTGAGAGGCCACTGACGATGGCGGAAAACAGCAGCGGTGCGATCAGCAGGAACAGCACGCTGAGGAACACCTGTTCCACCGGGCGCACGAACCATTTGAGGATATCGGATGTCAGGGGATGCGTCGGCGCGAGGAACTCGACCAGCGTGCCCGCTCCGGTGCCGATCGCGAATCCCAGGAACAGCAGCATATGCGGCCGCAGCCGGAGCCAGCTGCCGCTGGCGGGCGGCGGGGCCGCAGGCGCCCCCGCTTGGGGGCCAGTCGGGAAGTCAGGTCGCCTCATCTGGCAATCGTCATCCTCTGGGGGTTGCCGGCCTGCGTTCCGGGCGTTGAAGGAAATTCGGCCGCTGAATAGTGCAAAGTATCAACTACTTCACGAACCCTGTCAGCAAGCTGTCATCTGGGGGACTTGTGCAAAATAAGTATCGGCGGGATTCCCGGGCTGCTTTTGCGGCTGCCGGAAGACGATAGTGGCTTTCACGCCCGTGCCGCCGGAGCCTTCGTCCAGAGCGACCTGGGCTCCCATGCGCTCGCCCAGTGCGCGCACGATCGGCAGGCCGAGGCCGCTGCCGGAGGGCGCGGCAGTGCCCGGCGCGCGGTAGAAGCGTTCCCAGACTTTCTCGCGATCGGCCGGGGCGATGCCGGGGCCGTCGTCCTCGATCTCGACGACCGGCATGCCCTCGCGGGTCAGGACGCGCACGGTCACGGTGCCGTCGGCGCGGTTGTAGCGGATGGCGTTGTCCAGCAGGTTGCTGATCATTTCGGTGGCCAGCATCTTGTCGCCGAGCGCCATGATCGTGGCGGCATCGGCTTCGAAGCCGATGTCCATGGCGCTGGCGTCGGGATGCGTGACGCGGCTGGCGACGATACTGACCGTCACCGCGGTCAGGTCGAAGGCTTCGAGCGCCCCGGTATCGTGACCTTGTTCATCCATCCGGGCCAGCGAGATCAGTTGCCCCAGCAGGCGTTCGAGCGAATCGACGGCCGCGCCGATGTCCTTGAGGGCCGTGGCACCCTGCGGCGTGGAAGGGCCATAGCGGCCCAGCACGTCGACATGGACGCGCACGATGGCCAGCGGGGTGCGCAACTGGTGGGAGGCATTGGACGTGAATTCGCGCAGCGAGCTCAGGGCGCGTTCGGTGCGGGCCATCAGTTCGTTGAACGCCGAGGCCAGCAACCGGGCTTCGCGCGGGGCGTCTTCCTCCAAGGTGAGCCGCAAGTGCGAGGTGGAAAGCCGGCGCGCGGCGCCGATCTGGCGAGTGAGCGAGGCAAACGGGCCCAGGCCCCAGGTGATGGCGCCGTAGAACAGCAGGACTGCCGTCATCGCGATCAGGATGCCCGCTCCGGCCACACGCAGGAAATAGGTCTGTTCGTAGGCCTGCCGGTCATCGAGGAAATCGGCGACCTGGATCACTACGGGCCGGGTGAAGCCGGGCAGGGTGCGGATCTCGGTGGCGATTCGTACCGACCGGCCTTCGAGCACGGCATCGCGCAGATAGGCCGCCTGAATCACGCCTTCGGCATCGCGTGCATCGACATAGCCCTGCACCAGTTGGGTGTTCCGGTAACTGCGCGGAAAGCTGGCAGGCGCATGGCGCGGCATCTTCGCGCCGGGGGTCGGATCGTAGTCGCTGGGCGGAACCAGCCAGCGCGTGCCGGCGATCAGGTGATCGCCTTCATAGACGCTGTAGTGGGAAACGGGGGTCATCTGGTTTTGCAGCAGATGGATGGCCAGCGGCAGGAGCTGGTGGCGCGCCGATGTGTCGGCGTTGATTGCCCGGCTGATCATGGTGACCGAACCGACCAGCGTGCGGTCGGATGCCGTCGAAAGTGTACGGTGGATCATCCAGCACGTGATGCCGCCAAAAGTGATGGCAAGGGCGAGAAGCGGCATCATGACCGCTGCGGTCAAACGGGCGCGCAGCGAGGTCATCGAAACGGGATCAGTTGCCTTCCAGCACGTAGCCGAGACCGCGGACAGTGCGGATCACCGGGCCGTCTGGCATCAGCTTGCGTCGCAGCCGCCCGACATAGACATCAAGCGCATTGGGCGCGACGGCATCGGTGAAATTGAACACTTCGGCCGTCAGGCATTCGCGCGTCACGACTTTGCCGGGGCGGCCCATCAGGGTTTCGAGCACGGCCAGTTCGCGCCGCCGCAGTTCGACCACGGCGCGGTCGAGATGGACTGTGCGGGTGGAACGGTCGAAGCTGAGGCTGCCGACCCGCAGCACCGGGTCAGGCGTGCCCAGACTGCGGCGGATCAGTGCCCGGGCGCGCGATTCGAGCTCGCGCGGATGGAACGGTTTGGAGAGATAGTCGTCGGCGCCGCGATCGAGACCTTCGATGCGGTCGTTCACGGCATCGCGCGCGGTCAGGATCAGAATCGGCGTCTGCACCTCGCGGCGACGCAGCGTGCTCAGAACTTCCAGCCCGTCCATGTCAGGCAGGCCGAGATCGAGGATCACGAGATTGTAAGGCTCGTTCGCCAGAACCTCGATCGCTTCCTCGCCCGTGGATACGAAATCCATGGCAAAACCGGCCGGAGCCATCGATGCTTCCATACCGCGCGCGAGGCTGCGGTCATCTTCGACAATCAGAATACGCAACAACTCACTCCCCGAAAAACGAGTTGCGGCACCCCCTCACCTGCAGGCCCAGCCAGACCGCCCCGCGGCCCAGCCATCCTACCCTCTAGACTTTTCGAATATTTCTTGATTCGACACTGTTTGATGCAGACCTGTCATCAAGCTGTCACCGACCCTGAAATTCTTTTTCCTTGATGCCCTGGAGAGTGACAGCTTGGTGACAGGTCGTCCAGCCTAACTTTCACCTGTCTGAAGAAAAATTGATGCCTTCAGGCTATTCGAGGTCCTTGCAGTGCTCTGTGCGGTGTCCGGCGACAGAGGCGGTAAGGGCTCCCACGGTTGAAAGGGGGACCAATGGTCAGCCGGTTCGGTCGCAAAGTCTCGCCGCCTTCGGGTCCAGAAATTCATATGTACAGCGTTTCGTGCCCGGTCGTTTCCGGGTGCGAATCCGTGCTCGCGCCAGTCGCATTGCGGGCATGATCCTCTGAGGCGCCGGGCCGTTCCCGCGCCATCAGGATTGCAGAGAGTCGAGAAATGCATCCCGCCGCAGGGTTGCGTGCCGAGAGGTATGCTCTTGCGGAACCGATCCGTCGTGCGCCGTTCCGCGCTGTCAGAAGTCTTCGAGTGTCAAGCCCGGCTTCGCTAAGGGGCCTTAAATAAAATTGTTTAAAAACATATAGATAATAAAAATCCGGATCTCCAGGGAGGGGCCCAATACAAGAAATTCCGTTCAACAAGACAGGGGCCGATCCAGATGAAATATAAGGGAACAGCATCCATTGCCGCACTTGCCGTAGGTCTTTGTGCCTGCGTGCATCCGGCATTGGCGCAAAGCGCCGCCGGCATGGTGGCCAGCGGTGCGGAAGCTGCCGCCGCTTCCGATGAGGATGTCGGTGACGCGATCATCGTGACGGGTACCCGCACGACCGGCATGAAGGCGGCCGACAGCCCAGCGCCGATTCAGATCATGGAAGGCGAGGCGCTTGCGCGTACTGGCCAGCCCGACCTGATCCAGGGGCTCGCGCAGAGCCTGCCGACCATCCAGGCCCAGTCCTTCGGTTCGGACATGCAGGCCATGAACCTGCAGATGAAGCTGCGCGGCCTTTCGCCGAACCACACGCTCATCCTGATCAACGGCAAGCGCCGTCATGGTACCGCCAACGTCGCCGTTTCGGGCGGTCCTTACGGTGGTGGCGCTGCGCCTGACATGAGCTTCATCCCGCCCGAAGCGATCGGCCACGTCGAAGTGCTGCAGGACGGCGCTGCCGCCCAATACGGCACCGACGCGATCGCCGGCGTTATCAACATCATCCTCAAGGACCAGGATTCGGGCGGCTCGTTCAGCGCCACCGCTGGCCAGTACATGGATGAAGGCGGCGACACCTACAGCGTGTCGGCCAATGTCGGCTTCGCGCCGGTCGAGAATTCCTTCGTCAACCTCACTGTCCAGAAGAAGAAGAAGGGCTTCAGCTTCCGCGGCAATTACGATCCGCGCGTCTATGGCCCGGTCGCCAGCTATCTGAGCCGGTATCCGGCTGTCGTCGACCAGTCCGACTATCCCTACGTCAACCGCATCGAGGGCGATCCGGAGATCTTCCAGACGGTCGGAACCCTGAATGCCGGTTACAACTTCGGTGATTACCAGCTCTATTTCACCGGTTCGTATGGCCACAAGTACGCGCACGCCTACGAAAACTACCGTACGCCGGACCGTGTGGCCCTGCCCGATGGGACCCTGGTGTACCCCACCGGCTTCTCGCCGCTCGAAGCCGTGCGTGAGACCGACTACGCCGCGACGATGGGCTTCAAGGGGCCGCTGGGCGAAGGTACCTTCGACATTGCCTCGACCTATGGTCACGACCTCGTCAAGGTCTACGTTGAAAACACCGGCAACGGTTCGATGGCGGCCGACTTCGGTTACACCCCGACCGAGTTCCACGACGGTGACTTCAAGTCTTCGCAGTTCACCAACACGCTCGATGTGACTTATCCGATCGAGGTCGGGTTCGCCGAGCCCATGACTCTCGCTGGCGGTCTTGAATGGCGCCGTGACATGTACGGCATCAATGCAGGCGATGCAGGCTCCTACTACGGCAGCGGTGCCCAGTCGTTCTTCGGCTACAGCCCGAACGATGCCGGCAAATACCACCGCACCAACTTCGCCCAGTACCTCGACGTCACGATCAAGCCGACCGACAAATGGCTTATCGACGGTGCGGTTCGCCACGAGCACTACAGCGACTTCGGTGATACCACTGTTTTCAAGCTGACCTCGCGCTACGACTTTTCGCCGATGTTCGCGATCCGCGGCACCGCTTCGACCGGTTTCCGTGCACCGACGCTGGGCGAATCGTTCTATTCGGGCATCAACGTCGGCCCGAACGCGGTCTCCGGTGTGCTGCCCGCCAACTCGGCGGCTGCCGCATCGCTCGGTTTCGGTGGCCTGAAGCCCGAGAAGTCGACGAACTTCAGCGCCGGCATCGTCTTCACGCCGACCCCGAAGGTCAGCTTCACGCTTGATGCCTACTGGATCAAGATCCGCGACCGCATCATGATCTCGAGCTCGTTCTACGGTTTCCGCGGCGCGTACTGCCCGGCGGACTACTCGGGTTCGAACGCTTCGAGCTGCAAGACCTACGTCGCGGACGACTACAACATCTACAACCAGCAGGCTGTCTACGACGCAGTCTCCACGGCGCTGGGTGGCTCGATCCCGTCCTACGTGCTGTATGACTCGAGCCTCGGCAACGGCACCGACACGCGCAACATCAACGGCACTGTGACGGTCCAGACCTTCGTCAACGGCGCGGACATGACCACGAAGGGCATCGACTTCGCGGCGCACTACGACATGATGACCAGCTTTGGCCCGATCAACTGGTCGTTCGCGGCTAACTACAACGAGAACAAGGTCGACAAGATCGCGGCCCTGCCCTCGGCTCTCTACACTTCGACGGTTGATGCCTCGAAGACGGCGCTGATCAACAAGTACACGGTCTGGCAGCTGGAAAAGAGCACTCCGAAGGTCCGTGCAACGCTCGGCGCCTACTGGGAATCGGGCATGTTCAGCGTCAACCTGCGCGAGAGCTTCTACTCGAAGGTCTCCTCGCTCACCACGGCGCCGTCCAACTGCACTTGCTCGGGTGACATCACGATCCCGGTCAACAGCGCCTTCATCACCGACCTCGAACTGGGCTTCAAGCCGACCGAGAACCTCAAGGTCTCGTTTGGTGCGAACAACCTGTTCAACCACTATCCCACGAAGACGCGCCAGGACGTGATGGATGCTTATCTCTCCACCTCGTCCACGAGCTATGCGACGCAGAAGTATCCGTCGATTTCGCCCTTCGGCATCAACGGTGGCTACTACTACGGCCGCGTCAACGTGACTTTCTGATCCTACGGCAACTGGGCGTCGCTTCGTTTCGGCGAAGCGACGCCACCTTTTCAAATTACAGAAATTCGTATTCACAAGAATTGGAGTAACGGTCGTGCTCTTGTCCTCCATGGACTGGCTTATCCCTGCGGTCGGAATGATCGGTGCCGGACTTCTGGCAGGCTTTGCCGGCGGCGTATTCGGCATCGGCGGAGGCTTCATCGTGGTGCCTGCACTGCTGATCATGTTGCCGCTGCTTGGCGGCGATCACTCGCAATATGCCCACATAGCGGTGGCAACTTCGGCAGCCACCATCATCGTTACTTCCATCCGGTCGACGCTCAGCCATCACAAACGCGGTTCGGTCGACTTTGAGGTTCTCAAGAGCTGGGCGCCCTGGATCGTCCTGGGCGATGGCGTTGGCGTCGTGCTTGCCAGCCATGTCGATGGCACCGTGCTGAAGATGATCTTCGCCACCGGTGTGTTCGCGATGTCGATGGTGTTCCTGCTCCCGCAGCTTTCCAAACTGGTCCTGTCCGACCATATGCCGGGCGGCGCGCTTCGCGTCGGCATCTCGGGCGGTCTCGGCGCCTTTTCCGCACTGCTGGGAATCGGTGGCGGCACGATCGCGATCATGGTCATGACCATGTGCGGACGGCCGATCCACAAGGCAGTTGGCACCGCTTCCGGAATCGGTACACTGATCGCTGTGCCTGCCACCATTGGTTTTATGATTGTCGGCTTCCGCGAGCAGGGCTTGCCGTGGGGTTCGGTGGGCTTCGTCAATATGCCGGCCGCCGTCGCCATTGCATCGATGTCGATCCTGACCGCTCCGCTGGGCGTGGCCGCGGCCCATTCGCTGCCGCCGAGCGTGCTCAAGCGCGTGTTCGGGATCTACCTCGTGGTTATCGCAATTGTCATGTTTCGCAGTGCGCTCAAGGCTTGAACGCTGGCGCATTTCATCGGGAAGGAGTTTGTTACAATGCAGGCTGAGGACACCAGCGTTATGGAACGCATTGAAAACAGCGAGATCGGCGAAGACCTGATTTCGCGCGGCTATTCGCGCCGCCAGCTCGGCCGGATCGCAGCGCTGCTGGGCGGCGGGATCGCCCTGGCCGGAAGCGCGGAATCGGCTTTCGCGCAGCAGTCCGCCAGGGCCGTGGCCGGCGCGGTGCGCATCGGTTCGAACGAATGCTGGACGGGCCCGCTCCCGGCCGGTGCCGAAGCGGCGATGCTGATCGTGGCGAAGGGCAACTGGTACGAGCCCAATGGCGAGCACGCCAAGCTGTTCGACGCCGTGTCCAAGGTCGAAGGCGTGCCGGTGGACCGCATTCTGGCCTGGCCGGGTTCGAGCGACCCGCTCGCCCGCACGCCGATCACTTTCGCTTCGCCCAAGCGCGGCATCGTGACTGCCGACCCGACCTATGAATCGATCTGGCGCACCGGCGCCTGGATCGGCGCCAAGGTGACCAAGGTTCCCCTTACGTCTGACTACCGCCACGACGTGAAGGCCATGCTGGCCGCTGACCCCAACGCGGGCGTGTACTACATCTGCTCGCCCAACAACCCGACCGGCACGATCACGCCGATCGAGGACATCCAATGGCTGGCCGAGAACAAGCCCAAGGACGCCGTGCTGCTGGTGGACGAGGCCTATGTCCACTGGTCCGACACCCCGCGCGCGGTCAAGCTGGCGGTCGAGCGTGACGACGTGATCGTGATGCGCACGTTCTCCAAGCTGTTCGGCATGGCCGGTATGCGTCTGGGCCTCACTTTCGCGTCGCCTGCGCTTCACGAGAAGATGATGCGCTACGACGGCGGGCAGGTGACCAACATGCTGCCGATGACGGCGGTCGCTTGCGGCGCGGCTTCGGTGCCGCTCGCCGATCAGATCAAGGCCCGCGCCGCGCAGATGGTTTCCGCGCGCGAAATGGCGATCGCTCATGTTCAGAAGCGCGGTCTCAAGGTGCTTCCGGGCAGCCATGCGAACATGTTCATGGTCGAGTGGAAGGACAAGACGCCCAAGGAAATGATGGCGGCTTTCCTGGAACAGGGCGTGCAGATCGGCCGTTCGTGGACCGCCTATCCGCAGATGTCGCGCATCACCGTGGGTTCGACCGAGGACATGCAGAAGTTCTGCCTGGCTCTCGACAAGATCCTGATGGCCTGACGCCTATATCCCCTGCTTGAGAGGGCGCACTCTGCGTGCGCAGGATACCCGGGCAACTCGTACTCCAGCCGAGTTGTCCGGGTATCGTCTTATGTTGGCAGGATACTTGCTTCTCGCGTTGCCGGCGCGGGCCGAAAGGCCTTTGCGCCGTTGTTTTTGTCTGAATGGCAACATGGATGCGGAGGAGCGAAGCAATATGGCCGATCACAAGGTGACCGTCGAGCAGCTGGACAATGGCAAATGGGCCTGTTTCCTGCACCTGCCCTGGGTCGATGCCCCGGTTAATCTCGGCAAGGAATTCAAGAGCGAAGAGCGGGCCGAGACCTGGCTCGACGTATCCGAGGCGATGACGGCGATCGACGTCATGGTCCGCAAGTACGCGCAGCCCGACAAGGTCTGAGCCAGGCCGGGCGGGGAACCGGCCGCCGTTCCCCGCCCGTCTGCATTACACGGCCACTCCGAAGCGTTCGAGCAGAGCGTCGCGCGCTTCGGAAATGCGGTGATACTGCGCGCTGCTGCCGCCCGCGTCGGGGTGCGCGGTCTTGGCCAGCCGCCGGAAGGCTGCGTTGATCTGTGCGGCCTTGAGCAGGCCTTCCTCCGGCAGATCCAGCGTTTCGCGATGTCCGGCTTCATCGTCCGTGAAGGCGGGGCGCATGATATAGGCTTGCCGTTTCTCGCGGGCCGCCCTGCGCAGATCGACCTGATCCTGCTGCCAGCGCTGGCGTGACATCACGAGGCATTCGCCGAACGCGATCCGGCCTTCGGTTTCCAGCTCATCGAGGCTGAATGGCCCGACGACATCGTAGGGTTCCGCCAGAAAGCCGTGGCCGCCCTCGATCCGCCCGATCGCCACCATATCGAGCACGCCCATCGAGCCGTTCCAGATGACCCAGTCCGGCTCGGCGGTCATGAGGCCTGCCGCGCCGGTTTGACCGGGCCGACATCGACGAGGATCTCGCCGCCCTCCACTTGCAGCGGATAAGGATGCAGTGTGTTGCGCACGGCATGTGTCACGCATTTGCCGTTCACGCTGTCGAAGCCCCAGTTGTGATGCGGGCAAGTCACGGTCTGGCCGTCGAAACGCGCTTCGTCGAGCGGCACGTCGGCATGGGGGCAGCGCCCGCGATAGGCCTTGAGTTCGCCGCCCGCCGGCCAGAGCAGAAGCACGCTTTTCTTGCCGGCGCGGAAGAAGCCCATGCCGCCTTCGCGGATCGCGCTCGTGGGACAGATCGAGGTGAATGCCATTACGGCCGCCTTTCTGCTGGGAATGATCGCTCCCCGGCGATGCAAGGATCGAACCAAGGCGGACCGCGCGGCAAAGTCCCGGAAATCGGATCGCAACCGGCCCGCGGCGTGTCGCATTGCTGACATCTGCGGGGCCGGTTGTCAGCGAAACTGTCCGATTCCGGCGGGTCAATGGGGTGGCACCGGTTTTGCGTGCTCTTGCGCGAAGCAAAGACGCAGACGGATCCACGCCATGCAGAGCAAGCCAGACGGCGATGACTACCTCACCCTGTTCGGCCGCTACCGGGCGGACTTCGGCGATGTTTATATGGAGCCGGAGGACGAGCGCTTCCGGCTGCTGTTCGACCAGATCTGCCGGATACTGACGCAGCCGTCATCGTTCAACCTCAGCCTTCCCGAACAGTTCCGCAGGACTGCGTTCCGCTACCTCGAAGGCGACGAGGCGGTGCTTGCCCATATGCTGAACCCGGAAAACCGCCACTTCATGCTGAGCGACCTGTTCGACTACGTCCATCTCGTGCAGACGATGGGCGGTTCGTGGCGGGGTTAGGCGGTAAACTCATAGTTCGTCGCCCCCGCGAAGGCGGGGGCCCCGCTGTTCTTCCTCAGGCTATGCTGCCAGAAGCGGGATCCCCGCCTTCGCGGGGATGACGTACAGTAGTGATGCAAACTTCTAATTCAGGTGACTAGCCGGCCGCAGAGCGGTTCTGGCAATCGGGCGGCAGCACGCAGATGTCGATGCTGTCGCCGAAGCGCTCCTTCAGGAAGGCGTCGATCCGCACGGCATTGACCGCCGCGACGAAGACGAGGCAGCGCACGCCCTTGGCCGCGCATTCGGCCGTCCAGGCCCGGAAGCCTTCGAAATCTCTGATCGGAACCTGATCGAGCCGTTTGTCGGTCAGCCGGGCATCGCTGTCCGCGATCCAGGCGCAATGGAAATCGTGTTCCGTGGCCAGGATGTGGATCAGGCGGAAGGCATAGCTCGCAACGCCGTAAATCCCCGCCGACACGGCAACGCCCCGGCTTTCGTAATCCCTGAGCGTGTCGAGCACAGTGGCGGTCATGGTCCCCATGTCCATCTCGGCCCGCTCCAGATAGCGGGCGAGGACGGCTTCGGGTTCCGGACGCGACGAGGAGAGCGTGGCGGGGGCCGGCGCCTGCTCCGTCTTGCGGGCCAGGATCACCACTTCGGGATAGGCCAGTGTCGGCGTGACGAGGCGATCGGATTCGCGCGTGGCCACGATCTCGAACCCGGCGCGGATCAAGGCATCGGACAGGCTTGTGATCTCGAAGTGATTGATGTGTTCGAGGTCGAAAGCGGCATAGGGGCCCCAATAGACATCGGCATAGCCGCGCAGGTCCGGCACCGCGATCACGAACAGCCCGTCCTTGCCCAGCACGCCGTGAATGCGGCGGAACTCGGCATTGAAGTCCAGCACGTGCTCGATGCAGTGGGTGGAGGCGATGAGGCCGTAATCGAGATCGGGATAGGCCTTGGTCAGGTCGTAGTTGTGCGCTGAACGGGCACCGCGCTGCGATGCCAGGCCTGAAAACAGCAGCGCGCCGCTGCCCCAGTCGAGCACGTCGGTCTGGGCCCAGCCGATCCCGGCTTCGCGTTCGACCATGTCCAGTACGCCGGTGAAATAGGCATGGTCCAGATCGTGCAGCGCGTCCGTGCGGGTCTGGTGCTTGTTGAAGCGGGTGTAATAGTCGGCATAGGCATCATGGCCCGAGGGCGAGTGGTTGCCCACGAAATGGCAGTCCCGGCACACCGTTACCGCCATATCACCGCTCAGGGGATAATCTTCCGGCACGCTCATCGCCATGTGCCGGGTGATCCAGTCGAGCTCTTGCCCGCCGCAATTGCGGCAGCGCGCCGTGGCGGCTGAAAGGGGCAGTTCGGAGGTCATCTTCATCTCCAGCTTACGTCTGGCGGCCATGCCATCATTTCCCCAATTGCGGGGAGGGGTGGATCGACTTTCCCCGGTAATGGTCATAGCATTGGTTAATTTCGCGTGATGGCAATGGCAGGGCTCTCCCGCAAAACCGGCCCCGGTGTCGCGTACGGTGTTCAGTACGGGGGGTGTTTCAAATGTCTTGTTAACCCTGCTTTTATAGAAATCCGCGACGGCGAGGGCATTGATAGGGGTTAGCGACTGCATGCGCCGGGAAATAGCAGAAAAAGTTCAGCCCAGAATTCAGGCGGCGCGCACCCGGCTGGGTGACGTGGTGCCCTTGCGCACGCCTTATGTCGTGTTCATCGACCCGTCGAGCGCGTGCAATTTCCAATGCACTTTCTGCCCCACCGGGGACCGCGAGCTGATCCGGTCCACCGGCCGTTATCAGGGCCGTCTGGCGCTGGCCGATTTCGAAAAGGCGGTGGGCGACATTGCCGAGTTCGAAGACAAGCTGAAAGTGCTGCGCCTCTACAAGGACGGCGAACCGCTGCTCAACAAGAACCTGCCGGCGATGATCCGCATGGCCAAGGATGCCAATATCGCCGAGTGCATCGACACCACCAGCAACGGCTATCTGCTGAGCGGGGAAGTGGGCGAGAAGCTGGTGGCCGCCGGGCTTGACCGCATCAACCTCTCGATCGACGGCATGAGCGAGGAGCAGTTCCTCACCTTCGCCAAGACCAAGGTCGATTTTCCCTCGTTCGTCGCCAATATCCGCGATTTCTACACTGCCGTTGCCGGCCAGTGCGAGGTCGTCGTCAAGACCACGTCCGAGATCATCGGCGAGGATTTGCACGCCAAGTTCTACGATACCTTCGGCGATTACTGCGACCGCATTTTCGTGGAGAATGCTTCTCCCTGCTGGCCCGACTTCGATGTCGAGGAGCGGATGGACATCTCCATCACCACCGGGCTTTACGGCAACCAGATCGAGGACGTGCAGACCTGCCCGTATCTGTTCTATTCGATCTCGGTGAACTCCGACCTTTCCGTCAGCGCCTGCTTCGTCGACTGGTCGCGCGGGCTCAATGTTGGCACGTTGAAGGAGCGCAGCCTCAAGGACATCTGGACCGGGCCGGAAATGCAGGCGCACCGCCTCGCGCATCTGCAGGGCTTGCGCTCCAAGCACGCGATCTGCGGCAATTGCAGCCAGGTCACGCATTGCAAGGCCGACAATGTCGATGCCGACCGGGAAAAGATGCTGAAAGCGATGTCTGCCCTGCCGGAGGACAGTTTCAGCGCCGCGGTGGCCGGGGAATACGCCGATGTCGGCTGAGGCCGCAAATGTCTTCATGCTGCCGCAGGCCTATGCGCGCGAGACGCTGGCCGACATTCTGCCGCTGCCCAATCCCTTGTCGCTGCAGGTCGATCCGGCCTCGCTGTGCAATTTCAAATGCGCCTTCTGTCCCACCGGTGATCCCAGGCTGATCAAGCAGTCGGGCCGCTCGCAGACTTTCATGGGGCTGGATCTCTACCGGAAGATCATCGCCGACATTTCCCGGTTCGAGCGCAATCTGAAAGTGCTGCGCCTTTACAAGGACGGCGAACCGCTGCTCAATCCGCACTTCCTCGACATGGTGCGCATGGCCAAGGCCGAGCCGCGGATCGAGCGGGTGGAAACCACCAGCAACGGATCGAAGCTGGAACCCGGTTTCAACGAGCAACTGGTCGAGGCCGGGCTGGACCGGATCGTGCTGTCGATCGAGGGGGTGACGGCGGAACGCTACCTCTCCTTCGCGCGTGTCCGCTTGGATTTCGACGCGTTCGTCGAGAACGTACGCCACCTCCATGCGATCCGCGGCGATCTGAAGATCCATGTGAAGACCGTGGCGCAGAACCTCGATTACGCGGCGGGCGAGGACAAGAAGTTCTTCGACACGTTCGGTCCGATCTCGGACGGGATCTATATCGAGAACACGGTGGCTTCCTGGCCGCAGTTCGCCGTCGATGGCGCCGCGCCGGAAGAGACCGACCTCTATGGCCGCGAGACGGTGCGCAAGGCGATCTGCCCTTACCTGTTCTACACGCTCTCGATCAATTCGGACGGCTCGGTCAGCCCGTGCTGCGTCGACTGGAACCGCGAACTGGTGCTGGGTTCGGTCGCGGACGAGGGGCTGCTCGATATCTGGAACGGCGCGGCCATGCAGGCGCTGCGCCGCCAGCACATCGTCGAAGGCCTTAGCGCCAACCCGTCCTGCGCCTCCTGCGGGCAAGTCCATACCTGTACCAACGACAATCTCGACGGGGAGCGGGAGAAGCTGAAAAAGCTGTTCGTCTGATGTCCCGCGAAGCCGATCTTTCCCGCGCCCTCACAAGCGGCCGCTATGCGCTGATCGGTGCCGGGCAGCTGGGTGCGATGTCGCTGGCGATGTGGCCGCAGGACGTGCCCCGGCCGGAGTTCGTTCTCGACAGCCACAAGACCGGGAACCTCGACGGCATCCCGATCGCGCCGCTCGCAGGCCATGTCCGGCGCCCCGGCGTCACGTATCTGCTCAGCGCCTTCAAGATGCCGGCGGAGGAGATTCGCGCGATCTTCGCGGCGCTGGGCCAGAGCGATGTGATCACCGTTTACGATTTCTTCGAGCAGTACACCCCCGCGCTGTTCTCGAACGGCTGGCGCAACCTTGCGCCTTCGGCCGAGGAACAGGCGCGCGCTGCGGCTCTGGGCGCCTGTTTTGCGGACGATCTCTCGCGGCAGGCCTGCGAGGCGGCCTGTGCCTGGCGCTTCCGCCGCGAACTGGTGGACGGCTATCCGGTCGGCAGCGAGGACAGCAAGTATGACCTCAGCCTGTTCGGGCGGGGCGGCTGTCATTACGATCTGATCTACGATGGCGGCGCCTATGATCTCGGCCTGCTCAAGTACCTGACCAAGGCTGGAGTGACGTGGGGCCGCGTGGTGGCTTTCGAGCCCGATCCGGGCAGTGCGGCCATTTGCCTCGAAAATGCACCCGCATGGGAAGCGAAGGATGGGGCGCCTGTCGTGCTCGACCGTCGGGCGCTGTCCGATCGTGCCGGGGCAGGGCGCTTTCTGGCCAATGGCCTGCTCTCCTCGCGCCTGATCGAGGATGACGCCATCCGCCTGCCCGGTCTCGCCGAAGTGGAGACAGTCCGGCTCGACGATGTCGATCACGGCGATGCACCGCGCGTGCTGCTCAAGCTCCATGTCGAAGGCAGCGAACTGCCCGCGCTGCAGGGCGCCGAAAAGCTGCTGCGCGCCTGCGCGGTGGATGTGCTGGCGAACCTGTCGCACGACCAGCGCTCGCTGCTCGACATTCCGCCGTTTCTCGCCGGTCTCGGCCGGCATGATCTGTTCTTGCGGTCCCACGCCCTGTTTGGCGAGGGACTGACGCTGTTTGCCCGCTACCGGGGCTGAGGGAAAACGCATGGATTTCGCAATCAAGCGCGCTGAAATGGCCGAACGCAACTGGGCCGATCCCGCCTGCCGGGCCGCCGTGCAGCAATGGCACGATGCCAGCCGGTCGTTCGATTACCAGTACATGTTCGAATGGATGGGCCGCCCGATCATCCAGGACCCGCAGGACGTCTGCGCCATCCAGGAACTGATCTGGCGCTACCAGCCCGATGCCATCGTCGAGACCGGCATTGCCCGCGGCGGCTCACTGGTGCTCTCCGCCAGCGTGCTCGCTTCCATCGGCTACGGCGAGATGCTGCGCGGCCAGGCGCCGGTGCAGCGCAAGGTGATCGGCGTCGATATCGACATCCGCGCCCACAACCGCGAGGCGATCGAAGCCCATGCGCTGGCGCCGATGATCACGCTGATCCAGGGCTCCTCGATCGATCAGGGCACGTTTGGTGAAGTGAAGCAGGCGCTGGGCGGCATCGAGCGGGTGATGGTCTTCCTCGATTCCAACCACACCCGCGATCACGTCTATGACGAACTGCAGCTCTATGCGCCGTTGGTGCCGAGCGGCAGTGCGATCTTCGTGATGGACACGGGCATCGAATTCGCCCCGGTCGACAGCTTCAACGTCACGCGCCCCTGGGGGCCGGGCAACAGCCCGCTGACCGCTGTCGACGATTTCCTCGCGACAGAGGCAGGCGCAGATTTCTCCAAGGACCTCTCGATCGAGAAGCGCCACCTGCTGACCTGTGCGCCGCAGGGGCTGCTCGTGCGCGCGTAAGGCGGAACGTCAAAGATCCGGTGCATTCAAGGCGAGCGGGATTGCCGCTCTGATGGAGCCTGCGCGAAAGTCCCGAGTCAGGTTTGGCGTTCGGCAACTGGCTGTGCGGCTGGTTCGATCCTGGTGGAAGCGGCATATTACTGAAAACTTATAAATCAAACCGGCCCCTGAGGCCGCTATTCGGCAAGTTCGAAGTACCGCATATTTCAAAATATCTTGTACGGGGATGGAGAGGGATGAAAATTCTGCTATAGGTCGCAGGTATCGGGCTGCTCAACGAAGTGTCCTGAGGTGGGGCTCCAGTGGAAACGGAAAAAGGATGCGGCGCGCGCTGTTCTTTTGGTGGCGACAATCGCGTGCGGCCGTTCTTCCCGGTCTTGCTGTCATTCTTGCTATTGCGTTTTTCCAGACCGTGCCGGTTCCGGTCGTCTCGGATGCGGTCGAACGCGTGGGCTTCATGGTCTTCGATGCCTATCAGCGCATTTCGCCGCGCCCTTACGAGGATGCCCCGGTCCGCGTCGTCGATATCGATGACGAGACGATCCGCCGGTTTGGGCAATGGCCATGGCCGAGGACGGACCTCGCGCGGCTGACGATGGCTCTGGGGGAGGCTGGCGCGGCGGCCATTGCCTTCGACATCGTGTTTTCGGAAAAGGACCGGACCTCGCCGCGCGAGCTTGCCCGCCGCTTCCAGGCCAGCGATCCCGAGGCGGCCCGTGTATTGGGCACACTGCCGGACAACGACGAGCAATTTGCCCGTGTTCTGGCGCAATATCCGACGGTGCTGGGTTTCTTTCTCACGCCGCAGGGAAGGGGAAAGACGGTCGAACCCAAGGCGGGAATGGTGGTGCTGGGCACGCCGCCGTCGTCGGTGCCGGATTTCCCCAATGCCATTACCGCTATCCCGGTCCTGCAGGCTGCAGCCCCCGGCGCGGCCTCGCTGAGCATCGTGCCCGATCAGGATTCGATCATCCGCCGGGCCCCGCTGATCCAGCGGCAGGGCGACATGATGCTGCCGACACTGTCGATCGAAGCGATGAGAATGGCCTTCCAGACCGATTCCGTCCTCATCAAGACGACCGACGGCAGCGCCGAAGGCAGCGCGCCGGGGGATGTGGTCTCGTTGAAAGTGGGCGATATCGAAGTGCCGACCAACGAGCGGGGGGAGATGTGGATGCATTACACGCTCCCGGTTCCGCAGCGGATCGTGCCTGCGTGGAAAGTGCTTTCGGGGAGGCTCGACGCGGACCAGATGGCCGAGCTGTTCGGCGGGCGCATCGTCTTTGTCGGCACCAGTGCCATCGGCCTGCGCGATTTGCGTTCCACGCCGCTCAACAAGGCCGAACTGGGCGTGATGGTCCATGCCGAGGCGGCCGAGCAGATGATCCTCCACAAGTTCCTCTACCGGCCGGACTGGGCCGTGGGGCTGGAACGCACGCTGCTGCTGGTCGCGGGGATCGGGCTGGTGCTCATGCTGCCCTGGCTGGGGGCGACATGGGGGGCGGTGCTGGGGCTTGGCGCCATTTCGCTGATGGGCGGGGGCAGCTGGTATGCCTTCAAGGAATGGGGCTACCTGCTCAATCCGACCTGGCCGATCATGGGGCTGGTGCTCGGCTATCTCGTCGTCACGGTCATGACGTTTTACCGCGAGGAAAAGCAGCGCGCCTATATCCATCAGGCATTCGACAGGTATCTCGCGCCCGAGCTGGTGAAGCGCATCGCCAACGATCCCTCGCAATTGAACCTAGGCGGCGAAGAGCGCGAAATGACCGTGATGTTCTGCGATATCCGCAGCTTTTCCAGCATTTCCGAGGGCCTCTCTCCGGATGAAATCATCCAGTTCCTGATCGCGTTCCTGACGCCGATGACGGATCTGCTGATCGGCCGGAAGGCCACGATCGACAAGTACATCGGCGATGCCATCCTCGCCTTCTGGAATGCCCCGCTGGATGATCCGCAGCACCAGATCAACGCGGCCCGCGGCGCGCTGGCGATGGTGGAAAAGCTGAGGGAACTGAATGCCGAGATGCCACAGCGCCCGGATGTGGTCTGGCCGGGCGACGTCAAGATCGGCATCGGCCTCAACGCGGGGCAGTGCTGTGTCGGCAACATGGGATCGCAGCAGCGCCTGTCCTACTCGCTGATCGGCGATACCGTGAACCTCGCTTCGCGGATCGAGGGGCTGACGAAATACTACGGCGTGCAGATTGCCATCGGCAGTTCGCTGGCGTCCGCATTGGCCGGGTTCGCCATGGTTGAGCTCGATCTTGTCCGGGTGGTCGGGCGGGACGCGCCGGAGGCTGTCTTTGCCCTGCTGGGGGATGAAGCGCTGGGGGCCGATCCGGCGTTTCAGGCCTTCGCGGCGGGGCATGGCGCGCTGCTCGCGGCCTATCGTTCGCAGCATTGGGATGAGGCCGAAGGTGGCCTGAATGCCCTGGCCGCATCCGCCGCCGCTTACGGATTGACCAAGCTTTACGGCATTTATCACGATCGCATCGCCGCCTGCCGCCTGGATGAGCCGGGGCCGGACTGGGACGGGGTGTACCGTGCGGAAAGCAAATAAGAACGCTCAATGGGCTGAAGGAGCCAAGACGATGTGGGGAAGAAATGCGGTTGGCGTATGCCGGAGAACCGGGGCGGTTGTGGCCGCGCTTGTGGTGTCCGCGGGCTGGGCGGGCCTGGCACATGCACAGGAAGCGCCGGAGGGGAGCGCCGCCGATCCGGCTGTGAATGCCGCGCTCGTGAAGGATATCGAGGCGGAAACGGATGAGTCTGCCACCGAAGCGGGGGCGCTTTCGCTTTCACAGGCCAAGGCTGCGAAAGGAGACCTGACCGGTGCTGCCGCCGTGCTCGAACGCTACTTGCTGATCGACAGGAATGCCGTGGAGCCGCGCGCCGAGTATGCCGTGCTGCTGTGCCGTCTCGACGATGTGTCCAGCGGCCAGTTCGAAGGGGCCAAGCTCGCGAGCGAGGTGCCTGACAGCGAAGCGCTGGGCCGGGTGAAAGAGGCTTGCGGCGGAGTCGCCGATCTTTCCGAATATACCGCCAAAGGGGAGGCACAGTGATGCTGCGCAACAAGGCACGAACCGCCACTGTCACAGTGGCAACCATCGCCAGTCTGCTGGGCACGGTTCCCGTCGAGGGACAGGAAGTCGTGGGCGTCAATTCCGCTGTGCGCAACGACGTCAAGGTGCGCCGCGATCAGCGATCGGATTATCGCCCGGCTGTGGTCAAGGAGAAGGTCTCGCTGGGCAACCAGGTCAACACCGGCAGTGCCAGCGCGCTGCAGGTGACGCTGCTCGACAAGTCGAACCTCACGGTCGGACCCAATGCCAACTTCACGGTCAACCGCTTCGTTTACGATCCCAGCCGCAAGGCGAGTTCCGTGGGCGCTTCGGTGGTGAAGGGGACATTCCGCTTCATGTCCGGCAAGGCGAAGAAGGAAGGCGGCAATGCGGTCCAGACGCCGGCTGCCACGATCGGCATTCGCGGCACCATCTTCGAAGGCGCGGTGGGTGAGGACGCCATGATCATGGCCGGTCAGCAGGGGCTTTCGCTGCCCAGGAAGACCGATCCCAAGACGGCGACCATGGTCGTCCTGCGCGGTCCGGGGCCGAAAGCGCAGATGGGCGAGCATCCCGGCATGATCGACGTCAGCGCGGGCGGCAAGACCGTGACCTTGAGCACGCCCGGCATGGCCGTGTTCATCCCTTATTCCGGAGCAACCCCGATCGGGCCGTTCCGGATCAACGAACCCACGTATTCCTCGTTCGATATCGTCCTGCGTACCACGCCGGCGTCCTTTGCGAGGACTCTGGCAGGCTTGCAGGGCACGACGTCCACCGGTGCGTTTGCATCCACGGGAAGCACCGGCAAGCCGAAGCCGCCGATGTCCGGTTCCGGTGGCGCGATGTCCGGGGCCGGCCGTGGAGCCGGACTGCTGTCCATTCTTGCCCCTGCGGCCGTGGGGGTCGTCACCCTTGTGGCTGTGATCGACGGGGGCGGGAGCAACAACAGCAGCGACAGCGGTCAGCCCGCCAGCCCCTGAGCGCAGGCGGGGATGTTCCCAAGGTTGCGTGTCGCCATGCCCGTGCCCCGGTACAAAAAGGGTCGGCATGGCGGCGATCTGCACCGCGCGATCTCGCGCAGCGTGCTGAACTACATTGTATGAACAGGGAAACTGGTGCCGGTTAGAGGATTCGAACCCCTGGCCTGATGATTACAAATCAACTGCTCTACCAACTGAGCTAAACCGGCATGCCTTGCGGCGAGTCCGGCGCCCTTACCGGAAGGCAGGGGCGCCGGTCCAGTCGTTTTGTGATGGCTCCGGTCAGAATACCGCGTGCGGTGCGTCCTCGTGCATCATCGCCTGGCGCACCAGCGGGATGGCGGGGCCGCCGTAGCTGAGGAACTGGTCGTGGAAGGCTTCCCAGGCCTGGCGGCCTCCGCGCGTGGCGGTCCAGTCGTGGCGCAGCTTCAGGATCATCAGCTTGCCCAGTGTGTAGTTGAGATACGCCGGGTCGTACGTGCCGCGCGCGGCCTGCTGTTCGGCATTGCCTTCATCGATGTAGCACTGGTCCACGAACATCTTTTTGGACTCTTCCTGCGTCATGCCGCGCGCGTGCAGGCCGATCGCGGAGAGGAAGCGGCAGTCGCGCAGCAGGGCGTTCGAAAGCTGGCCGATGTGGACTTCCGGCTTGCCATTGCCGAGCCCGGCATCCCACATCATCTGCTCGGCATAGTGCGCCCAGCCTTCGGCAAAGCCGTAGCCGACGAACAGCTTGCCCACGATCGTGGGCGCCTGGTTCGAATGCAGGAACTGCAGGTAGTGGCCCGGCATCACTTCGTGCACGCTGGTGAACAGCAGGTCGTCCTTGCCGGGGATGTAGTCGAGCTGCTTCTGCCTGGGCCACGAGGGATCGGGCGGCGAGATGTAATAGACCGAGGTCGGGTTGGTTTCGAGCGGCCCCGGCGGGTCCATGTAGGCCGAATTGGCGCGGTTGTAGGGCGGGCTTTCCTCGACCGCGGCCATCTTGGTGCCGGGGATCGTGACGATGTGGTGCTCGCGCACGAACTGGGCGAGTTCCGGGATCTGGCGGCGGGCCTCGGCGACGGGGCCGTCCGCGGGCTTGTCCGCGCTCATCTTGGCGACGCATTCGGGCACGGTCTGACCCGGCGCATACTCGGCACAGGCCGCGACGAGGGCATCGCGATTGCGCTTGAGATCGGCGCGGCCGACAGCTTCCAGCTCATCGAGCGGGGCATCGACCGCTTCGGTGGCCGCCAGCATCTGCGAGAAGCGCTCGGCGCCTAGGGCATAGGCCTCGTTGGCAGGCGCCTTGGCGAGCCAGTCCGCCAGATCCTGCATGGCCGCGCCGGCCTTTTCGGAGGCTGCCTTCATCCGCGCCTGCAGCGCCGCGTCCTTCACATCGGCGAAAGCCGCGCGCGCATCGCCCCGGTAATAACCGGCGAACCCGCCGAAGGCATCGCTGCCCAGCTTGATGAAGCTGGCGGGCATCGGCGTCTTGAGGTTGGCGCGGATCTGCGCGGCGGCGGCCGGCACGGCTTCCATGAATGCGATCATCGCCTTCATGCGGGTCGCCTTGTCGGCATAGGCACGGCTGACATAGACGTTCGGATCGAGCCCGTTGTTGATGTAGTAGGCGGGGTTGGTGTGGGGCTGGTCGGCATCTTCCAGCCAGAACAGCTGCCCCTTGGCGACTTGCACCAGATAGGCCCGCTCGAAGGCCTGATCGGGCGTGAGATCCTTGAACTTCGCGGCATTGGCGATCAGGCCGTGCAGGAAGTCTCCCTTGGCCTTGAGCCCGGCGGGGCTCCAGTCGGGCAGCTTGCCGTCGTACTGGTGCGCGCCTTCATAGACCGCGAAGCTGGGGTCGATGGAGAGCCACTTGCCGATCGTGGCCGTGACGAAGCTGTCCCACGCCGAAACCTTGGTGACGGCATCTGCGGGTGCGGCGCTAGGGGTAACGGCGGGGCTTGCGGAAACCGCTGAGGTTCCCAGAGCGAGGCAGGCGAGTCCTGCCAGCAGTTTGGCTTTCATAGGATGGATTGCGTCCCTGTCGGTTTGCGGAGCGGCGCCCGAACCGGGGGGAGGGGCGCCCTCGATGACAGGCGTTGTGGGCTATTGCGCGCCGAAGGTCCAGCCCTCGGTTCGGGCAAGCTGCGGTGTCAGTTCGGCAGGCGTCCAGAGCGCCGCTTGCGGGGCGGCAGTGCGCAGCCAGGCGGCCGTCAGCAGCGCGTCGGAGGAATGGTCGTCGATCGGGCCTTCTGCGCATACCGGCGGAGAGCCGAGCGCACAGAGGGCCTCGTTGAGCGCGGCATAGCTGGTCATCTTCGCGCGCGACGCGCTGCGCCCGGCAGCGACGGCGGCCAGCGTGGTATAGATCTCGACGATCACCGAGCCGGAACCCGGCAGCGGATCGACCGGCCAGACCGGCACCTGCCCGCGCAAGCGGTGGAGCAGGCGCATCCCGGTGAGGCTGGACTTGCCCACTTGCGCCGCGCCGACGAGGTTGAAGTTCGAATAGGGCTTGCACCCCGCGCGAGCCTGTGCGGTTTCGGTCACGCGCATCCGGCCGCGCTTGTCCGGTGCGCCGGGCAAGTGGAACCGCGCTCCCTCGCGTCCGCCGTGGCGGCGGAAATAGGCGCTCAGGTCCGGGTGATCGACGAAGCTGCTTGCGGACAAGTGCGGGTCGTGCGCGCAGATCGCGTCGATCAGGGCCCAGAGGGCGGGAGCGTCTGATGGGCTCGCCGCCCATTCGGGAAAGAAGGCGCCGGCATCGGAAAAAGGCAGGGAGATGCCGAGGTCGAGGCCGATCAGCGTGTCTGTGGGGCACGCATTGAGGAGCAGGTCCAGCACTTGCGCGCGCGACCAGTGCCGGTGTTCTCCCGGTTGGAGCAATCGGGGGGCTTCACCCGCCGCATCGCAAAGGGCCACGGCAATGCCCTTCTGGCGGGCGCCGACCGCGCCGGACCAGTCGATCGCCATGAAGTGGCGGAAGCGGCCGGGTGTCACGGGTCCTGCCGCTCGCCCCGTTTCCGGTTCCACCATTCGATCCGCTTCTTCACTTCGCGTTCGAAGCCGCGCTCGACCGGGTCGTAGTAGGTCTGCGGCGCCATTCCCTCCGGCCAATAGTTGTCGCCGGAAAAGCCATCGGGGGCGTCGTGGTCGTAGGCGTAGTCCTTGCCGTAGCCGATGTCCTTCATCAGCTTGGTCGGTGCGTTGAGGATGTTTGCGGGCGGGCTGAGCGAGCCGGTTTCGCGGGCCGATTTGAACGAGGTCTTGAAGGCCATGTAGGCCGCGTTCGATTTGGGGGCCGTGGCGAGGTAGAGGCAGGCCTGCACGATCGCCAGCTCGCCTTCGGGCGATCCCAGGAACTCGTAGGCATCCTTGGCGGCAAGGCACTGCACCAGTGCCTGCGGATCGGCGAGGCCGACGTCTTCCGAGGCGAAGCGCACGAGACGGCGCAGCACGTAGAGCGGCTCCTCGCCAGCCGTCAGCATCCGTGCAAGGTAGTAAAGCGCCGCCTGCGGGTCGGAGCCGCGCAGCGATTTGTGCAGGGCCGAGATCAGGTTGTAGTGCCCGTCGCGGTCCTTGTCGTAAACCGCGACGCGGCGCTGCAGGAAGCGGCCGAGCCCGGCCGGATCGAGCGGTGCGGGAATTTTCGCGGCGTAGAGCGTTTCGGCCTGGTTGAGCAGGAAGCGCCCGTCGCCATCGGCCGAGGCGATCAGGGCCTCGCGCGCATCGCCGTCGAGCGGCAGCGGGCCTTCCAGCGCTTCGGCCTTGTCGAGCAGCGTGCCCAGCGCTTCGCTGTCGAGCCGGTGCAGGATGAGGACTTGCGCGCGGCTGAGCAAAGCCGCGTTGAGCGCGAAGCTGGGGTTCTCGGTCGTCGCGCCGACCAGCGTGACCGTGCCGCTTTCGACAAAGGGCAGGAAGCCGTCCTGCTGGGCGCGGTTGAAGCGGTGGATCTCGTCCACGAAGAGCAGGGTGCGCTGGCCCGCCTTGGCCATGGTCTCCGCCTCGGCGAAGGCTTTCTTGAGATCGGCCACGCCCGAGAACACCGCGCTGATGGCGGCGAAGCGCATGCCCACCGCATCGGCGAGCAGGCGGGCGGTGCTGGTCTTGCCGGTGCCCGGTGGCCCCCACAGGATCATCGACGACAGGCGCCCGGCCGCCACCATCCGCCCGATCGCGCCTTCGGGCCCGGTCAGGTGCTCCTGTCCGATGACATCGGCCAGCGTGCGCGGGCGCAGGCGGTCGGCCAGCGGGGCATCCTCGCGCGGTTCGTCCGGGGCGGAGGCAGGGGGCAGGTCATCGGCGAAAAGGTCGGCCATGGGGGCTGTCTAGCGAATATCGGCGGCGATTGCATCGGCGGATGCAGCGGCATATCCTGCCGGTTCCAGTACAAACCGGGGAGAAAGCGCCATGAAGGCCGCAACACGGGCCAAGGCATCATGGCTGTTCTGGGCGATCGCCGCACTTTCGCTCCTGTGGAACGCCTTCGGCTGCATGGACTTTACCCTGACAGTGACGCGCACGCCCCCATACATGGCGCAGTTCCCGCCGGAGATGGTCGACTGGCTCGATACCCAGCCGACATGGACGCTGGTGCCCTGGGCCTTGGGGGTTTGGGGCGCCCTGGCGGGATCGCTGCTGCTGCTTTTGCGATCGCGCCATGCCGTCGCAGCCTTCGCCCTGTCGCTGGCCGGGCTGGCGGTGAGCCAGATCTGGCAGGCCCTGTCGGACATGCCGGAGAGCATGACGACCCCGGCCGCTACGGGCATGACGGTCACGATCTGGATCGCGGCGCTGGTTTTGCTTTGGTACGCGGTCCGGATGCGCGGGCAGGGTGTGCTGGGTTAGCTTTGGGCGCACACACGGAAGTCTGGTCAAACTCCGCTCGTCCTGAGCTTGTCGAAGGACGCTGGCGCAGCGCCATGCTCAACACCCTTCGACAGGCTCAGGACGAGCGGAACGTGCTTGGGGTTCCGCGGCCTTTGCCCTACAGCGAGCTGCGCAATATCTGCATCACCCTCCCGTTTGTGTCGAGCGAAGTCGAGACACACCAGCGTCAGGTCAAGGTGTCTCGACTTCGCTCGACACGAACGGAACCGGCGCAGATTAAACGCACGATGCCCTAGTC
>NZ_BCTX01000025.1 GCF_001590985.1 Novosphingobium naphthalenivorans NBRC 102051
GTAAAGGAATTCATACTCGCGAGAACAAGACTCTTGATCCTTTCGACCCCCCGGGGCTGTTGGAAACAAACCGACACTTTATTCCAGAATTTATTACTCCACCGGTAGGTACATATCCGGCCACGATGTAAATATTGCTCAGGAGATCTGGCGTTGTCAGGGCCGGCAACGCTGGTCGGAACGCCAGTAGCGCTCCCAGCGCGCGACGGTGCCGGTCGCAAGCATCGCGCAGCTGAGGTTGCGGCCATCGGCAAGAGTGCAGAAGGCACCGGTTCTGGCGCCGCCCGCCGGACCGGTCGAGAGACAGCGCATTGGCGCTGCGCGGACGCGGATATGGCTGATGCCTGCGTTGGCGATCCGAACCTCACCGCGCGAGCCGCCAAGCAGCTCCACCAATGCATTGCGCGCCGCGATCGGTCCAGCGCGGGGACAGGGATGGCCGCGACGGCAAGTACCATCCAGTTCGCGCGCGGCGATGCCCGCGATGCGGATGCGTGGACCCTCGGCACACCAGACCGGGCCATCGCCATCGGCGACAAGGGTGGGCGTGCAGAGGAATATCAGCCCTGCGGCCACGATACTCATGTAGCGATGGAGAGCTTCTTGCGCTTGCCGCGGCCGCGGCGGACGGTCGGTTGCCGGCCGAGGCCGATCTTCTTCGCGAGCTCGCGGCGCTGCTCGGCATAATTTGGCGCGACCATGGGATAGTCGGCAGGCAGCCCCCACTTCGCCCGGTACTGGTCAGGGGTCATCTGATAGTGGGTCATCAGGTGGCGTTTCAGCATTTTGAGCTTCTTGCCGTCCTCCAGACAGACGATGTAATCCGGCTTTATCGAAGCGCGGATCGAAACCGCGGGGACTGGGGCCTGTTGCTCAGGCTTGCCGGGCTGGCCGACGCTGGCGAGAGCGTCGTAAACCGATCCGATCAGCCGAGGAATATCGCCGACTTCGACCTTGTTGTTCGTCACATGCGCCGCAACGATGTCAGCCGTCAAAGTAATGAGATTCTCGTTGCGCCCCGCTTCCTCGCTCACAGCCCTGCTCCTGCTTACCGCCGCATCCGTAATGATCGCGGCGGGACCTGTTATCTGCTCGAATTAAGCGCGTCCATCGGTGAAAATGATACGGCGAACAGTCCAATAATCGATTGCAACCGAGGCCAGGTCGCTTTGAAGCGGCGCTTTATCCTGTCCGCCGGCTAATGCTGGTTCGTAGCGCCATTCGCCATTTGCCTGCCGACCGCTCGCCCGGACCTGGTTTGGCGATCGGTGCGCCGCGCGAGATGATTCAGCCCGGTGCGGTAGGCCCGAAGTGCGCCCGGCGCTTCGAATGATCAGTCCCTGATGTCATTGCCTGATTGGCAGGTCGCGTTACCCCCACACCGCGACCTGCCGCTGGCCCCCTTGCCTCGAAATAGGACAGGATGGTTAACAGCAATTTAACGTCGCGAGCCGGCGGCAATGCGATCGTGAACCTCTCCGGGATTCTCCTCCCCCCAACGCTGCGCCCGTCCAATCCATTTCCAGACGGCGCCTCAACCCTCCTGCATCCCTCCCTCATCCGCGCCAAAATAGTTTTCGAGACGCGCGGCCGTGTCGGGCGTCAGTTCGACAAACTGGCGCCTGCCATCGTCGGGATCGTCTATCTTCACGAGCAGCTTTGCCTCGCAAAGCTTGTTGACCAGCCGCAGCGCAGTGCTGGGAGGCGCGGTCGAAGCGAGGCAAAGGGCGCTCGTTGCCACCTTCTTGCCCTCGCTTTCGTGAATGAAGAGGTCGATCAGCATGTCCCAGGCCGGTTCGCCGAAGAGCTTTGGCGACCCGATCAGCTCTCGGCGGAACTGGCGGCGCTTATAGGCTCGGCGCGCATTTGCGAGCGCGGTTGACGCACTTTGCTGTTGTCCGCCGCCTCCCGACCCGGGATTGTCGCGCAGAACATGGGCGCAGGCGGGCGCACGATCAGATCCTATGCGCCCGCTCGCTGCGACGCGCTGGGCGTGGGTCGCCGTGACGACAATATGATCGACGATCTCGATATCGAGCGATCGACCAAGGTCGGAAAGCCTGCGCGTCGCGACGATGTCGTTTTCGCTCGGGGTCGCGTCGCCGCTCGGGTGATTGTGGACGAGAATGAGTCCGGTGGCGCCGTGCTCGATCGCGCGCCGAAAGATCGTTCTGGGATAAAGCTCGAGCTGCCGGACGGACCCATGGTGCAATTGCTCGTCCGCGATCAGGCGGTAGGAAGCGTCCAGGAAAAGGATGCGCAGCACCTCGTCCGGCAGCGATCCCATCGAGGCCATGAGATATTGGCCGAGCTTGGGGCAGGCAGGGTCGACCGGCTGCGTTGTCAGGTCGGCCTGCAGACCCTCAAGGAACATGTCCCGGGCGCCGAGCAGGATATCCGCGATCGAAGGGTGGTGACCCAGAACCCGCTCGAGCGCTTCTGGCGTTTGGGCCAGGATCCGTCCGATGCTGCGGAATTCCTGCAGCAGCGCGGCGGCTAGCCGCTCACCGTCATTCGGCTCGATGGACGCCAGAAAACGTGCCAGGACGGATCGCTGCCGCTGCGCCGCAAGCGCTGCTGGTGCCGCCAGGTTGCGAGGATGAGAAGGGGCGGGAGCAGCCAGGACGAAGCGACCTGCATCGTGAGATAGGCAATCGGGTTCATCGAGACGTCGAGCGCCCGGCTGATGTGCGCCAGCAGCGGCAGGACATGGAGGACGGCAACGATCATGGGCCAGAAGCGATGCGCCAGAAGCGCCAAGGCGATGGTCGCCGCCGAACCAATCAGGTCGATCACCAGGTAACCCAGGTCGACCGAATGATATTCCACCTGACCTGTCGAGACCAGCAGGCGATCGAGCAGGACCATCAGGATGGCAATCCCCACCATGACCCGCTCCGGAGCACCGCCCCGCCAGGCGGCGTAGCCGAGAGCCACCAACAGAAGGGCGATGAAGATTGCTATGCGCATCGTTCCCGCTTTTCATGCCAGTCGCTCCCGGTCAATCGCCGTCAGGCTACGGCCGCGAGATGCGGGGTCGTTTCCGCCGAGCCGGAGGGGCAATCGCGCAGATCGTAACTGCCCATTTCCTTGCCGATTTCGAGCAGGTCGCCATGGATCCGCAGGACGTCGCTGCTCACATCGACAAGCGACATCTGCGCCTTGGCGAGGCGCAGGATGGTCGCCTGGCCGGTCTTCGCGGGCGCACCGCTTTCGCGCCGCGCGGTCACCATGCTCGTCATCAGCGACGACAGGGCGATGATGGCGTCGTCGACCTTGGATTCAGCAGTCGGCACGTCGCGCTGCAGGCGGGCGGCCATCAGAGGTATGGATTGAGGCATAAGTTCTCCTTTGCCGGGCGCGCACCCGCGCGCCGGCGAACCGTGGGTCAAGTTGAACAGGTTCAGTTGGAGACGAGCCGCGTCAGCGCTTCCGCGATGCCGAGCCCCAGGAAAACGACGATGACCAAGGCGACGAGAATTCCCACCATGATCATGACGCGCGCCTGAATGCTGTGATCGTGTCTCCATCCGTCCCGGAACGGCAGGAAGAAGTCCCTCGATCCCTGGCCGGCGCCGAAGGTGGGCGCCGCACTGTCGCTCAGCTTCAGGACCGGTTCGGGATCGCCGTCCGGAAAGTCGGATGGCACCAGCGTCGGCGGCGAGGGAACCTGCACCGAGTCATATGTGATCCGGTCATATAGCTGTTTGAGACGCGCGTAGATGAGAGCTGCCTCGTCGCGATTGGCCGCGCCGAGGATGATCCGGGCAGCGGTGATGCGCTGGTCCACGGTCGGCTTGGAAATTCCGAGGATCCGAGCGATCTCTTTCGAGGTCTTACGCTCGATGAGCAGGTCGAGACAGGCGCGCTGCTTTTCGGTCAGGCGCAGCCAGCGTGCCAGGTCGTCATCTTCGTGCATCGTCATCGACATCACCGTCTTCGTTCTCGCCGAGGAGCGATCATAGGGGTGGCGCGAGGCTGCGCGGTCCCGCTGACGGCTTCGGGCAGGCCCGTCCGGAAGGATGCGTTCGACAAGACATGGCGGCGACGTAATCCGATTTTGCTCCTGATCGCCACCCCTTGGCATGTGAGCAAAGCCATGATGGCTCGTGCGGGTGCGCAAGAGACCGAGAACGCGCCATCGGCGGTGAGGCCTGACAAGCGGCTCCCCCGATGCACAGGCGGAAAGACCTTTTGTCGGCCATTCATCGGCTATTTCTTCCCGCCGCAAAGGCTATGGGTCGACTATTCAAGATTCCCCCCTTCGAATTCTCGGGCAATGCGACCGTCCCGGTTCGCATCATTGACGATAGTCAAGTTGCGAACAAGATTTGCTGTAGCCTCTCCAGCTACGCTCCCCAAAGCGGGTCTGGTCTCGCCGTCACCGCAAAAAGTCACGGATTGCACGGGCTGAAACACAGGTCGCGCGGGCAATCGCCGAACCTTTCATCAATCCTGTTGCAAGCGGGCGACGCCTTTATCTACTGGCGAAGGATTTGCTTTGGGGGGCCATCGTGGTGCGTTGTTTGTTGTGGGGAGTGGTGGGTCTGGCCGCTCTGTCTTGGAGTGGCTTTGCGCGTGCGCAGGAGCGCCATGTCGGCACCTACTCCGAAATCATCGTGACAGGGGAGAAAGCACGGAGATCCCTGCAGGACACGCCCAGCAGCGTGGCCGTGACCACCGCTCGGCGCATCGAGGAGGAGAATCTGTTATCACTCCAGGAGGTGTACGCGCGCACGGCGAATGTGACGGAGACGTTCAGCGCCGGCGGGTTCACTATCCGAGGCATCGCCGACCGCGGGATCATGGGCGGCGAGGGGGCAGCTCTCGCCACGATATTTGTCGATGGAGCTGCCGTGCCGGCCGCCATGGTTCATGCGTCGCCGGCGGATATGTGGGACGTCCGCCAGGTCGAGATTATGCGAGGCCCACAGTCGACCTTGCTAGGGCTGAACGCCCTGGCCGGGGCGGTCATCATGCGGACAGCCGAACCGACAATGGAATGGGAGCTGCGCGCTCGCGCCATGATAACGGACGCCGATGAGACGCAGTTCGCCGCCGCGCTGGGCGGTCCGATCGTATCCGGAGAGCTCGCATTCCGCGTCAGCGTGGAAAAGCGAGACGCCGACGGATTTACCTGGAATCCGACACGGCGCGCGCACGAGAATCCTCTTGATACGACCCAGGTCCGAGCAAAGCTCTTGTGGACGCCGACGGCCGTTCCGGGCTTCGAGGCGCGGTTCGGCTACACGCGCTATGACCGCTACAGCGGCTATTCGTTCAGCTTCACCGATACGTCTGTGCCCGACTTTTTCGACCGTCGGTGGAACTTCTCCGACAGTCCTAACGACAGTGAGGCGAGCACCGATATCGCGACCGCGGATCTGCGCTTCGATTTGGGCGCAGGTCTCTCCCTGACGGCGATCACGGCCTTCAATGAGATTAGCGAGTTCAATCGCTCCGACAACGACATGACGGCCGCCGATGGGGGCGCCTACGACCAGCAGAATCGCTATCGGACGTTCTCCCAGGAACTCCGGCTGAACTATGAGGGGGATCGCCTCAGCGGATTGATGGGGGCATTCTTCTACGATCGAAGGAACCGAAGCGCGACGGCGAGCGATGACAGCGTTCCGACGCCGGTCGACACGATAAGCGCATTGCTGCGAAGCAGTGGCATCGACGCGCCGACTGCGCAGTTGGTTGCCGGACTCTACAGCCGGGCGCTGGCAGCGATTCCGGTCGATTTCTCAGCGGATGCCTCTGGTCACGTGCGATCTTATGCCCTGTTCGGCGATGTTCAATTCAGGCTGACCGAGAGGCTCATGTTCACCGTGGGGTTTCGCTACGACCACGAAACGAACAGCTTGGGCATCGATCAGACCGCGCGGTTCGCGGGGGCCTATCCTGATCCGAGGGCTTTCGGCTCCACCGGGTCGCCGCTGTACCGCGCGGTGGTTGCAATCAACCAGGGCGTTGCCGGCATCGTAGCCCAAGCGAGCGGTTCGGCCGCCGCTACCGATCGGACCTTCGATGCGTTCTTGCCGAAGGCGGGGATCCAAATGGCCTGGACGCCGAACCTCAAGACTGGTTTCACGGTCCAACGAGGCTATCGGTCAGGCGGCTCGAGCGGCAATATCGCGCGTTCGGCGACCTTTTCCTACGATCCTGAATTCACCTGGAACTACGAGCTGTCGCTGCGTTCCGCGTGGCTCGATGGGCGGCTGACATTGAATGCCAACGCCTTCTATGTCGACTGGAAGGATCAGCAGGTTTCAGCGAACTTCGGCATGAGCATATACGACACGCATATCGTCAATGCCGGCTCGTCCCATCTCTATGGGTTCGAGATCGAGGCGACGCACAGCCCCAGCGGCGCTTTCGACTGGTACGCCTCGGTGGGCTACTCGCGCACGAGGTTCGATGAATTTGCCACGACGGTCGGCAGCGTGACGGACTATGACGGCCTTGAATTCGCTCATGCTCCGCGCTGGACGCTCGCCGGCGGCGTCAACATTCGTCCCGTCGATCGAGTGGCCATTAACTTGAACGCCAGCCATCGTTCAGCGGTTTTTACCGAGGTTCGCCTACCACAAAGCGCATCGCGGGCCAGCGGACGCACGCTGGTGAACGCGCGGGTCGCCTATGAGACAGGGCACTGGACGATGTCCGCTTTTGCCAGCAACCTTTTCGACGATCGATATTATCACTATCGCCTCGACGGGCTACCGCGTGCGGTCCTTGGAAACCCGCGCGTGCTGGGGATCGCGCTCGAGGCGCGGTGGTGATTTTGCGGCATGAGTAATGCCATAGATCGACAACCGGTCGTGGTACACGGCAGACGTACCGTTTGCTCTAGGCCGAACATCTGGATCCCCGCGCGCTGCCTCATCATCCCCTGCGCTCTGACGGCGGAATCGACGTTCAGCGCCTCGATGCTGACGGGGCCGGACATGTGCAGATAAGGCTTTACGCGAGCGGCGCGGGCAGCGTTGATCTGCTGCGCCGCCAGTTCCGGCTTCCAAACGGTCTTATTGCCAACGGAGTGGCCGAAATACGTCCCCTTGCCATCAAGGAGGTTTTCATAGCTCTGCGCGTGGCGAAGCTGTCTGACGTCGCGCGCCTCAAGCCTTGCGGTAACTTCCTCAGCGGTGAAGCGTCCATTTGATGCCTTGACCGATAATTCAATCTGGGCGGCGCGATTTTATATAGGGCATCGCGCTGGTAGCTGCACCGATCGTCGTCACTTCAAGGCCCCCGGCGAAAATAGTCTACCCGTGAACAATGCGACCGCGCGGGGCGATACTTAAGGTCCGGTCTCTCGCCGGCTCAAATCCCACGCCGTTTCACCTGAAATTAACCATGTCCTGCAATCGTCCGCGATTGGCTTGGCGGAAAGGGCGTTCTCGTGCGAATTGAAACAGCGAACAACTATCTGGCCGCGAGTCAGCGTCCATCATCGGCCGATCGCACCAGCTCGTCCTCATTCTCGGCGGCTCTCTCCACCGCGCCGGCAAGCACCGCTCAAACCGGGCCAGGCAGCGCCGCGCCGCCTGATTTCACCAGCATGACGCGCCAGGAGCTGTTCGACTGGATGAACGGCAAGATCAAAAGAGGCGAAATGTCGCTGGATGACAGCTCGGCGTTTCTCGGAATGACGGTGAAGATACCCGTTGGGACAGGGCAGGGCGCACCGATCGCGCTCGATGATTGGGAACGGGTCAACTTCGTGCAGCTCGCGCGGGACGGCATTGCAGGCGCCCAATCCCGAAACGACGCCATGACCCTGGCGATGCTACAGAGCGCCATGCAGATGATGCAAGGCGACCACGGCGCGAATATCAGCCGCCACGCCTGATCCTGCCGGCTCAAATCAACACCCGCTCCACTTCGTCCAGCGTCACGTCATCGGATCGCCGGTGGTAGAGCTGCGTCGTGCGGGTGGAGCTGTGGTTCGCCATAGTCGCGGCCGTCTCCAAGGTGCCGCCGTTCTTCAAATAGGTCGTGATGCCGGTCGCGCGGAACGAGTGGTTGCCGATCGCGGTGCCGATGCCCGCCGCGGTCGCGCGGCGGCGCACCATCAAGAAAGCATTGGCTTGGGCGAGGGGGGCATCGCTTAGGCGCTTAGTGCCGCGCGCGATCGTGCGGAACAGCGGCCCCCTGGCGCGCTCGCGCAAGCCGCAGCCGTCGATATAGGCGAGCAGATATTCCTCAAGGTTGTGGTGGCACGGCATTTCGTGCCGCTTGCCGCCCTTTTCGTGCAGGCGGACCCATAGGCGGCGGTTCTGGACGAAAGCATCGTCAACGGTCATGGCGACGGCCGCGCCGATCCGCGCGAAGCTATAGACCATGAGGCCGATAAGCGCGCGGTCGCGCAAGCCGGCATGGGTGGCAACGTCTATGGTGTCGAGTATCTGGCGCGCCTCGTCGGGGGCGAGAACGGGCGTCTTGCCGCGCCGCGCGCTGTGCGCCGGCCCGCGCACCGACGCGGCGGGGTTCACCGGCACGGCCTGGCCTGTCACCAGCCAGTCGAACAGGCGGCGCACGCCGGCGAGCTGCTGCTTGACGCTGGGCGGGGCCAGCTCGCCGCCTAGCGCCTCGATCCAGTCCGCGAAGTGGAGCGGCTGCACCTGGGCGAGCGAGGCGACACCGCGCGCCTCACACCAGGCCAGGAACTCGCCCGCCGCGCGCATATAGGCGCGGCGCGTGTGGGGATTGCGGATCGCAACGGCGAAGAACTCAAGGAATCGAAGCTGCGCGCGCTCGTCGGCCGCCGCGATCAACGCCGGCAGCGCCAGCGCAGCGACGATGCAGGCGAGGCCAGGGGGGCGAGCTGATTCATCGCGCGCGCTCCTGGCGGGCCGCGTCGATCGCCCGCTCGATCGCGCCGCGCGCCATCGGACTGTTCGACCAGCAGCTTGCGCCCAGCATCGCCGCGATGCGCCGGCACACCTCGTCCGCGCCCTGGCACGCCAGGGCTTCCATGCTGGCGATGCCAAGCGTTTCCAGGCGCTCAAGAACCGTGGGGCCGACGCCTTTCACGGCCAGCAGCACGGCGCGGTCCTCGGCGCTGAACCGGGCAGGGGAGGGCGCGGTCATTGCGCCGCCCTCTGCCACCGCGCCGGTTCGGGACGCGGCTTGGCGATCCATTGCTCTATTTTGGCGCAGACTTCTTCGTGCGGAATCCCCGGCCGCGGATCATCTATCGCGGCCTGAATACGACGCCGCAGCAACTCGTCGCGTAGATCGCCGTGCGGCTCCATTTCGATGAAGTTCTGGACGGTCAGGAACACCGCCTCGGAAGGATCGGCAAACCTGCCCCGTTCGATCTGCTCCAACAGCCAGTCGGCCTGATCTTTGGTAAGATACGCCTCGAAGCGCAAGCCCCCGGCGCGGGCCTGGTCGCGCAGCGCCGCCGCTTGGGCGCGCTCGGCCGCGTTGTCGTCCAGAAGCTCGTCGTCGGTCATATCGCCTCCCATTGATGGCGGTGGATCTCCGGCACGTTTAAACGGCCTCGGCCGGGTCGCCACGATAGCGCACCCAAAGGTCGCCCATCGCGTCGCGGTAGCCCCAGGCATCGGCGTAGGTCGTCGACTCCTGCGCCAGATAGGCCATGATCGTAAGCATATCCTCGGCAATAACGGCATCGACGTTGCACAAGTGGATGATCGGGAAATGCCCGCACTCGTCGCCGTTCCACCAGGCCAGGAGAAAATCCGCGACCTTCCATGATGCGCCGGTCTCGGCCGCGCGCGTCGGCGGCATGGCGATGGCGAGCAAGCGGCCGATCGCCGCGCCGGCCTCATCGAAGCTGACGTGCAGAATGACTGGGCGGCGCTGCGGGGGTGTCGTGGCCGAAGTGCCGGGGATCATTTCGGTAACCCGTTTTCGTCGTAGAGCAATTCGGCATGGTCAACATAGGGACGCTTCACATGCGCCGCGGCGCGGTCGGCGATAGTCAGCAGCTCGGCGCTGCGCCCACGCCGGGATGGCCTCATGCCAGCCATGAACGCTTCGTCCATCGGCGGATTGTCGGGTAGTTCATCGGTCATAGGGCCTCCATATCGGCGGCAAGCCATCTGCCTACAGATCGAGCTGCGAATGGGAGCCGAGACGGGCGAGGATCAGCCGGTCATCGTCAATGAGCCGGTAGATCAACACCAGGTCGGGCTTTACATGGCAGTCCCGATAGTCCTTCCAGTTGCCGGTCAAGGCATGATCCCGGTGCCGCGCTTCCAGCGGCGCATCCGTAGCCAGCGCCTCGATAATCCGCCGCAAATCGGTATCCAGCACATTGCGGCGCGGCCCTTTCGCCTCGCGCTTGAAGTCCCGGCGAAACGCCGTGGTGCGCTCAATCGTCCGCATGAAGATCGGCGAACAGCGCATCCACGGACGCAAACCGCTCGAGGCCGCCGCGCTCGACCTCGGCGAAGGCGGCCAGCGTTTCCGCGTTGGGCTGGAACAGCGCCGCCGGAATCTCCTTGTCCTGCGCGATCCGGGTCATCAACACGCGCACCACGTCGCTGACCGTCAGGCCCGAAGCCCGAATAACCTGACTGGCCGCATCCTGAATGTCGCCAGGAACGCGAGCCTGCACCATACGGCTTGCCGCCATGATAAACTCCTGCATCTGAAATCTGTATTTCAGTGTAATACACTTTGGGTGAAATTGCTAGAGGTGAATCCGGTTGCTGCATCGCACCCTGACATTGAGAGGCGTCCTCGCCGGCTTCGAGCTTCGCCAACCAGGCATCGGCTTCCTCAAGCGTCAGATGCAGGCCCGTCTGCTGATATTCGTCCCACACCCGTATGGCGTCCTGGCGGAATGCCTCGCGCTTTTCCTCACGTTCGACATACTGTGCGATGGCTTCGCGCATGATCCAATGCGAGCTGCGTCGACGCACTTCGGCCAGGTGCTGGACGCGCCCCTTAAGGGCGTCATCGAGTATGATTGATGTTGGCGCCACCATAGCGCGACCTCCGTAGCACCAGGCATACCTTGCGCTAAGCTACCTTATCTGGGCTGCGCCGACCAATTCTAGCGTCGACCGCGACGGCGAGTTCGATGTGTCCGCGTCAGTCTGGCTATGTCCGCTGTCAGGCTTCGTCAGGATGTTAGGGCCGGGGATTTCGGATGCTTTTCGGACCACATTCCCAGAAGGCGAGCACGTTTGCGGAATTCGTGCCCACCGAGGGTGATAGCTTTGCGCCACTCTCCGCGCCCCTTCCCTAAGCTGCCGACGCCCGCCAACCCTCAAGGTGCAGCTCGCAAGGGCAGAGGCGTTCTGCGCCAGATCACATAGCCGAATATTTCGCGCCGGTGGGCGCGCAGCTTGGGCCAAGGCCATCTCGTCTCGTGCCACCAGGCAATTCCGTGGCGATGGTCGTGCGCCTCGAGCCAGTCGCGGATCGCGGCGGGCGGCTCCGGCAGCTCCTGACCAGATTTCTCTTCGATGCGGTAGGACAGGAAAAAGGCGAGCCAGATGGCTATGGCCGCAACAGGAGCCGCGGTCCAAAGCGGAACCTCTAGGATGAAGCCCAAATAGGGCGCGAGCGCGGTCGGCTCGAGCCATAGCATCCCATGAAACACGGCGATCGTTTCAGCGATCAGCATGAGCAGCATGCCGAGGTGCCGCACGAGCTGTCCGTGGTTGCCGGGCCGGCATCGGGCACGCTGATAGGCGATGATGGTGGCATCGATCTGGCGGGCGCCGTCGCCAGGATCGTCGGGATTGAGGTGAGCGGCGAGCGCCGCATAATCGGCGGACCGGTCCTGCACAGCGTTATCCTCCAGACAGAATGCCATGAACGGGCGATGAGAAAGCGGCAGGCGCCATCGGTCCGAGGCCGCTCTCTCGAAACGGAACGAGAGGGGCCGGTCACAAGCCGAACGCCTTCCGCACGAGCGGCGCGATCCGCGCCTCTTCCACGTCGTCCGGAGAGACGCACAGAACCGGGGCGATCTGCTGCATGCGGGGGTGGGTCACGGCTTTCGCGGCGAGATAGGTTTCATCGGTGGATCCCATTGCCTCGACGATGATCTCCCGCGTTTCGCCGGTGCTGCGCGAGCGCGCTTCCAACAGAAAATCCGGGCGGCATGATCCGATTGGCGTGAGCGTGTCGAACACGGGCTTTTCGAGGAGAAGGTCGAGCCCTGCGCGATCGAAGGACCAGCGCAGCCGCAGCAGGTCACGCAGCACCGCGCGCTCGAACTCGGAATCGACAGGGATGAAGCGCTTTCCCGAGTAGATCGGCTGGGCATAGCCGCGAAGCGGCGCATAGCCATGCGCTTCGGGATATTGGCCCGCCACGACGATCGTCAGATAGGGGCCCTTGATCGTGTTCCCGCGGATCGAGGGGGACTGGACGCGGTTCGCCAGCACGACAGGATCGCTCCCGGCGACATGGATCGTCGAACCTTCGAACTTCTGCGTGAAGAGCGCGAGGAAGCCCTGGGGCGCATGCCCGGGCGGCCAGACTCGGGAGAGCTCGCGCAAGCGGGCATAGATGCGCTTGCTGTGGAGCGCCTGTGCATGCGTCCAGAGGGCACGGCCGAGCTCGATGCCCGGTGCGATTTCGACGCGCTGCGCCGCGATGGCCAGCGTCTTGAACTCGTCGCTGATCGAATGTTCCGGGTTCTCGTCGGAGAGGCAGAGCGTACGATTGAGACCGGAGAGGTTGATAAGACGCCAGAGCAATCGGGCGAGCCTTGGCACCGAGGCCTGGCGCGTTCTGTCGTCGCTGCTTTCCTCTTCGGGACGCTGCGCCAGCTTCTCGGGCGCCGGGCGCAGCACCTCGAAATAGCCGGTCGGCGGATCGGCCGGGCTCTCCTGCGTTCGCACTTCGCTCAGCCGGTTGGTGGCCTGATCGCGGAAGAACGGGCAGTCCGCCCTGTGTTCGGGACGGTTAACGCTGGTGAGACGGCGCAGATAGTAGGTTTCTGCTTCCGACAGGAACGCCGGCGTCAGGATCGGGGGCGGAGCGTCGGCCGACAAACAGTCGCAGGCGATCCACCTCTCGCCGATGCGCGCCTGCTGGACAAGCATGATCCCCGCTTCCTCGTCGGCGCGCGAACCCTGTCCGACATACCAGCGGACGAGAGCCTCTCGGACGGGCGCGGGAAGCGCAATTCTCCCTGCGCGGGTCCCGTCCGTATTGCGCGGGATCAGCCACATCGGCGCCTCCTGATCTTGATTTTTGAGGCTGACACTGCTCGGGCACGCGGATTGACAACCCGGCGGCCGCTGATCTTCCCTTGGCCTGTTTCGGTAGCAGGGAGGGTGCAATGAGGGCGTTGGGGATCGGTTTCGGCATTGTGGCGCTGGTCGTGTCGGGGGGCGCGGCAGCCCAGGGGAAAGAGGCCAAGCCCGCGCGCAGAGTGCAGCTCATCACGATGACCGCGCCCGGGCCGGAGAGCCGGCCGGATGCAGCCGCCGAACCCCCGAGCGTGCCCAACCCGGTGTCGACCGGTGCCCGTCCGCCGGACTTTCGGGTGCATGACCTCAGCCGCCGGTGGGTGGAATTCCAGATGGCGAACAGCTTCACGAACAGCGGCGTTGCGCTCGAGCAGGCAGCAAGCGGAAGCGCCGGGAGTGAAGGCTCGGCCGCCTCCGCCGAATGGTTGCCGCCGGCGCCTGCCATCCCCGTTCCTGCGTGGATGCGCGGCGGCGCGAGCTTCGATTTCGCGGCCAATCGCTTCGAGCCAGGCTGCGGCGTCCTTCCCTATCGGCCGACAGGATTCTTGAGGGCGGACGCTGAGAGCAGGCGCGCCAGCTATTATCAGCTGATGAGCGGGATCGCGTGCGAATACGGCATTCCGGTCGGGTTGTTCGATGCGATGATCATTCGCGAAAGCCGCTATCGCACCGATGCGCTGTCGCCCAAGAACGCCTTCGGCCTGACCCAGCTGATGCCCGGGACGGCTGCCTCGCTGGGAGTGAACCGCTATAGCGTCGAGGATAATCTGCGCGGCGGAGCGAGATATCTTCGCCAGCAACTCGACAGGTTCGGCCATTATCATCTGGCGCTTGCCGCATACAATGCCGGGCCTGGCCGCGTCCGTGGCGGGCTCGTGCCGCGCATCGCCGAGACGCAGGCCTATGTCGACAATGTCCTCATGAACTGGGCGCGCTTGAGCGGCGTCTACCGGCAAGCAACCGTGCTGCCGCGCCAGACCGCAAGCGTCTTCCCGCCTCGGTCGGTGCCGCCCGCGCGCGTCGCGAGCGTCTCGCTCTTCTAGGAGCGCGGCGGGGAAGGGCCCGGCGCCGAATCCGGTCGGGCTAGATCCGGAAGTCATCGCTCTCGGCCAGGCGTGCACGGCGGGCCAGCTTGGCGCTCACCTCGTCCAGCAGTTTCCGGACGACGGCTCGCCTGACCGGCACCGCCCATTCCGGGCGGACTTCCGAGCCATCGATGCCTTCGAGTTCTTCGAGCAGAACGATCAGGCCTTCCGGCATGTCGACGAATGCGTCGCAGATCATTGTGAAGAGCACGTCATGGCGCTCGATCAGGGGCTGCGGGATCGTCCCGCTTGCCTTGATGCGCACATAGGCCGCGACGATGTCGGTTCCGAGCGCGTGCAGGATGATCTGAAGCTCGTCCACAGTCATGGGCGACCGCTTCGTGGGGTCGCTGTGCAGCAGCAGTCCCAGGCGCGTCTTGCTGATGCCGGTGAGGGCGGCGAGCTTGCGTTGCGGGATGTCCTTTCGGTCCATCATGCACCGAATGAGCGGTACGAAATCGCGCAGGATCGTTTCGTCATCCGGCTCGAGCACGAACTATGATCCAGCTGTGGCGCGAGACGACATTAGCCCCCGAACCTCCCCGTTAGGGGACAAGGCAAACACGGTGAATCCCGCTTTGCAAGCGTCGTTGGAGCCAGAGTGAGCGCAATATTCCAGCGCAGATACCGCGATATAGCTCGCGAAGATCGGGCGATTTCCTAGTTTAGCCGCGTGCTCGTGCGCCCCGGTTCGCCCCCGTCAAGGCGCTGCTCAAGCGACAACCGGTCCAGTATCTGCGAGGTCTTGAGCTCGACGACATAGTCGAACAGCAGCGCCGAAAGCGCGTCGCCGATCGTCAGTGTGGTGTCGAGGCGGCGGCCGAGAGCCTGCCGCATTTCCTCAAGCGCCTGGGCATTCGCATCAGAGAGCGGAAGCCGGATTTTCACGTCGCCATGGGTCGGAATCGCCGCGAAATGCTCGCGCATCGTGCGCACTTCATGCCTGCCCGCGGCACCCGGTTCGGCGAGCCGCGCCGCGACCAGCGATACGAGCGTCTGATGCTCGTTCGTCTCATTGGAGAATAGGCGCAGGCACTCGGTGGTCAGCCGAAAGAGATATCCGGAGACATCGAGCACAAAGCCTTCGTGTTCGGCGGCCGTCGTCCCCACGTCGAGATGAATCCTTCTTCCTGAAAGGCAGCATGGCGCTGACTACTGCGACGGAGCCTGGAGTCTCGATGGTTAATATCTGCTGAGTCGTAGCCCCGAGTCTACCGGGACGCCACCAGCGCCGCAATTTCCGGGGCAAGTTGTCCCGCATTCCGGGCCAGTCTGCCCCGTAATCCGGGGCGCCATGCCCCGAATGAGCGGGCAGGCCGCCCGGCGTTCGGGGGCAGGGCCTCGATCGGCGAAAGATTCTTCCCCCGTCACCCCGGCTGCCCGTGACGACCCGGCCGCGGGTTGGTCAGCTTTCCCTGGGCGCGGTTCTCGTCGCGTCTCCAATTGAAGGGAACCCAACATGCAGTCAGTCCTGAAAGAGACCGGGCGCGCAGAGTTGGCGATCGTCGTGATCGCCGCCCTCCTGTTCGCCTCCTTCTGGTTCGCCGGTCCGGCATTCGCCGGCGCCGACACGACCTTCGACACGGCGCTCAACAAGTTCACCGATTTCCTCGAGGGCTCGGGCGGCAAGATCATCACGGTGCTTTCGCTCGCGGGCGGCATCGTCGCGCTCGCCTCCGGTCGCTTCTCCATGGGCCAGATCGCCATCCCGGTCGGTGTCGGCGTCGGCGCCGGCACGGGCATTCCCATCGTCACGTCGACGGTCACCGCGACGATCTGATCATTCCTGCGGTCGGGCGAAGTAGCAGCTTTGACCGACCCAAGGAGAGGGTGGTGCAATGGCGGCGGATAAGTACGTCATCCCGACTCATCTGGATGATCCCGAGCTGATCGGGCTGTGGACCCTGGATGAGTTCCTGGCGATGGTCATCCCCTTCGTCTGGGGGATTCTGTCTCAGCACATCCTCATCGGCATGTTGCTTTCGGGTGCGGGCTGGTGGGGTCTCAGAAAAGCGAAGGCAGGCCGGGCGACGTCATGGCTTCTCCATCTGGCCTACTGGTTTCTTCCGGCCGGCTTCACCGGTCTGAGAGCCACGCCACCCTCGTACCTTCGATTGATGGCGGGGTGATATGGAACTTTCCTACAGCCATTCGCACAGCCAGCGGGTCTTGCGGCAGCGGAATCTGCTCGCGATCGTCGCCGTCGGCCTCTGCGCACTGACGATCCTGCTGCTTATCTTCACGGTGTCGCGGGACCGCGAAATCGTGCTGCAGCCGATCCTGCGATCGCCGGTCACGGTAAGCTCCGCCGGGGTCAGCCGCGAATATCTCGAGATGATCACGCGCGACACGGTGGTGCTCACCCTCAATCGCAGCCCGCAGAACCTCGAATACTGGATGAACGCGGTGCTCGATATCACGGCGCCGGCCTCCCAGGGCAAGGTCAAGGCGGACCTGCTCAAGATCGTGAACGAACAGCGTGGATCTTCGATTTCGCAGTTCTTCACGATCGAAAAGATGGAGCTCGACACGAAGGGGCTGCGCTCGGAGGTGACGGGCAGTCTGCATACGATCGTCGGCAATCGGGTCATCTCGAACGAGCGGCGGACCTTTCGGTACGACTGGGAATATTCCGGCCTGTCCCTGAAGCTGATCGGCTTCGGCATGGTGACGGCCGAGCAGGGGAAGGATCAATGATGTCCGTCTATGTCGTCGGCAGTGCCGCTGCGGGCACCGCCTTCCTCTCGCGCGTCAACTGTCATCTGAGCCGTTGCACGGGCGCTGCGCTGATAGGCATTGCCGTTCTGCTGAGCGCGCAGCCCGCCTGGGCCGATCAGACCATCATGGCGGCGGACAGCAGCCAGGTCGACTGCCAGGCGTCCGCCAAGGACCTGACGCGTATCAGCCTGGTCGAAGACGAGTTCGCGTCGGTCTCCAAGATCTCCACCGGCAATCCGACCGATGACTTCTCGGTCGTCAACGAGCCGGTCCGCGGCGACATCTACCTGTCCGTTCCCGACGGATTTGCCCGCCCGGCGCTCTCCTTCTTCGCCACGAGCAAGCGCGGCTATGTCTACAAGTTCGTCTGCCGGATCGGCGGCGACCAGGCCGCCCAGGTCTTCGTCTCCAATCCGGCGATCGCAAACGAACGCGCAGCGGAGAACGGTCCGGCCGAGAGGCTCGGGACCCACGATGCCGCGGTCGAGCTGGTGCAGGCGATGTATTCGAATGCGGTCGCCGACGGCTACGAGATGCGCCAGCGCGCCTTGCGGCCGGTCTATGTTGGCACCCTCAAGGTGCAGATGATCGCGGAATATCGCGGTTCGGAGCTCAGCGGCAAGGTCCTGCGCATCGAGAACAAGGGTCCGTCAGAGGTCGAGCTGACCGAAGCGATGGTCGCTCCAGCGAGCGCCCTGGCCGTGTCGATCGCCGAGAGCAAGCTCGCTCCGGGCAAGGTCACCACCGCCTACCTCGTGTCCCAGAACGGAAGGTGAGGACATGGCATTATTCGATTTCCTGAATCGCAAGCGTCCCGCTCTTGATGGGGCTTCGGACGAGGGCGTATCTCCTGTCGCCAGCGATCTCACCGCGAACGAAGCCGTTCGCCGCAAGCAGCGCCTGCTGCTGGCCGGGGTGGCGGGCGCCGGCCTGATCCTCTCCTCGTTCTGGATCTTCAGCGGCGATGAGAAGGGCGACAAGCTCGCCGACGACGGCACGAGCGAGGTCACCGTTTCGACCAAGGACCTGGTGAACCGCAATCTCTCGCAGCAGGAGTGGATGGCGCTCTCGGAGAACCGCTTCCAGTCCACCGAAAATCAGTTGAAGTCGATCGACGGCCAGAACCGCCGGCTGGAGATGCTGACCGCCCAGGTGGAGGCGCTCAAGGGCCAGAACCAGGCAATGCAGGCCGACGGCCAGCGCGTGCTGTCGGCCTATCAAGCCGAGAACGAGCAGCTGCGGCGGCAGATCAATGCGCGCCCGGCCGCCACGCCGCCCGCGCCCGGCCCGGCGGCGCTCTACGGCCCGAACGGACCGCAGGCTTACCAGCGTCCCGACGGTGCCCCAGGCGCCGCGGCGCGCGGACCGGTGGGCACCGCAAGCGAGGTGAAGCTTGTCAGCTTCAACACGGCGGAGACGGGGAACGCCACGCGGGTCGCCAAAGGCAACACCACCTACACGGACAGCGTCAATTATTTGCCGCCGAACAGCTTCGCGAGGGCGAAGGTGATCGTCGGCGTCGACGCGAGCGCCGGCGTGAACAGCCAGACCGACCCGCTTCCGGTGGTGCTCCGCGTTACGGGGCCCGCGCGTTCGGTCTATCAGAACGGCCGGCTGCTTACGACCAAGATCGAAGGCTGTCTCATCAACGGCGCGGCGCGCGGCGATCTTTCGAGCGAGAAAGTCTACGTCAAGCTGCAAAAGATGACCTGCCCGCAGCCGGGCGGCCGCTACGCCGTGTCGGAGGTGAAGGGATTCATTGCCTTCGGCGGCAAGACCGGCGTGCGGGGAAGGGTGGTGTCCCGCGAGGGCTCGCTCGTCACCCAGGCGTTCCTGGCCGGGCTCGCCGGCGGCTTCGGCCGCGGCTTCTCCGCGAATGCCAACAGCGTGTTCCAGGGAACGAACATCACCACGAACGGGCAGCGCGACAAGCTTTCGACGGGCGAAATCCTCGAAGGCGGCTTTGGCGAAGGCGTCGCGCAGTCGGGCGACATGGTGTCGAAATATCTGATCGAGCGCGCCGAGCAATATCAGCCGGTGATCGAAATGCCGACCGGGATCGATGTCGAAATTGTTTTCTTGGAGGGTGTCTATGTCCGCAATTGATCGTGTCCGCTCGCTCACTCGGCGATCGCGCCTTCTGGTTGCGACCGGCGCGGCCCTGAGCGTCGCGGGCATCGCGCTGGCCGCAGATGTGGGCAGCGCCGAAAGCCAGGTGCAGGCGCTCCTGAAGGCGCGGTTACCCAAGACTGCCGTGAGTGCGATCGACTGCGGCAAAATTGCGGGCCTGTGCGAGATCACCGCGGGCGAGAACCTATTCTATGTCGACACCAGCGCCCGCTATCTGGTGATCGGGCGCGTCTATGACATGCAGACCCGTCAGGACATAACGGCGGCGCGCCTGCTCGAGATGAACCCCGACATGCTGGTCGGCTCCTCCGCGCGGGCAAACGCGCTTGCCGCCGGCGGCGAGGAGGAGGCGGGCCAGCAGCTGGCGGCAGCACCTGCACGGCTCGAGCGGCCGGCAAGTCCCGCCAAGGCGCGAACGCTTTCGCTCTCGAGCCTGCCGAAGGATGGCGCGATCGTCTGGGGGAATCCGGCGGGCCCGACCGTCACGGTCTTTTCGGATTTTCGCTGCGGCTATTGCCGGGCGCTGACTGGCGTTCTCAAGGACATGAACGTGCGCGTGGTCGAGCGGCCGATCTCGGTGCTGGGAAGCCGGGATCTCGCCGACCGGGTTTACTGCGCCAAGAACCGCGAGGCTGCGCTCCATGCCGCCTATGCCGGGCAGCCGATAAAGGGCGAGGCTTCGTGCAACACGGCCGGCCTCGATGCGAACGAGGCCTTCGCGCAGCGGAACGGCCTCAATGGCACTCCCGTCATCGTGCGTAGCGATGGCGCGATGATCGAAGGATATCGCCCCCGGGCTTTCCTTGAAGCATGGCTTCGGGAGGCGCGGTCATGAGAAACGCTGCGTTGCATAGCCCCTGGCGCCGTCTCGGCGCGCCGCTGCTGCTTTCGACCGCTCTTGCGCTTGGAGGTTGCGCAGCGCTCGGCGGAAATGTGCGCGGCGACTTTTCCTGCGCTGCTCCTGATGGCGTCTGCGCGCCGAGCGCAACGATCGATGACCGCGCGCTTGCCATGATTACGGCAGATGCAGCTGAAGGGGTCGCGCTTCCGGCTGACGCTGCCCCGCGTTCCACCAGGGATCGGAGCCGTCTTGGCTCATCGAGGCGGACCGCCGCCACTGTCCCCGCCGATCCAGCCCGGACGCGCGAGAAGGTGCTCAGGATCGTCTTCCAGCCCTACATCGACGAGCGCGGCCGCCTGCATGAGAAAAGCGCCATACATGCGGTCGTCGCGAGCGGTGAATGGCAGCAGAGCCTTGCGCAGACCGTCCCATCCAATGCGCGTCTGGACTACGCGCTAGGGGTCCCGGAGAGTCTGGCCGATGCCGTCGACCGCGTCGACCCGCCGGGTGGGTCGCCTGGTGTTGGGGATCCTGCTGCGCCGGATCCCGATGCCGTCGCTGCCGCGCGTGCGAGGAGAGGCGACCCGCTCGAGACAATCAAGGCGGATGTCGCCGCGCGGCTCGCGCAAAAGCAAAAAAGCCCAGCAGCCGCAGCCCCCGCGGATGGTGTTGCCCACGCACCATCCGTAACCGCCTCGCCGGCGCCCTTGTCCCCCTCTGGGGCGCCGGCGGGCGGCCATGCGAGGGAGCCGGCGGCTTCTGCGGCGCCGCCGACGACGATCTCTGCGGCGGGCGAAAAGGCCGTCGAACGGGTGAAAAGCGATCCCGCCTATCGGCAGATTGCCGGGTCCGCTGCGAAGGATGCGCGTGATGCCGCCGCTGATGGCACTCCCGTCGCCTCGAAGCCGAACCTATCTGCGCCGACCGTTCGCGCCGCGGACTTCCCCGCCTCAGTGCCGGAGGATCATTGAGATGGCGGGGAAGGGCGGCTTCTTCGAGAGCCTTCTTTCAGGGATCCTCGGCGACAGCCAGCGTCCCGATGCGGATCGGCCGGAGCTTGGCGTGCCCATGCTGGCCGACTGGCTCCCTTATCGCAGCTTCGACGCAAAGACGGGCGTGTTCTACAACAGCGCGTCGCGGGGCTTTGTGATCGAGGCAGCTCCCTTGATCGGTGCAGACGAACGGACAGGGGAGATCCTCACCCAGTTCCTTTCCGAAGCGATCCCCGCGCCGGGATGCCTGCAATTCCACCAGTGGATGAGTCCGCGCGTGTCCGAGCGTCTCTCGCGCTGGTATCTTCCGCGCTACTCGGCTCGCGGCGTCTACGAGCGCATGGCGAAGCACCGCATCGACTTCCTGACCGACGGGGTGTGGCGCTCGCTCTCCGCGGATGCGCCATTCTCGCTGCGGAACCACCGTGTGGCGATCTCCTACTCGACCCCGGAATCCTCGAGCGTGTCTGTCGAGGAAATCGTGGCGGTGATGGACGGTCTGATCTCGGCCCTCGCATCGATCAATGTGCCGGCCCGCAAGATGGATCCGACCGACCTCATCGGGTGGATCGACGACATAACCTCGCCGACCACTGCGGCGGGGGAGGACGTCGTCAACTACAATCCGCTCGATCCGATTGCGGACCAGGCGGTGCGCCGGGATGTGGAGCTTCACATCGAGCCCGATCGCATGCTGCTCAGAACCGAGCGATTTCGGCCAACCGGGGCGACGGTGGACGAGGCGCCCGAGATCGGTGAGATTCTGCCGGACGTCTTCGACGTTCGCTCATTCTCGGTCCGGAACCTGCCGAGCCGCTGGGCGCCGTGGGATGTCGCCCGGCTCATTGGCGACATGTTCACCGACAAGCTCAGGATGCCATGTCCGGTCGCGACAAATCTGTGCGTCGAGTTCCCCGATCCGCTGGCATCGTCGAACAAGGCGAGCTTCAAGTTCATGCGCACCACGAGCCTTGCGGACTCCAAGTCGGCGCGCTTCCTGCCGCAGCTGCGCGAGCAAAGCCAGGAATGGCGTTACGTCAACGACGAGCTGCGCCAGGGGCGCAAGCTGGTGCGTGTCTTCTTCAGCGTGACCTCCTTCTCGCCGAAGGGCAGGGGGGACGCCAACGAACGCGTGCTCAAATCGGTTTATCGCGCAGCGGGCTGGGACCTGCTCGACGATCGGTACCTGCAGGTGATGGGCCTTTTGTGCGCCATGCCCATGACAATGGCGAACGGGCTTGCACGCGACCTCGAGCGCATGAAGCGGATGCGCACATTGCTCACGACAACGGCGGCGAACCTGGCCCCGATCCAGGGCGAGTATCTCGGCGGCCAGGTGCCGCATCTCATGCTCATCGGTCGGCGTGGACAACCCTTCTTCTGGAGTCCGTTCGAGAATGCGGCGGGCAACCACAATGTCGCCGTCTTCGGCAAATCGGGGTCGGGCAAATCCGTGACGCTGCAGGAGCTCTGTGCCTCCCTTTGCGGTGCCGGCGCGCGCGTCGTCGTGATCGACGACGGTCGCTCCTTCGAGCACTCCGCCAAGCTCCAGGGCGGCGCGTTCGTCGAATTTACGATGTCGTCCGGCTTCTGCCTCAACCCCTTCAGCATGATCGATGAGGAGCTGGCCCGCAGCGACGAGGATTACCTGCTCGACTGCATGGCGATGCTCAAAGCCATCGTGAACCAGATGTCGCGCCACATCGACCGGCTGAACGATACCGAGCGTGGCCTCATCGACGGGGCCGTTAACAGCGTCTGGAGCGAAAAGGGACGCCAGGGCTCGATCGACGACGTGATCGCTGCGCTCGAAGCCACCGGAAATGGCCTTGCCATGGATCTTGGCATCGCCATGCGCCCCTTTTCGTCGGCAGGGACGTACGGGCGATTTTTCCAGGGCGAGGTATCGTTCGAACTGTCGGCGCAGCTCACGGTGTTCGAGCTCTCCGACCTTTCATCCCGCGAGGAACTGCGCAGCGTCGTGCTGACCGCGATCATGTTCATGTCGCAGCAGATGATGCGCAAAGTCGATCGTTCGGTCCCGAAGGCGCTGCTTCTGGATGAAGCGTGGCAGATGCTGCGCGGCGGTGCGATGGCCGATTTCATCGAGACCTATGCTCGCACCTGCCGGAAATATGGCGCGGCGCTGGTGACGGCGACGCAGTCCCTGAACGATTACTATAAGTCGGCCGGGTCCGTCGCGGCGCTGGAGAACTCCGACTGGTTCGTCATTCTCCAGCAGAAGCCCGAGACAATCGCGGACTTCAAGAAGCACGACCGCTTTGAGATGGACGACTATACCGACGCGCTGCTGCGGTCCTTGAAGATCAACGGCCGCGAATATTCCGACATCCTTATCAAGGGCCCCGAGACCCTGGCCGTCGGCAGGCTGGTGCTCGATCCGTTCTCGGCCACCGTCTATTCGTCGAGCCCGGCTATCTACGCGGCGATCGAGGCGCTGGTCGCGCGAGGGCTAAGCATGGATGAGGCGATCGAACGGGTCGCCTTCCCCGGCAATCCGGAAAAGTGGGCGTCGCACGAGCAAGTCGACGTTGCCGAGGCGGCGGAGTAGGCCATGGATGCCGCAGCGCACAGGAGGAATGGCGCGGACATCGCGGTCGGGCGACAGCCCGCCCTGCGGAGCTTGCTCCATTTCTATCTGCACTTGATCGGCTTCACGGCATCGACGCTCTTGCTGACCTGGGGGCTGTTCGCGCTCTTCTTCGTGGCGCTCGGGGGTTTCTCGCTCGATGGGCTCATGCACCAGCTCAACAATTTGACGGCCCGCTACGTCGCCGCGTCTCCTGACCGCATCGCGTCATTCAAGAACATCTTCATCGCCGCACATCTCCTGATTGCCGCCGGACTGATCGTTCTGCGCCGCGAGAAGATCGTGCCTGCGGCCCTGCCCGAAGGAAAAGCTGATCATGGCTGAACAGACCGAGCTCGACCTGCCGTCCCCTGCGCCCCAACCGGCGGCCGCAGCGAAGCGCGCAATTTTCGCGGGCTTCTCGTCCGTTCAGATCGTCGCGGGCCTTCTGGTCATTGGTGTCCTGATATGGGGGATGTGGGTCACAAAGGCGCTGATCACGCCCAAGCAGGAGCGGATCGTTTCCGCGCGGCTGTCCTCGATCGTCGGCGAGTATGTCCAGGCACAAGCGCGCTCCACCTCTCCGCCGGCGCAAGTCGAGGCGGAGATGCGCAAGTTCATGGCATCGCTGGACAAGGAGCTCGAGCGGCGAAGCTCGGGCGGTGAGATCGTGCTCGTCGGGGAAGCCGTTCTCACGAAGAATGTCCCCGACATCACCGACAAGCTGAAGGAGGCGGTCTATGCATCCGGCGTTGCTCGGCCGAAGCAAGCATCGGCTCTGGAGCTTCAGCAGCTCGAGCAGCAGGCCATGCTCGCGGCACAGCCGCAGCAGCCCATGACGGCGCAGCCCGCGGCGCCGGTCGGATACCCGGATCCCATGGCACCGGCGCCTATGATGCCCGGGGCGCCGGCCGCGTCAGCGCCCCAGTACGAGCCGCCGGCTGCCACCGTTTCAACCTTTGGAGGTCCCGATGGCAGCGGCGGTCAATGACGCGGCGAAGCGGGGCTGGCGACCGAACCCGAAGCTTTGGCTTCTGCTTGGCGCCTTCGTCGGCGGAAGCGTTGCCCTGACAGGGCTGGCAGATTGGAGCGACGACCACCTTTTCCTCGTCAATACGACGGACTCCCTGCCGAACTGGGCCTTCCTCATCGAGCGGGGCCGCCTGCCTGCCAAGGGAGAGTTCATATTTTTCGATCCGCCGGCGAGCGCGCTGTTGCGCCGCCATTTTGGCGCCAGGCCAAGGATGTTTGGAAAGAAGGTCTATGCTGTCGCGGGAGACGTGATCGCGCATGACGGCATGACGGTAACGATCAACGGCGTTCCGACTGTTCGCATGAAGCCCTTCACCAAGGCGGGCGAACGCCTTGTGCCCGGTGCGACGGGGGTCGTGCCCCCAGGCTGCTATTTCGCGGCGACGCCGCACAAGGACGGCTTCGACAGTCGCTATGCCGAGATCGGCTTTGTTTGCGGCCGGCAAGTCATCGGAACCGGGGAGCCGATCCTGTGAAAGCTGTTCTGACAAGCGGTGCCGGCATCGCTTCATTCGCGGCGGCCATGCTCCTCATCGGCCCTATCCCTGGCGAAGCCAGGGATTATGGCCATGTCGGCCAGGTCTTTCCCATCATCGAGCCGGATCTGCTGGCGACGATCGAGGCGCGGCTGCGGCGGGCGGAGGGCAGCGGCGAGCTTGCCCGCATGAACGAGCAGTTTGCCAGAAGGGTCGAACAGAGAGTTCGCCGGCCCAAGCCTGTCGACGGGATCACTCCGGCGCGCATGGCGCGAAGCTGGGATTATGATCCGACCATCGCGATCGAGCGCGACATTCGGGACCAGAAGGGTAATCTGATTGCGGGTGCCGGTCATCGCATCAATCCGCTCGATTTCGTCGAGATAAAGCAGGACCTCGTCTTCGTCGACGGCGACGATGCGACGCAACTCGCGTGGGCGACCTCGCGCTATACGGATCTCAAGGCCAAGATCATCTTCGTCAACGGTTCGCCGATCGATGCGATGACGGCGAAGAAGCGGCGCTTCTATTTCGACCAGGAAGGCAAGCTCACTGCAACGTTCGGGATCGAGCATACGCCTGCGGTGGTCAGCCAAAACGGCAGGACGATGCGCGTTTCCGAGATCGTGCTGAAGCCAGGGAAGTCCGGCTGATGGCGCTGTGGCTCGACATGCTCCGAACGCCGATGGCGGCGCCCGAGACGGCGAGGCTAAGGACCATGCGCCTGTCCTGGCTCGCTCTCTGCGTCACCCTGGCCGGCGCAGTGACTCTTCTCGACCAGCTGCGCGGTCGCATCGGCCGAGCCGCGCCCTGTTTGATCGCCGTGCTGCTCGCCACAGCGCTCGTGGTCACGGTCCTTTACCTTCGGGCGAAGCGGCGCGCCGACGCGGCGTATCTCGATCAACTGGCGGAGAGAGAATGATGCGCGGACTTCGACCGATTTTCGGCACGTTTCTCGTCGTCCTGTTCGCCATCATGCTGGCGCCACGCGCCGAGGCTGCCGGTCCCACCTGCAATGGGAAGTTCGTCAACCCGATTACCGACGTCTGCTGGTCATGCCTGTTTCCGCTGTCGGTGGGCGGATTGAAGATCTGGCCGAGCGGCCGACCCGACACGAAGAACCCGGCGTCTCCCATATGCGCCTGTGCAGATCCTCTACCGCGCATCGGCATTTCCGTGGGCTTCTGGGAGCCTGCCCGCCTGGCGGACGTCACCATGAAGCCCTGGTGTTTTCCCAATCTTGGCGGAGTGCGCATCGCTCCGGGCTTCGATATCGGTCAGGGCTATCTGGCCGGCCCTTCGATGGTCGGCGGCAGGTCGCAGAGCACGGCCAAATGGCATGTGCATTGGTATGTCTATCCGCTGCTCTACTGGATGGAGATCCTTACGGATTTCGTCTGCTTCGAGCAGGCGAGCTTCGACATCGCCTATATGACCGAGGTCGATCCGCTCTGGCAGGATGACTCGCTTGCGGCGCTCATCAACCCCGAAGCGATCATTTTCGCAAATCCGCTCGCCAAGGCAGCCTGTGCGGGCGACTGCGTCGCCGGCACGGTGAACCTGCCGCTCGACCAGCTATTCTGGTGCGCAGGTTGTCAGGGGTCCATGTATCCCCTGAACGGGAACATCCCGGCGTCGATCGGCCATGTCCAGTCCTCGCGGCTCGCATTGTCGCGCTTTGCCTACAAGATGCACCGGCAGGCGCTCGCCTGGGGCACGATGGGCTCGGAAGGGCTGTGCAAGAAGTACCTCATGCCAGTCATGCGCAAACAGCAGTACCGGTTTCAGATGACCAATCCGATTCCGACGGTGAGCGGGCGCTTCGCCTGCTCGGCGATCGGAGCTTCGACAATGCCGCCGGATGCCGGTCGTGCCTATCCCGCGGGGGGCGAGGACATGGGCTATCTGGTCTGGCGCAAGCGCAACTGCTGCGTGCGAGCGCCGTGACGGCGCAGAAAGGAAATATGTATGTAATACAACAACATATCCTTTCATCGTCTTGCTGACGAATGACCGGTGGCTGCGATGCCACCCCACCCGGCGGAAGGAGTCGGGGCGGAAGGGGGTCTCCAAGGTTTGCCGCGTTCCGGCGGTCGGCCTCAGAGCAGGAGACCTGAACTGTACCGGATGCGGCCCGTCAGCCGCAGGCCGGGCTACCACAGGATCTATGGTGAGATACAAGCGAATGACGTGTCTGAAGCCTCTTTATTTACAGTTGAACTCCCGATCACCTGACGGGGTGGGGAAATCGCGGTGTGAACCGGTTGGCGTGTTGCGCTGCCTTCTGGTGGGTGCTCGCAGAGCACTCGTGTGCGGGTCGTCCTTTCTTGTCCGCACGCCCGAGCCGCAAGGGGTTAAGCGTCGCACCTACGGGTCCAAGGTTGATCGTCGGAACACGGGAACCATCATCGCCCGCCTGCTTCGGAGCAGGCTATCCGCGGAGACCGGGGATGGGCGCTGGTGGGGCGGAGCCTGCGTAGTAGTCCGAGGGCGGGAAAGCCGTCCACATGGCGAAGGCAGGCAGGAAGCCGGTGGGCTGTCATGACGGAGGAACTACCAGTGGACTCTGGTAATCAGGCCGCACAGGTCTGGCTCCTCGGCGTTCAGCGAAAGCTCTACCAGTGGAGTCGGGAACACCCCGAAGAACCATACTGCGACTTGTGGAATTGGGTAACCGATCCCCGCAATCTGCAGATGGCCTGGAAAACGATTGCCGGTAATCGCGGCAAGCGCACTCCGGGAGTCGACGGGGAGACCGTAGCGAGAATTGCATCCGGTATTGGTGCCATGGAATTTCTGCGGAAGCTTCGCGAGGAGCTTCGGTCGGGCGGCTACCGCCCGTCCCCTGCACGCAGGAAATGGATCGCCAAGCCGGGCAAACCGGGGAAGTTCCGACCCCTCGGTATCCCTACAGTCAAGGATCGCGTGGTGCAGTGCGCGGTCAAGCAAGTACTGGAGCCGATCTTCGAGGCCCGGTTCTGGCCAGTCTCTTACGGGTTCCGGCCCGGACGGGGCAGTCAGGCCTGCCTTGAACATATCCGTGTGACCATCCAGTCGCGGGGCAGACCTGCGGCTGACGGTCGCCGACACAAAGCGCCGTACCAATGGGTAATCGAAGGCGACATTGAGGGCTGCTTCGACAATATCGGACATCACCCGCTGATGGAACGCGTGCGCCACGGCGTCGCGGACCGCAAGGTGAACCGGTTGCTCGTGCAGTTCCTCAAGGCCGGGGTTCTCGAGGATGTTTCGTACAGCCCGACAGACACCGGCACGCCGCAAGGTGGAGTGCTCTCACCGCTGCTGGCCAACATCGCGCTTGGCGTGATCGAGGAACGGTATCGGGACTGGGTAAAACGCCCCGAGGACCCACAGCTGAAATCCGATGGGATAAGGCTGGCGGCAATCAGGCGCGACAAGGATCGCAAGGCCGGGCGACCGGTCTTCTATCCCGTCCGCTATGCCGATGACTTCCTGATCTTCGTGTCGGGAACGGAAGCTGACGCTCTTGCCGAAAAGCAGGCGCTGGCAACCTACCTGCACGAAGCGATGGGTCTGACGCTCTCGCCCGAGAAGACGCGCATCACCGCGCTGACCGAGGGCTGTCGATTCCTTGGATGCCGCGTGAGGCTCAAATGGGACAAGCGGTTCGGGCTGCACGCCCGCATCGAAATCCCGCGCGAGCCGATCAACGGATTCAGGATACGGGTAAATCAACTGGCCCGACGGCAGACGCTTCGGCGTTCGCTCAAGGCCATGCTTCAGGAACTCAATCCATACCTTCGCGGGTGGTCTGCCTACTACCGCTACTGCGTGGGGGCGAAGTCGATCTTCGCCAGTCTCGACTGGCATGTGCGGCAACGTCTCTGGCTGTGGCTGCGGGCCAAGCACAAACGTGTCCCCGGGAGGAAAATCGCATCGTGGCGCAGGCCGGGCATCGCCCATCCGGGCAGCAAGGTCTGGGCTGAAGGCAGCACGGAGCAATTCTTGATGAGCTACGTGCCAGTTCGGAGGTTCGATCTCAAATGGATGAAGAAACCCGAGTACGCCAAGGCTTCTGGAGAGCCGGATGCACAACGAAAGGTGCACGTCCGGTTCGGAGAGAAGGCGTGGGAAACTGGGCGTGGAGACACGCCGCAGCGCCCACGTCTTACTCTACTGTGAAGGAGGGAGCGATGCGACTTCTCATCTTGGGCGCCGTTGGCCTCGTCGCAGCCGCCAGCATGACCGCTCTCCTGGCCCAGACCGTCGATGGCATCGATGTTCAGGCCATCAAGAAGCGATCGGCGGACCTTCAGGCGGATGCCGAGGCGTTCGTCGATCAGATCAAGGACCGCGGTGACGCGTTTCGGGAAGAGGCGGTTACCGTTCGTGACAGCGGCATGGAAAACATGCGGCGCGTCGCGGCGACGGATCTGCCGAAAGGACCTGCAGGGGCTGTCGACTTCGATGAAATCGTGCAGGGTGCTGCGACGAACGCCAAAGTCGGCGGCGGGGAGGCGCCGCAGCTCATCGCGTTCGCCAGCCTCTCGATGCCCCCCAAGGCGCTTCGCCAGCTTATCGAGGACACGGCGAGGGCAGGGGGCGTCGTCGTTTTCCGCGGCTTTCCGAACAATTCGATGAAGGAGTTCTCGCAGGCTCTGGGCAAGATCGTCGACCGGGAGGACGATTTCGCCAACATCGGCATCGACCCGAGACTGTTCCGCGCCTTCGACGTACAGGCGGTGCCGACCTACGTCGCGGTCTCATCGGATTTCGACCTTTGCGCCGGCTTTTCATGCCGAACCAAGGTCCCGCCTCACGACCGGATGATCGGCAATGTGACCGTCGAATATGCGCTGTCGTCGTTCGCCGAGGGCAACGGTCCGGGCGCGCGCGTGGCGGCGGTGGGTCTCTCCAATCTAAGGAGAGCGTTGCCGTGAGCGTCCGCTTCTCGCTGATGCTGCTTATCGCGGGTCTTGCCGCCGCCTCCCCCGCTTCTGCCCAGATGTCGGTCGAGGAGGCCCGCCAGGAAGGGCGCTCGCTCGCCAATGAGAAACGGCAGGATACGACGCTGGTGCCGACCGACAATGCCCGCGCGGAAGCGGTGCCGGGCTATGGCGGCACGGCGCTGCCGCAAGGCGCCTATTTCGACGATCCGGAAAGAATGGAAGCGGAAGCCGCGGCGACAAAGGCGTCGAACGAGCAGTATCGCATCACCACGGACGCGGACCGGACACGGCCGACGTTCAGCAATTCCGAGATCCTCGAGACAACCGCTCGCGCCACGACCGTCGAGAATGATCCATCGGCCTACCTCGCCGGGGAGAGCATGGGGGGCAGCTCCGGCTCGTGCGTCCCGCTCCCGCCGGGCTCAGGATCTGAGGGCTATTACGAGGCGACCTGCAACAGCGGCACCAAGGTCGAGGACAGGCCCGAGACCTGCACCATCCGCATGGTGCCCGAGGTGCAAACCGTCGATAGCTACAAATACTATGTGGTGCCCGACAGCGCATATGGAACCCCGTTCGCGCGCTATGCCGCCATTGCCCCTCATATTTCCTCAGGAGTCTGCAAGCCGACAGGCGTTCGGAAACAGGCCTGCGCTGCCCATCGCGACTATGGCTGGCCCTGGCCTGACAACAAATATTGCGATGATTATTATGCGACGGAATATGAATGCACGGCGGATTTGCCGGTCGCGCTCAGCGTCAGCCCGCTCACCGGGGCGTCGTGGCATGCAAAGGGCAGCACGAGCACTGTCGTAACAAGAAGGGTCGACAGCTGCGGCAGTCTTGCCGGCGATGAGATGTGTTCGTTGCAGCCTGGCGGGGATGTTTGCACGGAAGGACCTGAAACGCGGATCATCGACGGCGTTCCGGTGACGCAAGCCTGCTGGGCGTGGAAACGCGACTATGTGTGTCATCGCTTCACGCCGGCAAACGATTGCGGCGATCTAGAAGCGAACGGAAGCTGCTCCTTTCTGCGCACCGAATGCCTCGACGAGGAGCGGGATGGCGCCTGCAAGGTTGAGGAGCGGGTCTACCGCTGCCCGACACCCGGCAGCGCGGTGACCGATGCACCGCAATATATCTGCGGAGACGACGTCTATTGCATCAATGGCGACTGCGAGCCGATCGTGCGCGAGGCGTCGACCGAGTTCAAGGATGCGCTGGTCGCTCTTCACTCCATCGACCAGGCCGGCAAGGAGTTCGACGAGAACAACTTCACGGTTTTCCAGGGCACGCGAGAGACCTGCCACAAGCCGGTATTCGGGCTGATCAACTGCTGTGCCGGCAAGGTGTCCGGCTTGTTGAGCGTGGGCGCGGGCGCAGCCGCGCTTGCCGGCGGCCCAGGCGCGATCGCGGCCCTCGCCACGCCGTTCCTCGCGCTCTTCGCATGCTCTCAGGACGAGATGAAGCTCGACATCAAGGATCGTATGGGCTTCTGCCACAAGGTCGGCACTTACTGTTCGTCGAGCTTTCTCGGAATCTGCAAGACCCGGCGAACGGCCTATTGCTGCTTTGAAAGCAAGCTCAGCCGCATCCTGCAGGAGCAGGGACGAATTCAGCTCAGCAAGCCCTGGGGCGCTCCCAAGAAGGAGCAGTGCCTTGGCTTTACGATCGAGGAATTCGCCAGGCTCGACCTTTCCCTCATGGATTTCACCGAGGTCTATGCCGAGTTCGTCGATGCCGCGCGGCTTCCGGACGAAGTCGAGACGATGACCCAGATCCAGCTGAAAATTCAGGGGTACTATGACCTGCACGGCAAATAGCATGGTCAAGGACGCGATGCGCAGCGTTTCGGTGGAATCGACCGGCGCGGCGCCTACGGACGTCTCCGCCGCGGCCGACCTTTCCCGTTCCCTCCCGCGCATGAGGCTCGTGGGTGAGAGCATCTATCAGAAAGGAAGTTTGTCCATGCATCCAATCATGGCGGCGCCGCTTCTGGCGCTTTCGCTCGCTGGCCTGGCTGTTCCCGCGGCGGCCCAGCCGCGCGATGGAGCGTCGGATGGCGTCGAGCGGGCCGATGCCGGCGATGACTTTTACTGTGCAGAACGCAGGCTCGGTCAATGGTTCTATTGCAGCAAGCCGCGAGCGACGGAGCCGGAGAAGCAAGCCGTCCCGGTCCCGTCGAGCGCGGTCGAGCGCATGTCCGCCATCACCCGCCAGCTCGACGAGCTCAAGGCACGGGCGATCCTCGATCCGACCGAGGAAAATGTCATCGCTTACGTCCGATTTCAGCGCGAGCAGCTCGACCGTGCTTCGACCTTCTCAGACACCTGGCAGCGCGCGCTGTGGCAGAACCCCGATCTCGACTACACGCTGCAGCGGCCTGTTTCGACGGTGGGCAAGCGAGCCTGGCTCGATAACCGGCGCGCCGATCGCGATGCGGTTATGGCGAACCTTAGCCAACGCTACGGGCTCTTCTACTTTTATGCGCAGAGCTGCGGCGCATGCGACCTGTTTTCACCGATCCTGCGATCGGTGGCCGACAGTCACGGCATGGCGGTGATGGCGGTTTCGATGGACGGCGGGCCGAGCCGCGATTTTCCAAATTATGTCGTCGATGCGGGCCAGCGCGCGCGCATGGGCGTCCCGGGTAACGAGACGCCGGCGCTCGTACTGTTCGACACCGTCACCAAACGCACGATTCCGGTGGGATATGGGATTCTCAGCGCCGACGAGATCATGGATCGCATTTTCGCGCTGACGAACACCAAGGTGGGGAGCGACTTCTGATGGAACAGGTTCGCCGTCGCGGCTTGATCGGCCGTGTGCTTCGCTCGTCCGCTGCCTGGGCGGGAATATTGGCTATGGCCAATCTCGCGTGCACCGGGACCGCCCGGGCCGACGTCGCCTCCGAGATGAACAGCTTCTTTTCGGACGTGGGCGGCGCGGCGAACGTCACCGGCCCATCGGCGTTTCAGGGTCAATCGGCGGGCTATTACTCGCTGGGTAATGTCTGGACCCGCTTCCCGCAGAAAAGCGTCCAGCCGTTCAATCTTCAGCTTCCGAGCGCGCGTGCGGGATGTGGAGGTATCGACCTCTTCAGTGGGAGCTTCTCCTTCATCAATGCCAGCGAGATCATCGCGATGCTGAAGGCGACCGCCAACAATGCGCTCGGCTTTGCCTTCAAGCTCGCCATCGATTCTGTTTCGCCGGAGATCGGCAAGGTGATGGACGAGTTCAGCCAGAAGGCGCAGCTCCTCAATCAGATGAACATCTCGAGCTGCGAGACGGCGCAGGCGCTGGTCGGCGGAATCTGGCCGCAGATGGAGACCACGCGCGCGACGATCTGCGAAGCCGTCGGCAACAGCCAGGGCGTATTCTCGGACTGGGCGGCAGCCCGCCAGGGTTGCAACAACGGCAACAGGCGGGATTCGACCATCGCGGGAAACACAGACGCGTCGATGAAAGACCAGCTGGTCGGAGAACCGCATAACTACACATGGGAGGCCCTTAAGAAATCGGCGAAGTTCGGCGCATTCGACAAGACATTCTCCGAATATATCATGACGCTGGTGGGAACGGTCGTGACCACGCCGTCGACCGATCCGAGCGTGGGCGGGAAGGTCGTGATGTTCGGACCTGCCGAAGAAGCGGTCGTCACTGCGTTGCTCGATGGCACGGCCGACGCGCCGCCCGTCAAGATACTGAAGTGCAACGACGAGAATTGCTACGATGTGGGGGAGCAGACGCTCTCCGTCCCCGCTTCGTCCGCGCTGCGGCCGCGGATCGCCACGATGATCAGGTCGATGAGCGACAAGATCCGCTCCGATACTCCGCTGGACGCCGCCGAGAAGCAGCTCCTCAACCTCGCCACGGTTCCGATCTATAAGATCCTGGGAGTTCAGGCCTATGCGCATTATGCGTTGACGGAAGGCGAGATCGAGACGCTGTCCGAGATCGTCGCCGTCGACCTGCTTTCGGCGATGCTCGACAATATGCTCGACCGGGTCGAGCAGGCGAAGGTTCATTATCAGACCTTCGATCAAGAGACCGCGACGCAGTGGAAACAGCAAATCGCGTCTACCCGGGCGAAATTCAGCCAACGGGACGTCCGGCTGAACAACAAGCTCCAGGTGACGATGCAGATCATCAACCGAAGCATTATGCTGGAATCGACGCTCCAGAATTCCATGACGCCCGGTATGGCGGCCGCGCTGAACTTTTCGCGCGGCCTCAACGCACAGGGTCTGAACTAGGCGCGGGGGCAGACCGATGCTTGAGGTCTTCACGGTTGGTGGCGGCGAGTATCTCGTAAACATCTTCAACGCAGTCGCGGCGTGGTCGGGAGGCGGTGGCTATCGCTCGCTCATCCGCGTCGTCATGGTCATGGGCCTCATCTATTCGCTGCTCGTGGTGGCCTTCACGCTCAACTATAAGGCGTGGCTGAACTGGTTCCTGCAAGCGACGGCCATTTATCTTTGCCTGATGGTCCCGACGGTGGACATCAAGGTAACGGATCGCATCAACCCGGGCCTGACGCCATCGACGGTCGACAATGTACCGATGGGATTGGGGGTGCTTGCGAGCTTCACGACACAGGTGGGCGATTGGCTGACGCGGACGGCCGAGACCGTCTTCGTCATGCCGAGCGAGCTCAACTACTCGACGAACGGCATGGTGTATGGCGCGCGACTGTTCGATGCGACGCGCAACTTCATCATTCGCGATGCGGAGTTCTCGACCAACCTCGAAAACCATTTCAAGAACTGCCTGTTCGGCGATGTGATGCTTTATCAGAAGTCGCTGACCAATCTTGCGAAGGCGCCCGATCTCTGGGCTGCGGTCGGGCCGGGCTCGGAAGCCCGATCGCAGCAATGGCTTGAGCGACAAGGTGACGGAACGGTTAACAGCTTCATCATCACTTGCCGGCAGGCGTACCAGGCGCTCGACGCGCAATGGGGTCCAATGATCGAGGCCAACGCGCCTCTTTGGGGCAAGGAGGTCTATCCCAAGCTCAGCAACGCTCTGGCGGCGGACAAGCTCAAACACGACGTTCCCATCGTCAGTGCGGCCTTCACGGGCACGAGCAACAACTTTGCTGAGGTGATGCGCCAGAACACAGCAATCAATGCTTTCATGCAGGCCCGAAATTCGATGTCCGGCGGGACGGGCGCCGCAGAGATCGACACCTTCGCGCAGACCCGTGCCGACATTCAGGCGCGCAACACCTATAATTCGATCGCTCAGCAGGCGATGGCATGGGTTCCGATTTTGAACATCGTGCTGACGGTGGTCTTCTTCGCCATGTTCCCGGTCGTTTTCCCGCTCTTCCTGATGCCTCAGACGGGCGTCTCGACGCTGAAGGGCTATGTGACAGGGTTCTTCTATCTCGCCGCATGGGGGCCGCTTTACGTCATCCTTCACATGATCTGCATGACGCGGGCGACGTCGGCAGCGACAGGCGTCGCGGAAGGCGGCGTTACGCTCGCAAGCTATGCGGGGATCGGGGCGGTGAATGGCGAGACCGCCACGATCGCTGGCTTCATGCTTATGAGCGTGCCCTTTCTCGCGGCAGGCCTCGCGCGCGGCGCGATGTCGATTGCCGGGCATTCCATGTCCATGCTCGCGCCGGCGCAGAACGCTGCGGAAGCGGCGGCGCTGGAACAGACGACCGGCAACTATTCGTATGGCAACGTGAGCTGGGCGAATGCCACGTCGAACATGCGGCAGGCCGATCAATGGTCGACGGCGCCCACCTATATGGGCGGCGGCGCCAGCTTCGGGTGGCGTCAGGACAATGGCGCCATGGTGACGGGGTTCGGCAACGGCCAGGAGGTATATGATACATCCGCGGCCATCTCGCGCCTTGGGTTCACGCCGACGATGACATCGGGATCGGTCGCTGAATGGCGCGAAATGGCCAGCGAGGCGCATCGCCAGGCGCGTGCCTATGAGAATGCCGCCAACGAGATTCTGACCGCGACCCATGCGAACCGCAGCACGTTCGGAAGCTCAACCGAGCATACGCGGGGTTGGGAATCGAGCAGCGGCAATCAGGCGAATGCCTCTGTAGAGCAGTTCGATCGGCGCACGGGCAGCAGTACCCAGGGCCTGGAAGAGCGATCGACGATTTCGCAAAGCGAGCGCGTTTCGGGGCGGCACGATCGCCAAGCGCAGATATCCGATCAGATCGGTGGAGCACTTTCGGCCGGCCTTGGCGGCCGCCGCGGTGGCGGCAACGGAGGCTCGGGTGGGCGCGGGCTGCCGGGGCTCGGAATCAATGTGTCCAAGTCGGGTAGCCAGATGGACACCATGAATTGGACGACGGACGATTCTCGGAGCAGTGAGAGCGGCAACACCTCGTCAAGCGGGGTTCGTGACGAGCATGCGAACGGTAGCGGCGCTTCGACGTCGGAAGGCACCTATGCTCGGAGCGGTGTCTTCGCCCGTGGCTCAAGGACGGATTCGTCGTCGGTCAGCACCGAAGATTCCCTGGCTCTGGCGAAATCCTATTCGGAAACCGCGCGACGGCTCGATGAGCTGTCGCAGCAGCTCTCGCGCGACGCGAGCTATGCGGAGACGCATGGAATGCAATTGAGCGAGAACCTGAGTCAGGATCTCGCCCAATGGTATCGCCACCAGCAGGTCGCAAATCCGGGGCTCGACGCGCCGGAGCTCTGGGCGACCGACTTGACCGATCAGCAGCGAGCGGTTCGGCAGGAGATGATCACGCGCTGGATGGACGAAAAGCAGGCGTCGATCCGGTCCGAGATCGAGGGCAGGCTCCATGCGCCCGATCTCGTCGATGTGCACCATCCCTCCGTCGATAGCGCTGCCGACGTTCGGGCGGCCTACCAGCCTCGCGGGCTAGCCGGAGTGCCGGCCGGTCCCGGAGGCGGCCAGTCATCGACGGCAGCGGACATAATCGAAGAGGGCAGGGCGGATATCGACCTGACGCGTGAGGCTGCCCAATCCATGCGCGGTCAACGCATCCAAGGCGCGGTCGATGTTCAAAGCGAGGTAAACCGGGGCAGGGACCATGGCTTCTTCCATGATCCCAAGCTGCGAGAATGAGGAGCTTTAGACGAACAGGACGAAATAGCCGACGCAGCCAGCCATGAGCAGATAGGCCAATGCATAGCCGATGCGACCGCCGAGCGTAGGATTGCCATCGTGATCGACAGCCGTCCCTATTTCGCAATATTCCTCGTCAACATGCGTGCAGACCGGCGTGCCCGAAGCCTTGGTCCTATTATAGGTTTCGATGTCGAATTTCACGGTTCGCATGGTGAACTCCCAGGAAGTTCACTAGCATGTTCAATCTTTGTTCACAAGGGGCGGCACTGTCCGAACGGCCATACGGCGCGCCGCTTTGCCCGATTAGGAATGGTCAAACGCAAGGTTGCGCGGAGGGGGTTCGAGATGAAATGGATGGCAGTTGTCATTGCCGGTAGCGCCCTCCTGGCCCAAGGTGGCCTTGCGACGGCAAAGGAGAGTGCGCTGCCACCACGGGAGTGCGCCGCCAAGGCACAGGCGGCGGCGATGAAACTCCGGGATATGGCCTCTGCGATCGAAGCGGAGGCTGCTTATGCCGAGCGGCACGGCGGGGCGTTTTCGCCCGAGCTCACCCAGGAATTCGTTCAATGGTATCGCGCGCAGAGCGCGAAAGCCGGAAGCGAATTGCCGGATCTGGGAAAGACGGATCTCACAGTTGATGAGGCTCGGGCGCGGCAAGCGGCGGTTGACCGCTTTCAGCGGGAGAGAAGCGACCGCCAAAATGCCATGGTTGCCGCGATCCATCGCGAGGCTGCGAGGGGATGTCCGGTGCTTGATCGCCCCGCGTCAAGATAGCAGGGATCGTGGACCAAGCGGCCGATCTCAGTGCTGCAGCTCGTGTTCAGGCCCCGCTTTGCGTCTTCGCAGGGTCAACCCAGGCGAGTGCCTCGGCGCGCTGATCGGGCTCGAACACGCGGTAGCTGATGAACGGGAGAATTGCGCTTTCAAGGCGGCTGGCCAAGCGAATCCAGGCCTGATCTGCAACGATGGCAACGCGTCCGAAGCGGTTGAGCTTCCCGAAGAGGGGCATTGCCCGGGCGGTGTAAGCGGGCAAGCCCGACAATTCGATGCCGTCGATCGTCCGCGTCTCAACGAACATATGCACCTTTTCGTGTCGCGCCATCGCGCTGTCCAATCGGGTCATGATCGCGTCAAGATCCGAGCCGGTGATCTTGCCTGAGACTGCGAGGGCGAGCACGTCGTCCGAACTGTCGATAAACTCGTGCATTCTGATCTCCTGCCAGCACCATCCTACGAAATTTCTCGACCGAAGCTACCCTGATTCCGGTCCGGTCAGAAATGGGAGATAGTCGATGTAGCAGGCCCGCTTGCATTCGAGAGATGTGCGAGCAAGGGCGGGAAGGCCATGCCCTCCCGCCCAGGAGGTCAGTAATCCATCGCCGGCATCGGCGCGGCCTTATCTTCCTTTGGAAGCTCGGCCACGAGCGCCTCGGTAGTGATGAGCAGCGAGGCGACCGAGGCGGCGTCCTGGAGGGCGGTACGCACGACCTTGGCCGGATCGATGACGCCCGACTTCACCAGGTCTTCATATTCGCCGGTGGCGGCGTTGAAGCCCCAGTTGTAGTCGCTGCTTTCCAGAAGCTTGCCCACGATGAAGGCGCCGTCCTCGCCCGCATTGTCGGCGATCTGCCGCGCCGGCGAGCGCAGAGCCCGCCTGACGATGTCGATGCCGGACTGCTGGTCGTCGTTGGCCGCCTTGAGACCGTCGAGTGCCTTCAGCGCGCGGAGCAGAGCGATGCCGCCGCCCGGCAGGATGCCTTCCTCGACCGCGGCGCGAGTGGCGTGGAGCGCGTCATCGACACGATCCTTCTTTTCCTTGACCTCGACTTCGGTCGCACCGCCGACGCGAATGACCGCGACGCCGCCTGCTAGCTTGGCTACGCGCTCCTGCAGCTTTTCGCGGTCATAGTCGCTGGTCGTGGTCTCGATCTGAGCACGGATCTGCGCGACCCGGGCATCGATGTCCGAGCGTGCGCCTGCGCCATCGACGACGGTGGTGTTGTCCTTGTCGATGATGATCTTCTTGGCGCGGCCGAGCATCCCCAGCGTTACGTTTTCCAGCTTCGTGCCGAGTTCCTCGCTGACCACATTGCCGGCGGTGAGGATTGCGATATCCTCGAGCATCGCTTTGCGGCGATCGCCGAAGCCAGGCGCCTTGACGGCCGCGACCTTGAGCCCACCGCGGAGCTTGTTGACGACGAGCGTGGCCAGCGCCTCGCCTTCGACGTCCTCGGCGATAATGAGAAGCGGCCGGCCCGACTGAACCACCTGCTCCAGCAGCGGAATGAGGGCCTGCAGGTTGGACAGCTTCTTCTCGTGGATGAGAATATAGGGGTCCTCGAGCTCGACCTTGAGCTTCTCGGCGTTGGTCACGAAATAGGGCGAGAGATAGCCGCGATCGAACTGCATGCCCTCGACCGTTTCGAGCTCGGTCGCGAGGCTCTTCGCCTCCTCGACTGTGATGACGCCCTCATTGCCGACCTTCTCCATGGCTTCAGCGAGAATGCGGCCGACTTCAGCATCGCCATTGGCCGATATGGTGGCGACCTGGGCGATCTCGCTGTTGGCGCTGACCTTCTTGGCATGCGCAGCGAGATCCTGGACCACGGCGCCGACCGCCAGATCGATGCCGCGCTTCAGGTCCATCGGGTTCATGCCGGCGGCCACCGCCTTCGAGCCCTCGCGCACGATCGACTGGGCGAGCACAGTGGCCGTGGTGGTTCCGTCACCCGCCTTGTCGTTCTGCTTCGAGGCCACTTCGCGCAGCATCTGCGCGCCCATGTTCTCGAACTTGTCCTTGAGCTCGATCTCCTTGGCGACGGTGACGCCGTCCTTGGTAATGCGCGGAGCGCCGAAGCTCTTCTCGATCACGACATTGCGGCCCTTGGGACCGAGCGTGACCTTTACTGCATTCGCAAGCGTATCCACGCCGCGCAGCATGCGATCACGCGCGTCCGACGCAAATTTCACTTCCTTGGCAGCCATCTTGGCTTAACTCCTTTCCTTGTTCCTTCCTGAATGCTTGAGGAATGGCGGTCCTGCTAGGCCGCCTGCTTGAGCGGGACGACATTGTCGATCACGCCGAGGATGTCGCTTTCCTTCATGATGAGCAGGTCCTCGCCGTCGATCTTGACCTCGGTCCCCGACCATTTGCCGAAAAGGACCCGGTCGCCGGCTTTCACGGCGAGTTCGATGAGATTGCCGTTGTCATCGCGCGCGCCGGGACCGACGGCGACGACTTCGCCTTCCTGCGGCTTTTCCTTGGCGGTGTCGGGGATGATGATGCCGCCCGAGGTTTTTTCCTCGGCTTCAATGCGGCGGACGACCACACGGTCGTGCAAGGGGCGGAAATGCATGCATAACCTCCGGATGCAAAACAATATGTGATGGCCCTCTCGTTCATCTGAACGACAGGCTTTCCGAAGCTAGGAAAGGAGATTTTTCCGTTCAAGGGGTGCAACGAAAAATATTGGCACTCTGCGCGAGTGAGTGCCAATTGCCCTGATTTCAGTGCCTTGGTCATCGCGAATGCCCTCTTGACGCGACTCACGCGCGCACCAAGATTTGCAGCGGTGGACGTGGCGCCACGAACAACAATGGAGCGACGAGAAGGAAAGGAGGCACAGCAATGTCGCAACCATTTTCCCGTTTTCTTCATCCCTTTGAAGTTGCCCGGCATCCGAGCCTGGAACCGGAAGTGAAGCGCGCAATTCTGGCGTCCTGGGCGTCCGACAGGTCCGCGGTCAGAAACCAGCCTGGCTTGCGCAAGCCCCCTGGAGCAAGGCGTCCCATCCCAGTCGACGAAATTCTTGCGGCGATGCACACGCTTGATCAGGGCCATGAGCGGCCGCAGCCGTCGCCGTGATCGACCGGGGATTTATTGCGCAGCTGCGCGGCTATGGCCTGACGACTGCGGAAATCCACTATTATCGTCCGGACGCGCCTTCGCTTCTCCAGCTATTCGTCTGGCAGGAATATGATCTCGCTCCAGACTTTCCCGTGCTGTTCGATTTTCTCGACCACTGGCGTCGCGAGATCGAGGCGGCGCTCCATTCTGTGCGCATAGCCCATGAAGGGCTGATACGCCCTACGGAATGGAACGCCGTCGACGGCGTGATTTCGATTCAGTGAATCAAGGGGTGTTCAAGCGGATGCGACGCGGCCGCAAGGATGGTGCGCGCGTGCGCCTGCCGTTCGACGATATCATGGAGTTCGCGATCGCGTTGCTATCCATCAGTCCGCAGGAGCTCGAGGCGCTGCGCTGGACTTTTGCCGATCGTAAGCGGCTGCTCGATCATCTGCTTGCATCGGGCCGAGCCGCACAGGGTGTCGATCCCGAACGGTTGGGCATGCTACCGATCGAGATTAGCATTCCCAGAGACGATCTGACGAAGATGCAGCAATTCGCCGTTCGCGAACTTCCAAAGGCCGCGAGCAAAGCAGCAGTGATCGACCGTGTTCTCACCGCCCTCGACCTGGCAGCGCACCGCCAGGACCGTGAAGCCAGGTGACGGTCTGGTAACCAGACCCGTTTCCGCCCGCTAATCGAGAAATTGGCTCATGGTGCTTCCTGAAATTCCGGGGCAGGAGCTTCGGAGCGCCGGTGGCCGGGAGCAGAGCGCCCCCGGCCTATCTCATGACGCCGCACCGCCATTGATCGGAATTCGGCGCACACTCTCGTCGGGCTTATCGGAGCGTGGCACTGTCACAGTCAGGACGCCGTTCTTGAACGTTGCGCTCGCCCTGTCGTGTTCGACACCGTTCGGAAGGCTGATCCGACGTTCGAAGCGGCCATAGCTTCGTTCAGAATAGCCGCGGTCCTTGTCCTCGACCTCGGCCTTCTTCTCGCCGCGAAGAGTGAGCGCGCCGTCCTCGACCAGCACCTCCACATTCTTCTCATCCAGGCCGGGAAGTTCGGCCGTTACACGGATTTCCTTGTCCGTCTCGCCGAGCTCTAGGTGAGGCCAGCCGGCGCGCCGATCAAACCCGGCAAAGGCGGGCATGTTGAAGCCACGCAAGACGTCGTCGAAGAGACGGTTCACCTCGCGGTGAAGCGATTGCAGCGGATGAGTGTCCCGGTCCTGTTCGGCGCTGACCGAGACAGGCAGCCGGTTTTCCTGCCGGCTCCAGGGAATGAGATCACGAAAAGCCATGATAAGCATCTCCTTTCTGGCTGGATCCTGTCGATACCTGCCGGCACCTGCCGGCCGCCGCTGGCGGGAGGGACGAAAGCGGCGCCGGCAGGCCGGCGGCGGGATCAGGCAACTTCGCTCGCCTTCTCCTTCGCCTCGCCGATTTGGCGACCGTCCGGGGCTCCGCCGCCGATTTCGATTCGGCGCGGCTTCATTGCTTCAGGAACGACACGCCGGAGTTCGATCGAGAGCAGTCCATGTTCGAAGCTCGCCGCTCCGACCTCGATGAAGTCGGCAAGCTGGAAGCGTCGCTCGAACGATCGAGACGCGATGCCTCGGTGGAGATACTCTCCCTTGTCCGCATCATCGGCGCGCTTGCCGGTCACGGTGAGCTGGTTCTGCTGCGCCACGATCTCGATGTCGTCGGGTCTGAACCCTGCGATCGCCAAGGTGATGCGGAAGCTGTCATCGCCAAGCTTCACAATATCGAAGAGCGGATAGCCGTCGTCCTCGCGTGCTCCCGCCTCAAGCAGGTTGAAAAGACGGTCAAAGCCGACCGTTGATCGCCTGTACGGCGTAAAGTCGAAGTTGGTTCTCATTTCCAAATCCTCCAACGAAGCAATTTGGGCATGAGAAGCGTCGGTATGCGAGAGCCGACGCCCTCTATGTCCATCCGGACCCGGATGGCGTCCGGTATTGCAGAGCTAGTGAGGCCAAAGTTCGATTCAAGAGCCTGATCGCACGTTGGCGGTACCTCTGATCGAACCGCGCTGGCTTCCACGAAAAAGCGGATATTGAACCCGCTGCAGGCGGAGACGGAACCGCATCGCGATGGGGTAGCGAGGATAGTGACGCGAGCCTGCCTCTCGCGATGGGCCTGGTTATGCAATTGCGGGGATTGTTCGACCGTCAGCTATTACCGTTTGCGCGAGCCAAGCGATGAAGCTGCCGTCCCTCCAGTTCCGGTGCGTTACCACGAACCCGGGAGATGTACGCTCGGCCTGGCACCGCGTGGCCTCACGCGTCGCATCGATCGCCAGCCGCATGCGCCGGCCACCTACCGCGTTCGAGATGACCAATTCAATCAGGGTTCGTTCGTCGTCTGCACCCGGTCGGACGCGGTGGATCGCACATTCGACGCCGTGGGCATCCAGCGCCGCTTGAAGATGCTCGAGAGCGCGGAGCACATCCCGATCGAGTTCCGAACGAACGAGGATGAACCGTCGAGCATGGAAGATCGGGGCTGCGTACGCTTCGATCGCTGCGGCGCGACCGTCCGGCTCGCCTTCGAAGGCAACGAGCGCGAGGTAAGGACCCTCGATGTCGCTTTCGGTGCCGATCGTTCCTGTCACACGCAGCGGCGACATATTGGGGCCATAGAGCAATGGCGGCCGGACATCGGTGGCATAGAGGACGGCGAAACCGTGTATGGAATGCCCGTTGCGTGCGGTGCGCAGAAGGGAGGCGGCGGCCTCGCCATTATGTAGAGCGACCGGGTGCGTCCAGAAGTGTTCGGCAAGGCCCACGCCGGGAGCCACTTCGAAGCCGGCAGCGGCCGTCTTCAACGCTCCGAACAGGTCAACGATAGAGGGCTGATCGGGTGCGCGGGCGGGGGCTGGAATTTCATTGCAGCCCGCAGCGTCGATGAGTTCCTCCAGCAGGTTCGCCATGGAGTGGCGCGAGGATGCGGCCGCATGCCCGGGCAGCGGCGGCAGGTCGAGATCCGTTGTGAGCCGGAACAATGGGCGAGCGACCGGCGCGGCTATGGAGGCAGCGGAGGAGCGAAACTGGTCCAGATCCATCGCCACGCTCTAGCACAGCTTCATCCGCGCGTGAGAGAGGGAAGCGCCGAACAATGACAACTACGTCACTTTACCTTGCCCAGCGGTAAAGTGACACTGGTGGCAAAATCGCCAAATGACCGTCTTTGTGAGTAATTGGGGGATTCACATGAGTCTAACTTTGTGCTTGATTCGTTCCATGTTTCAGCAGGACCTTTTCGCACCTCCGCCCGCCCGCCGGACAATCGGAATACCCGATATCGTCCGCACGATCGCCGAACATTCAGCGCGTCCGCGCTACACCTTCATGGTGCTCGACCTTATTTCGCGGGTCGCCCGGGCGAATGGGCAGGCCGGGCCGCTCGTGCGCGATGGCGAGGCTCTGGTACCGATCCGTGAATGGCTGGCGACCGCGATCGCGCCGAGCGGGGCGCGGTACCATCAGCGTCGCGCGACCGCCGGCAAGGTGCGGGCGGCGCTCGCCGCGAAGGGCGAGCTGCCGGCCGACACGGCTGAAGCTGAACGGATCGTGGAAGCGCAAGTCAGCGAGCGCATTCGGGATACGGGCATGACGGCGATCAGCCGGGCCGTGTCCGAGCTGGTGCGGGCGGGTCTTATCGAACGCCACTATCAGGGTTTCCTGGTGGATCATGAGAACCGCGGGGCGCAGCGACATGCGGTCTATACGATAACGCCCGCCGTCCGGGCCGCGCTGCATCCCAACGTCGCCACGAGTGAGCATCAGCGAGACTTCTACATTCGCGGAATGCACGGCCAGCCTCGCGCGGCGGTGTCATGATAGCGCTGGAGGTTTGCCGCTCAAGCGTGACCAGAAGTCGACGTCAGTTTTTCCAGTTTGGCGAGGAAAAAGCGCTCACTCCACAGATCAAGCGACCTGAGTTCGGCCGGCCGCAGGAAACGCCGCACGTCGTCAGCGGCGGCCTTCCAGTCGATCTTCGCAATCGTGCTGCCCAGCGCTTCGTTCAGCCAGGGCATGTCGACGGCGATGTGATTATCTCCCGCCCAGGGACCGGCCTGGATGAGGGCATTGCGCAGGAGGGCCAGATTGAGCGTTACTCCCTTGGCGACATACCAGGAGAAATCGAACCAGTCCCGACCCTTGAGGAAACCCCGGCATAGCAAGGCATGAATCTTGAGAGCGAAATTGGACGGCAGATCCTGGTGCCGAACTTCGTGGTCCGCTGGAAAATCGAGATAGCTGGACGCCTCGCCCGAACCCGCAGGTGGGTTGACGTCGATCTCTAGCTTGATCCGGATCGTCTTTGGCTTACCAGCGCCCGCAAAAGACAGGTCGAGTTGGCTCGCGATGGAATCGTTCTTGATCAGCGCCTGGCGGATAGCCGTGTCCATCTTCGCCCTGGGCAGAGCATCGAGCTTCAGCCCGAACTGGCCGAACACCTCGATCAGGGTCTTGAGATAAGGCGTCCAGTCGAAGTCTGGGTCGGCCTGGCGCAGCAGGAAGTCGAGATCTTCCGAGAAGCGCGGTAGGCTGTTCAGGATGCGCAGGGACGTGCCGCCCTGGAATAGCGCGACGTCGAAGAAGTCGCCGCGCCAAAGGGCATAGAGCGCGATTTCCTGGAGGATTTCCTTGACCGCATTCTCTTCCTCTAGCGCATTGGCGGGATCGTAGCGGCGCAGTTTCTCCTGGATGATGTCAATCATGTGCTGAGCGGACCTTCCTGGCCATGACAGTGCTTTCGAGCGCGGCGAGGAAGCTGTTCACGGCCTTGTGCTTGTAGACCGGTTTCAGCTTGGCGAAATCCTTCCGTCGGAGCCCGAGGAGCATGTCCTCGTCGATCCGCATGCCATGGGTCAGCCACTCGATGCCCGCCCACTGCTGCTTGCGCAGGGCAACGAGGTCCAACAAGGCCCGCAGCGGCTGTGCGACGAAGGCGATGAGCTTGCCCATCTGCACGCGATCGACGCCGGCCAGGAACTGATAATCCGCGATAGCGAGCGGATGAAAGCTGAACGTGCCGAAGTCTGTCGTTTCAAAGCGGAGCGTTTTGCGGCCAGGCGTCACTCCCGCGGTCACAAAGACCGCTTCGGGGATCCAGCCATGATGGGCGAGCGCGCTTTCGAAAGAGACATAGCTACCCGGCATCAGACCTTGCGCAATGGCGAAGGGATGGATGGTTTCGGCCCGATAGCGCTTAGCCAGCAGGTAGGTGCCGCGCTTCACGCGGAGCAGGGAACCATCCTTGAGCGCCCGATTGACCAGGCCGTAGCGCCGGGCGTCTCCGCCGCCCAGCAGATTGCCGAGCTGGCGTTCGCTGAGGATATGATCGGCCAGACCCGCTGCCGTGATCTGTTGCGCCAGGGAGGACATGAAATTCCCGATACTTCCAATGTATGAAAGTTTCCAGAATTTTCTGACGAAGGGCGGGAAGCAGCGGAGGCACCCAGCATTGCTTAGTCTGCCCTTGATCCTGTCCAGAATATCAAACAGGAGGTTATCGCCATGAGCAAGCCTGTTACGCTCAATGTTCGGATCAGGGGCGCACTAGGCGATTTCGTCATGGCACATGTCGGCGCCGAAGGCTCCTACGAAAATGTCAGCGAATATGTCCGCGACCTCATCCGCCGGGACAAGGAACGGCTCAAGCCGAGCAGTTTGGTCGCCTCAAGGCAGAGCTTACGCAGGCATTCAATGCGCCGGAGGGCGGCTGGGCGAAATTTATGCCTGTACGCGACCGCTGGGGCGAGGCCCAAGGCGGATGCCTACATTCGCGGCCTCTTCGACTGCTTCGATCGGATCGCTAGGCGCGAAACGCGATGGCGCGCCATTCCGGCAGAATTCGGGGTCGAGGGCTTTTTCGGCCGCCATGAGCATCACTATGTCTTTTGGCGTTTCTGTCGGATGGATCCGTCGGGCATCGTGACCGTCCTGCACGCGCGTCGATATCGCGCTCTGATCAGCATTATCGGAAAAGCTTGTAAAACAGCCCCAAAAACCGCCCTCCCCGCGCGATCTGTCACTTACCATAATTGATCGTTATGGTAAGAACAAGTGCGCGGAAACAGCAGGGAAGGGCCAAAATGACGATCGCGAAAATGGCAGCGAAATCACGCGGCACAAATGTGCCGCGCCTTGTGCCGCATGAGCACAATGCCCGGCGCAAGGGCGCGTAGCAACGATGGCCGAAAAACCCGCCAGCCGTTCCGACGCCGAAATCGTGGTGGTCCGGACCAACGATGCCGCGCTGCCGACGCGATCGCCAAACGCGGATCCCGAGACCGTCGACATGCGGCTGCTGCGCACGATCGCCAGCATCGTTCCAGCGGATCTGCCGCCGATCAGCCAACTCGGACTCGAGACGACGCTGGCGGCCATGGCCGACGCGACAAAGGCGGCGATCGCCGCCGATCTCGACTGCTGGAGCGGCTGGTGCGGTGAGGAAGGCCGCTCACCGCTGCCCGCCGATCCCGAAGATCTGGTTCGCTATGTGAATGCGCTCGATGGCAGGGGCAAGAAGCCCGCGACGCTCGCGCGCCGGATCGCTAGCCTCGGCACGGTCCACCGCATGATGGGATTGGCGGGCGAAGCCGCGCCTACCGACGCACCGATGGTGCGCGCGGCGCTCAAGGCCGTCCGCAGGCGCAGAGGAGCCTTGCAGCGCCAGGCAGCGCCATTGCGGCTCGGCAAGGCACTGGACAGCCATGTCACCAAGGGATTCACCCTCGCTGCGCTTCTCGATGCCTGCGGCGGCGACCTGCAGGGGCTGCGCGACGCTGCCCTGCTATCGCTCGGATATGACGCGGGGCTGCGCGTAAGCGAACTCACGGTGGTCGAAGCTGTGCATATCGATCCCCAGCAGGATGGTTCGGCGACGCTGTTCATCCCCTTCTCCAAGACCGACCAGGAAGGCGAAGGCGCCTGGGCATGGCTGTCGGCCGAGACCATGCGGCGGGTCGGCGCCTGGCTGGAAGCGAGCGGTATCGAGGAAGGCCCCCTGTTCCGCAGGGTCGGAGTCGATCGGCGGCGCGTACGCGCCAGCGATTCTGAAACGGCGCTCGCCCGAACGACCTATTCCATCGGAACGGCGCCGCTGACACGCCAGGGCGTCAACGGCATCTACCGACGCGTCGCGCTTGCAGCATTCGAACTGGGATTGGTGAGTCTCCCCGCCAGCGAGTTGACCGCCGCGGTGCAGGCATTGTCCACTCACTCCCTTCGCGTCGGCCTGACCCAGGACCTTTTTGCTGCCGGAGAGGACGGCGCGGGAATAGCCCAGGCGCTGCGCTGGAGCTCGCCCGCTACGGCATTACGCTATGGCCGCAAGCTCGCGGTTCGCAGCAATGTCGCCGCCCGGGTCCTATCGCGCGTGCGCCGCTGACCACACTTACGCGTCCGGAATCACAGAGCTTCGGGGCGCGACAACATCATACGCGTTTTGAGATTGCCATCGGGCCTCCGATGAAGGTCAATGATGTGGCCGGCCCGAGGTGCAAAGATCATGAGTTCAGCGGCTGTCTCGTAGGATGTATTCGACCCGAAATAGCGCACCGGTCCGTGCCACTTCTGACCTTCGATGAGCCGGAGCCGGAATGTGCCCTGCGGCACCGGCACGCGAATCCGGTCATTTTTCGAGACATAGATCGAAATGGCGTGTCGGCCGGTGGTCGGGTCGATGAGCTGCACGACGGCATTGCTGTCCGCCGTCTCGACGGTGAGGAAGCTGCTAACGGGTTCGTGCATCGCCCAACTCGCCACAGTTACCGACCCTGATTCCGGAAATGGCATCGCCGCCTCGCGATCCGGCAGCCAGCCCGCCCGTTGAGCTTCGCCGTAGAGGGGGATCAGAATGAGGAGGAGGCTCAGGGCAAAGGGAATATATCGAACAGGGCTGGAACGCCTGGAGCCCCGCCAGCGTCCGCGTTGATAGTCGAAGCTTCGAATGGCCGGGTCGAACCAGGCGCCCTCCACGCGCCCGGCTCGGTCATTCCAGCGCGTGCTTCCGCTCCGCGCGCGCTGCCGCTCGCGCATATAGTCTCGATCGTCGATGCCCATGCGCGGTTATCCTCCGATTGCCCGAGGGGGCGCGTCGCCGCGGCGCTGAGTGAATTCCATGACCGCCTCCTTCAGCCCCACCCATCCCGCCGGCCTTCGCCATTGTCGCGCAGGTTGCGCCCGTCGAGCGCCGATCGGCGGATGCTGAGCTCCACTTCCCCGCCTTTGCGGGTGATCTGCACATCGCGCGGATCGAGATTGTTGCGCCTGGCATAATCGTCAGCCGCCTTCTCGCTGCCGAACTTGCCGGCCTGCTCAAATTCCCATGCCATCGTTTCGTCTCCTTCCTTTCGCCCCCGGCGCCGCGCCGGCGGCTTCATGCTACAAATCGAGGCCGAGGCTGCGCTCGGGCAGCGGCGGCAATTGTTCCGCCCGGTCGGGCTTCGGTTCGGGCTTCGCTGCCTGGTCCTTTCCGACCGGCGCTGCGGCGCCGGCGTCAGGGAGCGGGGGCAGGTCGTCAGGCAGCGGCGGGAGATCGGACAGGTCGACGCCGTCGATCGGGCCGGGATTGAAATCCTCGCGCGCCTTCGCGCCCTTGGCCATGTTCCCATCTATGTCGAGGCGGCCGACGGTTTCGAGCGAAGAGGTCTTGTTGCCCGGGTTCATGTCGAGCTGCCGTGCCAGCTTCTCCTTGTCGTCAACGATCATCGTCAGGCCGTCGCGCACGCGCGTCACGAGGACATTGAACAGGCGCTGGTTGGACAGGAAACGCTCGAATGAGGACATGACGCCGATCGCCCTGTCGGTTGTGATGCCTTGCGCCATATGCATGTTCAGCGAGTAGGCGAGGTCGAGGCGCGAGAGCATCGGATCGCCCATCGGCAGGGTCAGTTGCTCCTTGCCCGCCGTCTCTACCGTGACGCCGGAGCCGTCGACGCTCACCACCCGGGCGAGGGTGGCGTTGTGAAGCCCGCGGCCCTTGTCGTTCGCGGTCCAGCGGATGCGGTCGCCCTCGTGGATATCGAGCGGCTTTTTCTCGGAGAGCTGGAGCCGGTCCCGCTGCTCTGCCGGCGACAGCTTCTGCGGATCGAAGCGGATCCTGCGCCGTCCGTCTGCGAGGTCGACCTTGCCACTGGCATGGACCTTGAGGACATCGTATCGCCCGGCCTGGATGCCGACATCCTGCGCCCCGCCCCGACCCACCTCGAGGGTCTGGCCGGGGCGATAGGTCGACGCATAGCGCAATTCCTCGCGCGTCGTATTCACTCGATCATAGACTGTGAGCTGGAGCGCCTCGCCCTTGACGCTTCCTTCGGCGATCAATCCGGCTTGAATGCGCTTGTTGATAGTCTCGCGCGCGTCTCTGCCTGATGCGAATACGGCGGTCGCCTCACGCTCTTCCGGTGAAAGGCCGAGCCAACTATCGGCCGCGGCGGCGGCCGGATCCTTCTCTTCCACGATATGCTCGCCGAGCACCTTCATGGCGGCGCCCGCCTTTCCCACGTTCGCGAGTTCGGCGACAACCTTCAGCTTCTGCTGCTCTTCGGTTAGCGGCTGGCCCGGCTTCCCGATGCGGATATTCTGGGTCATCCGCACCATCGTCGCGCCGGCAGCCTGGATCATGGCGAAGGCCTTGCCCCAGTCGATCGAGGAGAGCTGCTGCCTGTCGCCGACGAGGACGAGCTTGTCGACGCCCATCGCCGCGCTGATCTGGTGAAGCTTCAGCATATCGCTTGCCGAGACCATCGAGGTCTCGTCCACGAGGAGCATGGTGCCGGCGAGCCTTTCCCGCGCCGCTTCATAGCGCGGCGTGTTCCGTTCGGCGATGAAGCGCTCGTGGGCGAGGACAAAGGAGGCGATCGTCTGGGCCTGGATGCCGGCGCCCTCGGCGAGATCGCCGACCATTTTGTTCTGGAACGCGAGACCCCGGATCGTACGGCCTTCGGCCTCCGCGACGCGCGAGACCGCCTGCAGCATCGTGGACTTGCCCGTGCCCGCCTTTCCCTGGATCGTGATCGTGCGATCGTCAGAGGAGAGGATCAGGGTCGCGGCGGCAAGCTGCCCGGGATTGAGTGGATGCTCCGCGACTGCCTGAAGGCGCGCGGGCGCGTCGGCAGCAGACAGGACGGGATTTGCGGCGCCATTGCCTTCCTTCACCAGGTCGAGGATCTTCTCCTCGATGCGCAGCGCCTCCTGGGTCGTCACCATCTTGCCGTCGCGGTCCGTGGCATGGGCAGTTCCCATCACGATCTGCCGATTCTGGACGAGCTGATCGATCCGGCGCTCGACGCTTTCGACGGTGACGCCTTTGAGACCGAGATCGAGCGCAGTCTTCGACACCATATGAAGCGGCCAGGCCGCCTCGCGTTCGGACAGGATGCGGACGGCCGATGCGACCGCGAGTTGCGTGCGGGCCTCTTCGGGTGACTTGACCGCGCGCGCGAGCGCATGGTCGACTAACGGGTCGTGTGGGCGAAGGAAATCGCCGAGCCGGCTGCGCGCGAGATCGATGGCATCGACGATCGCGCGATAGCCGCGCTCGAGCGGCCCGACCGCGGTCATCATGCCAGCACGCGCTTCCGCGGCCGCGCGCAGGTCCTTTCCGTCGAAACCGAGCGCAGCGGCCCGCTCGATCCAGCTTTGCCTGAGCGCGCCGCGATCCTCGACGTCGAGCTTGGGATCGCGGGTATTGATCGTGATCTGGTCGCGGCCCTTGTGGGATGTTATGCCGGTTTCGGCCGCCTTGTTGAGAATGTCCTCGCGCCGTTGGCTGAACTCCTCACGCGCGGCCTTTGGCACGCCGACGATCTCGAAGGTTCCGTGCTTGCCGCGAAGCTCTACAGTGTAGCCGATCTTCTCGAGCGCCGTCCGCAGGTAGCTGTGGTAAATCGCGCCGATGATGCTGTTGTGGCTCCAGATCTTGTCGGCGTGAAGGGCTTGCCACTTGCCATCGGGCATCTGCGTCATGTTGCCGATCACAGCGTGAATATGGCCCTGCGGATCGAGCGCCCGGCTGGTATCGTGCTGGAAGAGCGCATAGACGAGATTGCCGGTCTGGACCGGAACCTTGCGGCCGTCGACGTCGCGCCGGCCTTCGGCAAGGTTCTTTTCGACCCAGGCCATCGTCTGCTTGACGGCCGCCATGTTGGCGGAGAGCACGCGCTTGTCGCCGGCGACATAGGCCATCACCGACGCGGACTTCGGCATCGAAAAGGTAAGGTCGAGGCCGTGCCGGCGGTTCTCGACCTGGGCGACCCCTTCCCCGCTCGGCAGGAACCCGTTTAGAATCCCTTCGAAGGCGTCCTTCGACACCTCGCCAGAGAGACCAGCGATGTCGGCCCCTTCCCCTGCCCAGGCGCTGACCTCGGACGAATCCTCGACGGTGTAATAGTCGTCCTTCGCGAAATAATTCGCGGACCCGGCGGCCGAGCGGATCGGGGCGACGGAGAGCATCAGATGCCCATATCGAGATCGTTGTCGTCACGGCCGGCCGAGAAGTCCTGACGCAGTTCGGCGAGCGTCTGATCCTCGACCTGGGGCGTCCCCTGACCCTGCCGATGGCCATCGCTCCGATCGTCGCGATCCCGCGCCGCAACAGCCTGCTCGTCTGATCGGGCCGGTGCCGCGGGCGCCTTTTCGGCGCTTTCACCCTTTACCGATCCCTGATCACCGCGGTCGTCCGTGCCCTGCGCCGCCCGTGCCGCCGCGTTCCCCTCTTCTTCTGCTTCCGCCGACAATATCCCGGCGGCCAAATCCCGCGCGAGATTGGGAGATTCCAGAATCTCGTCGATCACCAGCAACGAGCCGTCCCGCCCGCCGGCTTCCCCTGCCCCATCCTCCTCGAACGCCCCTTCTCCGCGCCTTGATCGAACGGGTTGAACATTGGCGCGAGGCATGAAGCCCTCGGCGACAACGGGGTATCGTTTCCATTCGAGCTTGATCCGTCCTGCGGGGAATCCGTCCGGATATTTGACATATCCGTGAAGCGCCGGAAGGTTGGTGATGTCGTCGGGAAGGACAAGCGGTTCGACCTGCTTTCGCGGAGTCAGCGTCGAAGCGTCGCGCGTGTTGTTATAGCCGTAAGAATAGGCCTCATCCATCTGGCGAACCTCACGGTTTCCGATGTAGAGGGAGCATTCTTCGGCGGTCTTATATTCGCCGGTGGCGAGGATCAGCTTGGTGCGTGCTAGCGAAGCAAGATTTCGAGCGCCTTCTTCGCCGTAGACCTCGACGAGCTTCGGAAAGCTGTGGAGGCCGAGGAGCATTGCTCCGCCAAAATTGCGTGCGGTCTGAAGTCCCTTCTCGATGGCCGGCAGACGGTGGAGCGCGGCGAGTTCGTCGAACACGAACCAGGTGCGCAGACTGTTCGTCCGCGGCATCGACATGAGGCTCGTGATGGACAGGTTCGTCCAGAGCGTCAGGAGCGGACGGTTCAGCTCCAGGTCCTCATAATCGGAGGTGATGAAGAGGATGGCGCCGGGCCTTTTGTCGGCCGTCATCCACCTGCGAATGGAGTAAGGCTCGCCCTCGTCGGGGAGGAACCGCAGGACCTGCGCATTGGTATTGAAGACAGCCCGGATCGATTCCGCCATCCGTGCAGCTTCCGGGGCGGTCAGCGGGTCCGCGATTGTGTTGGCCAGATAGCGGTGCACGCGCTTCAGGTCGGCCGTCATCAGATTGTCGGAGAGAGCGAGATTGGTCGTTTGGCCGCGCTCGCGGAGCTTGATGCACATTTCGATGAAGAGAGTGCGCGCGGCGAGCGCCCAGAAGGGCTCGGACGATCCGCCGTCGGACGGAACGAGAGAGGCAGCCGCTGCCGTGAAATGACTGTAGCTCGTGCAGTCGTTGAAGATGGTCCAGGCGGGACAGCGCTGGTCCATCGGGTTGAGGATCGTGTCGCGTTCCGGGTCGTAGAACGCTTCGACGTAGGCGCCCGTGAGGTCGAAAACGACGGCGTTGTCCTGGCGCTGGCGCATCTGCACAATCAGATCGCGAAGCTGTGTCGTTTTCCCGGCGCCGGTCGTTCCGAATAGCATCGCATGCGACTGCTCGAGCCGATGGGGGAAAGGGATGTCGGCGAGCTTGTAGGGATGGTGGATTCCGGCTGCCTTGCGCACGGCGAAGGGAAGCGCGAGGACGTCCCGCGGCGACTTCCCGGGAAAGAGTTCGACCGCCTCGGTTTCGAACTTCTCGCGATTATATTCATTGATCTCGTTGAGAAGGATATCGTGGTCGACAAGCATGGCGCCGCGTTCATGCCGTTCCTGAAGGATCGCGCGGCCGCGTCGATGCGAGATGTCGATGAACCAAATGGTCAACGGAATGGTGATGAAGGCCGAGATGAGGAACGCGCCCAACAGTCCTCTCATGGCGACGGTCCATGCCCTGATCACCTCGGGGATGTAGGGGACTGCCGGCATCACGGTGCGAAGGACGTCTCCGCTGGGAAGCGTGACGTTGACGCGCTTGTTCGGATCGAGGTCGATCCAGTTCCACAAGGCCGAATAGAGCTTCATTCCGATGAGCTGGACGCCGTGCTCGTCGAGCTTCACGGCGAGGATGAGGCAGAAGGCTATGAGGAAGACAAAAAACCATAGCAGGAAGGGCAGCTTCGCGCCCGAGAACCACATCAGCATCTCGTGCGTGAGGAGCTGGCTTCCGCGCGTGAAATTGCCTGAGTTGCGCTGCACATTTCCGCGCGCGCTGTGATGAATGAGGGGGATGTTGCGCCCGTTCGATCGAATGTCCTTACGCGCCATGGTAGGTCTCCAGACGCTTGTCGGTTTCAGCGAGGATGCGATCGCGATATTCGGGGAATTGCTCGCGGATGATGATGTCGAGAGCGAGGTGCTGAAACTCGTTGATCCGCGCGAGCCGCCGCTGGCTTCCAGCGAGAATCTGGCCGGCTCCAAGGAAGGCGTCGACCGCGTGCCGGATGAGGTCTGAGGCGGTGCATTCGCGCTCGGCCGCGATCGCGACTAGACGGTCATATTTGCTGCGGTCGAGCCTGACCGTGCAATGCTTGTTGGGGGTCATCAAAACCAGGCCTCCTAGCAGGGAGGCTGGTGGGGTCTCAGAAACCTGCCCGTCTTATAGTTCAGCCATGCCCGCATGGCAAGAATTCTCGATCTGGCGAGCGGCCCGTGTTCTCGCGTAACACACTGAAATGCCCGCAAAATAGCGGTTTGCGTGTGGGCGCCACATGCGTCCCACAGGCGAACACGCGCGGTTTTCGCCTCATCTTCTTGAAAACGCGAAGAAAGCTCCTGCACCCTGGTGCGTAGGGTGTGCTGCTCTGTACCAGGGCAGATCTCCACCCTCGGGTCGTCATGTGACACAGATGGTCTGGGATGAAAAATGCCTTCGGCGGGGCGCCTCGCCGTCCTTTGGACGGAACGGCGTGCAAGGCGTGATTACGCGAAGCGAGACTGCCAGTCTGCGCGTCTTAGCGTTGTGAACGACGCTGATGGGATTTGTTTGCACGAGGAAAAGTGCACCGAAAAACATCGGCGACGTTCCGCTTTCGAGGCCGGTCGCGAGAGGCTATAGTGTCGCGGTTCATAGCCCGATCAGCGTGAACCAAGAGGCCCTTCATGGCACGCACATTGGAACAGGAAAGAGCCGCGATCGAAAAGGATGTCCGCAAGCTCGAAGAGCGGCGGCAAAGACTGGAAGAGAAGGAACGCGAGGCAGCCATTCAGGCCATCGAGAAGACCGGTCTTCTCAAACTCGAGACAAAGCGGCTGGGGAACCTTCTCGGCCGGATTCGGAGCCTCGGGATAGACGAAGTGGAAAAGCGCCTGACGGCGTGAACAGCCCCCGCCGCGAGCATGCTCGCGGCACGGACATGGAGGGCTCGATGCCCTCCATGTCCGTTCTGACCCCACAGCAAAAAAAGGGAGAGGCGCAGACGCGCCCCTCCCCATCTGTCTCAGAATTCGTCAAGCCGTCCGCCCGGCACGCTGTGGACGATCCGGTCTATGATCGTCATCGGCAGCGCGCCGTAATCGCCCTCGTCGATGGTGATGTAGCCGGCCTCCTCGTCCGCCACGACATGCTGGTCGAAGTAGCTGTGAAGCGCGCGGCGTTCGGCATTCGCGATGGCGGCGAAGAAGGCGGCGTTGTCGGCGGCGGCGCTGGTCGAGATGATCTGCATGATAGGCTCCTGTCGGTCTTGAATGACAGGAGCGGCGCGTCGGGCGGCCGAGGCCGGGTCAAGGATCGCGAAGCGACCGCGTGAGCGGCGGTGGGGGTCACGATTTTCTTCGGCGGCCGCCAACGCCGAAGGAGAAGCGCCGCGCTCGATCCGCCGAAGAAAATGGTGGGGCCCCACCGTCCTTGAGGCGGTCTCGGCCGTCCGACATAATGGGAAGTCTGTGAGAGATGTTTCCCCTCGTCGGGACGCTGCGGCAAGGCGTAGCGGCGTGCGGACCGACGGGTCCGCGCGGCACGCGAGCGAGCCGGAACGAGTTCGGCGATGGATGAGAAGAAGGGGCCGAGCGGATACCCGGCCCCGATGTCGTCAGGGATGCCGGCCGCAATGGCAAAAATGCTCATCGATGCCGCTGATCGAGCATAGGCCTGGACCGAAGCCGGCCGCCATGACCTCGGTATCGGCGATATAGCCAAGCTCGCTGGCGATCGTGATTGCCTGGGGCCGGAGCACCGGATCGAGCTTGTCGATGGCAGGCCCGAGCGCTTCTGTGAACCAGCGTTCGTACATTTGGTAGCTTCCTCCGGCGGTCTGGCGCATCATGGCTTTCGAAACGCGGCCCGCCTCGTCCCGAAACTGGGCCAGACTATCTGATTGGGCGGCTGCCGACAGCGGGTCATCTTGCGGAATGTGCGGCTGTGGTGGGCGGTGTTCGGCCGCGACCTGGTATGCCCTGCAGCAGTTCGAACAGCGGGCGCATTCATCGACCTCGTCATATTGCTCAGGATCGTAGAGCGTCGCGCAGTACGGGCAGATCGGAGCGTTGAACAGCGCCCGGAGATCGTCGGAAAGGTTGTCCATAAGAGCCTCCATCAGAATGATGCCGTGCTCCCCATCTCTCATCGATGAGGATGGGCTCAGCGGGACGCGGTGTTGAGGCGGTCAGGGACGGCATGGCCGCCGCGAAGCGGGCAGCGGGGGAACCGATTTTGTTGCCGGGTAGCGCAGCGGAGCGGCGGCAAAATCGGGGGGACCGCTGATCCTTGACGGCCGAGGAACACCCAGCGTCATGCTATGGCGATGAAGCCCCGTCTGATGCCGAGATGTGCGAACGCGTGCTTGCCTCCTGCCCGGCAAGTCGAGCGGGTAACCCGGCAGTAAATCCCCGGCGCTACTCCGGCGAACGGGGTGCCGCTTGGTTGGTCCTCGTCGCTGTGCTAGGCGCTTCGGCGTGCTGCAAAAACGGCAGCGCCGGGGCTTAAGAACCCTGTCGAGAACGGCACACGGTGTGATTTCACGCCGGGGTGCCTGCGCATATGTCCAGGAGCCTCGGCTCTAAAAGCGTAGGCGCATGTCTCGACGTGTTCTTAAGCCCCGGCTCCCGCGCCTTCGCGCGGGAGCGTTGGGCGGGAATGGCTCTCTCGTTTCCGCCTCGGCGGAGGCGAGGGGAAGTCGGATGATCAAGCCGGAAGATTTGGAGGCATCGGATCGACATTTCGTGGAGCAGGTCATGCTATCGATCCGAATGCTGCGCGGCGAAATTGGGCAAGGCGATGGTGGCGATGCGAGGATGCAGCGCGCTTATGCGCTGGTCTTGATGCGCGAGGCTCTGGGCGTGCTCGATTCGATCCGGGACACCAATTGCACCCCGCATTTGCAGATGGCGATCGACCGATTGCTGGGCGGCCCTCGCAATGATCTGTCGCGGGAAATTCATTGAAATCAGGCCCAGGCGAGGCGGGCGTCGTCCGTTCCATCGGCGCTATCCGCCAGACGCTTCAGCCGGGGCAGATACTGTTCGACGCCAAAGCGCATCGCGCGCCGTGACGTAGCCGGGTCGGCAATGCGCTCCCTGAGCTGCGAAAGGGCGATCTCTCCTACGCTCTCGGCGTCCACGCCCAAGGCTTCGAGAAGCGCATAGGCGTTGCCATAGGCAAGATCGAGTTCAAGCCCGCTATCGGATGTAAGCGCGACCCTCATGGTTATTTCGGCCGAGTTGGCGCAGTGGTGAACGCAGACCCGGCGGGCACGAAACTGCGCTTCCTCGACCACGCTGATCACCGCCGGATCATGGTCGAAGATGGCCGTCACCGTGGCCAGCGCGAGCGGGCAGACCCGGACCTCGAAACTGTCGCCGATGATGTCGTCGGGTTCGATGAGCGCGGTGCCGATTCGGTCGCCTTCGGCGCGAAGGATGCGGCGCAGCGCGGCGAGTTGGCGGGCAGTGATGACGGCAACCGGCGCGAGGGTGTCGTCGGCAGGAACGGCGATGCGAAAGAGGATGGACATGACTTTGTCTCCTTGGGCAAACCGCCACCCTTTCATCCCCCTTTTCTCTGGACGCGGCTTGATGCCGCATGGCGTTCGCCCCGGCGGAGCGCGGGGGTTCGATGCCCCCGCGCTCCGCATGTCGCGCGCAAAAGGAAGAGAGAGGCCCCGGCGGATGCCGGAGCCTCTCTCGGGCGCGGGCTCAGGCCCAGCGCTGCTGACGCTGCGGTGCCGGGCGCGGGGCCTGCTGGTCCAGCTTCACGACATGGAGCGGAACGCCGGCCTGCCGCAGCTTCTGCGCGAGGTTCATCTGGATGCCCGACCCCTCGCAGATGACCGCTTCGACCGGCTTGAGCGCCAGCAGGCGATCGTTGCGGACGAAGGCGGCCTTGGCGCCGAGACGGCGATCCAGCCGGAACAGGATGACCTTCACGCCGCGCGCTGCCGCCCAGGCCTGGGCGATCGCGTCGCAGCCTTTGGTCTGCGCGGTGGTCGCGAGGATCATTTCCGGCACGCGGGCCTTGATGGAGTCGAGACCGCGCCAGAGCATCTCGTGATCGTCCCAGACCTGACCGCCGGAGAAGGCGACGACGGGACCTTCGGGCGCGAACTGTTCGCGGCGCTCGCGGGCGCGCTCGGCGAGATAGTTGCGGGCATCGATCATCGAGGCGGTGACCCCGCTCGACACCCGGCTGCCGCGGGTCGGCGAGTAGGGACGGCCAGTCTCGACGCGATAGACTTCGGCGGCATGGTCGCGCATGCATTCCATCGCATCGCGGCACCCCTGCAGTGTCTGGCACAGCAGCTGCGCCTCCTCGAGCTGCGAGGCGTAGATCTCGCTCGGATCGAAGCTGCGGGCGAGATCTCCGAGCTCCTTGGCCGCGTCGTCCTCGCGGTCGCTGAGACGCTTGGCGACGACATGGAAGCTGTTGACGAAGCCCCAGGCGAGGTCGCTCGCGAAAGGCTCGAGCCGCGTGTCGCGAAACACGTCGAACAGCGTCGCCATCACCATTTCCACCGCTGCGCGGGCTTGCTCGGGATCGGGCATCTCGCGTTGCTCGGTCTCGTCGACGGGCGACAGCTTGGCGCGTTCGTCGTGCTCGATGAAAGCACCCTCGTAGATCGAACTCTGGCCGTGATGGCCGGTTTCGCCGGCGATGAAGCTGGCGAGGTCGGCGAAGTTCGTGAAAGACTTGGTCATGTGAGCCTCCATGGCGTTTTTGCTGTCTCATCCCCTCGGATGAGACCTGACTCAGGGCATGCGGTGGTCAGGGAGGTCAGGCACGTTAACCGGGAAGCCGGCCACAGGCCGGACCCCGGTTAACGCCGCGCCAGCGGGGAGTGGGGGAACCGATTTTGTCGGGGTTGCCGGGACGCGTCAGCGGCGCGGCGGCGCCGTCAAAATTGGGGGGGACCGCTCATGCTCGACGGACCGCCAACCCCGCATGCCACACTAGGCAGACACAAGAGAGGAATAGGGGTGTAAAACCTCACCGGCGAGAACAACCGCAAGCGGGATCGTAACCCGGACGGGCGGAGACGAGGCTCAGGCCTCGGCTCCGTGAGGTTAGCCGGGGACCGCGCGCATGCGCGGGCGGCGGCTTAGCGAATAGAGCCCCGGTCCCGTCCTTCTGCCCTGGCGAAGGACGGGATGCGCCAACCATCCATGCAACCGCCCCATCCCCATGTTGCGCCATGCCGCAATCGGGAGCGCAGCGCCCCGAGATCAGGCATATGGGCAATATCCTGCGAGCCAATGCGCTCATGCCGGCAGGAACTTCGGCATCGCGGCTTCCGCCGTGCGAGGGGTGGTCACGCCGGCGCCCGGGACATGGCTGGCACCCGTCCCGGACATTCGACGTCGGCAGCGATCAGACGGGGCCGATCCAGTCCGCAGCCTCACGCCACCCAAGGATGTCGCTGCCACTGTCGGAGACGGCGTCGTTCGAAATGTCGCGCCACGGCGAGCGCGGCCGATAGGTCGGCATGTATCGAGCGGTCATCAGCTCAAAGGTGGCGCAGCTATAGCCGCTGAGGCGAATGGCAAGCACCGGCTGATTCTCCGAAGGAAGATCGAAGAAGACCGAGGTGAAGCCGGACGGAAGCGGCCGGATCGTCGCATCGATCATCGTGCGCGCCAACCGAAGCTCGAGTTCGCCGGCATCGCTGCCCCAGGGATGCGCGTCGATGTCATACAGATCGACGCTCCCGGCGGCGCGCACACAGGAGAATTCGCCCGACCAGCAACGGCTGTCCGGGTGCAGGGCCGTGACCTCGGCGGGAAGACCGGCATCGCCGGTCTCCGAGCGAAGCCAGTCGGCGAGGGCCGGCGTGAGCCGGCCCGAGAGCTTGCGCGCGCGAACCGGCGCCGCGTCGAGTTCGGGAAACTCGACGAGCCACCAGGCGAGGCGGTGATGGAGAAGGACGCCGTAGCAATGCTGTACGGCGGGTCTGGGGGCGGGCTGTGTGGCCATGAGCGGAATCCTTGCTTGAGCGGAAGGACGGGTCAGTGAACTGACCCGTCATGCGCGAAGATGGCATCGGGGCTGATCAGCTGGTGCTCGCCGGCGACCAGCGACCAGGCCGCGGCGAGGTCGTCGTAATATTCGCTGTCGACGATCGCATCGGCACTCGCTTCGCCGAACTGGGCTTGTTCGAACGCGCGGACGTGGGCCGCGTCGGCGGCTTCGGCAATCGCCTGGGCGAGGCGTGCGGCGATCTCGTAGCGGTTGAGGCGGTCTGCCGCACGCCGGATGCGGTCGACCATGGCGGGGTTCGTGGTCTCGATGCCGTGGGCAATGCCGGCGATCTCATCGAAGGTGGCGAGATGGAACATTGTGCTCTCCGTGGAAATGAGGAGGGCGGCCGCTGACGGCCGCCCGTCAGGGATCAGAGGAACTCGATTTCCTCGGCGACGATGTCGGTGTTGTAGTAGGTGCGCCCATCGCGCTCGTTGCGGCTGTAGCGGATCTCGCCGACGACCATCAGCTTGTCGCCTTTCTTCTTGTGGTTGGCGACCGACTTGCCGAGGCCGTTGAAGGCCTTCACCGTGTGGAACTCGTCGTAGGTCTCGGTGTAGCCGTTGTCGTCCTTCTGGACCTGGCCGTCCTTGATCACCGGCTTGGAGGTGACGAGGCTGAAGCTGACGCCGCCCTTGCTGTCGGTGCCGAAGCGGCTGATGTCAGAGGTGATGCGGCCTGAGAGAAAAACCTTGTTCATGGTCGTGTACCTTTCGCGTGTCCGTCAGCGGGCCGACCCCGCTGGGATGAACAGTCGCGAAAGCCCGTGAACGAGGGAGCGCCGCACCGGAGCGCCAGCGACGGGGAACCTGCGATTTTTCGGGTGGTGCGGGCAGAGGCCGCCAGGCCTCAACACGGCCGCAAAATCGGGGGTTGCGACGGTCCCGCACGGGCGTAGCGTTCATCCCGACAAGCGGGTGGCCGGATGGCGGACAGGAGACGGGGACGCACCGACTGTGGAAGGCTCGATCCCGGCCGCTTGCCCTCAACCAGCGCGGCCGATGGCCGGGCGATGGGCCTCCTGCTTTGCCCGGTCGCGGGCTCCGGTCAAGGCGGCCGCCAGTGGGCGCGGTGTGCGCCGACCGCCTCGATGATCCCGCGGGCCGCCTGCAGCCGGAGGCCGGGCCACATTCCAGAGACGATGAGATTGGCCGGCGGGTCCGTCCCGGGCGAGCGCGCCGGATCCCGCGCTTCGGCAGGAAGGGCGCCGCTGATCGCAGCCGTCACGGCGGCAGGTGATCACCGGTGCTGCGGTGGGGACTGTCACGGCCGCCGGATGGGAACCGGGAAGGTTCGGCTGTAACGGGGCGGATATCGAAGCCGAGCCAGGTGAAATGATTATACTGGTCGATGACCACTGACGTGCCGTGCGCGAGCCGGCGGGATCGCCAACGGCGTCGGGAATGGCCAGCTCCTGGCCCGCCTTGTCGCTCTTCGTGGCGATCGCGGCCGTGAAAGCGCGCTGACTCTGCACAGCGATCACAATGACTGGACGTGTCTTGATGCCCTCGTCCCGACCGGCCTACTGGTCACGGGTGAAGAGATAGACACAGTGGAGGATGTCGCCGACCTTAAGGAGCGGCGTCATCGTTCCAAACGTCCTGTCCTATTTCTTCGGCGGAGGGCTTCGCGGCCTCGAAAAGATCCCGATGCGCGTCGGGCATTTGATCGGCATCGGCGGCGTTAAGATCGAACACCGCAAGAATCTGTCCAGCGGCGAGCCGTTCGAAATAGGCGGCCTCGACAATAGTGATGTCTGGACGCCCATGTTTTGTGACGGTGATTGGTTCTCGCTGGCTGATATCCGGATATTGACCGGTATGATTGTGGAAGGCCGTCCGCGGAACTTTCTTCTTCGTTGTCGACCGCAAGGTTTCCGCATTCATGGCACGGTCCAGGCGGAATAATCGGCATATACCAAATATGGCAATTTTAGTAAGTTCGAGAAATACCGCCGCCAAACAAGAACAGGGTCCGCTTCGCGTGAAACGAAGCGGACCCTGCGGGAATCGTGCCCGGCCTGGAGGCGCGGGACCGGGCACGACGGGGGGATTTCAGCTGACGGTTTCGGGTTCCTCCACCTGTTCGGCCGTACGCTGACGACGCTGACGCCGGCCGCCTTCGGGCTGTTCGCCACCAAAGGCGTGCTCTGCCGACGACTGGCCGAGG
>NZ_BCTX01000026.1 GCF_001590985.1 Novosphingobium naphthalenivorans NBRC 102051
GGCGGGCGCCCGCCGCCCCGAGCCGGGCGATCTCGCCTCGCGCCTCGATGCCTGGATTCAGGGCGGGGAGCATGGCTGGCTGTTCGACAACCAGCACGACCAGCTCGATCTTTCGGCCCGCGTGCTCGGCTTCGACATGACCGCGCTGCTGGAAAGCCCGCGTTTGCGCACGCCGGTCATGATGTACTTGTTCCACCGCATCGACGAGCGTCTGGACGGCGAGCCGACGATGATCCTGATCGACGAGGGCTGGAAGGCGCTCGACGACGAGGTCTTCGCCGCGCGCATTCGCGACTGGCTCAAGACGCTGCGCAAGCGCAACGCGCTGGTGGGCTTCGCCACCCAGTCGGCCCGCGACGCGCTGGACAGCAAGATCGCCACCGCGCTGGTCGAACAGACCGCGACGATGCTGTTCATGCCCAATGCCCGCGCGCGCTATGAGGATTACTGCGAGGGCTTCGGCCTGACCCAGCACGAGCTGGACGTGATCCGCACGCTGCCCGCGCATTCGCGCTGCTTCCTGATCCGCCAGTCCGATGCCTCGGTGGTGGTCCGGCTTGACCTTTCGGGGATGCCCGAAGTGCTCACGGTCCTCTCGGGCCGTGAAAGCACGGTGCGCAAGCTCGACCAGCTGCGCGAGCGGTACGGCGACGAGCCTGCGGTCTGGTATCCGGTGCTCACGGGCCTGCAGTGGCCGGGCGATGCTGAAGACGGCCAGCTCTGGATCGAGGCGGCCGAGTAAGCGGTATGGCGAGCGCCTGCGATCCGCTTACCGAAGTCGCTTCCGCCGGGGTCGCCCCGGCGCTGCGCGCGGTCGACTGCGTGGCCAACGAGATGGCCGCCAGCGCGTTCGGCCGCCTGTTCGGTGCGGGCGGCGCGATGGCGCCAGTGCTGACGATTGTCCTCACGCTCTACATCGCCTTCTTCGCCTATTCGCTGCTGACCGGCCGCACGACACTGGGCGTCTCGGCGCTGACGCCGCGGATGCTGCGCATCGGCGTGGTGCTGACCTTCGCGACGAGCTGGCTCGCTTACCAGAATGTCGTGTGGAACCTCGCGCTGGGCGGGCCGGACTGGATTGCCGGGCTGCTGATGGGCGTAAAGGGCTCTGCCACCACGATCTTCGGCGACCGCATCGACATCGTCTTCGGCGCGATTTCCGATATTGCCACCAACGGCAGCGGGCAGGGCGGCGGCGATGCCGCGAAAGCGGCGGCCGGTGCTGGCGGCATGATAACGCCCGAAACCATCATGTGGATGGGCGCGCTCCTGCTGCTGCTCGGCACTGTGGGCGTGTTGCTGACGGCGCGCATTGCGCTGGCCGTGCTGCTGGCGATCGGGCCGATCTTCATCGTTCTGGGACTGTTCGACGGCACGCGCGGGCTGACGGCCGGCTGGCTGCGCGGCGTCGCCATGACCGCGCTGACGCCGCTGTTCGTGGTGCTGGGCGGCGGGATCACGCTTGAACTGCTGGTGCCGATCATTTCCAGCCTCGTGCAGAGCGCGAATATGGGCGAGATCGACGGGCGCGCGGCCATGGCGTTCTTCCTCGTCGCGGCCGTGCACGTTGCGCTGATGGTCATGGTGGTCAAAGTGACCGCGACAATGGCTGCGGGCTGGCGCGTGTTCGGGCTGGCCGGCGAAGAGCGCGGCACGCGCGGCGGACAGGCCTCGGCGGCTCCTGCGGTTTCCACGTTTGCGCCAGCACCGGCTCCGGCCGCCGTGCAGGGGCGCGCCTCGGGCATTGCCAGCGCCGGAGCTTCGGCCATGGCGGAAGCGCCCCAGCAGGCGGGCGGCCCGGACACACGCGCCAGCGATCGCCGCACGGTCGTTACCCATATCTCGGGCGGCGGCATCGAGCCGATGCGCTCCAGTGACAATAGCTCGCGCACGCGCGGGATCGGCAGCCGCTTTCGCGGCGCCTCGAACGATACCGGCCGGATGCCGGCCAAGGAGAAGATACAATGACCCGCGCCCTGGCATCGCGCGCCGCGCTGCTCGCGCCCGTTCTGGCCGGCCCCGTTCTGCTCGCACTGGCGGTTCCGGCCCAGGCCGAGGACTCCCGTCTGGTCGATCACGCCTTCAGCGACAACGAAGTGGTGCGTATCGACGGCAAGGCCGGCATTCAGGCGGCGATCGAATTCGGTGACGGCGAGTCGATCGAAAACGTCGCGGTCGGCGATTCCCAGGCCTGGCAGATCACGCCGAACAAGCGCGCTGACCTGCTCTTCGTAAAGCCGCTGGAAGGCACTGCGCGCACCAACATGACGGTCGTGACCAACCGTCACACCTATTTCTTCGATCTCGTGGCCTCGCCCAAGGCGAAGCCGCTCTACATGCTGCGTTTCACCTACAAGGACGAACCGCGCGAGGCACCGGTTCCGGGCGCGGCCATGGCGGATCTCAATCCGGCCGAGCAGGCGCTGGCCACGGGCGATCCGATGGCGGTGCCCGCCGACCCGGCGAGCCTGAACTTTGCGTGGAAGCGCTCCGGCTCGGACAAGCTGCTGCCCGCGCGCATCTATGACGACGGCAATTCGACCTACCTCGTCTGGCCCGAGAAATCGTCGGTTCCGGCGATCCTCGTCGAGAACGAGAAGGGCGAGGAAGGCCCGGTGAACTACGCGGTGCACGATTCCACTATCGTGCTGCCCGATGTGCCCGGCAAGATCATCCTGCGTTCGGGCAAGGCGAGTGCCGTGCTTGAGAATACCCGGCCGGTTTCCGCCGCGCCCGGTGCGGCGATGGCCGCGAACACGGCCAATCCTGCGGCTGCTCCGTCCGCGACGGCAAAGGGGAACTAAGAGATGGCGCCCAATTCCTCCCTGCGTGAACGCATCTCGCCCGAAGGGGCTACCGATCCGCGTGACGGTGAAGGCGCACAGGTCATCGATCTGGCGACCCGCAATGTCCTGCCGCAGGTCTCCCAGCGCAAGCGCGGGGACGGGCTGGGCCTGGCCGCGGGTGTTCTGATTATCGCGGCTCTGGGCGGCCTGACCCTGTGGTCGATGGATGCCGCCCGCAATGGTACGGCCGGTCCGAACCCCGATACCAACCCCGCGCCGCAGCCGGCCGCCCCGGCGCCTGCCGCTGCTGTTCCGGCGCCTGAGCAGAAGCCCGCCGCCGCGCCTGCGCCGCTGCCTGCGCCCGCTCCGGCCCCGGTTCTCGCCGCGCCGCCTGCTGCCAACGGGGCGCCCGCCGCGAACCCCTATGCCAGCCCGACTGTCGTATTCGACGTGGGCACCGGTGGCGGTGCACCTGCCGCAGTGGGCCCCGCCGGGGAAGCCAAGAGCAGCGGCAATGCCAACGATGATTTCGCTGCGCGTCTGGCGGGCACCGGCACGACCGCGACGGCGGCCAGCTCGTTCGATCCGGCGACCACGGTAACGCAGGGCACGCTGATCCCGGCGGTGCTGGAAACCGCGATCGATACCGACGTGCCCGGCTATGTCCGCGCGATCGTTTCCACCGATGTGCGCAGCTTCGATGGCCGGCATGTGCTGGTCCCGCGCTCTTCGCGCCTTATCGGCCAGTACAAGAGCGGCCTCAGCGCCGGGCAGAAGCGCGCCTACGTGATCTGGACCCGCCTGATCCGTCCGGACGGGGTTTCGGTGAACCTCGGCTCGCCCGCGATTGCCTTCGGCGGCGAAACCGGCCTGCCAGGCAAGGTGAGCACGCATTTCTTCGAACGCTTCGGTTCGGCCATGCTGCTCTCGGTCGTTGGCGGCCTGTCCTCGCTGGCATCGAGCGGCGCGAGCGTGGTGGTTGCGGGCGGCGGCCAGTCGGCCGCGGCCGCAGCGGTGCAGAACAGCTCCAGCGTGGGGCCGACGATCCGTGTCCGTCAGGGGCAGCCGATCCGCGTGTTCACCGCCAAGGATCTCGATTTCAGCCAGGTCCAGTGACGTATCATGGCAGACGTTCTCATCTTGCAGCCGGAGCGTGCTTCGGGACCCGTGCCCGTGTCTGAAGCAGGGCCCGAATCCCAGGCGCCGCGCAGCGTCTATCTCGATGCCTATCTGGCGCCGCTGCGCCCCTGGCTCGACCGGGAGACAGTGACCGAAATCCTCGTCAACCGGCCCGGCGAAGTATGGATTGAGGATGCCGCGCATCCGGGGATGCAGCGTGTCTTGCTGCCTGAGATGGACAACCGCCTGCTCCAGCGTCTGGCTGAACAGGTCGCGCGGATCAGCCATCAGGGCATCAACCGTGAGCATCCGCTGCTCTCGGCCACGCTCCCGGCCTATGGCGGGCAAAATGGACAAGCGGGGGGCGGGGCGCGTATCCAGCTCGTCGGCCCGCCCGCAACGCGCGCCAACTGGGCCATGGCGATCCGCCGCCACCGCCTGCTCGAACTGCCGCTCGATGCCTATGACCGGGGGCCGATCACGCCCCCGCGCGAGGAAGCGGCGCCCGACGCCATGGCCGAGCCGATCGCCTTCCTGCGCGATGCCATCCGCCGCCGCCGCACGATCCTGATTTCGGGCGGCACCTCGACCGGCAAGACCACGTTCCTCAACGCCATGCTGTCGGAAATCCCCTCGCATGAACGCGTCGTGCTGGTGGAGGATACTGCCGAACTGCACTTGCCCGGCGCCAATGGCGTGGGGCTGATCGCGGTGAAGGGCGAACTGGGCGAGGCGAAGGTTTCCGCCAATGACCTGCTGCAGGCCGCATTGCGCCTGCGCCCCGACCGGATCGTGCTGGGCGAGCTGCGCGGCACCGAGACGGTCAGCTTCCTGCGCGCCATCAATACCGGCCATCCGGGCTCGTTCTCGACCGTTCACGCCAATACCCCGCGCGGCGCGCTGGAGCAGATCGCGCTGATGTCGATGCAGACCGGCATTGGCCTCACCCGCGCCGAGACGCTGGAATATGCCGCCTCGGTGATCGACATCGTCGTCCAGCTCGACCGTCAGGACGGCAAGCGCGGTATCAGCCAGATTGCGGAGAGCAAGACGCTGGTCGGCTGAACCCGTCCGGCGCTTGCCGTCAGCTTGCGGCCAGTGCGCCTTCGGGTGTTTCCACCACTGCTTCCAGTTTGAGCCAGTCGGCGAGCGCCTTGAAGTCCTTGCCGTTGCCCGGCCCGAAAAGCGGCGCGGCAAGGCCGTCCAGCGAGAGCACCAGCCTGCCGTCGCGGATTGCCAGCGAGGTGGCGGCAAGGCCCGGTTCGGCGCAGGCGGTCAGGCGGCGGCATAAGCGCACGGCAAGGCCCCAGCCGATCGCGCGGTCAAGGTCGGCCTTGCTGGCGAGGCGGTGGAACTGCGGCGGAATTTCGGTCAGGCCGGAATTGGCGAAGACCGTCATCGCCATCATCGCCCGGCCATGCATGTCGAGCCCGATCCAGCGCTTGCGCAGCGCCCAGGTCAGCGCTTCCTCGGTACGCAGGTTGGGCTCGGTGCGCATGGTGGCGAGCGCCAGCAGAGTCGCGGCCTGCCGCACTTCGCCGTCCAGCGGCTCGTCGAGGCAGACCGGCGTGGTCCAGCGGACGACGCGCACGGCATCGTCGAACGACACCCGCGCGCCCATGGCAAAGCCGGCGACGCTGGCCAGCATCGGGCTTTCCTGCCGGATGCGCTCGGGAAGCTGCCGGTGCAGCAGGCCTTCGCGCAGCCCCCAGGAGGAGAACACGAGATGCGAGGGATGCAGGTTCGCAATCAACTGCGCCATCAGCGCGGCGGCATCGGGCAGGGTGGCAAGGCGCGCGTTGGAAATGCGCGGGTCCGGATTGTCGATCTTGCCCTTGGCGAACAGCCGGGCAAGGCGCAGGGCCTCGCTGGCGGGCAGTTCGAAACCGTGCGGATCGTCCACCGGCCATTCGAGCACGCGCATCGCCTGCAGCGCTACCGCGCGCCATGACCCGCCGACGATGTAGAGCGGCTGTTCGCGGCCCTTGTCCCAGGCCTGGGCCTTGAGGCCGGTGCGCACGGTGGCGGCGAATTTCTGGGCACCGGCCACGCGCATGTCGGACAGGCGCAGGGTGCCGAAGGGCAGGGTGATGCCGCCGTCGAGGACTTCGCCGCCCTCCGCGCCGCCGATCTCCACCAGTTCGAGGCTGCCGCCGCCCAGGTCAGCCGCCACGCCTCGCGCGTGGGGAAAGGCGGAAATCACGCCGGTGGCACTGGCGCGGGCTTCCTCTTCGCCCGAAAGCAGGCGGGGAGACAGGCCGAAGCCGCGAACCGCCTCCAGGAATTCGGGGCCATTGCTGGCATCGCGCGCGGCGGCGGTCGCCACGCATTCGACATTGTCGACCTTGAGTAGCCGCAGCATCCCCGCGAACCGGGCGAGCGCGGACAAGGCGGTGCGCATCGCCTTGTCGGAGATGGCCCCGGTCTTGCCGAGATCCCGCCCGAGGCGCGCGTTCACTTTCTCATTGAGGATCACCACCGGGGCGCGGGGCGGTCCATTATAGACCACGAGGCGCACCGTGTTCGACCCGATGTCGATAATGGCGCGTTTCTCGGTCGAGTGGCTGATGCCGATCATTCAGTCAGACGAATCGTATAGCCCGGCATTTCGGGCGGCCTAGCTGCCCTATGTCAGATATTGCCGCGCCTTAGCGAGAGCTTTGGTACTTTTCGTCCACTGGCAATTGCAGCCCCGCGCCCGGACAGCGACGGGTTGGTCATGAAATAGCGGTGCAGGTTGAAGGGATTTTCCACCTCGCCCACGCGCTCGTAGCTGCCGTCAGGGCCGAGAATCCAGCTCTGTTCGGTATCCAGCAGGTTCGCCATCATGACCTGGTCGAGGACCTGGTCGTGCACCGTCTTGTTGCGCATCGGCACCATCACTTCGACGCGCCGGTCAAGGTTGCGGCTCATGCCGTCGGCCGAAGTCAGGAAGACCTTGGCGCGCCGGTTGGGCAAGTGGGCGCCGTTGGCGAAGACCCAGATGCGGCAGTGTTCGAGAAAGCGGCCGATGACCGACTTGACCGAGATGTTCTCGGACAATCCGGTGATCCCGGGGCGCAGGCAGCAGATCCCGCGTACCACAAGGATGATGTCGACCCCGGCCTGGCTTGCCGCATAGAGCTTGTCGATCAGCTCGGGATCGGTCAGCGAGTTCATCTTGGCCCAGATCGCCGCCGGCTTGCCAGCCTGTGCGCTGGCGATTTCGGCGTCGATGCATTCGTCCAGCTTGGCGCGCAGCCCGATCGGCGAGATGGCCAGAACTTCGGTGCGCTTGGGCTCGACATAGCCGGTGATGAAGTTGAACAGCCGCACTGCATCGCGCCCCGCTGCCGGATCGGCAGTGAAGTAGGACAAGTCGGTATATACGCGCGCGGTGATCGGGTGATAGTTGCCGGTGCCGAAGTGGCAGTAGGTGCGGTGGCTGTCCCCCTCGCGGCGGACCACCATCGAGACCTTGGCGTGGGTCTTCCAGTCGACGAAGCCGTAGATCACCTGCACGCCCGCGCGTTCGAGCTGGCTGGCCCAGAGTAGGTTCTGCTCCTCGTCGAAACGGGCTTTCAGTTCGACGACGGCGGTTACGGACTTGCCTTGCTCGGCCGCGGCGATGAGGGCGGAGATGATCGCCGATTGCTTGCCCGCGCGGTAAAGCGTCTGCTTGATCGCGATCACGTCCGGATCGCGCGCGGCCTGGCGCAGGAAATCGATCACCACCTCGAAGCTTTCGTAGGGGTGCTGGATGACGATGTCCTTTTCGCGGATCGCCGCGAAGATGTCGCCGTCATGCTCCAGAATGCGTTCGGGGTAGCGGGGCGAATAGGGCTCGAACTTCAGCTCGGGCCGGTCCTCGTCGCACAGCGCGGACAGGCCGGAAAAGCCGATCAGACCCTCGGTCTTCATGATCAGCGCCTTGTCCAGCCCCAGTTGGGCGCGCAGCAGCTCTTCCGCCGCCGGATCGAACTTGCCCTGTAATTGCAGCACGATCACGAGGCCTCGGCGGCGGCGCTGGATCGCGGTGCGGTAGTAGCGCACCAGATCCTCGGCATCTTCCTCGATCTCGATGTCGCTGTCGCGCAGGATGCGGAAGACGCCGTGGCCGTTGAGCTTGAAGCCGGGGAAGATCTGGCCGGCATTGTGGCAGATCAGGTCCTCGATCGAGATCCATGCCGCCTGCTCGCCGGGAATGCGCACGAAGCGCGGCAGCGAGGAGGGGATCAGCACCATTTCCATCACCGGCGCGTCATCCGCCGTGCGGGTCAGCGAGAACAGCACGCCGATGCCCTGGTTGGCGACGAAGGGGAAGGGGTGCGCGGGGTCGATCGCCTGCGGCGTGATCACCGCCATGATGTGCTCTTCGAAATATTCGCGCAGCCAGCGTTCGCGCGCGTGATCGAGCTTTTCCTCGCCGATCACCGTGATCCCGGCATCGGCAAGCTCTGCCTTGAGGCCGGACCACACCTTCTGCTGGATCCGGTCGAGCTCCAGAACCTTTTCATGCGTGGCGGCAAGGGCTTGCGAGGGCGTCATGCCGTCGATCGAGACTTCCTCGACCTGGCTGCGCACCTGCCCGGCCAGCCCGGCCACGCGCACCATCAGGAATTCGTCGATATTGCTGCCCGAGATCGAGAGGAAGCGCAGGCGTTCGAGCAGAGGGTAATTGGGATTGGTCGCTTCGGCGAGAACGCGCTCGTTGAAGGCCAGCCAGCTCAGTTCGCGATTGAAAAAACGCTCGGGCAGAGTGGCGAGCTGCGATGTTTCGCAGGTTTCCGTGGCGTCCGATTCTTCGCGAATATCCAGCATGCTTTTCGTTTTCACAGGGATGCCCCTTGCATGCAAGCATGACAATTGCGGGGCAGTGGAGGCAAACTTGTCTGAATCTAACAAATTTGATCAAAACGGGAAATGAACATCGTTGCAGCGCAGCATTGTTTGGCGCACACTCGCACCTGATGATCAAGGCAGCCCTGCACCATCTCACCCGCTACCGCTACTCGCGGCGCATCCATCTCGGCCCTCAGGTGATCCGGCTTCGCCCGGCGCCGCATAGCCGGACGGCAGTCCCCAACTATTCGCTGAAGATCAGCCCGCCCGAGCATTTCCTGAACTGGCAGCAGGATCCGCACGGCAACTGGCTGGCGCGGGTGGTGTTCCCCGATCCTATCGATCATTTCTCGATCGAGGTGGACCTTCTGGCCGAAATGGCGGTGATCAACCCGTTCGACTTCTTCGTGGAGCCGGATGCGGAGGAATATCCCTTCGCCTATTCGGAGGCGATGAAGGCGGACCTTGCCGCCTATTTCGAGATCGAGGACCAAGGCCCGCTGTTCGAGGAACTGGTCGCCCACCATGCCGGATACGAAGGGCGCACGGTCGATTTCCTCGTCGAGATCAACCGCCAGCTGCAGGAGCGGATCAATTACGTGATCCGCATGGAGGCCGGGGTGATGACCCCGGAAGAGACGCTGACGGCCGGAATCGGCTCGTGCCGCGATTCGGCCTGGCTGCTGGTGCAACTGCTGCGCCGCCTCGGTTTCGCCGCGCGGTTCGTCTCGGGCTATTCGATCCAGCTGGTCGCCGATGTCATCCCCAAGGAAGGGCCGCAGGGCGTTCTGGAGGATGTGACCGACCTGCACGCCTGGGCCGAGGCCTATGTGCCCGGCGCGGGCTGGATTGCGCTCGATGCCACGTCGGGCATGTTCGCGGGCGAGGGGCATATCCCGCTCTGTGCCACCCCGCATTACCGCTCGGCCACGCCGATCGAAGGCATGGCGGAACCGGCCGAAGTCGATTTCCATTTCGAGATGGACGTCTCGCGCATTGCCGAGGCCGTGCGCATCACCAAGCCGTTTACCGAGGAGCGCTGGGACAACCTGCTGGCGCTGGGCGACAAGGTCGATGCGGACCTTGCCGCCAATGCCGTCAACCTGACGATGGGGGGCGAGCCGACGTTCATTGCCGCCACCGATCTGGAGGCGCCCGAATGGAACGGCGAGGCGGTGGGGCCGACCAAGGCGGCCTATGCCGACAGGCTGATCCGGCTGCTGCGCAAGAAGTTCGCGCCGGGCTCGCTGCTCCACCACGGGCAGGGCAAGTGGTATCCGGGCGAAACGCTGCCGCGCTGGGGCTATTCGATCTACTGGCGCAAGGACGGCGTGCCGATCTGGCATGACGACAGCCTGGTTGCAGGCGAAAAGCCGCTGGAGAAGGGCGGTGATCCCGATCCGGTGCCTGTCATCGACGTGCAGAAGGCCGCGGCGCTGCTGCAGGCCGCCGCCGAGGGACTGGGTGTCAGTCCGGACTATGTGCAGCCGGTGTTCGAGGATACCGGCGCGTGGATGCTGCGCGAGGACGAACTGCCGGTGAATTCCTCGCCGCTCGATCCCAGCATCGAGGATGAGGAACTGGCGCGCCGTTTCAAGCGCACCTACCGGCGCGGGCTCGACAAGGCGATCGGCTTCGTGCTGCCGGTACAGCGCTGGAACAACCAGGTCCAGCAGATGCCGCGCTGGCGCAGCGAGTTCTGGCGCGTGCGCAAGGGCGTGCTGACGGCGGTTCCGGGCGATTCCGCGCTGGGGTATCGCCTGCCGCTGGGTTCGCTGCCGCATGTGGCGCCGTCGAATTTCCCCTATATCCACCCGCGCGACACCGCCGAGGCGCGCGAGCCGCTGGCCGATTTCCGCAAGCAGGTGATCGAGCGTGGCAGTCAGGCCCGCGAGGGACTGGCGGGCCAGCGCTTCGAGCATGTGCCCGAACCGCACACGTTCGCGCAGCCGGTGGTCGAGCAGGACATCATCGAAGGCGCGGTGCGCACGGCGATGACGGTCGAGCCGCGCGGCGATTACCTCGCGGTGTTCATCCCGCCGACCGAATGGCTGGAGGACTACCTCGAACTGGTCGCCTCGATCGAAGTGGTGGCCGAGGAATTGAAGCTGCCGGTGCGCATCGAAGGCTATCCGCCGCCGCCCGATCCGCGCCTGACCGTGCTCAAGGTCACGCCCGATCCCGGCGTGATCGAAGTGAACATCCATCCTTCGGCTTCGTGGCGCGAGACGGTGGATATCACCGAAACGCTCTACGATTGCGCGCGTGAGATCGGGCTGACGGCTGACAAGTTCATGGTCGACGGGCGCTCGATCGGCACCGGCGGGGGCAACCACATCGTGCTCGGCGGGCCGAGCCTGCTCGACAGCCCGTTCATCCGCCGCCCCGATCTGCTCAAGAGCTTCGTCATCTATTGGCAGCGGCATCCCTCGCTCAGCTACCTGTTCTCCGGTCTGTTCATCGGCCCGACCAGCCAGGCCCCGCGCATCGACGAGGCCCGGCACGACGCGCTCTACGAACTGGAGATCGCGCTCTCGCAGGTTCCCGGGCCCCACATGCAACAGCCTGCACCGTGGGTGGTGGACCGGTTGTTCCGCAACCTGCTCGTCGACGTCACGGGCAATACCCATCGCACCGAAATCTGCATCGATAAGCTGTTCAGCCCCGATGGCCCGACCGGCCGCCTCGGCCTTGTCGAGTTCCGCGGCTTCGAAATGCCGCCGGACGGCAAGATGAGCCTGGCCCAGCAGCTTCTCCTGCGCGCGCTCACCGCGTGGTTCTGGAAGGAGCCGCAGGACGGGCCGCTGGTGCGCTGGGGCACGCAGCTGCATGACAAGTTCATGCTGGGCCATCATGTCTGGACCGATTTCCTCGATGTGCTGGGCGACTTGCGCCGGGCCGGATACGATTTCGATCCCAACTGGTTCGAGGCGCAGCGCATGTTCCGCTTCCCGATTCACGGCGAAGTGGAAGGCGGCGGGGTCAGCCTTGAGATCAGCCATGCGCTCGAACCCTGGAACGTGCTGGGCGAAACCGGCGCGATCGGCGGGACCGTGCGCTATGTCGACAGCTCGACCGAGCGCCTGCAGGTCAAGGCCACCGGCCTCGTCAAGGGACGCCACGTCATCACCTGCAATGGCCGCCGGGTGCCGCTGACCATGGTCGCGCCTGGAGAGGGCGTGGGCGGGGTGCGCTACAAGGCATGGTGGCCGGCCGAGTGCCTCCATCCGATGCTGCCGCCGCACGCACCGCTGACGTTCGACATCTACGACTTGTGGAACGGCCGCTCGCTGGGGGGCTGCGTCTATCAGGTCGCGCATCCGGGCGGGCGCAGCTATGATACGGTGCCGGTCAACGACTACGAGGCCGAAGCCCGGCGCAAGGCGCGCTTCTTCGACAACGGGCATTCGCCCGGCCCGCTGCCGGTGCCGCCGCTGGAAGTCTCCGGCGAATTTCCCTGCACGCTCGACTTGCGGCGCCCGATCGGCCTAGTGTGAGGACATGGCGAAAAAGCGGTCTGTCAGCACCGTGGAACGCCCGGAGGGGTGGCTCGAAGGCTATCCCGTAGAAGTCGCCGGCGGCGATCTCTACGGGGACGCCTCCGGGGCCGCTGCCGCGTGCTGGAAATCGGTGGCGGCCGCACTGGCGGAAAGTTCGGACGGCGATCTGAATGCCCTGCAGGACGCGGCCACTCGCCATGCGGCGGATCTGGGGCTGGCGTTCCGCATTACCGGCGACGAGGATGAGCGCGGCTGGCCGCTGACGGCCATGCCGCTGATCGTCGGCTCCGGGGAATGGGCCGAAGTCGAACGCGGCCTGATCCAGCGCGCGACTCTGTTCGAGCAATTGGCCAGGGACGTCTACGGGCCGCAGCGGGTGGTGAAGGAGGGGCACTTGCCCGCCGCCGTGGTTGCAGGAAGCCCGTTCTTTGCCCGCAAGATGGTGGGCAACAGCCCCAAGCGCGGCCATTTCATCCATGTCTATGCGGCCGATCTTGCCCGCGGGCCGCGCGGGCAGTGGCGGGTGCTGCAGGATCGCGTCCGCTTGGCCAGCGGCGTCGGCTATGCGCTGGAAAACCGCCTTGCGATGCGGCGCACCGCCGGCAATGTCCTGGTCGACATCCATGCCCGGCGGGTGAACGAGTTCTTCGCGCAGATGCGCGACGGCATGGCCGCCGCCTGCGGCCGTGACCGGCCGCGCGTGGCGCTGCTGACGCCCGGCCGTTTCAACCAGACGTACGCCGAACAGGCGCACCTTGCGCGTTATCTCGGCCTTCCGCTGGTGGAGGGGCGCGATCTTTCGGTGATCGACGACCGCCTCTATGTCGGCACGATTGCCGGGCCGAAGCGGGTCGATGCGGTCTGGCGCTGGATCAACACGACCTCGCTCGATCCGCTCTCGTTCGATGCCAAGTCGCAACTGGGCGTCGCCAATCTCTTCGAAGCCTGGGCGGCCGGCGGTGTCGGGATGGTCAACTGGCCGGGCGTGGAAGTGCTGGAGACCCCGGCCTTCGCCGCGTTCATGCCGCGCCTGTGCAAGGTGCTGCTGGGCGAGGAGCCGGTTCTGCCCAACATTGCCACCTGGTGGTGCGGGCAGGCCGCTGAAAGCGCGACGGTGTCCGGCCGCTTCGACGAACTGGCGCTGCTGCCGGCCTTCGGCCTTCCGGTTGAAGGGCTGGCGACGCGCCAGCCGGTGGCAGGGGCCGGTCTCGGCCCGGACGAACGCAAGGAACTGCAGGAAGCCATGCGGCGGCGGCCGATGGACTATTGCGGGCAGGAGATCGTCCACCTTTCGACTACTCCGGCGATCATCGACGGGGCCATCGCGCCGCGCCCCTTTACCGTGCGCGCGTTCGTGGCCCGCACTGCCGACGGCCAATGGACCGTGATGCCGGGCGGTTTCGCGCGCCTGTCCTCCAGCAATGCCCTGCCGACCTCGCTGATGGGGGCGGGCGAGTTGTCCGCCGATGTCTGGGTCGTGGATGAAAAACCGGCCGGACATGCCGCGCCGGCCCGGCCTGCCGAGGAACCGCCGATCTCGCGCGGCGGCGGCATTCTCGCCAGTCAGGCGGCAGACAATCTCTACTGGTTCGGCCGTTACAACGAGCGGGCGGAAACGGTCGTGCGGATCGTGCGCGCGCTGCTGGGCAGTTCGATGGAAGGCGAGAACGGCATCGACGGCGTCGGGGAGGGCATGACCGGCCTTGTCGACCTGCTCGGCGTATTCGGCGCGATCGATGCCCGGACAGCGGCAAAGTCCGCCGCGACGGTATGCGCGCGGGCGCTTACCGAGACGCATCTGCCCGGCGGGGTCGCCGCGCTGGTGCGGCGGCGGATGCAGGTGGGGCTGTCGCTGCGCGAGCGCTTTGCCCGTGATTTCTGGCGTATCGTCAGCCGGCCGATGCCCTCGTTCGACGCCAACCGGCCGCAGAGTATGCTGGCGAGTGCACGCTGGCTCACTGAGCATTTCAGCGCCCTGGCAGGGCTGGTCTCGGAAAACATGGTCCGCTCGGCGGCCTGGCGCTTCCTGCAGATCGGGCAGCGGATCGAGCGGGCCCAGGTGACGTGCCGGATGGCGGCCAGGCTGGCCTCGGACGCGTGCGGGGAGGAAGCGCTCGGAATGCTGCTCGATCTGTGCGACAGCCAGATCATCTATCGCAGCCGTTACCTGACCGGGCCGATGATCAATCCAGTGCGCGATCTCGTTCTGCTCGATCCGGACAATCCGCGCGCGCTCAAGTATCAGGTGGCGCAGATCGTCGGCCACCTTGCGGCCTTGCCCAGCCTTCGCGATGACAATATCCCCGAGCCGCCCCTGCGCGCCGCCCGCGCGCTGCTGGGGGAACTCGAAGCGGCGCTTGCGCCGGATATGACGGCGGACCGGCTGGAGGCCATCGAAGCCCAGCTCCAGAACCTGTCCGACGAGATTTCGGAGCGCTACTTCCTCAAGTTCGATCGCGAGGAAGCGGAAAAGAGAACGCGGTTGCTGTGATGCGCTACGCTGTCACTCATATGACGAGGCTGGAATATGCGGCACCCGTCAGGCTCGCGCAGTTCAACGTGCGCCTGCGTCCGGCGCGGTGGCCGGGGCAGACCGTCAGCGACTATACGCTCACGATCGATCCGCAGCCCGCGCAAGTGAGCGAGGCGGACGGCGGCTATTATGTGAACGAGGCGCACTTTTCGCTGCACGAGCCGATCACCCAGTTGCAGATCGAAAGCCGCTTTGCCGTCGAGCGGGAAGAGCTTCCGTTCTTCCTGAGCGAGGCTGCGGGGCCCAGTCTTGCCGATCTGCGCGAACGGGCGATGAAAACGCCCGATCTCTCGGACCTGGCGCCGGCGTCCTATATCTTTGCTTCCCCGATCGCGGTGCCCGAGCACGAGATCGCGATGTGGGCCGGTTCGTTCCTCGACGAGGCAATGCCGGTGATGGAGGCGGGGCGGGCGCTGATGCAGGCGATTCACGAGGAATTCGCTTTCGATGCCGGCGCGACGCAGACTGACACGCCGCCGATCGTGGCTTTCCGCAACCGCCACGGCGTGTGTCAGGATTTCAGTCATATCATGATTATCGCGGCGCGCGCGCACGGCATTCCGGCGGCCTATGTCAGCGGTTATCTGCGCACTCTGCCGCCGCCCGGGCGAGAGCGTCTGGTCGGCGCGGATGCCATGCACGCCTGGGTCAACTTGTGGTGCGGCGAGGAATACGGCTGGGTCGGCTTCGATCCGACCAATGCCGTGCTGGCCGATACCGACCACATCTTCATCGGCATGGGGCGCGATTATTCGGACGTCGCGCCGCTGGACGGGACCTTCCGGGGCTCGTCGCAGCAGACCATGTTCTTCTCGGTCGACGTCGCGCCGCTGGACTGACTTGCAGGTCAGTTCTGGCGGGCCGATTCAGGCGCGCAGGTCCTTTGCCGGAGCCGCTTCGCCGGGAAAGATCCCCGCAATCGCCATGACCGCGCCCAGCCGCGAGAGCGTTTCGAGCATGTCGCCGACGCTTTCTTCGGCAATCAGCAGGTCCAGCGTCTTGCGGGTGGCCAGCGGGCCGCGATCGCGCAGCGATGTGACGAGTTCGAGAATGACCGCCTCGTGCTCGGACACATGCGGGCAGGAAAGCGAGCAGAACGCGAATGTTTCCAGCGCGTCGCGGTTGAACAGCAGCATCGTGCGATGGAAGGCCTGCAGCCCGCCGATCATGCGCCATTTGGCAAAGGCAGGAGCCAGCATCCGCGCGGGACAGCGCTTGTGGCCCACGGCCGCGACCCATGCACGCATGGACCAGACGAGGAAGCGGGAGCCCTCGTCGAGAGTGGTCAAAGGACGGTCGACGTACTGGTACATGTCCGAATCTCCAAAGAGGGTTGCAAATGCGAATGATTATCAATAGCTATTGATACGCGGCTTGGCTCTCTGGTCAAGTCCCTCCGGACCCGGCGCTTGTCATGGGGCGTCCGGTTCACTCCTGACCTTGGCTGGGGCGGCTTCTTGCCTTGCCCGCCCCGGCCCCGTTTCGGGCGGGGAAGCATTCCTGCAAAAAACATCTGTAACTAGATGGACAGTGGTGGGCTGTTAACCATTGTCAGCTACTGAAAGATATTTCGCGGAGAGTGTGAACTGGACCGGATGTGCTGAAGTTCAAGGCGGCCATACTTGAATTGATAGCGAAAGGCTTACCTCTGGCAGAGGTGATGCACGATATCTGCTTGCAGATCGAAGGGCGATTTCAAGGCGTTGTCTGCTCCGTCCTGACGGTGGATCGCAGCGGCACGCTTCACCCTCTTGCCGCGCCAAGCCTGCCTGAGGCCTATTCCCAGGGATTGGATAATCTGACGATCGGCCCCAATGTCGGGGCTTGCGGAACCGCAGCCTATCTCGGCCAGCCGGTGGAAGTGCATGATATCGCCAGCGATCCGCGCTGGTCCCCTTTTCCCACTTTTCAGCAGGCTGCGCTTTCGCTGGGGCTCAGGGCTTGCTGGTCTTCGCCGCTGGTCGATGAGAAGAAGACCGTTCTGGCTACCTTCGCGCTCTATTTTCGCGAACCGCGCGGGCCGACCCCGGAAGAACGCGAGATCGTCGGCGTCTGCCTGCATCTGTGCCAGCTCGCCTTTGCCCGCGATCTCCGGGTGGCCGATCGCGAACGCCGCGCCAATACCGATGCTCTGACGGAACTGCCCAACCAGGGCAGTTTCAACCGGGCCATTACCCATCTCGCCTGCGACGAGGCCGGTGGATGGGGGGTCCTCATGATCGATCTCGACAATCTCAAGACAGTCAATGACACGTTCGGCCATGCTGTGGGAGACCGGCTGCTGCAGGAAGTGGCGGCGCGCCTTTCGCACTTCGCCATTCCCGACAGGGCGTTCCGCATCGGCGGTGATGAATTCGCCTTGCTCATCAAGGATCCCGAGCGGCTGAGGGACATGGGAAAGGCCGCGCGCAAGGTTCTCGATGTGCTTGCGGTTCCGATCGAGTGCGAGCAGTTTTCGATCGTTGCCGAAGCGACCATGGGCGGGGCGGTTGTCACGGGCGAGGAAGCCTCGGCCGATGAAGTGCGCCACCATGCCGATCTTGCACTCTATCATGCGAAGGAAACGCGCCGCGGCGGCTTCGTGAAGTATTGCAAGGGCATCGGTACGCGCATGATTGCCCGGATTTCCTCGATAGAGAGCCTTGATGCCGCGCTCAGGGAAGGGCGTATCGAGGCTTGGTATCAGCCGATCGTGCGGCTGGACGACCAGCGCATCGTCGGGTTGGAGGCATTATGCCGGATGATCTCTCCCAGCGGTGAGGTCATTTCCGCCGCAACCTTTGCAGATGCCACCAGCGATGCGCGCGTTGCCTCGATCCTCACGCAGCGCATGCTTTCGGCGGTTTCCGACGATATGCGCACCTGGCGCGAACTGGGCATCGATTTCGGGTATGTCGGCGTCAACATCACGGCCGTGGATCTGCGCGGAGGCCGGCTCGGGGGATTCCTCGATCAGCTCTTTGCCGAGGAGGCGCTTCTCAGGCATCTCGTCCTGGAAGTGACGGAAAGCGTCTATATCGGCGACCGGGACAAGCTGGTGGTGGACATCATTTCCGGTTTGCGGCGGCGCGGTGTCCGCATCGCGCTCGACGATTTCGGCACGGGCTTCGCTTCGTTGACCCATTTGCTGGAATTGCCCGTCGATTTCATCAAGATCGATCAGAGTTTTACCGCCCGCCTTCCAGAGGACGAAGTCAGCGGCACGATCATTGCGGGGCTGGTTGCCATCGCGGGAAAGCTGGGCGCCAAGGTCGTCGCGGAAGGTGTCGAAACGGTGGCGCAGGCGGTCCGGTTGCAGAAACTGGGGTGCAAGATCGGCCAGGGCTTTCTCTTCTCGCGCGGTCTGCCGCGCGGCGAGGTCGCTCGCGTGCTCATGCGCCATGCGGCATCGAGCCCGCACAGCATTCCCTTTCCAGGCCTGCCGGCCAACATTCCGCAAGAGGACGAGATCTACCTCGCCGCACCGCCGCGCAGCCGCCGGATGTGACGGGTTATCGTCAGGTAATACCCGGACTATCCCCCGTCTTTTCCACAGGCAGCTTGCCGATAGGCTGACGGCGCGGCGAAGCGGTGCGGCGCTTATTCGGTGGTCTTTCCGTCGAAATGTTCGTGGGCCGTGCTGGCTTCGGCGCAGGTCTTGTGCACCGTGCCATCGACATGTTCGGGCGGGCCGTAGATGGTGTAGAGCTTGAGCGGCTCGGTGCCCACGCTCACCACATTGTGCAGGGCGCCCGCCGGCACGACGATGCCGTCGTCGGCCTTGACCCTGTGCACTATGCCGTCGATCGAAATTTCGCCTTCGCCGCCTTCGACGCGGAAGAACTGATCGATGTCGAGATGGACTTCGGCGCCGATTTCGTCGCCCGGTTCGATCGACATGAGCACCAGTTGCAGGTTCTGCCCGGTGTAGAGAACGCGGCGGAAGTCGGTGTTCTCCTCGGTCAGCTTCTCGATGTTGTCGACGAATCCCTTCTTCATGCGGTCAGCCTTTCCTCGTGTGCTTCGGGCAAGGATAGCGGGCCGGAGCCAGCCTGCAATTGATCTCCTGCAATTGATCCGGGAGAGGCGGGAAGCGGATCAGCCCCGCGCCGCGCGCACGGCCGCGCCGCCCGCGAAAGGCGCGATGGCCAGCAGGACAAGGCTGGCCGCGCCGGTCAGCGCCAGCCCGCTTTCACCGCCCATGCCCAAGCTGCCGGCACCGAAGATCAGGATCGGCACGGCCATCGGGATCACCAGCAGCCCGGACAGCGCCGCGCCGCCGCGCAGCCCTGCGGTCAACGCCGCGACGGTGACGCCCAGCGCGGCAAGGCCCGGCGTGCCCGCGAGCAGTCCGATTTCGACAATGCGCAGCGTCTTGCCGTCGAGGCCGAGCAGCGCGGCGGCGGGCAGGGCGGCCAGCATCAGCGGCGGGCCGAAGCTCAGCCAGTGAGCCAGTACACGCACCGCGATCACCAGTTCCTCGGATATGCCGCGCAGCGCCCACTGGTCGAACAGTCCCATTTCGATGTCGGGTTCAACCAGCCGGTCGAGCGGGAGGATCGCGGCGAGCAGGGCGGCGACCCAGATCACGCCGCCGCCGGTGCGCGCCAGCAGCGGTGCATCGGGGCCGACCGCGAAAGGATAGAGCATCGCCACCGAGAGGAAGAACAGCACCGGCAGCACTGCTCCGCCGCCGCGTCCGCCCAGCAGCAGGCGCGTAAGGTCGCGGCGCAGCAGGGCCATGATCCGCCCGCTCATGCCGCATACTCCGCCAGCGCCAGTCTGCCCATGCCCGGCAGGTCGAACGGCTGGTGCGAGGCGACCAGGGCAATCCCGCCTTGCGCGCAATGTTCGGCGACGAGGGCCTCGGTCAGTTCCACGGCATGGACATCCAGACCGTTGAGCGGCTCGTCGAGCAGCCACACGCGGGCTTTCTGCCCGATCAGCCGGGCCAGCGCGGCGCGCTTCTTCTGCCCGGTGGACAGATAGCGCACCGGCACGTCGAGCAGGTCGGAAAGGCCGAGACGGGCCAGTTCGTTGTCCGCGGCACCGTCGATCCGCTGCCAGAAGGCCAGCGCCTTGCCGAGCGGCTGCACCGGATCGAGCGCGGGGCGCTCGTCGATGAGGCCGATCGTGCCGGTCACTTCCACCGATCCGGCGAAAGCGGGCGCCAGCCCCGCGACGATCCGCAGCAGGCTGGACTTGCCGATGCCGTTGCTGCCCGCGATCTGCAGCGCCTCACCCGCCGCAAGGCGCAGCGAGAGGCGCCGGAACAGCACTCTGTCGCCGCGCCGGCACGCGAGATCGGTTACGGAAACGGCGGCGCCTTGCGTCGACGGGTGTTGCATCGCGCTGTGCGATAGGGGAAACCGCGCGCACTGCCAAGGAGAGTGACATGACCATCCCCCGCCTGACCGATGCCGAACGCGACGAAGTGCTGAAGGGCCTGCCCGGCTGGGGCCTGAGCGAGGATGGCCTTGCTTTCGAAATCGAGCTGGAATTCGGCGATTTCAACGAGGCTTTCGGCTTCATGACCCGGGTTGCGCTCTACGCCGACAAGGCCGATCACCATCCCGAATGGTTCAATGTTTACAACAAGGTGCGCGTGCGCCTGACCACGCATGACGCAGGCGGACTGAGCGAGCGCGATGTGGCGATGGCGCGGTTCATCGACGGGATCGTCTGAGGCTGGGAACTGTAGCTGCCTAGAGCATCGTGCGTTTGATCTGCGCGGGGGCCGTTCGTGTCGAGCGAAGTCGAGACACGTTGGCCCGGCGCTGGTGTGTCTCGACACGCGCAATATCGGCTCAGCTCCAGTGCTGCGCACGCGAACAGATTATGAAACTTATGTAACTTTTCATTTCTGATCGAATTCTCCGATTACTCTAACGAGGCACTCCTGTTTTCCGCCTGTCGTGGCGGGGCGTATCCCGGCGTCCGGCTCGATGGAGCCTTTCGCAACAGGAGAGGAAAGATGTTCAGGAAAACCCCGAGGCCGCTTACGTCGCTGCTGCTGGGAACGGCTGTCGCGCTGATGGCCCCGCCGGCACTGGCCCAGGACGCGGCCGCGCCGATGGCGCCGGGCATGACCAACAAGGACTGGTGGCCCAAGAGCCTCGACCTGGCCGCGCTGCGCCAGCACGAAGCCCAGTCCAATCCCTATGGCGCGGATTACGACTACGCGAAGGAATTTGCCTCGCTCGATCTGGATGCGGTGAAGGCCGATATCCGCAAGGTGCTCCACACCTCGCAGCCCTGGTGGCCGGCCGACTATGGCAATTACGGCCCGTTCTTCATCCGCATGGCCTGGCACAGTGCCGGCACTTATCGCGTGGGTGACGGGCGCGGCGGCTCGGACGGCGGCGAGCAGCGCTTCGAGCCGCTCAATTCCTGGCCCGACAATGTCAGCCTCGACAAGGCCCGGCGCCTCGTCTGGCCGATCAAGCAGAAGTACGGGCGCAAGCTTTCGTGGGGTGATCTGATGGTCCTCACCGGCAATGTCGCGCTGGAGGACATGGGCTTCACGACTGTCGGCTTTGCAGGCGGCCGCATCGATGCCTGGCAGCCGGACCTTGTTTACTGGGGCCCGGAAATGAAGATGCTGGGCGATCAGCGCCGCGATACCAAGGGCAATCTCAAGGGGCCGCTGGCCGCCGTGCAGATGGGCCTCATCTACGTCAATCCGGAAGGCCCCAACGGCAACGGCGATCCGATCTCCGCGGCTGCCGACATCCGCCGCGCTTTCGGCAACATGGCGATGAACGACGAGGAAACCGCCGCACTGATCGCGGGCGGCCACACTTTCGGCAAGGCGCACGGCGCACACAAGCCGGAAGAGTGCATGGAGGCTGATCCTGCTTCGGCCGGTCTCGAACAGCAGGGGCTCGGCTGGAAGAACAACTGCGGCAAGGGTAATGCCGAGGATACCATCACCAGCGGCCTTGAAGGCGCCTGGTCGGCGGCCCCGACGATGTTCACCATGCAGTATGTCGACAATCTGATGAACTTCGATTGGGTCAAGACCAAGAGCCCGGCCGGGGCGACCCAGTGGATCCCGAGCGATCCGGCGGCTGCGAACCTCGTTCCCGACGCGCATATTCCCGGCAAGACCCACGCGCCGATCATGTTCACCACCGACATCGCGCTCAAGGAAGATCCCAAGTTCCGGGCCATTCTGGAAGGGTGGCGCAAGGACAATACCGCCTTCGCCAAGGCCTTTGCCCGTGCCTGGTTCAAGCTGACCCACCGCGATCTCGGCCCGTCGGCGCGCTATCTCGGCAAGGACATTCCCACCGAGAGCTACGGCTGGCAGGACCCGCTGCCCGAAGCCAGGTATGCGATGATCGACAGCGCCGATGAAGCGCAACTCAAGGGCAAGATCCTCGCCTCGGGCCTGACCGGCAGCGAACTGGTGCGCACCGCCTGGGCTTCGGCCTCGACCTTCCGCGGCACCGACATGCGCGGCGGTGCCAATGGCGCCCGCGTCCGTCTGCAGCCGCAGATGGACTGGGCCGTCAACGACAAGGCCGAACTGACCAAGGTCGTCGGCAAGCTGGAGGCGATCCAGAAGGCCTTCAACAAGGGCGCCAAGGGCGGCAAGCAGGTCTCGCTGGCGGACCTGATCGTGCTGGGCGGCAATGCAGCGATCGAGCAGGCGGCGGCCAAGGGCGGCTACACGATCACGGTGCCGTTTACGCCCGGCCGTGTCGATGCCACGCAGGCGCAGACCGACGTGACCTCGTTCGGCTATCTCGAGCCCAAGGCTGACGGTTTCCGCAACTACTATGCGGCGGACTCCTATCAGGCGCCGGCTCCCGCGCTGGTGGACAAGGCGGACATGCTGAACCTCACCGTGCCGGAAATGACCGTGCTCGTGGGCGGTATGCGCGTGCTGGGTGCCAATGCCGGCGGTTCGGCCAACGGCGTGTTCACCAGCCGTCCGGGCACGCTCTCGAACGACTTCTTCGTCAACCTGCTGTCGATGGACACGGTCTGGTCGAAGTCGGCCACGCCCGGGCTCTATGACGGCAAGGACCGGGCCAGCGGCGCTGCCAGGTGGACGGCCACGCCGGTCGATCTGATCTTCGGATCGAACTCGGAACTGCGGGCCGTGTCGGAAGCCTATGCCTCCGATGATGCGGGCAAGCTGTTCGTCGACGATTTCGTCGCGGCCTGGACCAAAGTGATGAATGCCGACCGCTTCTGAGCGGCGGGGATTTTGCAGTGAACGAGAGCAGGCGGCCGCAGGCCTGTGGCTGCCTGCTCTCATTTTGTTTCAAGAGGGTCGAGGTCAGGTAATGCGCAAGTTCCATGTGGCGATGTTGTGCCTCGCCTCGCTATCGCTGCTTGCCATTGCCGTCATGGGGCGTGCGGCCGAGGCCAGTTCCCCCAATGCCGCCGCAGCCAGACCCGGCGCTTTTGCCGTTTGCGCGGCCTGCCATTCGACCGAACCGGGCAGGACCATCGTCGGCCCGAGCCTTGCGGGCGTGGCGGGGCGCAAGGCGGGCAGTGTTCCGGGCTATGCCTATAGCGAAGCGCTCAAGGCCTCCGGGCTGACATGGGATCAGGCCACGCTCGACAAGTGGCTCACGTCTCCGCAGAAAACCGTGCCGGGCACGAAAATGCCGTTCGCCGGTATTCCCGACCCGGCGAAGCGTAAGGAAGTCATCCGCTACCTGATGACCTTGAAATAACCGGGCCGCCCCTACAGCGCCGCGTTGTTGTAGCAATGCCAGGTGAAGATCGCGGCCGAACCCCGGTGCGGGCGCCATTGCTCGGCAAGCGCGCGGGTTTCCTTTTCGCCCGGGCGCGCGTCGAGGCCGAGGATCTTGTGCAGGCCGGCCTGCACGGCGAGGTCCCCGGCGGGCCAGATATCCGGGCGGCCTTCGGCAAAGAGCAGATAGATTTCCGCGGACCAGCGGCCGATGCCCTTGATCTGCACGAGCTGGGCAATGGCGTCCTCGTCATCCTCGGGCAGGGCTTCAAGGTCGAGTGCGCCGGCAACAACGAGTTCGCACAGGGAGCGCGCATAGCCCTGTTTCTGGCGCGAGAGGCCGCAGCTGCGCAGCGCGTCGAAATCGGCGCCCAGCACGGCATCGGGGGGCAGGCCTTCGCCCAGCAAGGCTTCGAGTTTCGCCCAGACCGAAGCGGCCGCGGCCACGCTCACCTGCTGGCCGACGATCGTGCGCAGCAGCGTGGCATAGCCGGTAGGGCGGATGCGCGGTTCGGGGTATCCGGCCAGTTCGAGCGCGCGGGCCATCGCGGGTTCGCGCGCGGCGATCGCGTCGAGGCCAGAAACGAGTGCGTCAGCGGTCAAACCCATGTCGTCAGCTACCTTGCAAAAGCGGGTTGCAGCCTTTAGCAGCCTCCGGCAAACGCGCCTACCATTGCATTTTCGATACATGGTGTATCAAAGGGGATCCGTTAGTATGCCGCAGATTATCGTCGTCAATCAGTCGGGTGAGGAATCGAGCGTAGAGGCGGCTGAAGGCCGCACTCTGATGGAAGTCATCCGTGACGCGGGCTTTGACGAACTGCTGGCGCTGTGCGGCGGCTGCTGCTCCTGTGCGACCTGCCACGTCCACATCGATCCGGCTTACATGGACAAGCTGCCGGAGATGAGCGAGGACGAGAACGACCTGCTCGACAGCTCGGACCACCGCAACGAATTCTCGCGCCTGTCTTGCCAGGTGCCGGTGACGGCGGTCCTGGAAGGCTGCAAGGTCACGATCGCCAAGGAAGACTGAGAAGAGACTCCGGGAACCCACCTGACGGGTGGCTTCCCGGTTCCGGCACCAGCCCGCGCCCCCACCCGGCCTCCCACGAAAGTATACTTGATGGGAGGCCGGGTGGGGGGCGCGGGGTGGGGGGCGCTCATGATCTGCCTGCAAGTTTGGCTTGGCAGGGGTAAGGTGCAATTCGTTTGCGCCTTGCTCCTGCCTTTCCTAATTCGGGCGGTATGACTGCACCGCAAGCAAAGCGTTCGACGCTCGATCTGATCGGCAACACTCCCCTCGTCCTGCTCAAGGGGCCGAGCGAGGCGGCAGGTTGCGAGATCTGGGGCAAGTGCGAATTCGCCAATCCCGGCGCCTCGGTGAAGGACCGCGCGGCGCTGTGGATCGTGCGCGATGCCGAGGCCAAGGGGCTGCTCCAGCCCGGTGGCACGATTGTCGAGGGCACGGCGGGCAATACCGGGATCGGTCTGGCGCTGGTCGCCAATGCGCTGGGTTACAAGACGGTGATCGTCATGCCCGAGACGCAATCGCGCGAGAAGATGGACACGCTGCGCGCGCTCGGGGCCGAACTGGTGCTGGTTCCGGCCGCGCCCTTCTCCAACCCCGGCCACTTCGTCCACACCTCGCGCCGTCTCGCCGAAGAGACCGAAGGCGCGATCTGGGCCAACCAGTTCGACAATATCGCCAACCGCAAGGCTCACATCGAAAGCACCGCGCCGGAGCTGTGGCAGCAGATGGAAGGCCGGATCGACGGCTTTACTTGCGCGGCGGGCACGGGCGGTACGATTGCCGGCACCGGGCTGGGCCTCAAGGCGTTCGACGATAAGATCACGATCGCGCTCACTGATCCGCACGGTGCGGCGCTCTACAACTACTACGCGCATGGCGAGTTGAAGGCGGAAGGCTCTTCGGTCGCGGAAGGGATCGGGCAGGGGCGTATCACGGCCAATCTCGAAGGCGCGCCGATCGATACCCAGTTCCGCATGTCGGACGAGGAAGGCCTCGAATGGGTGCGGCGCCTGCTGGCGGAAGAGGGGCTGTGCCTCGGCCTGTCCTCGGGCATCAATGTCGCGGGCGCAGTGGCGCTGGGCAGGCAGCTCGGGCCCAAGGCGCGGGTGGCGACGATCCTGTGCGATACGGGCTTTCGCTATCTCTCCTCGCTCTACAATCCCGAGTGGCTCAAGGTCAAAGGGCTTCCGGTCTTCCCTTGGCTTGCAAGCTGATATAGAATCCTGCCGATGGCAGGACAGCTTCCGCCCCAGATCGCTTCCGGTATGATCGAGCCGATCACCGCCCCGCAGCGCTATACGGCGCCCAGTGCGCGTGAACTGCGTGCGCAGGCGGTGCACCGGTTGCAGGTCGGTCTGTTCGGGCTCTGCGCGATGCTGCTGCTGGTCGGCCTTGCCAACATCATCATGGACCGCGCCAGGCTGACCGACATCGAGGATCCGATCCACGACGTGGTCGCGGTCGACGCCAAGCCGAAGAAGGCGGCGACCGATCCGCTTGCGGATATCGGCGTCGTCCCGGCGGTTGAGCCCAGCCCGACGGCCACACCGGCGCCGCACCCCAATCCCATGGACAGCGCCGGAGCCAATCCGCAGCCCTGATCGCGGCTCCCGCAGTTTCCCGTTGGGAAAACCGGGGATGGGAAAGCGGGGGAATGCGGTTTCGGGGAAAATCCGGGAAATTGGGGTCTGCTTCCGCCAGATCGCTCTGCCGCGGCGATGTCACCCCTTGGCGGGGATATAGCGGGAGAAGGCGCGATTCCTGCCAAAAATGCCGGTTTTCGTGTGGCTTCGAGCGGGAAAGGCGCGTGTTGCGGCTTTCCGGTGACTGGGCGTGATGGGGATGGTTGTGGGGATTTTCCTTCCTAGGTGGGGATTTGCCGGGATGGGGAGGATTGGCTTCTTTATATATTGAAAAATAATGATTTTATGAGAAGGTTCTTCAAGGTCTGAGCCTTCTGGTTCTGGCGCATCGGGTAAGTGCTGCGCGAATTGGTGGATAAATTCCCACTGATCCCCAGTTTTCCCTTTGATCCCCACATTTCCCGTTATATGGAAACAGTCAATCGGAATGGCTGAGTCTCGCCGTGTCTCGTCTGGATGCGGAACCCTGCCGCGTGGGTGTGCGGCCGGGGAGGGGCTTCGTCGTTTTCGAGACGAAGGCTTTTTGGGCGAAACGGGGCACCATGGCGGGGCAGCCAATCTTCTACAGCGGGCAGGGCTTTTCGCTTCTACGCGACAAGAACCGCTTCGTGCTGCCCAGCGCTCTCCGCACTACCGTGCGTGAATCGAGCGGCAAGGACGTGCTGTGCCTGGCCAAGTTCCCCGAATGGAAATGCCTCGTCGGCTTCGGCCTGTCCCGCGTCGCGGAATTCGAAGACGAACTCGATCGCGAGCAGGCCCGAGCGGATGCTGCCGGGCGCCCGTTCAACCGCGTCAAGAAGGCCATGGCGCTCTACACCTTCCAGCAAGTGCCGTTCGACGGCTCCGGCCGCTTCGTCCTGCCCGAAGGGCTCGCCCGCCTCGCGAACATCGGCGACCAGCTCTACTTCCAGGGCGTCGGCCAGTTCATCACCATCTGGAACCCCGAAGAGCTCTACAAGATGGGCGATGATCCCGAGCTGGAAGGCGCGATCGAGATCTGCCGCTCGGCCGCCGAGGCGGAACTGGCCAAGGCGAAGAAGAAATGAGCGCTCCCCAATCCATGACGGATCGCATTCCCCACATTCCCGTGCTCCTTGAGGAGGTGATCGCCGCCCTGAACCCCCAGGGCGGCGATCTCGTCGTCGATGCGACGCTGGGTGCGGGCGGCTACACCCGCCGCCTGCTCGATGCCGGTGCGACCGTGCACGCCTTCGATCGCGACCCCGATGCGATCGCGGCGATCCGCGCCAATCCCGTGAAATGGCCCGAGCTGGCCATGGATCCGCCCCGGCTGGTGCTTCACCCGCGCCGGTTCTCGGAAATGGCCGAGGGCATGGCCGAAGCCGGGATCGAGGCGGTCGACGGTGTCGTCATGGACATCGGCGTTTCCTCGATGCAGCTCGATCAGGCGGAGCGCGGCTTCGCCTTCGCGTCCGACGGTCCGCTCGACATGCGCATGAGCCAGGACGGCCCCTCCGCGGCCGACTTCGTGAACGGGGCGGACGAGGCGGAAATTGCCGACGTGCTCTACCTCTACGGCGAAGAGCGCCAGTCGCGCCGCGTCGCCCGTGCCATCGTCGCGGCCCGGCCGATCGCAACCACCGGCGAACTGGCCCGGGTCGTGCGCAAGGCACTTGGCTATCGTCCCGGCGCGCCCAAGGACCCGGCGACCCGCAGTTTCCAGGCGATCCGCATCCATGTGAACGGCGAACTCGACGAGCTCGATGCCGGCCTCACGGGCGCGGAAACGCTGCTGCGTCCCGGCGGGCGGCTGGCGGTGGTCACGTTCCACAGCCTGGAAGACCGCAAGGTGAAGCACTTCCTGCGCGATGCCAGCTCGGCCGGCAAGGCAACCTCGCGCCACTTGCCGCAGGTCGCGGCCGCCGATGCGCCGACTTTCACCGGCGTCGCCAAGGCCGTGCGCCCCGGCGAAGCCGAACTGGCCGTAAACCCGCGCTCGCGGTCCGCCACCCTGCGCAGCGCCGTGCGCACCGATGCCCCCGCCCGCAATGCCCAGAGGAGTGCCGCATGAACCTTACCAGCGACCGTATCCGTTCGATCGGGTGGGCCTCGGTGCTGCTGGTCTGCGGCGCCATGACGATTGCGCTGACGCTGCGGGTCAACGCGGTGAAGAGCCAGGTCTACGACACCGAGAAGAAGATGGTCTGGGTGCAGCAGGACATCGATTTCCTCCAGACCGAGTTCCAGACCCGCTCGAACCAGCAGGCGCTCAAGCAGCTCAACGACCTCGAATTCGGCTACAAGGCGCCGGGCGCCGGGCAGTACATCGAAGGCGAGCGGCAGCTTGCGGCGCTGGGCATGGCGGCCGGGCCGGGGGCGCCCAAGCCGATCCGCTATGCCAATGCCGAAAAGCCGGTGTCGCAGGATACCGGCTCGTCCCTCCTAGCCATGGTTTCGCCGGTAGCCGGGGCGACGGCCGCAGCCTTGTCCGAACCCGCGTCCGCCACGGCCAAGGGGCGCGATCCCGAGCGTGATGAACTGGCACGCGATGCTGCGGCTCTCGGCAAGCGGCTGGCCCGCATCGAAGTTGCGGAAGCCGGTCAGCAGTGAATGCGCTCGCCTATCCGATAGGGGCGATCCCGGTGGCGAGAGGCGCTATCCCGACAGCCGCTGTTGCCGGCCGGCGCAAGATGGTGAACGTGCGGCAGCGCTCGCTGCTGGTCGCCAAGCTGCGCTCGCTCTGGGTGCTGGGCGTGTTCGTGCTGGTCGGGGTCTGCGCGCTGGGCCGCATCACGTATCTGGGGGCAACAGGGGCGACCACGCACCGCGGTGAACTGGGCGATGCGCTGATTCCGGCGCGCGGCGAGATCGTCGATCGCAACGGCGTGGCGCTGGCCCGCGATTTCCGCGTCTATTCGCTGTGGTTCAATCCCAAGGCGATGACCGAGGGACCGCCGCTGATCCATACGCCCGAGGAAGTGGCCGATGGCCTGCTGCGCATCTTTCCCGATCTGAACCGCCGCGAAGTGATCGCGCAGCTTTCGTCGGGCAAGCCGGGCTACATCCGCAAGTCGATCCTTCCCGAAGAGGCCAACCGCGTCCACGCGCTGGGCGAACCGGCGCTGGAATATCCGCTGGAAGAGACCCGGTTCTATCCGCAGGGCTCCATGGCGGCGCACGTGCTCGGCTATGTCGATAGCGATGGCAAGGGCCATATCGGCATGGAGCAGGTCTACGAAAAGCAGCTCACCAGCATGGAAGGGCGTACCCATCCGGCGGTGCTGTCGCTCGATTTCCGGGTGCAGAGCGCGCTGGAGGACGAGCTGAGCAAGGCCATGGCGCTCAGCCATGCCAAGGGTGCGGGCGGCGTGGTGCTCGATGCCGATACCGGCGAGGTTCTGGCGCTGGCTTCGCTGCCCGCGTTCGATCCCAACCATGTCAAGCCGAGCGACATGATGGTCACGCCGCAGCAGGCGAAGGAAGGCGAAGTCCCGCACGGCTTCAACCGCGTGACCAACCAGGTCTATGAGCTGGGCTCCACGTTCAAGCCGATCACGGTTGCTGCCGCGCTCGATGCCGGGACGATCACCGATCTCAGCCGCCGCTGGCCGGCAGCGCCGCTGCATGTCGGCCGCTTCACCATCCACGACGACGAGGACCTGGGGCCGACGCTGAACGTGCCCGAGATGCTGATCCATTCCTCGAACATCGTGGCCGCGCAGATCGGCGACGAACTGGGCGGCGACCGGCTGAAGAAGACCATGGAATCGCTCGGCATGAACGAGCGGCCCCAGATCGAGCTGCCAGCGCGCGGTTTCCCGATCTGGCCTTCGGGCAAGTGGCCGCGCCTGCGCACGATGACGGTGTCGTTCGGCCACGGCCTCGCCGTGACCCCGCTCCATCTCGCGACGGCCTATGCGGCCCTGGTCAATGGCGGGATCTGGCGTCCGGCGACGCTGGACAAGCTCGATCCGTCCGAAGTGCCGGCCGGACGCCGCGTGTTCTCGGCGGCGACAAGCGCGCGGCTGCGCCAGTTGCTGCGGATGATCGTGGAATACGGCACCGGCCGCAAGGCGGACGCGCCCGGCTTCCGCATCGGCGGCAAGACCGGCTCTGCCGAAAAGCCGGGCGTGGGCGGCTACCGCAAACATGCCCTCATCACGACTTTCGCCGCTGCATTTCCTATGGATAAGCCGCGCTACGTTGTTGTGGCGATGATGGATGAGCCGCAAGGTACGCCGGCGACATCGTTCCAGCGCACGGCGGCTTGGAACGCGGCCCCCGCCGTGGGACGGCTGGTGCCGCGGATCGGCCCCTTGCTCGGCATCATGCCGGACGAAACGCGCGATATCGACATTTCTGACCTCAGGCATCTGGTGCCGCAGGGAGATAGCGGCGAATGAAACTTTCGGCCCTTTGTGCGGCTGCAGGCCTTGCTCTTGATGGCGGTGACGCCAATGTCACCGGCTTTGCGATCGATCATCGCAAAGTGGCGCCGGGCACTGTGTTCGGCGCCTTTCGCGGTGCGAAGTTCAATGGCGAGGATTTCATTCCCGCCGCGATCGAGGCGGGCGCGGTGGCCGTGGTCGCCGCTCCGGAGGCGAAAGTCGAAGGCGCCGTGCACTTCGCGGATGCCGAGCCGCGCCGCCTGTTCGCCCGTCTGGCCGCGCCGTTCTTCACGCCGGTGCCCGAGACGCTGGTCGCTGTCACCGGGACCAATGGCAAGACCTCGACGGTCGAGCTGACCCGCCAGCTCTGGCGCATGGCCGGGCAGCGCGCGGCCTCGATCGGCACGCTGGGCGTGACCACCAGCGACGAGAGCGTCTCGACCGGGCTGACCACGCCCGATATCGTCACCTTCCTGGCCAATCTGACCGGACTTGCTCGCGAGGGCGTGACCCATGTCGCTTACGAAGCGTCCAGCCACGGCCTTTCGCAGTTCCGCATTGAAGGGCCGCGCGTGAGTGCCGGGGCCTTCACCAACCTCAGCCGCGATCATCTCGATTACCACGCGACGATGGAAGATTACTTCGCCGCGAAGATGCGCCTGTTCGACGATGTGGTCATGGACGGCGGCACGGCGGTGATCTGGGCCGACGATGCCTGGTCTGACAAGGCCATTGCTCACGCACAGGCGCGGGGCCTCAAGCTGCTGACCGTGGGCACCAAGGGTGAGCACATCCGCTTGCTCGGCCGCACGCCCACCGCGCTCGGCCAGAAGCTGGAAGTTGAATACCAGGGCAAGGTGCGGGTGATCGATCTCCCGCTGATCGGCGCGTATCAGGCTGCCAATGCGCTGGTTTCCGCGGGGCTGGTGCTGGCGACCGGCGGCGATGCGCATACGACGTTCGATGCGCTCAAGCGGCTCGTCACCGTGCGCGGGCGGATCGAACGCGCGGCGATTTCGCCGGCTGGCGCGCCCATCTATGTCGACTATGCGCATACGCCCGACGCGCTGGAAGCGGCCATTGCCGCGCTGCGTCCGCATGTGACCGGGCGGCTCATCGCGGTGTTCGGCGCGGGCGGGGACCGCGATCAGGGCAAGCGGCCGGAAATGGGCCGGATCGCCAGCGCGGGGGCGGACGTGGCGATCGTCACCGACGACAATCCGCGCGGCGAGGATCCGGCGGCGATCCGCGCCATGGTGCTCGCCGGAATGGGCGAAGGGGCAAGGGAAATCGGCGACCGGCGCGAAGCGATCGCGGCCGCCGTCGCCGAGGCCGGGGCTGGGGATGTCGTCCTCATCGCCGGCAAGGGGCACGAACAGGGGCAGATCATCGGCAGCGGCGAGACCATGCGCGTGCTGCCATTCGACGATGTTACGGTGGCCAGGGAAATGGCTGGCACGCTGGGAGGTAAGTGACGATGAGCGCTGTTGCCCGCATTCTCGACTGGCCCGTGGACGCGGCCGAGGAAAATTCGCAGGTTCTGTGGGACGCGGTTTCCATCGCCCGCGCCGTCAAGGGGACGGCCAACGCGGATTTCACCGTCTCGGGCGTCGAGATCGACAGCCGCGACGTGCAGCCGGGTGATCTGTTCTTTGCCCTCAAGGGCGAGAGCATGGACGGCCACCGCTTCGTCGACATGGCCTTTGCCAAGGGCGCGGCCGCCGTGGTGGTGGACCGTCCGGTGGATGGCCCGCACGTGCTTGTCACCGACACCATGGAGGCGCTGGTGCGGCTGGGCGCCGCCGCCCGTGCTCGCACCCGCGGCCCGGTGATCGGCGTCACCGGGTCGGTCGGCAAGACCGGGGTGAAGGAGATGATCTTCACCGCGCTCGACCGCGCCAGCCGGGGCGATGCCCACCGTTCGGTGAAGAGCTACAACAACCACGTCGGCGTGCCGCTCAGCCTCGCCCGCACGCCCAGCCGCGCGCGTTTCGCCGTCTATGAGATGGGCATGAACCACGCTGGCGAGATTGCCGACCTTACCCGGCAGGTGCGTCCGCATGTCGCGGTAATCACCACGATCGCGCCCGCGCATATCGAGATGCTGGGTTCGGAAGAGGCCATCGCCGACGCCAAGGCGGAAATCTTCCAGGGGCTGGAAACCGGCGGCACCGCCGTGATCCCTGCGGACAGCCCGCACTTCGAGCGTCTGCGCAAGGCGGCGCTGCGCTGCGGGGCGCATGTCGTCTCGTTCGGAAAATCGGCCGATGCGGACGTGCGCCTGCTCGATACCGTCTCGGCGATCGGCGGCGGCTCGCTGGTGACGGTGGACATGGGCGACCGCCGCGTGTGCTACACGATCGCGACGCCCGGTGAGCACCATGTCATCAATTCGCTGGCGGTCATGGCCGCCGTGCGCGCCGTAAAGGGCGATCTGGGCGCGGCCGGGGTCGCGCTGGCCGAAATGGGCGGACTGCCCGGACGCGGTGCGCGGCTTGAGATCGATGTCCCCGGCGGCGAACCGGACGAACAGGGCCTGCGCAAGGCGCTGCTGATCGACGAGAGCTACAACGCCAATCCCGCCTCGATGCGCGCCACGCTGGCGCAGCTCGGCCGCACCCCGGCCCGCCGCCGCATCGCGGTGCTGGGCGCGATGAAGGAACTGGGCAACCACGGCCCCGGCTATCACGCGGCCCTCGCCGCGCCGGTCCGCGAGGCGCATATCGACTATGCGGTGCTGGTAGGCGACGAGATGCTCGCCCTGGCCGAGGAACTGGGGAAACCGGACAACGCGGAGCTTGGCAAACCGGTGCCCTTCGCGCATTGCGCGAATGTGGGGGAAGCTGTCGATGCGCTGCGCGCATTCGGCCTTGAACGGGACGATGCCATCCTGGTCAAAGGCTCGAATTCGGTGGGGCTGGCTTCTCTTGTGACGGAGCTAAGCAAGCAGGAAGGGTAGGGGGTCGCCCCCGCAAGATGCTGTATCTGATCGCCGAGTGGTTTCATTTCGAGGGGCTGTTGAACCTCCTTCGCTATCAGTCGTTCCGCTCCGGCGCGGCGCTGATGACGGCCTTGTTCATCGGCCTGCTGATCGGTCCGAAATTCATCAGCATGTTGCGTGTCCGCCAGGGCAAGGGACAGCCGATTCGCGAGGATGGCCCGCAGTCGCACCTTGCCAAGCGCGGCACGCCGACGATGGGCGGGCTGATGATCCTCACCGCGCTGGTCCTGTCGATGCTGCTGTTCATGGACATGAGCAACCCCTTCGTCTGGGCTTGCGTCGCCGTGACCATCGGCTTCGGCGCGATCGGTTTCATGGATGACTACGACAAGGTCTCCAAGAGCAGTCACAAGGGCCTGTCGAGCAAGATCCGTCTGGTGCTCGAATTCGTCGTGGCGGGCATTGCCGCGTGGCTCATCGTGAGCCAGCTCAACACCAATCTCTATGTGCCGTTCCTGTCGGGCCGCTATATCCCGCTGGGGCCGCTCTACTACGTCTTTGCCGCCTTCGTGATCGTCGGCGCGGGTAATGCCGTGAACCTGACCGACGGGCTCGACGGACTGGCGACAATGCCGGTGATCATCGCTGCGGGCACCTTTGCGATCATCTGCTACCTCGCCGGCCGCCACGACTATGCCGCCTATCTCGGCATTCCGCATGTGCCGGGCGCCGGTGAACTGGCGATCTTCTGCGCCGGGATCATGGGCGCCGGGCTGGCTTTCCTGTGGTTCAACGCGCCGCCCGCGGCGGTGTTCATGGGCGATACCGGCTCGCTGGCCCTTGGCGGCGCGCTGGGCGCGATCGCCGTGTCGGCGCATCACGAGATCGTGCTGGCCGTTGTCGGCGGCCTGTTCGTGCTGGAGGCGGTGTCCGTGATCGTCCAGGTGTTCTGGTTCAAGCGCACCGGCCGCCGCGTGTTCCGCATGGCGCCGATCCACCACCATTTCGAACAGAAGGGCTGGAAGGAATCCACGGTCGTCATCCGGTTCTGGATTATCTCGATCGTCCTTGCGGTGATCGGCCTTTCCACTCTCAAGCTGCGATAGGAGGCCGCGCGCGTGATCGTTTCTCCCGCCTTTGCCGGAAAGCGTTACGCGGTCCTTGGTCTGGCCCGGTCGGGTCAGGCCGTGGTCTCCACACTGGTGGCCAGCGGGGCGCAGGTGATGGCGTGGGACAGCCGCGACGAACCGCGCCAGGGGCTGTGCGAATGGGTCGATTGCGGCAAGGTGGAACTCGCCGATCCCGTCACGGCCGATCTTGCCGGGTATGACGGTATCGTCGTTTCCCCCGGCATTCCGCTGAACCGCCATCCGATTGCCGAAGCCGCGCAGCGGGCAGGGGTTCCGGTGATCGGCGATATCGAGCTGTTCGCGCTGGCCCGTTCGAGCCTGCCCGCGCACCGGGTCGTCGGGATTACCGGAACCAACGGCAAGTCGACCACGACTTCGCTGGTCCATCATATCCTCTCGGTAGCCGGTGTGCCGGCCCGCATGGGCGGCAATATCGGCGTGCCGGTGCTCAGCGCCGATCCGCTGCCCGAAGGCGGCGTCTATGTGCTCGAACTTTCGAGCTACCAGATCGATCTGACTTTCAGCCTCGATTGCGAGGTTGCCGCGCTGCTCAACATTACGCCCGATCACCTTGACCGCTACGAAGGCTTCGAAGGCTACGCGGCTTCCAAGGCGCGGCTGTTCGAGATGCAGAGCAAGGCGCACCGTGCGGTGTTCGGCACGACGGATAAGGAAACCCGCGCCATCGCCCGTATCGAGGCCGCGCGCCGCGAGCCCGGCTTTGTCCGCATGGCCGAGGGGGACGACCTTGCCAAGCTGCAGAAGGACTGGCCTTCGCTGCAGGGGCCGCACAATCTGCAGAATGCAGCCATTGCCATTGCCATCGTCGAGGCGCTGGGGATCGGCAAGGCGCAGTGGAAGAAGGCCCTGCGCAACTTCCGGGGCCTGCCGCACCGCATGGAGCGGGTCGCGGAAGCGAACGGCGTCATCTACATCAACGATTCCAAGGCGACCAACCCGGCCTCGGCCGCGCCTGCGATTGCCGCGTTCCCGCCGGTCGATCGCGGCAATGGGCCCGAGCCGCGGATCCACTGGATTCTCGGCGGCCTGCCCAAGGGCGACGATCTTGACGAGTGCGCGCCCTATTTCGGCAATATCGCGGCGGCCTATACGATTGGCGATGCCGGGCCGCTGTTTGCCGATCTGCTCGCGCCCTACACCCGCGTCCACCGCTCGGAAATGATGGCCGAGGCGATCCGCGAGGCCATGGCCGAGGCCAAGCCGGGGGATATCGTCATGCTCTCTCCGGCCTGCGCCAGCTTTGACCAGTTCCGCGATTTCGAGGCGCGCGGCAATGCCTTCCGCCAGATCGTCGAGGCGCTGGCCGCGCCCGTAGATGCGCCGGCCGATACGTCTGGGGGAGCAGACTGATGGCAACGCTGGCACCCGTCCCGGCCTCTGTCGGGGGGCGCTACAACCGCAACCGGCGCGGCCGGCTGGCGGTGTGGTGGCAGGAGATCGATCGCGGCACGCTGATCCTCGTGCTGGTGCTGATGGCGATCGGCGCCGTCGCGGTGGCGGCAGGTTCCCCGGCGAGCGCGCGCAGGCTTTCCACCGCACACGAAAAGCTGCCGGAGCTCTACTTCTTCTATCTCCACATGCGCTGGCAGGTGCTGGGGCTGGGGGCGATGTTCTGGGCTTCGAGCCTGTCCAAGGACAGTGCGCGGCGTTTCGGTATCCTGATCGGGGCCGGGATGCTGGCCGCGCTGGTGCTGGTCCCGGTGATCGGTTCGGAAGTCAATGGCGCCAAGCGCTGGCTGCGCTTCGGCATTTCGCTGCAGCCGTCCGAATTCCTCAAGTGCGGTTATCCGGTCCTCTTGGCGTGGATTCTCTCGTGGCGGGCCCGCGATCCGCAGATTCCGGTGATCGCGATCTGCTTCGTGCTGATGGCCTTCCTCGGCGCGCTGCTCATGCTGCAGCCGGACTTCGGGTCCACCATGCTGTTCTCGGGCACGTTCCTGGTGCTGATCCTGCTCTCGGGGATCGACGTCAAACGTCTGGCCATGTTCTTCGGCGTTGGCCTCGTTGGCCTTGTCCTGATGTATTTCACTTATGACAACGGCCGCAACCGCATCGACAACTTCCTGTTCGGCGGCACGGCCTTCGATCAGGTCGACCTGGCCCAGCGCACGCTGCTCAACGGCGGGTGGACCGGCCTCGGCTTCTGGATGGGCACGCGCAAGATGGCGCTGCCCGAGGCGCACACGGACTATATCTTCTCGGTCATCGGCGAGGAATTCGGGCTGATTGCCTGCATGATCATCGTCGTGCTCTATCTGACGATCCTGGTCCGGATCATCCTGCGGCTGGTGGAGGAGGAAGACCTCTTCACAGTGCTCGCCGCCTCGGGCTTTGCCGCGCAGTTCGGCGGGCAGGCCTTCATCAACATCCTCGTCAACCTGCAGCTCTTCCCGTCCAAGGGCATGACCCTGCCGCTGATCAGCTATGGCGGTTCATCCACGGTTGCGATGGGCCTGTGCATAGGGCTGCTGCTGGCGATTACCCGCCGCAATCCGTTCATCCAGCGCGAGCGGTTTTCGCTGCGCGCTATTGGAGATACGCAATGAGTTCGGTTTCCCGCCATTATGTGCTCGCCGCGGGCGGCACCGGCGGACACCTTATCCCTGCTTTCGCGCTGGCGGCCGAGCTGCACCAGCGCGGGCACCATGTCGCGCTCATCACCGACGAGCGCGGCGCGGCGATCCCGGGCAAGCCGGATTACCTGACCTCGCACGTGCTGCCGCCGGGCCGCATCGCGGGCAAGAATCCGCTTGGCTGGCTGAAAGGTGCAAAGGGCGTGCTGCAGGGCCGGTCGATGGCGCTGCGCCTGTTCGAGACGTTCAAGCCCACCGCGGTCGTCGGCTTTGGCGGCTATCCGGCATTGCCGACATTGCTTGCTGCCACCTCCGCGAAGATCCCCACTGTGCTGCACGAGCAGAACGCGGTGCTCGGCCGGGTGAACCGCTATTTCGCGGGGAAGGTCGATGCGATCGCAACGGCATTCGAGCAGATCGACCGGCTCGATCCGAAGTATGACGCCAAGATCTCGCTGGTCGGCAATCCGGTGCGCGAGGAAGTGCTGGCGCTGCGCGATCAGCCTTTTCCGGAGTTCACCGAGGACAGCCTGCTGCGCATTCTCGTGACCGGGGGCAGTCAGGGCGCGCGGGTGCTGTCCGAAGTGGTGCCCGACGGGCTGGCTATGCTTCCTCCGGCGCTGCGCTCGCGCCTGCAAGTGCTCCAGCAGTGCCGTCCCGAGGATATCGAGGCAGTGCGCGCGCGTTATGCGGGCCATGGCATTCCGGCGGAACTGGCGACCTACTTCGAGAACATGGCCGAGCGGCTTGCTGGGGCGCACTTGTTCATCGGCCGCGCGGGCGCATCGACCATTGCCGAATTGACGGCGGTTGGCCGTCCCGCAATCCTCATTCCGCTGCCGATCGCCACGGACGATCACCAGGCCGCGAACACCCGCGAGATCGCCGCAGCGGGCGGCGCGCGTGCGATCCGGCAGGAAAACTTCACCGCGACCACGCTTGCCAAGCAGATTCAGGCCATGGCCCAGCACCCCGAAACGCTTGCGAACGCGGCCCACGCCGCATGGAATTGCGGCTATCCCAATGCTGCGAGCGATCTGGCCGATCTGGTCGAGAGTTTCGGTGCGAGCCCGATTATGGATGTGATCCGCATGGAAAAGACTGTCCCTGCCACCGGCGGTGAAGCGCTGGCGATGGAGCCGGTACAATGAAGGGCGTCGGCACCGATATTGGGACGATCCACTTCGTCGGCATCGGCGGCATCGGCATGTCCGGCATTGCCGAGGTGATGCACAACCTTGGCTACTCGGTGCAGGGCTCCGACATTGCCGAGGGCTATGTCGTCGAGGGCCTGCGCGGGCGCGGGATCAAGGTTATGATCGGCCATGCGGCTGAAAACGTCGAGGGCGCGGCCGTCGTCGTCACCTCCACTGCCGTGAAGCGTGACAATCCCGAAGTCGTCTATGCGCTGGAGCACCGCATCCCGGTGGTGCGCCGCGCCGAGATGCTGGCCGAGCTGATGCGCCTCAAGAACACCGTCGCGGTGGCCGGCACGCACGGCAAGACGACCACCACCTCGATGGTCGCCGCGCTGCTCGATGCGGGCGGGATCGATCCGACCGTCATCAACGGCGGCATCATCAATGCCTATGGCTCGAACGCGCGCCTCGGCGAGAGCGACTGGATGGTGGTGGAAGCCGACGAGAGCGACGGCTCGTTCCTGCGCCTCGACGGCACGATCGCGGTCGTCACCAATATCGATCCCGAGCACCTCGATCACTACGGTTCGTTCGAGCGGGTGAAGGAAGCCTTCGTCGAGTTCATCGAGAACGTGCCGTTCTACGGTGCGGCCATGCTGTGCATCGATCACCCGGAAGTGCAGGCGATCATCCCCAAGGTCCGCGACCGCCGTGTGGTGACCTATGGCTTCTCCGCGCAGGCCGACATTCGCGGAGAGAACGTCACGCCTTATCCCGGCGGCAACCGTTTCGACGTGGCGCTGCGCCAGCGCGACGGCTCGTTCCGCCGGATCGAGGGCATCGAATTGCCGATGCCGGGCCGCCACAACGTCCAGAACGCGCTCGCCGCCGTCGGCGTCGCGGTCGAGATGGGCTGCGGCGATGAAGTGATCCAGACCGGCTTTGCCAAGTTCGGCGGGGTCAAGCGCCGCTTCACCAAGGTCGGCGAAGTGCCCATGGAAGGTGGCAGCGTCACCATCATCGACGATTACGGCCACCACCCGGTCGAAATCCGCGCCGTGCTGGCCGCCGCGCGCGAAGGCGTGAAGGGCCGCGTCATCGCCGTGGTCCAGCCGCACCGCTACACCCGCCTGCACGATCACATGGATGACTTCGCGGGCGCCTTCAACGATGCCGACATGGTCTTCGCCGCGCCGGTCTATGCCGCGGGCGAACAGCCGATCGAAGGGATCGACAGCGAGCACATGGTCGCCGGCATCAAGGCGCGCGGACACCGCTCGGCGCAAGTCATCGCCGGGCCGGATGCACTGGCCGATGCGCTGGCGCAGACGGTGCAGCCCGGCGACATGGTCGTGTGCCTGGGCGCGGGCGACATCACCAAGTGGGCGGCTGGCCTAGCCGATGCGATTCAGGCGCGGAGGGCGGGGTGAGCGCCAAGCAGCAGGAAACGAGCCCCGGCGCTTTCGAGTATTCCATTGCCGAGGGTATTTTCACCATTGCCGAGCCTCGCGGCAAAGTAACTATGAATGCGCAACTTGCTCCTTGGACATGGTTCAAGACTGGCGGTCCTGCGGAAATCCTGTTTGAACCCGAATCCGTTGAAGGCTTGTGCAAATTTATGCGCGACCTTCCCTCATGGGTTCCCGTGATGGCGCTGGGGCTCGGCTCCAACATGATCGTGCGCGACGGCGGGGTGCCGGGCGTGGTGGTGCGGCTGGGCAAGGCCTTTGCCAAAGTCGCTAAGACGGCTGACCTCACGCTCGAATGCGGCGGCGGGGCCTCGGGCATTCTGGTGTCCTCGACCGCGCGCGACAATGGCATTGCGGGCGTGGAGTTCCTGCGCTCGATCCCCGGCACGGTCGGCGGCTTCGTGCGCATGAACGGCGGCGCCTATGGCGGCGAGGTCAAGGACATCCTCGTCGATTGCGACGTGGTGCTGCGCTCGGGCGAGCTGGTCACGCTGCAGAACGTCGACCTCGGCTATACCTATCGCCATTCGCAGCTGCCCGAAGGCGCCATTGTCGTCGCTGCGCGCTTCAAGGGGCGCCCCGGCGAACCGGAAGCCATTCAGGCCGAGATGGACCGCATCTCCGCCAGCCGCGAAGCCTCACAGCCGCTGCGCAGCAAGACGGGCGGGTCGACGTTCAAGAATCCCGCCCCTGAAATTTCTGGCGGCCATAAGGCCTGGGAACTGGTCGACAAGGCCGGCTGCCGCGGGTTGCAACTGGGCGGCGCGCAGGTTTCTGAAAAGCACACCAATTTCCTCATCAACACCGGCGAGGCCACCAGCGCGGACATCGAGGCGCTCGGCGAGGAAGTGCGCCGGCGGGTGAAGGACAACTCGGGCGTCGAGCTTGAGTGGGAAATTCAGCGGGTGGGGCAGCCATGAAGCCCAACCCTGCCAAGAACACCCCCTTTCGTCATTCCCGCGAAGGCGGGAACCCATCTCGTGCGCTGTCGAATGCGCACGGCCCGGAGATGGATCCCCGCCTTCGCGGGGATGACGAAATTGAAGTGAATAGTTGATCGAGTGGAACCGAATACGATGTCTCTCCCCAAGCTCCATGTTGCAGTCCTGATGGGCGGCTGGTCGAACGAACGGCCGGTCTCGCTGATGAGCGGGGAAGGCGTCGCCAAGGCTCTGGAGAGCAAGGGCCACACAGTCACGCGCATCGACATGGACCGCGACGTCGCGATCCGGCTCGCCGAAGTGAAGCCCGATGTCGTGTTCAATGCCCTTCACGGCGCGCCGGGCGAGGATGGCACGGTGCAGGGCATGATGGACCTGATGGGCCTGACTTATACGCACTCCGGGCTCGCCACTTCGGTGATCGCCATCGACAAGGAACTGACCAAGCAGGCGCTGGTGCCGCATGGCATTCCGATGCCGGGCGGGCGCGTGGTCAAGTCGGCCGATATCCACGAGCGCGATCCGCTGCCGCGTCCCTATGTGCTCAAGCCGGTGAACGAGGGCTCTTCGGTCGGTGTCGCGATCGTGACGGCCGAGGGCAACTACGGCAATCCGATCGCGCGCGATACCGTGGGGCCGTGGCAGGAATTCGACGAGCTTCTGGCCGAGCCCTATATCCGGGGCCGCGAGCTGACGACTGCGGTTATTGGCGGGCCAAAGACGGGTGAGCGCGCGCTGCTGGTCACCGAGCTGCGCCCGAAGTCCGGCTTCTACGATTTCGATGCCAAGTACACCGAAGGCATGACCGAGCATGTCTGCCCGGCCGAAATCCCCGACGAGATCACGCAGGCCTGCAAGGATCTGGCCTTGCGCGCGCACCAGTTGCTGGGCTGCAAGGGCACCAGCCGCGCGGACTTCCGCTGGGACGATACGCAGGGCGTCGAAGGCCTGTTCCTGCTCGAAGTGAACACCCAGCCGGGGATGACCCCGCTCAGCCTCGTGCCGGAGCAGGCGCGGGCCTGCGGCATGGACTATCCCGATCTCGTCGAGGCGATCATCGCCGAGGCGCTGGCGGATTCCGGGGCCGATTCCGGGGCCGATGCCGAAAAGCGGAAGGGGGCCAGATGAGCACCACGATCCGGCGCAAGGCGAAGACAGCCCGCAAGGTCGCCGCAGCGCAGGGTAACAAGGCCAAGGTCCGCTCGGCACGGGCGCAGACCGGTTCCGCGCTGGATATGGTGATGGGCTGGCTGCCCTTTTCCGAAGAGCAGCTTCACCGCATTTTCCTGTTCGCGATTCTGGGCGGCGCACTGGTGCTGGCCTGGGTTGTCGCCTCAATGGCGGGCCTGCCGACGATGGCGAGCTACCAGATGGCGCAGATCGCCGCCGAGTCCGGGTTCGAGGTCAAGCGCGTCGAAGTGCGCGGGGTGAAGAACCTCAACGAGCTGAAGGTCTATGAAAAGGCGTTGGCCGAGCGCGACCGGGCCATGCCGCTGGTCGATCTCGAAAAGCTGCGGCAGGAATTGCTGGGACTGTCGTGGGTGCAGGACGCGCGCGTCTCGCGCCAGCTTCCCGATACGCTGGTGATCGACATCGTCGAACGCACGCCGCACGCGGTGCTGCGCAAGGCGGATCGCTTCGTGCTGATCGACGATACCGGGCACGAACTGGAAGTGATCAGCCGCAAGGATGCGCAGGGCAAGCTGATCGTGTCGGGGCCGGGGGCAGGCCAGCAGGTCGTCCAGCTTTCGCACCTGCTCGAAGCCGCGCCCGCCCTGAAGCCGCGCGTGGCCGAGGCGGAATGGATCGGCAACCGGCGCTGGAACCTCACGTTCCACACCGGGCAAGTGCTGGCCCTGCCCGAAGGCGATCAGGAATCGGCCAGCGCGCTGGTCACGTTCGCGCGGCTTGACGGCACCAACCGCCTGCTGGGCGGCAAAGTCACCGCCTTCGACATGCGGGCGAAGGATCGCATCTACATGCGCATCCCCGACGAGGAGGGCAAGGAACTGGCCCTTCAGGCCGGAGCGGTGCCGCGTACGGCGCAGGCGGACCCGGAATGAGAGGGCAGGGCATGATGCAGTTTATGGGAAGCGCCAAGGGGAGTGGGGAATAATGGCAGGTCCGCGCATCACCCGCGTATTCGGTGCGGTCAACATCGGCTCGTTCCGCATTTCCGCGATCGTCGCCGGGATCAACGAGATGGGCGACATGGTCGTGCTGGGGTCGGGCCACCGTGCCAGCCAGGGCATCAAGCGCGGCTATGTCACCGATATTGCCGCTGCCACTTATGCTGTGCGCGATGCCATCGACCGGGCCGAGAAGATGGCCGATGCCGCCGTGCAGAAGGTCTGGATCGGGTGTTCCGGGGCCGGGCTCGCCAGCCGCATCGACCAGTTCGACGCCGAGATCGGCGGGCGCCGCATCGAGCAGGAGGATATCGACCACCTGCTCGTTTCGGCGCGCGACGTGATCCGGCCCGACGGGCGCATGGTGCTCCACGCGCAGCCCGCGCAGTACCGGCTCGACGGGGCGCATGGCGTGTCCAATCCCAAGGGGCTTCATGCCGAGCGGCTGGGCGTGGATATCCACGTGATGCTGGCCGACGGCGCGCCGATCCGCAATCTTACCGAGGCGGTGCAGAGCGCCCATCTTGAAGTCGAGGCGGTCGTCGCCTCGCCGATTGCGGCGGGGCAGGCCTGCCTCTCGCCCGAGGAACGCGATCTGGGTGTCGCGCTGGTCGAATTCGGCGCCGAAGTGACCAATGTCGCGATCTATGGGCAGGGGATGCTCAAGGACATGGTGGCCATCCCGATGGGCTCGGCGGACATCACCGATGCCGTCGCTTCGGCTTTCGGCATCCGCCGGTTCCAGGCCGAGCGGCTCAAGTGCGTCAACGGATCGGCGATCACCAGCCCGCACGATCATCGCGAGATGATCCCGGTCTATGCTCCGGGCGAGGACGACAGCGGCCCGCGGGCGCGCCACGCCGATGACAAGAACCGGATTCCGCGCGCGGAACTGATCGGTGTCATCACCGGCCAGCTCGGCGTGATCATGGAAGAGGTCAACAAGGCGCTCAAGACGATGCGTTTCAATGGTCAGCGCGGCCAGCAGGTGGTGTTCACCGGCGGCGGAGCGGAATTGGTGGGACTGGCCGACTATGCCCAGGCCGCCATCGGCAAGCCGGTCCGCGTCGGCCGCGTGCCGCATCTTTCCGGGCTTGCCGAAGCCCACGTGAAACCGGGCTTCTCGACACTGGCGGGGCTGGTGCTGTATGCTGCGGCCGATCCCGTCGACATCCGCTCGATGGGGCGCCGCTCGCAGCGGACCGTGAAGCTGAGCGGCTTGGGAATGGCCGGGCGCGTCTATCACGCGCTCAAGGAATATTTCTGACCTGGGCGGGTTGTTGCACAGGGCGGAAGGATCAGCCGTGCACGGGGTAGGCCGGGCGGCGGAAAATGCCCTGAACTGGCGGTTTCGCTGTGGACAAAGGTTTACCATGCTTTGCTTCGAAGAGTCGAAGCGTGCAATCAGACTAGTCAAAGTATTTTCTTCCCGCGCGCGAGTGCCAGGAGAGCAGGATGAGCATTAATATCGGACCGCCGGCGATCGACGAACTTCGCCCCCGGATTGTCGTGATCGGTGTGGGTGGTGCTGGCGGCAACGCGATCGCCAACATGATCGAAGCGCAGATCGAAGGCGTCGATTTCGTCGTCGCCAATACCGACGCGCAGGCGCTGAACAATTCCATCGCCGAAACCCGCGTGCAGCTCGGGCCGGATATCACCCAGGGTCTCGGCGCCGGTTCGCGGCCCGAAGTCGGCCGCGCTGCCGCTGAAGAGACACTGGAAGAGATCGACCGCCTGCTGGACGGCGTGCACATGGTCTTCATCGCGGCCGGCATGGGCGGCGGCACCGGCACCGGCGCCGCGCCGATCATTGCGCAGGCCGCGCGTGAAAAGGGCGTGCTGACGGTCGGTGTCGTGACCAAGCCGTTCCTGTTCGAAGGCACGCGCCGTATGCGTTCGGCGGATTCGGGTATCGAAGAGCTGCAGAAGCACGTCGATACGCTGATCGTCATTCCGAACCAGAACCTGTTCCTTGTCGCCAAGGCGGAGACCACCTTCAAGGAGGCTTTCCAGCTCGCGGACGAAGTGTTGCAGCAGGGCGTTCGCTCGATCACCGACCTCATGGTCATGCCGGGCCTCATCAACCTCGACTTTGCCGACGTGCGCTCGGTCATGGGCGAGATGGGCAAGGCGATGATGGGCACGGGTGAGGGCGAAGGTCCGAACCGCGCGCTGGAAGCGGCCGAACGCGCCATTGCCAACCCGCTGCTCGACGGCGTGTCGATGCAGGGCGCCAAGGGCGTGATCATCTCGATCATCGGCGGCGACGACATGAAGCTGCTCGAAGTGGACGAAGCCGCGAACCACATTCGCGAGCTGGTCGACAATGACGCCAACATCATCTGGGGTTCGGCTTTCAATCCGGACCTGCAGGGCAAAATCCGCGTCTCCGTGGTCGCCACTGGTATCGAGCAGACCGCCGAGATGGCGGAAGAGGCTTCGCGCCCGCTCAACCTCGGTGCCTCGCGCGGTCCGGTGCGTCCGCCCGTGCAGGCGGCAATGCAGCAGGCGCCCGCGCCGCAGCCTGTCGCCGAAACGCCGCCCCCGGCTCCGCAGCCCGCGCCTTACAGCGCGCCCGAGCCGGCGCCGGCTGCCGCTTTCGTGCCGGAGGCTTACGAACCTTCGGCTGAACTCGAACTCGGCGCCAGCGAAGAGATCGAAGGCGGCGAGGACGGGGATGATACCGCTTCTGGCAACTACGCCAGCCTTTCGGGGATGGGCGGATCGCGCAGCCAGCCGCTTGACCTCGGAGCCGCGGAAGAAGCTCCGCCGCCGCCTTTCGCTCCGCCTCCGGGCCGTCAGGACGAATTGCTGCTCGACGGCGGGCAGGCCGTTCCCGCCAGCCCGCAGTCCGAAGATCTGTCGCAGCGTCCGCGCCCGGCCGCTGGCGGAAGCACGCTGTTCGAGCGCATGACCAGTCTTTCCCGTCCCCGTGCGACTGCCAGCGAGCAGGCGCCCGAGGAGGAGCAGGACGACAGCGGTTCGATCAGCATCCCGCGCTTCCTCGGCAGGCAGAACAACCAGTAAGCGGCTGAACGGCCGCGCGGCGGATCGCGCGAAAGGGGAGACGGGCCGTTTCCCCGCATCCGCCGTGTTCGTCCGGGGTTCATCGGGCGGTTCGCATAGAGCGCTTGCAGCCGGGCTTCGGCTGTTGTCTGGCAAGGGTGTCTCGGATCTTGCGGGTGGAAGTTGTTTTGCGGTTACTGGCGGGCGCGGCTGTTGGCGCGTCTGCCATCTGGTCTGCCGGGGCGCTCGCGCAGAGCGCGCCCGTGGTTTCGCAGCCGGTGGTGCAGGCGCTTCCCAATCCGAATACGGAGCGGCTCAGTGACGCGCTGACCCGGCTGGGCCGCAATTCGCGGGATCCCGCAGCTCTTGTCGATGCCGGCGATGCCGCGCGCAGTCTGGGCGATCTGGATGCGGCGGCCGGTTTCTACCGCCGCGCGGACGAGATTACGCCGAACAGTGCCCGCGTAAAGGCGGGGCTGGCGCGGACTTACGTCTTGAGCGGCGATCCGGTGAAGGCGCTTCCCTACTTCGCGGAGGCGGAAAAGGCCGGGGCCTCGCCGGCGGAGATCGCGGACGATCGCGGCCTGGCCTACGATCTCGTCGGCGACAACGCGACCGCGCAGCGCTACTACGCGATGGCCATGCAGGCGAACGGCAGTGACGAGGTGCGGATGCGCCTTGCGATCAGCCAGGCGATCGGCGGCGATCAGAAAACCGCCGAGGCGACGCTGATGCCGCTGCTGCGCAAGCAGGACAAGCCGGGCTGGCGCGCGCGCGCCTTTACCCTGGCGATTGCCGGCGACACCAAGCAGGCCGTGGACATTACCGAGACCATCCTGCCACCGAAGCTGGCGGAGAGCGTGGCGCCCTACATGCGTTACATGCCGCGCCTGACCCGCGCGCAGCAGGCCGCTGCCGCCAATCTCGGCCGCTTTCCCCGCGCGTCCGAAATCGGTCAGGACGATCCGCGCATTGCCGCTTATGCGCCGCCGCGCGTGGCCTCGGCGGATTCCGCCCTCGTGCCCAAGGGCGAGCCGCTCGACCGCGGGCGCAAGAGCGCGAAGACGGTCAAGAGTACATCAGGCAAGACCCGGTCCGCCAAGGCAGAGGCTGGAGCGGAGCGCCGCAAGCCGGTGAAAACCGCTATCGCAGCGGCCGATCCCGACCGGACGCCGCCGCCCGAGCCGAAGCCCGCGATCGAAAGCACCGGGGAGCTGCCGCCACTGGCCGAGCGCAGGCCGATGCCCGTCGCGGCTGCGGCACCGCCGCCGGAACGCAAGGTATCGTCTGCGGCTCCCGCTGCACTTCCGGCCCGCAATCCGACTCCGGCGCAGCCCCCGCGAACGGCCACGAACACGGCCACGAGCACGGTTGCCAAGACGCCTGCGCCGGGCTTCGATCTGGCTGGCCTGCCTGCCACCCGGACGCCGGCAGCGCCCGCTGCACCTGCACCTGCAGCGCCGACGCCTGCGCCAAAGCCGGCCGAACCGGCGCCGCTCCCGTCGCTGGCCGCGGCTTTTGCCGATCTGGGCAAGCCGGGGATGCAGGCGGGCCCCACCTCCGGCGCGGTGGATATCCGCAAGATCGAACCGGCCCGGCCCGAACCGAAGCCTGAGCCCAAGGTCGAGGAAAAGCCGAAGCCGAAGAAACCGGCACCGCCCGCGCATCCCAGCCGCATCTGGGTGCAGATCGGCGTCGGGCGCGACAAGAAGGCGATCGCCTTCGACTGGCGGCGTTATGCGAAGCAGGAGCCCGCGCTGTTCAAGGGGCGCAAGGCCTATGTCAGCGAGATGGGTCGCACGAACCGGATTCTGGCCGGGCCATTCGAGACGCAGAAGGCCGCCAACGAATTCATCGCCGATCTCAAGAAGGCCGGGTTCGAGGGCGTGCTGCCGTGGACCAGCCCGGCGGGGCAAGTGGTCGACGTGCTGCCGGTCAACTGATTCCGGCGGCTCCGGCAGAAGGCAATTTTCCGTCGAGATCCGGAACCGCTGTTAATCCGTGGTTAGTCTTATCCACACGCTGTAAACAGACTTGTGCAGTTTTACGCAGCCGATCGCGTCTGCCGCATTGTGCTCCACCGCCCATGCAAAGCATCCATGCGCTTGTAACGCGGAGGGTTTGTGTCGGTATTTATGAGGACGGTTCAGGACGATATCGATCGCGACGATGAGGCGGCTCCGGTGGAGATGCTCGCGTCGCTGTTCGAAGCGCGCGACTGGCCCTTCGAATATTCCAGCGAGGATGAAATCTCGGCGGAAGTGAAGGGGGCCTGGGCGACCTATCAGTTCCAGGCGGTCTGGCGCGCGGAAGACCGGGTGCTGCAACTGCTGTGCCTGCCCGATATCCGCATTGCCGATGGCAAGCGCGCGGCGATGTATGAAGCGCTGGCGATGATCAACGAGCAGGTGTGGCTGGGGCACTTCGATGTCTGGTCGAACAACGGCGTGGTGCTTTACCGCCACGGGCTGATGCTCGGCGAGGACGGGCTGCTCGGCCCTGGGCAGGCGCAGATGGTGGTGGAAGCCGCAATCGAGGAGTGCGACCGCTTCTATCCGGTGTTCCAGTTCATCCTCTGGGGCGACAAGACTCCGGCCGAGGCTCTGGCCGCGGCGCTGGTGGACGCGGCCGGGGAAGCCTGACGCGTCCCCGGTCCAGAGGGCCCCTTGGCAGCACGCGCGCGCTCGCCTAAGCGGGCGCGCATGGACCGCTTTCAGAACATTCTCCTCGTCGGCTGCGGCAATATGGCCGGCGCCATGCTTACCGGCTGGCTGGCGGGCGGTATTCCCGCCTCGCGCTTCACCGTCGTCGATCCGCATCGCAGCGAGGTTCCCGAGGGCGTGACCCTGCGTCGCGACTTGCCCGATGGCCGCTTCGATGCCGTCATGCTGGGGGTCAAGCCGCAAGGGCTGGACGATGTCGCCCCGGCGGTGTCCGCGCTGGTCGGGCGCGAAACCGTGCTGTTCTCGATCCTGGCCGGCGTCGAGTTCGACAGTCTCGCAGCGCGCTTCCCCCATGCGGGCGCTGTCGTGCGGATCATGCCCAACCTTGCCGCGGCGATCGGCAAGTCGCCGATTGCGCTCGATGCGCGCGGGCTGGATGAAGTCGGGCGGGCTTCGGTCACGGCGATGATGGCGCATCTCGGCACGCCGGAATGGCTGGCGGACGAATCGCTGTTCGATGCCGTTACCGCGCTGGCCGGCTGCGGCCCGGCGTTCGTGTACCGTTTCATCGATTCCCTGGCTGCCGGCGCCGTGGCGCTGGGGCTTGACGAAGGGCAGTCGCAGCGGCTGGCGCTGGCGATGGTGGAAGGATCGGCGCAACTGGCCGCTTCGTCCGCGTTCTCGCCCGGCGAGCTGGCCGACAAGGTGGCCAGCCCCGGCGGTTCGACCCGCGCGGGCATGAACGTGCTCGACCGCGATCAGGCGCTGGCGCGGATCGTCGCCGAGGCCATGGCCGCTTCGCGCGACCGCAATGCCGAAATGGCGGCGGAGGCCCGCAAGGTCTGAACTCGGGGCTGAGTTCGGGGCTGGGCCCTGCAGGACAAATCTAACAGGCCTTGTACAATTTGTCACAATTGGGCGGAGCCGGTTTTTCTTGAATCTTTAGGGTTGCGGCCCGATATTGCCCTTGTCCGGGGATCGCATTGTGCGAAAGCGCCCCGCGAAAGGGAGTTTGAAATGGCGAATTGGAACGACCCCCAGCCCCGTCAGGGCTTCGGTGCGTCGCCCAGCCTTGACGGACGTGCGGCTGGCCGGGCCACCTATGACATGGGCCTGCGGCGGCACATGCTGTCGATCTACAATTACATGGCTTCCGGCGTCCTGCTGTCGGGTGTCGTGGCGATGCTCTTCGCGAATTCGGGCATGGCCATGCAGATGATCGCCTCGCCGTTGCGCTGGCTGGTGATGCTGGCTCCGCTCGGTTTCGTCTTCGCGATCAGCGGCGGTGCCAACCGCTTCCAGGAATCGACGCTCAAGATGCTCTACTGGGGCTTCTGCGTGGTCATGGGCCTCTCGCTCTCGACGATCTTCCTGGTCTTCACCGCGAGCTCGATCGCGACGACTTTCTTCGCCACGGCCGCGGCTTTCGCGGGCCTGAGCCTCTATGGCTATACCACGAAGAAGGATCTGTCGGGCTTCGGCACGTTCCTGATTATGGGCCTCGTCGGCATTCTGGTGGCGATGCTGATCAACCTGTTCGTCGGCTCGACCGTGCTGCAGCTGGTGATCTCGGTTCTGGGCGTGCTGATCTTCGCTGGCCTCACCGCCTACGACACGCAGATGCTCAAGAACCAGTACTACCACCTGCGCGGCACCGAGTTCGTCGGCAAGGCCGTGGTGCTTGGTGCGCTCAGCCTCTATCTGGACTTCATCAACATGTTCCAGTTCCTGCTGAGCTTCCTGGGTAACCGCAACTGAGCAGAAACGGGCCGTGTTCGCGCGTTTGGCGCGATAATCCACAGTCCGGATTCGACTGATAGGGATGCCCGGTGCGTTTCGTCGCACCGGGCATTTTCTTTGACGCGCACAATCGCTAGATATCGGGGTGCGTGATGGAGTGTGATTGGGTGGATTACCGCAAGTTCAAAGGCCTTGGTCGCAGGCTCCCGCTTCTGGCGGGTTCGGCGATCGTTCTGACGGTTGCAGCGCTTTCGGGCTGCGCGCCCACGCCGGCACCGCCGCCGCCTCCGCCGCCCCCGGTCGTGGTCATTCCGCCGATGCCGGTGCCGCCGATGGGCGCGCCTCTGGATATGCCCGTTCCGCCGGTGGATGCCGATGGCAGCCGGCACACGGTCAACAGCGGGATTTCCACCTCGCAGGCGGTGTGGAACTTGCGCTCGGCCTACAATGTGGCCGCGCTCAATTGCGTCGAGCCGGAATATGCGCCGATCCTTGCGGGCTACAAGCGCTTCCTGGGCGTCTATGCCAAGCCGCTCGCCGCCGCGAACCGGGAAATCGACGCCAGCTTCCGCACCCAGCACAAGGGGCGCGCGGCTACCGTGGCGCGGGAATCGTACCAGACCCAGGTCTACAACTTCTTCGCGCTGCCTCCGGTCAAGGCCAACTTCTGCCAGACGGCGATGGAGCTGACCACGGAACTGGCAACGGTCGATGCCAGCCAGTTCAACACGTATTCCTTCACTGGCCTCGCCAAGATGGAAGCGCCGTTCAAGGCCTTCTTCGACAGTTACGAGAAGTACAAGGCGGATCTGGCCGCATGGCAGGCCCGCTATGGCAGCAGCGGGCTGATCACCGTGCGCCCGGATTTTGAGCAGCAGGCGAGCCAGCAGGCTGCCGGTTCGCAGACTTTCACGCAGTAGTTACCGGCCGATGCCGCGCGAAATCTTTCGCGCGGCGCATTTTTGCTCTTTCATGGCGGAGAGGTCTTCGCTAAGGGGGCGCCTCCCGGGCGTCGAGAGACACGCGGGCAATACTGGAACGGGGCCGTAGCTCAGCTGGGAGAGCGCGTCGTTCGCAATGACGAGGTCAGGGGTTCGATCCCCCTCGGCTCCACCAGGTATTGATAGTTATGCTGACCGGCCGCACATTGTTGCGGCCGTTCGCGTTTTAGATTGGTGCGCCTTTGGCGAATGCCAAACGCTTGCGGCACCAGCCCACGCCCCCCACCCGGCGGTCAGGCATCGCCGCACTCGACAGGTTTGCAATTCCGCCGGATAAGACTTTATGCATTTTCTCGATCAGGCCAAAATCTACATCCGCTCAGGCGCGGGCGGGCCGGGCGCGGTAAGCTTCCGGCGCGAGAAATACGTCGAGTACGGTGGCCCCGACGGCGGCAACGGCGGCAAGGGCGGCGATGTCGTGTTCGAGGCGACGGCGGGGCTCAATACCCTGATCGACTTCCGCTACACCCAGCACTTCAAGGCCCCGCGCGGCGGCCACGGCATGGGCAAGAACCGCAATGGCGCGGCGGGCAAGGACCTTGTCATCAAGGTTCCCGTCGGCACCCAGATCATCTCGGACGAGGACGGCGAGACCGTGCTGGCCGACCTGACCGAAGCGGGCCAGCGCGTGACCCTGCTCGAAGGCGGCATGGGCGGGCGCGGCAATGCCAGTTACAAGACCAGCACCAACCGCGCCCCGCGCCAGCACCAGCCGGGCATCCCGGCCGAGGAAATGTGGGTCTGGCTGCGGCTGAAGCTGCTGGCGGACGTGGGGCTCGTCGGGATGCCCAACGCGGGCAAGTCCACTTTCATCAACAAGCTCTCGAACACCAAGGCCAAGGTGGGCGACTACGCCTTCACCACGCTGCGCCCGCAGCTCGGCGTGGTGCATCACAAGAACCGCGAATTCGTGCTGGCCGACATCCCCGGCCTGATCGAGGGCGCGGCCGACGGAGCGGGCATCGGCGACCGCTTCCTCGGCCACATCGAGCGCTGCCGCGTGCTGGTCCACCTCATCGACATTTCCAGCACCGATCCGGTCGAGGCGATGCAGGTTGTCGAGGAAGAGCTGGAGGCCTATGGCGGCGGCCTGGAAGACAAGCCGCGCCTTGTCGCGCTCAACAAGATCGATCTCGTCGACGACGAGCTGGCGGCGGCCTATGCGAAGGAACTGCTCAAGGCGGGGGCCGACGAAGTGTTCCCGATCTCCGGCGCGACCGGCAAGGGCATGTCGAAGCTGCTCGATGCGGTGATCGAATACCTCCCCGCCGCGACCGTGACCGAACGCCCCGAAGGCGAACAGGAAGAAGCCGACGAGAAGCCCTGGTCGCCGCTTTGATCTGACGGCGGCCGTGGCTGCCGCCAGTGCGCGGGCTGGGCGCCGCCAGCGCGGTCATTCGTCATGGCGTGGGTGTTAGGGCTTTGATGAAATCCTCCCCCATAGGGGGAGGGGAACCGCCCGCAGGGTGGTGGAGGGGGCTTGCATACACACTGGCGTTGCGTTTGAACGCACCCCCTCCGTCAGCCACTTCGTGTCTGCCACCTCCCCAATGGGGGAGGATTTCGAAATGTCCGCAATGCAAGTGGATCCAACTGAAACCCTGGAAGCCGCCCTTCGCAGGAACGTTGGATGGCCACTGCCCTCTGTCCGGGCGGAGTTGGCAGCGGGAATTCAGCGGAAGCGATCACGCATGACTTCGATCTGAAGCCGATCTTGTCTATGATCCTCTTCGTCCCTCCATCGAAAGCGAAAGTGAGATGCGTATCATGCCCCGTGTCTGCACCATGTTGATGAAAAGCCTGGGCTTGGCGGCAGGGCTCCTGCTCATGCCCTCAGCCGCATGGGCCCACGCTGGAAGTGGGCCGCATGTTCATTTCGCGAGCGGGTTTCTGCATCCCCTGAGCGGCCTGGACCATCTGCTTGCCATGATTGCCGTTGGCCTCTTCGCGGCCAGTCTGGGTGGCCGCGCGCTGTGGGCGGTGCCGCTTTCCTTTCTGACTCTCATGGTCGCAGGCGGGGTCATGGGGGTGGCGGGCCTGCCCCTGCCTTTCGTGGAACCCGCAATTGCGCTGTCCGTGGCCGTCTTTGGCCTGGCCCTTGTCATGCACCGGCATTGGACTGTGCCGGCGGCGATGATGCTGGTCGGCCTGTTCGCGGTGTTTCATGGCTATGCCCACGGAACGGAAATTCCCCAACGCGCGGCCGCAATGCCCTATGTCCTGGGTTTCGTTACCGCGACGGCGCTGCTGCATGGTGCCGGCATTGCAATCGGCCTAAAGGGGCTGCGAGCCGGCGAGGCCAATGGTATGCGCACGGCCAGGGTGGGCGGCGTCCTTATCGCGTCTGCCGGGTTTTGCTTGATGCTCGCGGCTTGGTGAATGGCAGGTCTCTCCCCGAGCCTGCCGACGGGGCGCGATGCGCGGTCCCTCGACACACTCGGGGCGAGTGCAGGTGGGAGGCTTCCGCCGGCCTAGAACGGCAGCGGGGCAATGTCCGGCGCCACCCAGTCGCGCCGGGCTTCGGGGCTGAACAGCGTTTCCCGGCTCCAGCAGTCGAGCAGCCAGTCGGGATGCCCGTGCGGAGAGGCCATCAGGCTCGCCAGCACGTCATGCAGCGGTGCGTCCGCCGGATGCGCGTGGAGGTGATGCGCGGTCGCCCGCATCGAGGCCAGCGTGATGGTGTGGTGATAGCCGCTGCTGTCGGAGTTCACCGTGCCGGTCGCCTCGTTGAAGCCCATGATAAGGTCGCGCATCGCATCCGGCGCGGTCAGTTCCGGGCGGTGCCGGGCCAGCCACAGCGCGGCTGCCCAGTGGGCTTCGTGGGTCCATTCTGCCCGGGGCAGGCTTCTGTCGATGAAGCGCAGGGCGAGGTGTTCGATGGAAGAATCGTCGGAAAGAGTCATGCCTGTTGTCCTGAATGAAAAAGCCCAACCGGCATGAAAAACCCCGCCGATCGGGCGGGGTTGATGAGCTTGCGCTCGAAAGGGGCGGGCTTACCGGCTCCCTGAAACGAACGCGCGCACCGACACCGCCGGGAAGCGACGGATTTGTTGCTTGAGGGTGCGGGTCTTCGCGTTCATAAGCATCTCCTAACATTAGCGCGGCGCTCAGGCAAGCTGCCATCTCCGCCGACCCGGTGCCCCGCCGCGACTGGCCGCGCAGGGAACCGCTTCCCCCCGCGCGGGAATTCTCCTAGAGGCTGGCCGCCCATGCCTATCGCTGCTCTCTCCGATCTCGCCGACAAAGCCCAGTGCCCGCTCCTTGTAATCAAGGTCGGCTCGGCGCTGCTGGTGGGCAAGGAGGGCGTGCGGCGCGCCTGGCTGACGGGCCTTGTCGCCGAGATCGCCGAGGCGCGCGGGCGCGGGCAGCAGGTCATCGTCGTTTCCTCGGGCGCGATCGCGCTGGGCGCGGCGACGCTGGGGCTCGACAAGGGCGGGCGCGGATCGCTGGCCGACGCGCAGGCGGCCGCCGCCGTGGGCCAGATCGCGCTGTCCGGGCTCTGGGCGGAACTGCTCGGCAGCCATGGCCTTACCGCCGCGCAGATGTTGCTCACGCTGGAGGATCTGGAAGACCGGCGGCGCTATCTCAACGTCACCGCCACGATCACCCGGCTGCTCGATGCCGGCGCGGTGCCGGTCATCAACGAGAACGATTCGGTCGCCACGCAGGAAATCCGTTTCGGCGACAACGACCGGCTCGCCGCGCGCGTGGCGCAGGCGGCGCAGGCGAGCGCGGTGCTGCTGCTGTCCGACATCGATGGCCTCTACGACCGCCACCCGAAGGAACCGGGCGCGCAGATGATCCCGGTGGTCGAAGGGGTGACGGCCGAGGTCAAGGCGATGGCCAGCGCGGATTCGAATTCGGGCATGGGCTCGGGCGGCATGATCTCGAAGCTGCAGGCGGCCGGGATCGCCGAGCTGGCAGGCATCTGCCTTGTCATCGGCAATGGCCAGTATGAGCGGCCGATGGCGCGTGTCACCGGGGAGGGTATCGGCACGCTGTTCCTGCCCAAGGAGCGCAAGGGCCGCAAGGCGAGTGCGCGCAAGGCCTGGTTGGGCGGGCGGCTGCGGCTGAAGGGCAGCCTCGTCATTGATGCCGGGGCTGCTTCGGCCCTGCAGCGCGGCTCCAGCCTGCTGGCCAAGGGCATCACCGAAGTGGAAGGCGTGTTCGAGCGCGGCGATCCGGTCGCGATCGTCGATGGCAAGGGCCAGGTGCTGGCGCATGGCCTGTCCGAGTACGACGCGGCCGAATGCGCGGCGATCACCGGGCTGCATTCCAGCGAGCAGGCCGAAGTGCTTGGCTACGCGCCGCGTTCGGCCGTGGTCCACCGTGACCAGATGGTGCTCAAGTGACCGGGACGGGCCAGCCGGTGATCGCGCTGACCGGCGCGACGGGGTTTGTCGGGCAGGCCGTGCTCGATGAAGCGGTGAACGCCGGTTACAGCGTGCGGGCGCTGACCCGGCGCGAGCAGCCGGAGCGGGCGAACGTGCAATGGGTGCGCGGCGAGCTGGGCGACAGCGCCTCGCTGTCCGATCTCACGCGCGGGGCGGAGGCGACGATCCACGTGGCCGGCGTGGTCAATGCGCCCGATGCCGCCGGGTTCGAGGCGGGTAACGTCACCGGCACGCTCAACCTGATCGAGACTGCCGTGGCCGGGGGGATCCCGCGTTTCGTCCATGTGTCCTCGCTTTCCGCGCGCGAGCCGGAGCTTTCCACTTATGGCGCATCCAAGGCGCGGGCGGAAAAGCTGGTCAAGGCCAGCCCGCTCGACTGGACCATCGTGCGCCCGCCGGCGATCTACGGTCCGCGTGACCGGGAAATGTTCGAGCTGTTCCGCGCTGCCCGCTGGGGCGTGATCCCGACGCCGGCCGAAGGGAGGGCCTCGATGATCCATGTCGAGGATCTGGCGCGGCTGCTGGTGGCGCTGGTCCGCGGCGGACAGGGGATTTCGGGCCGCACGTTCGAGCCGGATGACGGCAAGCCGCAGGGCTGGGATCACTATGAAATGGCCCGCGCGATCGGCTGGGCCATGGGACGGCGGCCCAAAGTGCTCGGCCTTTCGCGCAAGTCTCTGGAAACGGCCGCGAAAGTGGATCGCTTTTTCCGGGGAACCAAGGCCAGGATGACCATGGACCGGGCAGGCTACCTCAGCCATCCCGACTGGGTCGTCTCACCGGACGCGGGCGTGCCGGCATCGCTCTGGCAGCCGCGGATCGCCACGCGCGAGGGGCTCAAGGCCACCGCGCAGTGGTATCGCGATCACAAATGGCTCTGATTGGAACTCGTTCGGTTCCACTCAAACCCCGCTTGTCCTGAGCCTGTCGAAGGGCGCTTGCACGGCGTGTGCTCCACCCCCCTTTGACAAGTTCAGGGTGAGCGGAGGTCGTGCAGATATCTGATGTGGTTTGCCCGAAACTGGCGAAATCAAGTTTCCGGGCGTTACAGGACTGTTGCCTGAACGCAGGTTCAGGCTAACAGGGGCCTTCCATGGCAAAGTATCTTCTCACATGACCGGCTTCAGTCCGAACCGCCTGCTCGCGCGGCTCAACATCGATCCTTACCTGCTGCTGCTGGTCAGCACGGTGGGCCTGGCCTCGGTGCTGCCCGCGCGGGGTGTCTGGGCCGGCATAGCCGGCGGCCTTGCCGATGTCGGCATTGCCCTGCTGTTCTTCCTGCATGGCGCGAAACTTTCGCGCGAGGCCATCATTGGCGGTGCCAAGGCATGGAAGCTGCACCTGACGACGATGTCGCTCACCTTCGTGCTGTTCCCGCTGCTCGGCCTGGGCGTGCAGGCGATTCCCGGCCTCGATCCCACACTGACGATGGGCGTGCTGTTCCTCACCCTGCTGCCGTCCACCGTGCAGTCCTCGATCGCATTCACCGCGATTGCCGGGGGCAATGTCGCGGCGGCGGTGTGCAGCGCCTCGTTCTCGAACCTCGCCGGCATTTTCGTGACGCCGCTGCTGACCGCGCTACTGATTACCGGCAAGCAGGGGGGCGGGTTCTCCACAGATCCGGTGATCGCGATCGCCACGCAGCTGCTGCTGCCGTTCCTGGCCGGCCATTTCCTGCGCCCGTGGATCGGCGGTTTCGTGCACCGGAACAAGAAAGTGCTGGGCTATGTCGATCGCGGTTCGATCCTGCTGGTGGTCTATACCGCTTTCGGCGCCGCCGTGCTCGAAGGGCTGTGGAGCCGCGTCACGCTGGGCGAACTCGGGCTGATCGCGGTGATTTCGCTGGCGATCCTGGCGGTCGTGATGGTCTCGTCTTCGCTGATCGGCAAGGCCATGGGCTTCTCGCGCGAGGATCGCATCGTGCTGCTGTTCTGCGGTTCGAAAAAAAGCCTGGCGACCGGCGTGCCGCTGGCCGGAGTGCTGTTCGCCCCGGCGCAAGTGGGTGCGGTGATCCTGCCGCTGATGTTCTTCCACCAGATCCAGCTGATGGTCTGCGCCGTGCTGGCCCGGCGCTTTGCGGCGGCGGCGGAAGCCGAGGCTGGAGCCGCCGCCGAAGCGGCCTGATAGTTTCCCTGAGCAGGCCCGGAGCGGGGCTGCTCAGGTGCGCGCGGGCGCTACCACGCCCCGGCACGCGCCAAAGCCGATGGAGACCGCGCCCTCGGCGTGGAAATGCCCGGCCAGCGAAAGCTCGTCGCCGTCTTCCAGGAAGGTGCGGGTTTCGCCGCTGGGCAGTTCCACCGGCTGCTTGCCGCCGCGGGTGATTTCCATCAGCGAGCCCTGCGTGCCGTCTTCGGGGCCGGAGATCGTGCCGCTGCCGAGCAAGTCGCCAGTCTGCATCTGGCAGCCATTGGAGGCGTGGTGCGCCACCATCTGGGCAATCGTCCAGTACATCGCGCTCGCCGGGCCGCAGCTCAGCCGCAGCGGGGCGATGTGCCGCTCGCGCATGGCGGCACTGCTCAGGAACACTTCCAGATCGAGCGAGAGCGCGCCTTCGCGCTGGTCGGCCTCGTCCCATAGATAGGGCAGGGGGCGCGGATCGTCTTCCGGGCGCGGCGGCTGGGGGCGGCGGAACGGGGCCAGCGCTTCCATCGTCACGATCCAGGGCGAGACGGTGGTGAGGAAGTTCTTGGCCAGAAACGGTCCGAGCGGCTGGTATTCCCACGCCTGCACGTCGCGGGCTGACCAGTCGTTGAGCAGGGTGAGCCCGGCCACATGATCGGTGGCCTCGGAAATCGGGATCGGGGCGCCGAGATCGTTGCCAGTGGCCAGCCACACGCCCAGTTCCAGCTCGTAGTCCAGCCGCGCGATCGGCCCGAACGAAGGCGCATCGGCGCCGGGGGCCTTGGTCTGCCCCTGCGGGCGGATCACCGGCGTGCCGCTCGGCCGGATCGTCGAGGCGCGGCCGTGGTAGCCGATCGGCACATGCTTGTAGTTGGGCAGCAGCGGATTGTCCGGGCGGAACAGGGCGCCGATGTTGGTGGCGTGGTGAATGCCCACGTAGAAATCGGTGTAGTCGCCGACATGCGCGGGCAGGTGCATCGTGGCCCCGGCCATCGGCACCAGCAGTGGCTCGACCTCCCCGCGTTCGGGCGCACCGGTGCACAGCAGCGCCGAGACGCGCCGCCGCAGCGCCCGCCGCGGACCGGCGCCGAGTGCGAGCATGGCATTGAGCGTGGGCGCGCAGGCGGCACTGGCGGCAACCATGGCCTCGCCTTCCAGCAGGCTCGAGCGGGTCAGCGCGGCCAGATCGAGAATGCTGTCGCCGATCGCGATGCCGCCGCGCGGGCTTTCCCCCTCGCGCGAGAACACGCCCAGCGGCAGGTTCTGGATCGGGAAATCGGCATGTCCGTCAGCGCCGGGGACCCAGGACGTGCGGTCAGGGGCATGGGTTTCATCGATCACGGCTGTGATCATGGCGGGCAACCTCTCTGTTTTTCTGATTGGGGGGAGGACCCTCTACAGTGTCAGGGCCGATTGGTCACGGGGGCTGCAGGCTTTCTGAAGAAGAAGGGCCTTTCGTTCGTTCCTATGGCATTGCGGCTGCCCCGGTGGGAAAAGAACTCAAAGCCGGCTTTCGGGGGCTTTTATGCGTTTGGTCTTCTTGTATTTGTGAAATACAGATCCACCCATAAATATTTCAATATTTTAATTCTGAACAATGAGATCTTAAAAGATATTGCATTCCTGCAGAGCATCTATCGCTCTGTACCGTGCGCCGGCTCTGGTGTGGCGGGTTCGGCTTTATTGCAGTTGAGTGGAATGGTTTTCTCTTCAAATCTGTTCGATTTGCAGCGCGCGTCCGGCTGGCTTGCAGGATGAAGCGTCTGCCGAAAGCTCTGGGAAGCGACGGAGAGTTTTATGCGGCCATTCTGATCTACGGGCTGGCGGCGCTGGCGGCTGCGTTATGGTTGGGGGATACCGGCTGGTTTGTGCCACTGGTCGATCTGAGCGGATGGACGGGCAGTCTTGGCGCGATCTGCCTCGTTATGATGGCGGTATGGGCGGCCAGGTCGGTTGGCAAAGAGGATTTCGCTAGCGCCTTTCTGGGCCATGTGGCGAACTGGCCGCAGCGGCTGGCAGGCGTGTGCCTGTTCCTGTCCATGGGCGTGTTTCTGGGGATCTTCACGTCGGTCAAGACGATGATGCCCCACATTGCTCCGTTCGCCTATGACCGTGTGCTGGCCGATATAGACAGGTCTCTTCATGGCGCGGACCCGTGGACCTACCTGCGCTGGATGACGCCGTTCGAGGGGCTGATCCGCTGGGTCTATGGCCCCGTGGCCGGTGGCATCATGTCGGCATCGTCCTTTTTCGTATGCGTCACCGATTGGGAGCGCCGCCGCCAGTACCTCTGGGCCTTCCTGCTCTGCTGGGTTCTTCTGGGCAACATCGCGCCGCTGGCGTTCATGGCCGCGGGGCCGGTGTTCTATCATGGCATTACAGGCAGTACCCGCTTCGCTGAACTGAGCGATTTCATATTCGGGCAGGCCAGCGCCGGTGATTTCACATCGTCGCTGCCCGGAATGCTCTGGGAAGGCTACACGGACAAGACGCCGGGCTTCGGGATGGGCATTTCGGCATTTCCCAGTATGCACGTATCCATCACCACCCTGTTCGCACTGGCCGCTTTCGCGATGCACCGGCGTATCGGTTATGTGATGCTCGCATATCTGGTTTTCATCGTTGCGGCGTCGGTGCATCTCGGGTGGCATTATGCGATCGACGGATATGTTTCGATCCTTGCAACTGTAATCATCTGGAAGCTGGCAGGCATGAGAGCGGGCAAGGCAGCTTTCGCCTCCCGGGAGCGCCAATTGGCCTGAGGCCGGATCCATTCCGGCTTACAGCCCGGCTTCAACCTCATCCTCATCCTCATCCTCATCCTCATCCTGTGATGTGGGGGCCAGTTCGATGGGGTCGGACAGGCGGATACCATCGAGCAGGCTGGCGGTGGCATCGCGGACCTGCAGCATCAGCGCGCGGGTGCGGCAGTCCTTTTCCTCAAGGCAGTTCTTGCAGGTCTCGTGCGCGAAGCGGCTGGCGCAGGGGACCAGTGCCAGCGAGCCGCGCATGACCCGGATCAGGTCGCCGTAAGTGATGTCGATCGGCGAGACGCCCAGCCAGTAGCCGCCGTCCTTGCCGCGCTGCGAGGCGACCACGCCGAAGCGGGTGAGTTCGGACAGGATCACGGTGAGGAACTTGGCCGGGATGTTCTGCGCTTCGGCAATTTCCGCCAGCGGGACCGGACCCTGGCCGTACTTGTCGGCAAGGTGCTGCATGGCCCTGATCGCATAACGGGTTTTCTGCGAAAGCATGGCGGAAGCCAGTCCAGTGGAACAGATGTTCCCTGTCCCTTGCGCCCGCGCGTGGCACCGCGTCAAGGCGGCTTTTCCCATTTCTCAAGCGATCCGGTAGATAGCTCTCGCTTCGGCGTCTCCAGTCCTGTGTTCGCGCTTTCCCTGGCCCGTGCGCGGCAGGGGAATCGTTGTCCGCTGGCGGCACGGTTCGGAACCACTGCGGCGGCGGGCCGTTGTTTCAGGCAACGGACATACATTCTGGAGAAGACACCATGACCCTTCTGCTTATCCTGCTCGTCGGCGGCATTATCGGCTGGCTGGCTTCGATCCTGATGCGCACCGATGCGCAGCAGGGGATTTTCCTCAACATCGTGGTGGGCGTGGCGGGCGCCGTACTCGCCGGATTCCTGGTGAACCCGCTGCTGGGCGGCGCGCCGATCACCAGCGGTTCGTTCGACATCCTGTCGCTGTTCACCTCGTTCCTCGGTTCCGTGCTGCTGCTGGCGCTGGTGAACCTGTTCCGCCGCGGCTCGGTGCGCTGATCCGGCCCGGCAGCGTGTGGCCGGTCCGGCGGGCAGGGATGGCGGGATCCCCGTCATCCCTGCCTGCAAATGCCGGTCCGCAGCCGGAAAATCCGCCCGGAGAATGAAAATGCCGCGATTGAACGCTTGAATTGTCGCAGGCGAGATCAGACATAGGCCCCCGAGTTCTCTCAGGCGCTGGCCCGTCTCTTCTCTCGCCGGCGCTTTCGTCACGCGTTCGATAACCGAAACAGGAAACTAGCCATGACCATTGCCCTGATGCCGTTGCCCTACGCCCAGGATGCTCTCGAGCCGCACATCTCTGCCAAGACGCTCGAAATCCACCATGGCGCTCACCACAAGACCTACGTCGACAAGCTCAATGCCGCCATCGAAGGCACCGAGAACGCCGGCAAGTCGGTGGAAGAGATCAGCAAGTCGGCTTCGGGCCCGCTCTTCAACAACGCCGCGCAGGTCTACAACCACGGTTTCTACTGGCACTCGCTGAGCCCGGAAAAGACCGCGCCGAGCGAAAGCCTGGCCGCTGCCATCACCCGTGACTTCGGCTCGATGGACGCGCTGCTCGAAGCGCTGACCAACGAAGCGGTGAACCACTTCGCCTCGGGCTGGGCCTGGCTGGTCGTCGATGGCGGCACGCTCAAGGTCATCTCGACCCACGACGCCGCCACTGCGATCACCTCGGACGTGAACCCGCTGCTGACCGTCGACGTGTGGGAGCACGCCTACTACATCGACCAGATGAACAAGCGCCCGGCCTATGTGAAGGCGGTGCTCGACAACCTCCTCAACTGGAAGTTCGCCTCGGACAACTTCGACCGCGGCACGGCCTGGACCTACCCGGCCTGATCCGGCTTCCGGTTTACCGGAATTGAAAAAGCCCCCGTTTCCGAGAGGAAGCGGGGGCTTTTTCGTGAAGGGGCACCGCGCCGGTTGTGTCGGCAAGCCGGCAGTTCATCTGAGCAGGCCAAGGCTATCCGCTTCCGGCGCAGGCCGTCTCGCCGTCGTTACCTGCATGAACCGCGGGGGATTGGCAGGGGATTCGCAAACCAGTGCCAGCGGATATATGCCGGGCGGCAAGGCTGCCAGGGGCATTCCGGCTGCGGCAAGGGCATAAGGGGATACGCGGTGACGGGTGCACAGGCCGCCGGCACCGTCGCTGACCAGCGGCGTTTCGAACTGGATGGCGAACTGGGTCTCTTCCGATCTGATGACCGTGCAATAGGCAAGTTGCCCTCCGCCCAGATC